>NZ_SJSA01000002.1:0-600000 GCF_004766125.1 Duncaniella freteri
CACCTCATTTGCGGCGGTGTCTTGCTTTTTTGGCTGCTGTGTTGGCGGAGGTCGCGGCTTCGGTCGCCGGCTTTTTCAGGATCTCAATCTGTGTGGGGGTAAAGTCGGCCATGTGAACGGGTCGCCCTTGTCGCCTTTGAGGGCGGCCAACTGCTCCGGCGTGAAATCCTCATAAGTGAACGGCAGGCGGCGGTGTATGCCAAGGTCGCACTCCACGACGCCCGGGGAGTCGGTGGCGAACTGCCAGAGCTCTACGCCGGGTCGGCGGGGTAATATACATTTTGCAGGCCGTCGGGCATAAGGTCGTTAATTAGCTGCAAATGCAGTTCACGGCGCAGCGTGCCCTCACATAAGCCGTGATCCTTGAAAATGACAAGCAGGGCGTCACCGTCGGGCAGGCAATTTTTATAAGCGTCACCGGAGCGCGAGGCCGTGAAAGTATGGCCGTGCTTAACTGTATATGTCAGCACAAAGTCCACCCCGTCGGGGAGTGGCACGATTTTGGCCGGCAGCGTCGCGGAAGCGCTCACGGAGACAAAGTCGCTTTTGTAGTTTATATGTCGTGTTTCGGTTGCCATTATGTGAGTCTTAAATTACCTTTGCCGTCGAGACGTAGCGCGCCGGAGGCCGTGAGACGGCAACGCGGTGGCACAACATCGATGCAAAGTGTTTTGTAAACCGATGTGTCGGAGGTAGCCACGGCATTGACATAAGAGCGGCCGAGACGCGCGGGGGGTGATGAAGCCGTCGGGCGAAACGTCGAGGGCTTGGTGGTCGCCCATGCAGAGGACAGAGCGAGGCCGAAGCTGGGGAACAGGCGGGCGCGTATCTGCTGGCGCACGGGATTGGCGAGCGTTACAGTACGGGGCGCGCTGATGATGTCAACACGGAGCGGAGCCGCGAGGCTCTGGCCGGATAGCTGGGAGATGAGCGAGTCGATACGGGCGCGGGCGGCTTCGGACTTTTGGAGCTCCGCGCGTGTGTCGGCTGCGGCAGTGTCAGCCCCGGCGAGCCGTTTGTCGATGTCGGCCAAAATCTCCGGGAGGTTGACCGATAAAAAGAGGCTGACGGCAGCGTTGATGTCGTCGCAGGCTTCAATGAGGCCGCAGAACAGCTCGCCAACCTGACGGGCCGACACGGTTTTAGCGGCCACCGCGTCGCGTATGGCCTGAGCTTGAAGCAGCAGCGCGCCGTGTCAAGCTGCTTGAGGTCGTTTTGGGTGAGTGGTTCCATTTTGAGGGATTAAAAGAGTTAAGAGAACACCTCGTCGAAAGGGTCCTGAAAAATTCGTGTAAGTTCGTTTTTGCTCTGAATGTTGAGCGGTCGGCCGGCGTTAAGGTCGGCGATCACTTCGTCGATTTTGTCAACCACAATGCCGACGTTATCGGGGTCGAACTTCTGGGCGACAGGCGGGCGGCGTGTTCCGGTCTGGTAGAGCAACTCCAGATAATCGGCGCGGGTATGTCGGTGGCAGGGCTGATGTGTTGCACGGCATAGGCCGAGCGGACAGCCGGGGCCACAACGTCCTCGAGCTCAAAGATGAGCGGGAGGCCGTCGGCGAGTGTGGCCGTTATACTGATGTCGTTGCGCTGAGCGAGGGCGAACACACCGGCGACCGAGCCAAGCGCGATAACTGCGGCGTCGAGGAGTGTTTGACGGTCTGAAACAATAAACTGCATAGGCTAAGAGATTATAACCACCCCGTCGGGGGATAGTGTGAGGTTAGAGACAGGGAGGCCGCAGGCTTGCAGCATTTTTTTAGTGTTGCCCGGCCAGAACGGGTCGGGAGTGCCGGCGAGCATTAGGGGCGCTTCTGCACCGAGGAGGGGGTGTTCCTTGATGTCGCCGCGGAGGGAGCGGATGACAAATTCAGCAATGAAAGAGTCAGCCGGGGCGATGAGCGCGCCGGAGGGTGCGACAAGGAGGTCGCCGGTTGTTGTGTCTATTTGCAGTCCGTTCATTGCTTAATTTTTTCGTTTTCGTAATCACTGCGCTTTGTCAGCAAAAGGGTGTCGGCGCTCCAGTCGGCAGCGGCAGTTTTAAGAGCTGCGCCGCCGTCCTGAGCAACAGGGACCCAACCGGCCATAATACCCTTTAACTTGTTAATCTCGTTTTCGATTGTGTTAAGCCGCTTTGTGAGGTCGTCGATTTTAACAAGGCCGTTGAGTTTGCCACCGTTAAAAATTATATTGTCGGCGTTGATGTTGGCGGACATATTGGCGGTTTTAATACGGCAGCCGTCAGCGTCCATGACGGCGGAGGTGTCACCGATGACGACTTCGGCCTGTTTTATTTTCTCAGTGCTCAGAACCACCCCGGCGGCACCGTCTGCGACGAAGCCGACAATAACAAAACTGCCAACTTCCGGATAAAGCCAAAAGCCGTAATTCGCGCCCTGATTTGCTTGTAGATTGACACCGAGCAACGGGGCGCCCTCATTAAGCGGGGTGCAGTCGATTGTGCGGGCTTTTTCGTCCACGGCGTCCACGGTGCAGACCAGCGCGACAGTCTCGCCGTCGGTCTTTGCCAGTTCTCTGATGATATTTCGTAAATCTGCCATAACTGTTTATTTAGTCGCCGACACGCAGCCCGAGCGTTATTTCCTGACGGTAGCCGGACGTGCCGTATTTAATTACATTCTTTTTGACCTGATAGACTCCGGCTTTTTTGCCGTCGATAATTAGCCCGATAGCGTCGAGGCAGTCAACAAGCGAAGCCCCGAAAGTCGTAAAAGAGCCGGTGAGGCCGTCGCGTTTAAGGCGTTTAATTTCCTGTTCGGCCCACGCCTTTAACTCGCTTTCGGTTTTGTTGTAGGTGTGGAGCGTGCGGTGTTCGCCGTCGGCGTCGCCGACCTCAACTTTGATTTTTTTATTATCCGGCATAAGGCTGACCGCCTTAACGCGCAGGCGCATATTTTCAGCCTTTTGCTGCTGGAGGCTCTGGTCTGAAATGATGTTAAGCCCGGAGCGGAACACTTGCGAGGGAGTACTGTCGCGGTCAAAGAGCACGCCACAGTAAAGAACCGGCTCGCCGTTCTCATATCGGAAAAATGAGCGGATGCCCTGTTCTGATAATCTTCCGAGCAAAGCGGCCACAGTGTCAGCGGTGACACGATAAGCACCGAGCGACTGTTCGCCCATAACATTGAGCCGGTAAGTTATGCCCTGATCCTTAAGAAGCGTTTCAATAGTAACAGAGCGGTAGGCTTTTTTCTGTGCCGGCATTTGTTTGAGTTTGAACATATCATCCTCGCAGGTAATGACAACCGGAGTTTTGAAGCCTACGTCACGGACATAACCCACAAAAGCAAGCTGTAAATTACCGTTATATCCCAGATAAATACGCACGGAGTCGCCACGATGCACAGGAATTTCAGCCGAGCCGTTCCACTTCATTTTTTTAGGGAGTGTTATTTTGGCTTCGGCTGTGAGCTTCTCAGTGTCGCGTACAATCTCCACCGCCGAGACAAAGCCGATGTCCCAGCAGCGCTCGCCGGTTATCTCAATTTTAGCACACAGCTTAAACATGGGTTAAACGGTATTTAACGGGTGTTTAATAGTCGTATCTGTTTGGTTTCATAGAGCCGTAGCGCACCGGGTTGCGTGCGTCGTCCCCGTCCTCACTCTCATAGAGAGGTAAGTCGGGGGAGGCTTTGCCGGCTTGAATATCGCGAAGCCATTTGATAGCGTCGTTATAGAGACATTCCCGGCGTTCGTGTCCCATATTCTGAGGGAGACGGTGAACCATTAGCCAAAGGGAAATATTTACGGCGCACTGTACGAGCATAGCGTTACGCTCTGAGCCCTCAGAAGCAAATACCCGGGTCATATCGTAGCGATAACGCAGATAAGAACCGATTTGCTCCAGGGCGGCGGCTTCGGCGGTCAGGCGTGTTTCTTCGTTCTGTGTTATCTGCTTGAGCTCGTATTCGTCGCACACGCCCCGGTAGTCGTCAAGAGTCAGGAACATAGGCCGGAAGTTTTGGGCATAGCTTCATAAATTGCAATTTCGCGGGCTTTTTCGGCAGTCAGGCCGGGGAGGCGCTTTTGCCGGATCATTTTTTTAACGCCCTGCATAGATACGCAGACCGGGCGCCCATGAAGCACAAGCACCAGGAATTTTTTACGGTGGAGGTCAGCGGAGCGCTGAGCTTCACGGATCGCGCGTTTTTTGCGCCAGTCGAACAGGAGGGCGCGGAAGTATTCAAATATTACCATGATACATTTTTTGCGTTAGGTCGCAACCCTATTGAAGTGGATGAAACAATTTTCTTTTGTCGGGTATCTCTCTGTAAAATCCATATAGCGCCCTCGTCGGCGTCCGGTGCGTCGTCGTGTCCGCGCATACCCTTTTCAAATGCGAGGGTCTGGTCGATGCCGGCGAGCATATCGGGGTCGTCTCGCTGGCTCTCGTCGTAATAGACGAACCCACGCTCCCACAGTGGCGAAACAGCTTCAACGCGCTGGAACTTGTCAGGCTTTTTGCGCTTGTCGCCGGTCATTGGGAGCTGGTAGCCGCGAAGTTCACCCTCTCGCATAAATTCATCGAGGATGGTGTCCTGCATAAAATTCGCCTCCATGTACCAGCGCACGGCGATACCCTGAGCGCGCGCCCATTCGTAAAGGTCGTAACACCAGCGTACCATTTCGGCAACGGAGCACTGACGGACAAAAGCACGGAGGTGCCAGAGCTGAGTCCCGGCTTTCCCCCAGAGTTTCGCCGCCTTAAAGTCATTTTTGTTTGAGCCTTTGAAACTGGGGTCGATATAAAGCACAATTTCCGAGAACTTAGACCAGGCAGGGCGCTTACCCCAGCGGATCCACTCGTTGCGGAACACTGCACCCTCAATTATCGGGTTATTCATGTATTCTTTTTGAAATGCACGATAACCGGCGACGTCGGCAATTGCCTGCACTTCCTCCGGGGTCCATTTGGCAGCCCAGGAAATATCGCCGTTTTTGTCGTAGATGTTTACACGGGTAACGTGTACGCTCTTAATATCGCACCACTTCGCCAGCACTGAATTTTTGGCAATCATATTACCGACCATAAAGAAGCGGCCGCGCCCACCGTCGAGAGTACCGAACAGAGCCGAGCGCACCCAGTCGAACAGCTTAGAGACACGCGCCGGACTTTCCACCAGTTCGTCGTCGTCGAGGTCGTCAATAACGATGTAATCCGGACGGTGTGAGCGGTAGCGCAGACCACGCGGAGACTGACCGCGACCACGGGCAAAAAATGCGACTTCCGTCTGCGTTACAAATTCTCCCTCCTCCCAGGATCCGGCGTTGTACTGTTCCCCGAAATCGGCAATATAACGCTGGTTGTACTGTAACTCCGCCTGAATGTCACCCAACAGAGTTTTAGCGTTATCCTCAGACTTGCCGACGATGACCATAACGTTAATTTCGCGGCGTTCCTGACACATTAGCCACATAGGGACAAATACGTCCATATTGGTAGACTTAGCCGCACCACGATGCCAGACAAAACCGGCTTTGAGGTTTCGGTTGGCTTTTATCTTATTGGCCGCGTCAATGTGGAATTTAGCGCAAGGGGTAGCTTTCCCGGTTTCGGGGTTAATAGTCCAGTGTGGGAAATAGTAATCAACGAAAGCGGTATAATCAGAGCGCAGCCGGGCAATGCGCGCGAGACGCTGTGCCGGCGATTCTATGATGTTAATGGAAGTGGCAGCCTGCACCGTTTCGCAGTGCTGTTTCCATTCCTCAATCGCTTTTTTTAATTCCGCTTTTGTCATACTTTAGAAAGACTCTTTTAATTTTTCAGAGATGAAAAGGTCGTGATAATGGTTAATGGTTTTGAGCAGTTCCGGGGTGACATTCGGGTCGAAGCTCATACGATATTGCAGCCATTTGCTGAAAGCCATAAATACCTCTATAATGTCAACCACGGAAGTTTTTTTGTCGAGGCGTTCAACAGTGGCGGCAAACTTCACAAGTTTGTCAGCGCTGGCGGCTGTTTTCTCCGGGCTGGGGTCATTTGCCAAATCCTCCAGTAACACATTTATGGAGTTAAAAATTTTATTAACCAGTTCCTGTCTCGTAATGTTGGCGGCGGCTCGTGCCTGTTCCCAGCCACCCTCCGCAACCCATTTTGTGACAGTCTGAGCAGATACGCCGACTTTTTCAGCAATAGACTTCTGAGGCTCCCCTGCATATATAGGAGGCGCGCGTGTTCGCGTTGCTGTTCGCGTTCCTTTTTGGTTTTAGTTGCCATTCATAATAAACCGAGAATTTAAGTTAACACCCACACTGCGGGGGCGTTTTCGATATTTCGCATTATCGGCGGCACCTCAGCATAGCAGGAGTAAACTCCGCTCTGCGTTCGGTTTGCACGATAATTCACACTGCAAAGTTGGGGTAAAAAAGTGCTATGGTAAAAAAGAGTGTAAAACTTTTACACTCTTTTTGTTAGGGTTGTGAACAATGCTCAACTTTGCACCGCTGAACGACTTAAATACATTCTTTGCATAGCAAAGCGGCAAGCCGATTAGCGGAGTAGAGCAGCCGGTAGCTCATTGGGCTCATTCCCCAAAGGTCGCAGGTTCGAGTCCTGCCTCCGCCACCAAGGTAAAAAAGATTAGGACAACCGCCCCGGGCACAGGGGACACACCCACCACCTCCGGACCAAGCCCCTAAGTGCCCCGGGCATTTTCTTTGCGAGAGTTAATATTTTAAAATACAAAGCGTGGCAAGCACGATAAGTGAAACGAGACAACTACAATGAAAGAAGTAATAATCTCAACTGAGGCAGTAAACAGCTACGGCACGCGTGTGCTGACTTCGGGCATAGACCTGGAGCAGTTCAAGCGCAACCCGGTTTTGCTATGGATGCACCGCCGTGCTTTCGACGGTCAGTCAATGCCTATCGGCAAAATTGACAACCTCAGAGTTGAGGAGGGGAAGCTGATAGGCACCCCGATATTTGACCAAAACGATGAATTTGCCCGGAAGATAGAGAGCAAATGGGAAAGCGGATTTTTGCGCATGGCTTCGGCAGCCCTGGAGCCTACCGAAGTGAACCCAGACCCGGCTTTAGCATTGGAAGGGCAGACACGTGCAACGGTGACACGGTGCAAACTTATCGAGGTTAGCATTGTGGATATTGGCGGCAATGATGAAGCCCTGCAACTCTGTGGAGCAGACGGCAAGCAGTTGAAGCTCGCCGCCGGTGAGGATGCCCCGACACTTCCGCTCTTGAAACTGAACGAACCCAAGCCCGCGCCGGAGAATGAACCCGGCGAGGGGGAGGAAATCAATAACAATAATAAAATAATAAAAACAGCGATGAACAAAGACCAGTTAATCCTCTTAGGACTTCCCGAGGATGCGTCCGACGAGCAGGTAACAGCCGCGCTCCAGCTGATGAAAACCAAGGCGGACAGCGCCGAAACTTTGCAGCTTGCGTCCGTAACTCAGTACGTGGATCAGGCTATTGCCGACAGAAAGATTTTAGCGGCGCAGCGTGAACATTACATTAAGCTCGGTAAAGCCGCCGGCGCAGAAATGCTCGCAGACACATTCAAGGCTATGCCCGGACAGCAGAAGCCCACCGACACACTGAACCTGAACAAACAGAGTGCCCCCGGTGCAGGTGAACAGCCTAAGAAATACACCAAGTTAAGCGAAGTGCCGCAGAGCGAACTCATTGCACTCCGCAAAGACCAGCCCGCGGAATATATGCGCCTGTATAAAGAAGAGTACGGCGTAGACTGCCCGCCCCTAAGCGAATAAATAAACCCTATAAACACAATCAACAACAGCAATGAAATCGAAAAGCAATTTTTTTAAGAAGCTGCTCGGCATAGTCAGCTGCATGATTATGGCCGTTGCGTTCAATGCCGCCGCCGGCGCTACCTGTGCTGTGGCAATCGGCTGCGCCCCTGAAACCGGAGCAATCGCCGGCAATGTTCTGGCACTTGCATTAGGTCAGGCAGCCCCCGCGGGTTCATTCCGTGCCGGTGTCCTCAAAGAGATATGGACCGGTGAGCAGATCAAACAGTTCCGCACCGCCCTGGAGTCGTGGGGCTGGCTTGCAAGAATCCGCAGTTATAACCAGTATGTAAATAACGACGTTATCCACTTCGTTGAAATCGGCGGTGACCCCACGGTGCTTGTAAATAATACCACCTACCCAATTCCTGTTACTGCTCTGGAGGATGCGGACAAGCCTGTGAGTCTTGACAAGTTCACAACCGAGGCAACCCCTGTGACCAATGATGAGCTGCACGCTATCAGTTACGACAAAATGGCAAGCGTTCAGGAACGCCACCGCGATGTATTGGTCGAGGCGTTCGGTCAGCGTGCAATACACGCCATTGCCCCGGATGAGAATAAAACCGGCGTGCCTGTGCTTTTCACTACCGGCGAAGCTGTAGAGGGTCGCAAGCTCATGACTTCGGCTGACCTTTTGGCAGTCAAAAGGAGCTTTGACAAAATGGGTATACCCAAGCAGGATCGCGTGCTGGTGCTCTGTTCCGACCATGTGAACGACCTGCTCCAGACAGAGCAGCGTTTCAAAGACCATTACAACATTAACCAGACCGAGGGCAAAATCGGCCGCCTGTATGGTTTTGACATTTACGAATATGACGGCACACCCTATTACAACTCGGCAGGTAAAAAACTTGCATGGGGTGCTGTTCCCGGTGCGACCGACTCGCAGAGCTCCGTTGCGTTCTATGCCGGCAGAATGATGAAAGCCGCAGGCTCAACAACATTCTACTGGAGTAAAGCCGAGAACGACCCTCAGAACCACCGCAACCTCGTTAACTTTGACCAGTACGGCATTTGTCTGCCTTTGTCTGAGACCAATTGTCGTATGGCAATAGTCAGCGCAAAAGCGTAAAAAACCTATGGCTACACTGAAACAAGGAAGCAGAGGCGCGGAGGTAAAAGCCCTGCAACAGCGGTTAAACCTCATACCTGACGGTATTTTCGGACCGTTGACCGAGGAAGCCGTCAAAGAGTTTCAGAAGCGTAAGGGGTTAACGGCTGACGGAATAGCCGGAGCGCAGACACTTGCAGCTATGGGCGCGACACCCGGAAAGCGCAAGGTCGATGAAATCATTCTGCACTATACGGCAACGCCGGAGGGTGAGGAGTTTTCAAATACCCGGATAAAAGCAAGCCATTTGGCGCGTGGCTTTTCTGATATAGGCTACCACTATGTTATCGGACTAAACGGGGAAATCCGCCCCGGGCGGTCCGAGGCAGTGGCCGGAGCGCATTGCACCGGACATAATACGCGGTCAATCGGTGTGTGTTACGTTGGCGGATGTCCGCCACGTAAGACCCCGAATTGGCAAAATATCGGGAAGGACACACGAACCCCGGCACAAGAGGCTACGCTTGTAAAGTTGGTTAAAGAACTTCTCAAGAAATACCCCGGCGCTACTGTTCACGGTCATAACGAATTTGCTAATAAACCGTGCCCCGGCTTCGATGTAAAAAAATGGCTCACAAAAGTGGGTATTAAACAGTAACAATATGAATTGTCGTGCCAGTGAGAGCAGAGCGGAGCTTGCTCCGGCTATGCCGAGCGCAGCCGACAAAGCATTGGAACAATGAATGAGCGGCGAAATAATAACAATCATAGTATCGGCGCTTGTTGCGGCGGTATCTGGTCCCGTAGGGGCATGGGTTGGCCGCAAACTGGAGCGCACTAAATACCGCATTGAACTTAAGACGCTGAGGGCTGAAATGAATAATAAGCTCGCAGAGGTCAAAAGCAATGAGCTTGAAAACGTGCGAAAGGCTGCGGACATACTGATGGAAAGTATTGTGCCGCCGCTCAAAGCCGAAATAACTAACTTACGCAAAGATGTGCAAAGACTCAACAACGCACTGGAGCGCATTTGGGGCTGTCGTCATATTGATAGCTGCCCTGTCAAATTCGAGCTGCTGCTCACACCGAAAGGTCGCGGAGCACACCAGGACGGAAACAACGGAGCATGTGACGACGAGCGCCAAAGGTTGCGAGGTGCACACCCAACACCAAGAGGCGACCCTGACGAGGGAGACCCAAACCCGGGGGCTGACGGTTACGGAGATTGAGGTCTACGACACTGAAAAGCAACCCGACCCGGACACCGGACAAAGACCGTTAAAAGCCAAGATCCGGCAGACCCACGGCGAGGAGCAGCAGAGTAATGAGGCGGCAGATATTACCGCCGAGGAGAAAGCCGAGACCGAAACCGAAGCGGTGCAGACCATTGACGGCGGCACGCTTGACGAAGTGACGGTAACAGCTACCAAAGCCCCGAGCCTGTGGGAACGGTTGAAAGTCGCCACCCTGATATTGGCTGCAGTTCTGATCCTGTCAGTAGCAGGGTGGAAAATATATAATCTAAAACGTAAAAAGATATGAGCAACGAAACAAAAGAAAAGACCACAGCCGAAATCGCAGCGGAAAATCTGGCAACGATTAATGAAGCCGGCGCCGTCACTGCGGAGGAGATGGCACACGTCGCGGCAACCTTAGAGACAGCTTCGGCGAAAAAGTCAGGCAAAGGCAAGAACCAGCCCGAGCCGGAACTGGTCGCAAAACTGAAAGCAGCCCGCGCCAAAGCAAAGGCGGAAACTGACGCCCTTACTGCTGTGGGTAAAGCAGCGTGCCGGCGTCACAGTCTCCCGGCAGTATGGGTGACAGCCGACGGCCAGTGTTTCAAACAGGAAACTGACGCCCGAAACCACGGCAAAAGTCTGGGATTTTCGGCAGTACCCTTAAAAGTGGAAGCGTAATGGCAACAAGTCTGAATATACAGAGACAGAACGGCAATGTCCCCAAGTCTCTGCCCGGTGAGGACCATATAACCGGTTTTGTGGTCTATCTTCCGGCGGCAGATATTCCGGCCGCGTTCAAAACCGACCACGTGCAGCCACTCAGCACCATTGACGCGGCGGAGGCTGCGGGTATTAAGGAGGATGCAGCAAGCTGGGGCGTGCGTGTGCTTCACTATCAGCTCAGCGAACTTTACCGAATTAACCCGGCTGTAAGCCTGTATGTGGCGATCTTCGAGAAGCCGCAGGGTGAGTCCCAGACATTCGCCGAGCTTAAGACAGTGCAGAACTTTGCGGCCGGCCGTATCCGTCAGATCGGCGTATGGTGTGGCGACCGCACCCTTAGCGGTGACGACCTCACGGCCCTGCAGGGTGTCGCGGACGCACTTGCCGGGGAGGAGGCGGAACTGTCTGTCGTGTACGCCCCGAAAGTGGGCACGCTCAACACAATGCCGGTTAACCTTGCGGGTGAGAATAAAAGCCGCGTCAGCGTGGTGATAGGTCAGGCAGGAAGCGGCAAAGGAGCAGACCTGTTTAACGACAAGACCAACACCGGGAAAGCAAGCGTCAGCGGTCTGGGTGTCGTTATGGGCTTGCTTAGCAGCGCAAAGGTTCACCAGTGTATTGCATGGATCAAAGAGTTCCCCACCGGTGTAAGTCTCCCGGCTTTCGGTGACGGTACACTGTTGCGCGATGTGGATAAAGCATTGCTCGAGACACTTGACACGGCGCGTTATCTGTTCTTTATCACTCATACCGGGCAAGCCGGAAGCTATATGAATGACAGCCACACAATGGACTCCGCAATCAGCGACTACGCAGCCATTGAGAGCGTGCGAACTATGGATAAGGCTGTGCGCGGCATACGCACATACGTAAAGCCGGAACTCGGCGGCAACGTATATGTTGACGCTTCCACCGGACAGTTGGCAAGCTATACCGTGGCGCATTTGGAAACTGTGGCAAACCAAGCCCTCGAGGCTATGGAACGAGCCGGGGAACTTAGCGGCTACAAAGTTGAGATAGACCCGGAGCAGGATGTCGCAAGCACCAGCCTGGTAGAGTTCGTAATCAAGAATGTTGCAGTCCCGGTTATGCGACATGTGAGAATTAAAATCGGGTTCGCTAAATCCGTATAACCTAAACACAAAAGGCAAAAGCAATGAACGTAAGCATTAAAAACGGCGTGCCTATGGTTAACGGCATGTTAGTTGCGTGGGCTGATATTGTCGTACTTGTCGGCGGTGTGCCTGTTACCGGCATTACAGGTGTGGAGTATGGCGATGAGCAGGAAATCGTTAACAAGTGGGGCGCAGGGCGTCACCCGGTGGGACGTGCAAAAGGACGTATAACCCCCTCCGCTAAAATTACCCTCTACCACGAGGAAGTTGTGGCGCTTCAATCCCAGAGCGTGAACGGACGACTGCAAGACCTCCCACCCATTGAAATACAGGTGAGTTATTTGCCTGAAAATGGGGTCGTGGTAACTGACAAGATCCGCAACTGCCATATTTCAAGCAATACTCGCAAGTGGAAAGAGGGAGACACCGGGCAGGAGGTAGAACTTCCGCTCGTTCCCTCACATATCGAATGGGGCAAAGCTGCATAATCCCCATTTCGCACCCTTTTAAGGCCGTTAAGGGCTGACCCCCTTAACGGTCACTAATAATCAAACTTAAACAGTTATTCTCTGCTTAGGCAGAGCGATTTAAAATCGATTAAAAAACCATTTAACCCCCGATTAAAAAGCATGGAAAAGGTTAACAACACCCCTAAAGTATTTAACGGCGATTTGACCGAAGCACAGGTTGACGCTTTCAAGGCTCAGCACCGCAAAAGTTTCGCAGTTGAAATTCAGGACGGCGACGAGGTGCATATCGGCTATTTCAAGCGTCCCACTCTGGAGACTCTCAAGGCTGTAACCAAGGTTGCAAAAAGCGACGAAGTGGAAGCCGGTAAAGTGATGTTCGACAACTGCTGGCTGGGCGGTAGTAAGGAACTGCGCACCGATGCGCTGCTCTTCATGGCTGTTCAAAAGAAGTTGGGTGAAGTGCTCAACGGCTTCCAGGGTCTAATAAAAAACTTGTAGAGGCGCACACACTGGCGGAGTCTGACGAGGAGGACGGCTTCGCCAAGGGGTGCGCCCTGATCCGGGCTAACCTGCACATTGATATTGAAAAGATTGAGACGGAGGAGGAATGGGCGCGGCTCTACTGCGAGGCACTATGGCTGGAGCGATGGAGGAACCGGAACCGGGCAGAACTTATCGCGTCATTGTTCGGAGAGAAGCCCTAAAGCCAGGGCAGCGAGCCAGGGCCGTCGCCCTTAACCATGCTCCGAAACCCGCGCCACAGCCAGATGAACAAGCCGATAAAGCCAAGGACTACGAAGAGTTTCCACAGCAGGGCCAAAACTGATATGATTATTTTGGTAAACATGGTCTTGTTACTTTGGTAAGGTGCTACAAATATAGCGAATAAAAACGACATGGCAAGCGTATTTGACTACATTTTTAGGATAGGCGGCAATTTTGTGGCGCAGATAAGCGGCATGAGCGCAGCGGCCGGCGAATTTTCCGCAAGGGCGGAGGTCGCCGAAAGTCGCGGGCGCAGTTTTGCTGCGTCGCTTGCCACGTTCTCATACGCTACGGACATGGCGCGGAACCTAAGCGAGGCAATAGGCGGTCTGAGCAGTGCGGGCATAAAGCTGGACAGCCAGATGCACGATTTAAGCGCTGTTGCTGGCGTTACGGGCGAGGGTCTGAAACAGATCGAGACATTCGCGCGGCAGAGCGCAAAGGCGTTCGGCACTGACGCCGCCGTGGCGGTTGAGGGTTACAAACTGCTGCTCTCGCAGCTGACGCCGGAGCTGGGCAAATACCCGGACGCGCTCAGGGAGATGGGCGACTGCATACAGACGACCAGCAAGCTGATGGGCGGGGACGGCGTGGCGGCGGCTCAGGTGCTTACCACGGCGATGAACCAGTACGGGGTGAGCATGGAGGACCCGACGGCGGCAGCCGGGGAAATGGCGCGCATGATGAACGTAATGGCGGCAGCCGGACAGGCAGGATCGGCGGAACTTCCGGCGATAAGCGCGGCGCTCCAGCAGTGCGGTATGGCTGCCAAGGCTGCAAATGTGAGCTTCGAGGAAACAAACGCCGCAATCCAGGTACTTGACAAGGCGGGCAAAAAAGCCAGCGAGGGAGGTGTCGCATTGCGAAACGTTCTGGGCCAGCTCAGCAAAGGCCGCTTCGTCGAGAAGCAGGCACGGGAGGAGCTTGAAAAGGCCGGCATTGATGTTGTGGCTCTGGGCGACAACTCCAAGAGCCTTAAAGAGCGCCTCGAGATGCTGAAACCGATGCTTAACGACTCCGCGCTGTTGTCAAAATTCTTTGGTGTGGAAAATGCCAACGCCGCCCGTGCCCTTATACAAGGCACCGAAAGCCTGCAAGACTTCACGACCGCCGTAACTGGAACCAACAGCGCGACCGAGCAGGCCGCTATTGTCATGGACAGCTATGCCGAGCGACAGGCACGAGTAAACCAACAATTTGAGGACTTCAAAATTACCATATTCCAAGCCACCGGCGATTTTTCGTTATGGTGCGGTGTCCTGACTTCTGCACTTGTGCCGATTGCTCAACTTGCCCCATTACTTACAGCAGGCTGGAGACTAATGCTGTTAATTAAAAATCTCAAATGGGCAAGTATGTGGAGCAGTGTTGTGGGTTGGGTTCGTGCAGCCGGCGTTAACTTCGCGCTGATGAACGGCACACTCTCAACTACCAACATGGTATCACTGGGCTTTATCGGTAATATGGGACGCGCAACAATAGGGTTAATTCGATTTGCCACCGTAGGAGTTTTTAACGCTCTGAAAGGTCTGGGCGCACTCATATTGTCACTTGTGACGAGTGGCACAGCGTCCGCCACATTCTCCGGCATTGCTTCAACAGCTTTCGGAACTTTTGCCACTACTGCCTCGGCAGCTTGTCGCGCCGTTTCGGTCGCAATTATGAGCATTCCGATTGTTGGCTGGATAGCTGCGGCCATTGCTGCATTGATAGCGATAGGTGCTTACTTCTGGAACACGTCGGCTAAATTCCGGGCAGTGCTCAAAGGGACATGGGCGGCGTTCAAGGCTTGTTTTACCGGTATCGGCGAACTTGCTAAAAACACTTTTGGAGCAATCGGCGACCTGATAAAAGCAGCGTTCAATTTATCCCCCTCCGGAATAGATGCAGCCCTGAAAAAGTTAAAAGCCGGTTTCAGTGACTACGGCAAACAGGTGGGTCAGGCGTTTAATGAGGCTTACAATGCCGAAATGGCAGAGTCCGCCCAAAAAGAGGGCAAAAAGAGTCCCAAAGGAAACAAGCCAACAACCAACGGAAGCGGTGCGACGGTTCCGGGGGTGACTGTTCCGGAAGTCAACCCCACCGGCAACACTCTGAGCGGTGCGAGTGGAACAGGCGGCAAAGGATCCGGCAGTGACGGAGGCGGAAAAATAAGAAACATAACTGTAAATATTGACAAACTTGTCGAGCGCTTCGAGATACACACCGCGACCGTCGGCGAAAGTACCGAAAAGGTCAAGGCTGTTATTTTGGAGACCCTTATGGGAGCGCTAAACGACACACAATTAGCAATGTCATGAGCCTAATTCCACAACCGAGCTTAGGAGGTAAAAAATTACCTGTCAGCATAGATCTTGCAGCTATGAGCTGGGGGCAGCACATGGCTAAAAAACTTATACGCTTCAAGGAACTGGGCGGAAGTCCTGAGCGTGACGGCATAACCGTGCACGAGATTGGGCAGCCTATCACCGACCCGGAATATTGGGAGGGGCGCTGGGTACTCTGCCCCCTCAGACTGGAGCGAGAAAACGGCGTGGGGCTGACATTTGCCGATGCAGTGGCAGCAGCCAGCCGAGAACATAGGATTATAAGCACGGCTCTGACCGGTAGAGACGGCACGGTGAAAGAGTATATAAACGCCGGCGATTGGGCGGTTAATATCGTGCTGGGCTTGCAATGTGTCGAGGGTGGAGAGATAGCCGATAAATGGCCGACCAATGAGGTGCGGGAAGTTCGCAAGCTGTTGGAAGCAAATGAGGCTCTGAGAGTTCACAGCGAATTTTTAGACGCTTTGAATATCGGGCGGCTTGTGATTAGAAGTTATTCCCTCAGCCAAATGACAGAAGCCAATTATCAGGTAGTTGAAATCAGCGCGGTCAGCGATGAAGATTACGAGATATTCAGCACCGATTATGAGCAACCGAAAAAATAACAACAGCGATGAAAGGCATGTTAATTGACAGTATCACCGGCGACCTGCTGACCGAACACGGCCGCATAGCGATTGGAGACACCGAGGGGCAAACCGCCGAGGCGGTTGTCACCACCATGCGCGGAGACATTAAGGAGCACCCCCTTTTAGGCGGTGAAGCCGGCAGACTTCGCGCCGGTCAGCCCGATGTAATGTGGCCCGGTGAGGTTCGCCAGATGTTACGCGGTTGCGGGGTCGATTGTGAGCGTGTAGTAATGGAGACTGACGGAACTATCAGCATAGAACGATGAGAACGACAGCGAAAGAGAGGCAAACACTGCTTGATATTGCCCTGCAAACGGGCGGACACATTGAAACGGTGCTCGCACTGGCAGAGGCTAACGGTATGAGCATAACCGACCGGCTGGAGGATGGGAGTGTGCTGATAGTTCCGGTACCGGTGGAGGGTGGAGACACCCGAACCGTTGAACTTTACAAGGCGCACAAGGTGGAGCCGGCAACCGAAATAAGCCCGGAAGATATGGCGGCTTGCCCTTACGGCGGTATTGGCTTTATGGGCATTGAAATAGATTTTATCGTGAGTTAAACAGCATTTCTCTGCTTAGGCAGAGCGATTAAAAATCGATTAAACAGCTATTAAATGAGTAGTAAAATGGCACGCAATATTAACGAAATTAAAACAGAGATCGCACGCGAGTTTATGCGCAATGAGTCTGCGGCGGAACTGTACGGGTTTACCCCGGGCTCAGAGTTCGGCGACATATTCGGTGCGGCAAGTGTTGAAAATATTTTGCTTTATGTCTGGGCGGTCTGTGCCTGGAGCGTCGAGCAGCTTGTAAGCAGGCACAAAGCGGAGGTAACGGCGGAACTGGAGGAACTTATAGCCCACCGCCCGAAATGGTACCGCGATAAGGTGCTCCGCTTCATGGCAGGCCACGAGCTTGAACAGGACAGCGACACATACGACACTACCGGAATGACTGAGGGGGATATAGCGGCGGCGTGTGTCGTAAAACATGCGGTCGCTATGGAGAGCAAGGATGCCAGTCTGCTGACAATAAAAGTAGCCGGAGAGAGTGGCGGAGTGCGCAAACCGATAACAGCGGAACAGGAAAAGCAGCTGAAAGCCTATATAAACGAGATTAAGGATGCCGGCGTGCGCACCGCACTTGTGAATATGGAGGCGGATACATTCGACTGTACTGTGGATATCTACTACAATGCTATGCTGGATCCTGCCGTTGTTCAAACCGCATGCCGTGATGTGATCTGCGATTATATTGAGAATTTGCCTTTTAACGGCGAATATACGAATATGGCCCTCGTTGACCGCCTGCAAGAGGTAGAGGGGGTGAAAATAGTGGAGTTGCGGGGTAGCACCGCGCAGGCCGTAAACGAGAGTACAACGACACAGATTAACGCGCGTCTGACCCCCGCAGCGGGCTATTTCAGACCAGGGGCGATAACTGTAAACATGAAAGCGTATGACGAACAAGGCTGACAGAACCTATAATGTAAATATCAAGCGGCTGGCGCTGCTGACATTGCCGACGTGGCTACGGCGCCCGCTTTCCGGGGCTCTGATATATGCCGGGGTCAGCCCGCTGGGGCGTTTGCTCCAGGAGCTGCGCGCATACAGGAGCGCAACAAGTTACCGGCTGAGACATAACGGGCAGGTGTGCAAGCTGTGCGGGGCACTTAATGATGAGTTTGACCCGGGACTGCGCCGCATAGAGATAGAGGACAGCGACAGTGTCGGAAACCGGGAAGCTGCGGCGGTATGGCTTCGCGATATGGACCGGTGGGTGATGGTGCCGCGGCGAGGCGCGGGCGCGGTGAGCATACACCGGGAGGGATTCAACGGCACGAGCGGTTATGACTTCTGGGTGACGGTGCCGGAGGAACTGTGGACGGCCGAGACGGAAACGAGACTACGGGCAATATTGAACATGTATAAACTGGCGGGCAAACGCTACGCTATAAACCATAAATGACAATGGACAAAATATTAGGTAATTTTCTGACACAGGCAAACAAAGATTTTCCTCTGGACTGCGAGACGCTGGACTATCTGCAAAAACTGGTGGCACTTGCAGCCATTGCCGGCAACATAGGAGGCGACCGTGTGGTTCTCTGGGGTTGCGAGCCCAACAGCGAGGGGACCCGCAGGGGGGCTGGCTATGTATTCGTAAGGACCAAGAACGCGCCGGAGGGTGAGGTTCTGCCCTGGGATGGCGGACCGACCACAAGCGGCATGTATGTGAAACAAGAAGCAATCCCGGTAAGTGCCAATAATACGGACTACCCGAAAGCCTACACGCGCCGGAGTCTTGCGCCCGGCATAGGAGAGGAAAACTACACCTGGGAGAGCTTCACAGACATTAAGAGCATAAAGGGACTGATGGACGAGAACCGGTCGCTCCGCAATGAGCTGGCGACCGTTCAGCCGGCACCGTTGGGGATAGTCCAGATGTGGGCCGGTTCCCGGGTGCCACAAGGCTATGTGCTATGTGACGGACAGCCATTAAGGAAGTCCGATCATCCGGAGCTGTTCAATGCCATTGGCTCGACATTCAACACTGCGGTAAACGCGAACGGCGTAAGGTACACGACCCAGGATGGTTATTTCAGGGTACCTGACCTGAGGGGACGTTTCGTTGTCGGTCTCCATGACAGTGACCGGGACTATGAGAGCCCCGGGACCGGCGGCGGACTGAAGAAAGTGACGCTCACGGAGGAGACAATACCCCGTCACAGCCATGAGGAGATGCTGTGGAAAGGGGGAAGCGGAGACTGGAAAGGGCACGGCAGCAATTCCTGGCCTAATGCCACAACAATATTCGAGTGTTCACCTCATGGGATAAACACACTGGACTATGGCAAGGGTGAAGCTCACGAGAACCGCCCCCCATATTATGTGCTGGCATACATAATGCGCGTTAAGTAGACATAAATAAATACCCGAGATTATGGCAATAAGGACAATAGCACAGCTAAAAGCGTGGTTCCGTCGTGGGAAGTACCCGACGGAGGAGCAGTTCGCCGACTGGCTCGATAGCTACGTGCACAAGGAGGAAAGCATTATCCCCGTAATACAGGTGGAGGGGCTAGCGGAGCAGCTCAACAGCAAGTATGTCGCTTCGGAAGGGCATGAGCTGGAACGGCAACACATTGAACTAAAGGGAGATTATGAGACGCACAAGAAGACATCGGATGAGCGTTTTGACAATATATCCGGGTGTATCGAGGATCTGGAGACCGAGAATGAGAGGCAACAAACGGAGATTGATTCACTGAATGCCGAAGTTGAGGTCATCCATACGAAGGACTCGTCACAGGACAAAGAGATCTCAGCACTGCATGATACGGACAGGGACCAGCAGATGAGCATTGACTCGCTCGATGGAAGGGCAGACACTTTGGAGCTGGGTATACGTATGCATGTCTCGGACACCGATAATCCACACCGTGTCAACAAATCGCAAGTCGGGCTCGGCAATGTCCCGAATGTTGCGACAAATGACCAGACCCCCACCTACACGATGGCACCGTCTCTGACAGACCTGTCAAGCGGAGAGAAGCTGTCATCTGCTTTCGGTAAACTCATGAAGGCGGTGTCATCGCTAATCTCACATATCAGCAGCAGGGACAATCCGCATCAGGTGACTGCCACACAGGTAGGAGCATCGCCATCTGGACATAACCATGACTCCACCTACCAGCCTAAAGGTAATTACGCGCCGGCAACGCACACGCATACGGCGGCACAGGTGAATGAGGACGCGTCACACAGGTTTGTGACGGATGCCGAGAAGTCTGCATGGAACAGCAAGGCAGGTGGCAGCCACAACCATGACTCCACCTATCAGCCTAAAGGTAATTACGCGCCGGCAACGCACACGCATACGGCGGCACAGGTGACCGGGGACGCGTCACACAGGTTTGTGACGGATGCCGAGAAGTCTGCATGGAACAGCAAGGCAGGAGGCAGCCACAACCATGATTCTGTCTATCAGCCTAAGGGGGACTATCTGCTCTCATCCCAGCTCCAGGACCTCAAAGGAGACAAGGGGGATAAAGGAGACAAGGGGGCTGTGTTCACACCTGTGGTGGACTCGTCCGGCAATCTGACATGGAGCAACAACGGCGGGCTCACAAACCCCGCGGCTGTTAATATAAGGGCGCCCAAAGGTAGTGACGCCACAGTGACAAAGGCGGCAATTGAGGCGGTCCTGACGGGAGTGATAAACAGCCATAAACACGAGGCTCTATCAAAACGGCTTGTTGAAAACGGCTATTACAGATTTCATGACGGATTTTTAATACAGTGGGGGCACCCGTCTGATAATCAGGATACCTATGGTGTACAGACCATATATTTCCCACACTCATTTGTCGACACCTCTTATTCAATACTGACCACTGCTGACAGTTCATATCAGACATATTATGTCGGCAGAACCATATGCAACAAATCAGCAGGCAGTTTTAAAGTGTCAGCCAACCAAAAAAACAAGGAAAGGTTCTTTTGGATAGCTGTCGGCAAAGGTTAATAACAGACATATTACAAAAAATGGAAGGCGACAATATGTATTGGAGGGATGGCTTCTATAGCAAACCGGTTGATGGAGGTGTAGAGATCTCCATGGAGTATTACAAAGAATTGTTGGAAGGGCAGGATGGAGGGCTGTTAATTTTGGAGGATGAGACAGGGATCCCTGTCCTCAGGATGTATGAGCCGTCTATCGAAGAACTCAGGATTATCAAACTCCAAGAGCTGGAGGAGTACGACCGCTCTTCGGCTGTAAACACGATCAGCATCGGAGGTGTCTCCGGATGGCTTGACAAGGCTACGCGTGTGGGGCTGATGAACTCCATATCGGTGGAGCAGGCAAGCGGCAGGACAGAGACGAGCATATGGCTCGGCGATCATCGTTTTATCATGCCGATTACAGAGGCTGTAGGAATCCTGAGACAGATTGAGATCTATACTGTAGACTGCAACAATGCCACACGTGAGCATGCAGCAGCGATAAGGGGGCTCCGGTCCAAGGAGGATATAGAGGCGTACGATTTCAAGACCGGCTATCCTGATAGGCCATGTTTCACTGTATGAAAACTTAATATGGTCAAACAGATTTTGTAAATGGATAGGATCTACAAATGCGCGCCGCTTCCCTTCATGGGGCAGAAGCGCTATTTCCTCCGGACCTTTATCGAGGTGCTGGAGCAGGCAGTAGGTGAGATTGATACGGTGGTGGACCTTTTCGGCGGTTCCGGGCTGCTGTCGCACACGGCAAAAAGGGTGCTCCCGGGGTGCCGGGTGGTGTACAACGACTTCGACCGCTATGTCGACAGACTGGCGGCCGTGGAGCAGACCAATGGAATTTTAAGGGCAATTAAAGAGTGTTTAACTGGTGTTGAACCCAACAAGCGCCTCTCAGACCGGCAGTGCGCCGACGTCCTGGATATAGTGCACGACTATGAGAAACAAAATGGCTATGCCGATATTCTTACAATAGGTCGCTCCGTGCTTTTCTCCGGCAAGTGGGCCAAGAGCCTGGACGAACTGCGCAGACACACGATGTATAACCGCGTCCACAGCGGTGACTACCGCACCGACGGCTATCTGGACGGACTGGAAGTCGTGCATCTTGATTACCAGGATCTGTTTGACCTGCACCGTGACAATCCACGTGTGTTGTTCCTCATGGACCCGCCGTATCTTACGACAGAGTGCGGAATGTATGAGAATTATTGGAAGCTGACCGACTATCTGAACGTGTTGCGGCTGCTTAAAGGTACGAAATACGTTTATTTCACAAGCGACAAGTCGCAGATTGTCGAGCTCTGCCAGTGGCTCGCTGATGAGTACCGGGAAGCGGCACCAATGTGGGGCGCGGAAATACGCCAGCGCACAAACACGCTGAACTATCAAGCTAAATTTAACGATATGATGATAACGCGACTCTGACTCGCCTACAAAGCGGAGGCATAGAAAAAGCCCCCGGCTTAGTTTGCAGTATCCTACCACATACAAACACAATGCACCGAAGCACATAAGCCGGGGGCTAAAAGCCTTTGACTCGTGCTTCGGTGCTTCTGCTGATATGTGGTAGGAGTTGCAAAATTACGAAAAAAATGCTGAATGACAGTGTACGAAGCATTAAAATTATGCGGTGGAGTAATTGAAAAGCTGGAGGACGCCGGAGCAAAGCCGAGCGATCACAAATATGTAAGACTGTTTGAGGACTACCAGAATGCGCGGAAACGAGGCGAAAAGGTCAGTTATATTGTCGCAATCTTGGCCGAGCGTTACAACGTCAGCGAGCGCAATATTTATGACATAGTGAAGCGTCTGGGGGCGACTGCAAAAGCGTTTCACTACGAACGGCCGAAGATATGCCACAGAACTCACAGAAATGGACTATATTCGCATTGAATGACACCAAACAAGTATTACGCCATGCTCGGCAAGATATTGCAGCACGGCAAACGACAGAGCAATAAAAAAGGTGACATAATGTATTTGCTCAATGAGCAGCTGCATTTAACGCCTTGTGACCTGCTGGAGATTTTCGAGGGACACAACATCGCGCGCAAGAAGCTGCGCAATGAATTAACCCTGTTTATGGCTGGATAAAGAGACCTGACCAAGTACAGAGAAGCCGGGATAAACTGGTGGGATTATTGCGGGCAAATCCTCATTAACAGTTATCCGACCTATTTTGAGAAACTGCCGGCTTTGATTGAGCAAATCAACCGGGAAAAACGGAGCAGCAAAAACTATGTGCTGTTCCTAGGAGCAACAGGAGCGGAAACCAACCAAGCTCCTTGCTTAAGCCTCATTCAATTCCAGCTCGATGATGGAGAACTCGTTTTGTCAGCCTATCAGAGAAGCAGTGACGCAAACTTAGGTTTGCCAGCTGACATTTACCATTTATATTTGATAGCGCGACAAATCGAAGCGCCGTTAAAGTCTATAACGCTGAATCTGGGAAATGTTCACATTTATGCCAACAACATAGAAAGAACGCGCGAACTCTTGGCCGGAAATGAAACTGCAAGGTTTGATCTGAACGTGTGAAAGCAAGTGCAAACGAGATCAATTTAACTACTTCAAAGTTACAAAAATCTGCTGACTTGACCAAATAAAAGGCATGAAAATAACGCTGATTTTAAGCCAATTTCAAAGGCTTTTAATCAGCGTTTAATTGGTGTTTAAGCGGTCGAATGAGTCAGAGAAAAAAGGAAGCGAAAAAAGAGAAGTTTTGCTCGTTTCGTTTTAGAAAGTTGCACGTTTCGTTTTGGCGATTATATATAGATGGAAAACGAGTGACATGTTTTATGGAATTTTGATAATTATTTTCTTAAAAAGAGAAAATGATCCACTGGCGTCTTTTAAAATCTGTTAATGCGAAATTGTTAAACTCTGTATTCATGTTGGTTACGCGATTTTCAGGCCTGCAAACCTTGTCGCACTTTTCAAATGATTACATTGGGGTTGGAGCCTTAAAACTCGGTTCCCCAATTTTTCATGAATGCAGGACGATACATTTTCAGCCAGATTGTTGACTTTTTGCCAAAACGCAAATTTGAAAGAATCATGGAGCATCGTACCAAAAATAAGGTTGAGGACAGAACCCTCGGATGGCAGTTGTCTTATTGGGGACAGTTGCTTGTCCTTATATTCGGTCAACTGCTCGGATGTCGAAGTCTCCGTGAACTCTCGGATATCACTACAGCACATCGCAAGAAATCCTTTCATCTCGGATTTGGCAAAGAAGCGGTAGACCGTAATATTCTCTCCAGATGCAATACCAATCGTGATTGGCATGTGTTCGAGGAGTTCGCCAACCATATGATTGTGCTGGCTCAGGAAGCCCGTATAGACCGGGAATTTTGTATCGGCGGCAAGTTCTATGCGTTCGATTCCTCCACGATTGACCTTTGCATGAGTGTTTATGACTGGGCAAAGTTCAGAAGCACCAAGTCCGGCATTAAACTGCATACCCAACTTGATATAGTGACGCAGATTCCAGTTATGATAAACATCACCAATGCCTCGGTTCATGATGTAAATGCGATGGATATCATTGATTATGAACCGTTGGCCGGTTATATCTTCGACCGTGGATACTGGGACTTGGATAGGCTTCATAAGATTGAGGAACTTGGAGCCTTCTTTGTCATAAGAGAGAAGGCTAAGCCGAAGTTCATTGTCGAGGATGGTCTGGACATGCCCGAGAATGGAAACATTCTTCAAGATTATACCGTAAGGTTTACCGGTAGACGCAATGCATCCAATTACCCTTCCCGGATTAGACGTATTGTAGCGTATATCCCTGACCTGAAGAGAAGTTTTGTTTTTTACACAAATAATTTCTTCCTGTCTGCCGAACAGATTGTGTTCCTTTACAAGAACCGATGGCAGGTGGAGCTTTTCTTCAAATGGATCAAACAGCACCTTAGAGTCACCACATTCTGGGGTAATTCCGAGACATCCGTCAGAATACAAATTTATGCGGCTATATGCACTTACTGCGTTGTCGCAATAATCGAACATAAAATGAAACTTGAAAGAAACATCTACGAAGTCATGAGAATCCTCGGCAGCTCCCTGCTTGTCAAGGAGCATATCAAGGACTTGTTGACTCCAGAACCGGTGCCAGCACAAATAGCAAATTGCCATCCAACTCTTGACCTCGAATTTGATTAACACTTTTTAAGAGACACTAGTGAAAATGATCAATAGCATCTGTTTGCGAAGTATGCGCATGACTCTTTTTAGATGAGTTTTAACAGTGGATTCGGAAATGCCTAATTCTTGGGCTATCACACTGTTCTTTTTCTCGTTTACTATGTGCTCGATAAGAATTTTGTATCCTTGTGGTGGCAATTTGCATAATGCCTCGTCAAGTTTGCGCTTGATATCAGGGTTCTCTTCAAAATAATTTTGGAGCTGAGAGAATAAGGTGGCCTCTACTATCTTGTCGTGGTTGCTGTCTATTACATCAAGATGACGCAGATAGTTGCTGCAAAGATTGTGCACTATGGCGGTAAGGTAGGTTACTATATTGGTGTCAGGTGAGTAATTGTCAACGTTGAGCCACAGTGAAAGAAATGCCTGTTGCGCAATATCGGCAGCTTCCTCCCAGTCATAGACATATCTGAATGCATATTTCCGCATTTTATCGAATGTCGTTACATATAGAGAGTGGAATGCCTTACGGTCATGAATCTTGATTCTATGACCTATGTCGGGTGTCGCTTCCGCTTGCATATTACTATGAAATAATGCAAAGTTAGGTAAACATTCGTGACTTATACAATAGATATGATGTCAATTGTTTTGTTTGTTAATATAATTTAACAGGTCGGCTCATGCTATTGTTTTTACTGAAATAAGAATGATAAGGGCTCAAATCGAAATGCCAGTGCATGAATTTTTGGAAAAGTGTTAAATTTGCGGTATGAAAACCGCAGATGCATTTTGGCAATTCCTGCCAGAAGGATTGGACGAACTGTTTGAGATGGTCAAGTTTGAAAAGACAGACCAGTCCTACGACATATGGCTTGACGAGAAGAAGAAACTGTCGGATGAGGATTTCCGCAATCCGAACATTGTGGCACGTGGATACACGGATTACGTTACAGTGCAGGACTATCCGATGCGCGGCAGACCGGTGTTCCTGCACATGCGCAAGAACAAATGGTGGGACAAAAAGACCAACGAGATATTCTCATATAACCTGGAACTGCCCAACGAGGAGAGGACACGACTCAGCGCCGAGTTCGTGGCTTTTTTAAAAGACGAAGGTGGAGACGACGGCATTGTCGATTAAGCATATATCGCAGATGTACTGCGTCAACGGCAAATATTTTGCCGAACAGTATCGCAACAGGATAAGCGGTTATACCGAATGGCGTGAGGCCGAACTCGGTTGCGGCTTCTACTTCAACGCTAACAATATCGGCCCGTACATGAGTCTTGACGAAACCTGCCTGAGCAACGGCGAGGTATGGACTTTCCTCACGAACAAGGACGGACACGGCGGCCGTGGGACGCTGGCGGCGGCCATCCCCGGCACAAAGAGCGATGAGATAACCACAATCCTCATCGGAGCCATGGGTAAATCGGTCAGACGCAGGGTAAAAGAAGTGACCTGCGATCTGTCGCCCTCGATGATGCTGATAGCCGCCGAGGTATTCTACAACGCCCACGTCGTTAACGACCGCTTCCATGTGCAGCAGGTCTATAACGAGGCTGTCGACGAAATTCGCATAGACATCCGCCGACAGCTCATTGCCGAAGACAACAGCCGTGACAAATCAGAGCCTCCAATTACATATTCCAACGGCGAGACCATGCGCCAGATCCTTGCCCGCAGCAAGCACACCCTGATGATGTCGCAGAACAAATGGACTGACATACAGCGTCATCGCGCAAACATTCTGTTCAGACACTATCCGATACTGAAAGCTGCATACCATCTGGCTATGGAACTGCGCCAAATCTTCAACGCAAAGATATCACCCACCAAAGCAATGGGTCGGATGAACAAGTGGTATGAAAAAGTAATGGCATTGGGCAACAACAACTTCCGCTCTGTCATCAAGACGTTCAAGAACCACGCCCCGACTATCCTCAATTATTTCCGACGTCGCGCAACTAATGCCTCGGCCGAAGCATTCAACTCCAAAGTCAAAATCTTCCGTTCGCAGATGCGAGGGGTCCGTGACCGTGATTTCTTTATCTTCCGACTCGTCAAGCTATACGCCTGAATCTTTAACACTCTATTCTAATTGTTTTAACAAATGCACCGGAATTTCGGCTTGTGCCATGATAAGGCCACAAGATCTCTGTCTTGTAGCCTTATCACCCCCAATGATTAAAAGATTAAAAGGGTCTTGTAAATTATGTGTTAATGGTTATTTTGCATCTGCTGCATACGTCTGAGCTCTTCCTTGCGTTCGCCTGATTTTTCGTATGAGCGTCCCCATACCATAAGCAGGGAGCCGACAAGGATGATTGCACATATTGAGAGAGCAGTGGCAGTGGTGGCAAAGGCTACTGCTCCGGTGACAATAATGATTAGGTAGGCAAGCACTACTCCGATGAGGGCTACGAATCCTACCCAGAAAAGGGTTTTTCCTAAGGCTTTCATATCGTTGAATTTATGAGTCTATATGTTATACTTACATATATAAGGATATTGAGCCTTGAAAAGTTTAGGAATGTCAAAAAAAAGATATTGGCCCTACGGTGGATATATACGGCTTACCTGGTATGTCACACAAAAAGTTAAGCCAGACTTCATGAAATCTGGCTTAACTGCAACTATTCTAGGGTGAACAGTGGGGGTCGAACCCACGACCTTCGGAACCACAATCCGACGCTCTAACCAACTGAGCTATGCTCACCATCTTTGGTTTTGCGGTGCAAAGTTATGACTAATTTTTGAATCCTCCAAATATTTTGTCACATTTTTTCAAACGAAAAATAATTCGTACCTTTGCAATATACTTGACACTACAATGAAAAATATTCGCAACTTCTGCATAATAGCCCATATTGACCACGGCAAAAGCACACTTGCCGACCGTCTGTTGGAGTATACCAACACTGTTGCAGGTAAGGATCTTCAAGCTCAGGTGCTTGATGACATGGATCTGGAGCGAGAGCGAGGCATTACTATAAAGAGCCATGCCATACAGATGAATTACCGCATCGATGGCGAGGATTATGTGCTTAATCTTATCGACACTCCGGGACATGTTGACTTCTCCTATGAGGTGTCGAGGTCTATCGCTGCCTGTGAAGGTGCGCTTCTTATAGTGGATGCCTCGCAGGGCATACAGGCTCAGACCATCTCAAATCTATATATGGCTATTGACAATGATCTTGAGATAATCCCTATAATAAATAAGGTGGATCTTGACAGTGCCAAGCCTGATGAGGTTGAGGATCAGATTGTGGATCTGCTTGGATGTGACCATGAAGAGATAATTCGTGCCAGCGGCAAGACAGGCATAGGTGTTCCTGAGATACTCAAAGCCATAGTTGACCGCATACCGGCTCCTGTGGGAGACCCTGAGGCACCTCTCCAGGCCCTGATATTCGACTCTGTGTTCAATCCGTTCCGTGGCATTATAGCTTATTTTAAGATCGAGAACGGCTCTATACGCAAGAATGACTTCGTGAAGTTTGTCGCTACAGGCAAGGAGTATAATGCTGATGAGATCGGGGTGCTTAAGCTTGATATGCAACCTTGTGAAACCTTGTCGGCAGGAAATGTTGGTTACATAATTTCAGGCATCAAGACATCCAAGGAGGTGAAGGTGGGAGACACCATCACACATGTGAATCGTCCGTGCCAGGAGGCTATCGACGGATTCGAGGAAGTGAAGCCTATGGTGTTTGCCGGAGTGTATCCTATAGAGACTGAGGATTTTGAGAATCTTCGTTCGTCGCTTGAGAAGTTGCAGCTCAACGATGCATCGCTCACTTTCCAGCCTGAGTCATCAATGGCTCTTGGTTTCGGTTTCCGCTGCGGTTTTCTCGGTTTGCTCCATATGGAGATCATACAGGAACGACTTGGGCGCGAATTCGATATGGATGTGATCACCACTGTGCCGAATGTGAGCTATCGTGTCTATGACAAGCACAGCAATATGACCGAGGTGCACAATCCGTCAGGTTTGCCTGACCCGACGCTTATCGATCGTATTGAGGAGCCTTACATAAGAGCCTCGATAATTACCGCCGCTGACTATATCGGACCTATAATGACCCTGTGTCTTTCCAAGCGTGGAGAGCTCGTGAAGCAGGAGTACATTTCGGGTAACCGTATGGAGATGATATTCGATATGCCTCTTGGCGAGATTGTCATAGACTTCTATGATAAGCTTAAGAGTATATCGAAGGGATACGCCTCGTTTGACTATCATCTGCACGACTTCCGTGAGAGTAAGCTCATAAAGCTTGATATACTTCTTAATGGTGAGAGTGTGGATGCGCTTTCCACTCTTACACATGTCGACAATGCCGTATCGTTTGGCAGGCGCATGTGTGAAAAGCTTAAGGAGCTCATACCGCGTCAGCAGTTTGACATAGCGATACAGGCTGCCATCGGAGCGAAAATCATTGCCCGGGAGACTATCAAGGCGGTACGTAAAGATGTTACGGCGAAATGTTACGGAGGAGATATCTCACGTAAGCGCAAGCTGCTTGAAAAACAGAAGAAAGGAAAGAAACGAATGAAGCAGATAGGCTCGGTGGAGGTTCCACAGAAAGCATTCCTTGCCGTCCTGAAGCTCGATTAAGAATAATATATACAGTTTCAAAAAAGTCGCCATTAATTTTGTCACATCAAAATTAATCCCTAAATTTGCATCAACAAAATTGAGCAATTGCGGTAGTAGCTCAGTTGGTAGAGCATCAGC
The DNA here is from genome assembly GCF_004766125.1 of Duncaniella freteri. Lineage (NCBI taxonomy): Bacteria > Pseudomonadati > Bacteroidota > Bacteroidia > Bacteroidales > Muribaculaceae > Duncaniella > Duncaniella freteri. The sequence continues at coordinate 29,537 of NZ_SJSA01000002.1, forward strand.
TTCCCAAGCTGAGGGTCGCGAGTTCGAGCCTCGTCTACCGCTCAATAGATAAGGTGTTGAAAATAAGCCAATTAAGGTTTATTCTCAATGCTTTATTTGTATCTATTAGTGAAATTTAGGCTCTTTTATCGGATCAGCGGATTTTCCCGGTGGGCGGGGAAGATGTCAAGAGCATAGTGTTATCTTTGCAAAATGAAACCAGACCAACTGCTCAGAGCAATCCTGCCCGAAGTCCTGATAGACAACTTCGACATTGATCGGTTTGAAAAAAGCGATACCCGCTTGGACATATGGCTTGATGAGAAGAAAGAGCAACTTCGCAAAGACAGGTACAATAAAAACATAATCTCTAACGGATTCGGGGATTACCGCACCATACAGGATTATCCGAAACGTGGACGGTCCACCTGCCTCCATGTGCGGAAGCGCAAGTGGCTTTCCTACATGCTGAATTTTTTACCGTCACTTCTTTTCAGCCATTATTCCCGATGCAAAACGGTCCCATCCGGATCGGGTCCCGGTGAACACATTTATGTCTACATCGTGGTCCACACCGTCTATTCTTCCGTGATGTGTTGCCTGCCATAAGTCACAGTCTATACCTTCAGGGGGAGTTCCAAGTGAGCATAGCCAAAGCGGATAGGTGGCAAGCTGACCCTTGATGAATCTTGCATGCCCCTTCTTGTTGGTGTACAGCATCACCCTGTACCCACGTTTTTCAAGATAGTCCGCCATCTCTGTGACTCGGCTCATCACCAGTTTGGTGGTCTGTAGGTTTGGGTTGGTGAACTCCTCTATGTCGATCACTGCTGGCAGGTCAAGACTGCGCCCGTGAATGGAATTGGCGAAATTAAGCCCCTGTATATAGCCCGGAGTATCGAAACGGAAAAAGTGGTACGCGCCTATCTTCATCCCGGCTCTTCTGGCGTTGCGCACATTGTCGACAAACTTCCGGTCCTTGAATGTGCCTCCTTCCGAGGCTTTGATTATCACGAATTCTATCCCACCTTCCCTTACTTTTTTGAAGTCGACATCACCGTTATGCGCACTGATGTCTATACCCACTATCTCATGATCCTTGAATCCTGCCACAGAATGCTGCGGATTCTCTCTGCCTCCGCATCCGGCAAGAAACATGGCTGTCAGTACTGCTGGCAGCAGATGTCGCGATATGTATCGTGTCATAATGATTTCAGAGTGAAACATGTGCCGTTATACATGAATTCGATCAGCCCCATGCCGTAGAGGCTTACAGCGATATCCTCGGCTGTCTGGCGCGACACATGTGCGGCAAGCATGAACCCCTCTATGGTCACACCGTCGCTGTCTGATGCCATCTCAAGAAGCATGCGCCCCTGGCTGTTTACCTCTATGATAGAGCCTTCGTTGCCCGAGGCGTGCTTCCAGGCGCGTACAAGCAGTGGAGGGGCGGCTATATTCTCGTCACGCACCCTGTAGTATGCGCGCAATTCGCCTCCTGTCTCCTTCACATGCACCGGACGTATTGGGGCACGTCCTATCTCCACTCGCATCACAGTATGCCCGCCTTCAGCCTTGAAGGCAGTCACCTTTATCTCCTGAGGCGGCTCGCAGTACATCTCGGCAGCCTGTTCCACCACGAAGATATCCTCCTCGTTGCGCACTCCCGCTATCGCGCCGTTGTCCTTCACCCCTATGAGCAGCCGTCCTCCGTCATTATTGGCGAAAGCCGACAGGCTGCGGGCTATCTTCCGGGCATCTGACACAGCGAATTTGAAGTCCTGATGCTCGTACTCCCCCTCCTCTATGAGCGAGGCTATGTAGAATTTCCCTTTTATTCCCCTGATGTCCTTCACCGCGGGTAGCTGAGATTTTCGTCGGTTATACAATTGAGCACCTCATCGAGATATCTGCGGGCATTGCGCTTGGCTTCGGCGAGGTCCATGAATGAATAGTTTCCGCAGTCGCGGCTCGTTGCTCCGGGCACCTCTCCGTTGAATGATGCCACATAATCCATGGTGTCGCGCATAAGCTGGAGTATGTCGCAGGGCTCAAGAGCCCCTTGCATTAGAAGATAGTTTCCTGTGCAGCACCCCATAGGGCCCCAGTACACCACCCGGTCGCGCCAGTCTGGACGGTTGCGCAGATAAGTGGCGGCAAGATGCTCCATTGCGTGGAGCGATTCGGGTGTGAGAGCCGGCTCTCGGTTAGGCTCGGTCATGCGTATGTCAAAGGTCGTCACAGTGTCCCCAGCGGGAGTGGTGTCGCGGCGTGACACATATATGCCGCGTAGCAGTCGCTCATGGTCGATGGTGAAGCTCGCTATTTTCTCCATAGTTTTCAGCATGTATGGGTTATGCAAATACAGGTTAAGGTCCGCTTTATAGCGAAGATATCAGTTTTTGTATGAGAGAGAATGACTGGCGTGGCGCATCATCCCAGAATGATTCGTACTGCCTTGAATTATCGTGATGGCACCATGGGGTGTCGCTGATCACGCGCATACAGAAGAAAGGTATCCCCCTCATATAGCATCCCTGGGCGATAGCCGCACTTTCCATATCTATGGCAAGCACATCTGGATAATGTTCCTTGATTCCGTCCACCTGTTCCTTCGATGTGATGAAGAGCTCCCCTGAGGCTATCAGTCCGCGTTTCACATTGCTTCCGTCCACTGCTTTGGCGAACGTCAGCGCAGGGAAGAGGCGCGGACATCCCGGCACGCGTCCCCATTCCTCGCCTATGCACCAGAAATCATGGTGAGCCACATTCGTTGCCACTATTGAGTCCATCACGGCTACATCATCTCCAGCTCCGGCAGCAACGCCGGTATTGATCACGAGATCGGGATGGAAAGTGTCTATCAGGGTCACAGTCCCTATGGCGGCATTCACTTTGCCTATTCCGCACTCCATGAGTGCCACATTGTGCCCGGATATCTTTCCCAGGTGAAACTCTGTGCCCCCTGTGTTCTGTACCTCAGGGTTCTCCATGAGGGGCAGGAGCAGATTCAGCTCCTTAGTCATGGCTACGATTATTCCTATTGTCATGTCTTGGCTGTGTTAACGGTTATTGCGGGATTGCCGGCAGGCACAGTAAGTGCCGATAGCTCCCACAGAATATATATAGGTATGAATACTACAGCGAGAGTGAAAGGGTCGCCTGTCGGTGTGACAACAGCGGCCAACACGAGGAGTGCCACTATGGCATGGCGGCGGTACGTATGGAAAAATCCCCTGTTCAGCACACCGATTCTCCCTAAGAGCCATGCGGCGACCGGAAGCTCGAACAATATCCCTGTCACAAGCAGGAGCATCATGAATGTGTCTATGTACGAGTCCAGGGATATCTGATTGGCTATATATGGGCTCAGCTGATATCCGGCAAGGAAACGCAGAGTCAGCGGGAACACAAGATAGTACCCGGTGGCTACTCCGAGATAGAACATCACATTCCCGCCTAAAAACACCGCGCCTGCCCCGCGCTTCTCATACTCGTAAAGCCCCGGAGACACAAACCTCCACAGCAGGTATATTGTCACAGGGAAAGCCGTTACCACAGCAAGCCACATCGATGTTGTCATATGGGTGAGAAACTGCGAGGCGAGCTGTATATTTATTATCTGTATGTCCTGGCGTCCTCCGTCAGCTGATCCCCCTGTGGTGTCAAGCAGTAGGTAGGATGGGAAATTCGCGTGGCAGGGTGCGAGTATAACCCTGTCGAAGAGCTCAGGCATCACAGCAAAATAGATACACATAAGCCCCACTACCACCCCGATGCTCTGTAGGAGCACTCTCCTCAACGCCTCGGCATGATCCCAGAATCCCTGTTGTTCCTGGCTCAATCCTCTTTCTTTTTCTTTTCAGCGTTGTCTATTTCGTCGGCAACTTCATTGAGCCCCTGACGGAAAGAGCTCACGCCGCGGCCTATTCCGCGGGCGAGTTCCGGAATGCGCTTCGCGCCGAAGAGCAGAAGCACCACCGCAAGTATCACGATTATCTCACCGGTCCCCAGGTGGTTGAATAAGCATGGTATCATAGTTCAGTATCATTGATTGTATTGTTGTCAGTGCCATACATGCTCAGGTGATTGGGAGCATTTCATAGCTTGCCACTTCTCCGGATGTCATATGGATTCGGTTATCTTTCTGACACAATTGAAATGATTGTTTTCAATTGCAAATTTAGTGGATTATTTCTAAAAATCCTACCTCCGGTTGTTTTTTATAGTTTTTTACAAGTAGGGCAGGAGCGCGCCACAGCCTCCTTTGGCTGCTGTTTCCCGCCTCCTTGCCCATAAGACAACACCGGTAAATCCCCTTAGGGTTTTACCGGTGTTTGATACCGATATTATAATGTAATTACTGTCAGAACCTGTTTTTCACAGGAGTGATAGTGAGATTGAAAGTGTATTCCCCGAATGGCACCCTGTATTGTGGGAGAGGGAGCGCGCCCCAACTGTCCACACACCCCATGCCGAGCTGAGCATAGTCAACGAGGACATTTGTCACATCATCCTGCGTCAGTTCTCCCCAGTGGCTGTTAGGCTTCTCCGGTCCGCCGTCGAGAGACTCGATGGTATAATGGATTGCAGAAGCGGAGAACGGCTTTGTGGATGTGAACTCCACTCCGGAGCCCGACTCGTCGAGCACAGCCCAGCGGCGCAGATCGGTGCGGGTCCCTGTCTCCTGCGGGCGTATGTATGGGTAAGCCTGCGATGTCACGCTCTGTCGGTATATGCCGAGGTCTGAGGCTTGCTGGCGGTCGCAGTAATTCTCCCCCGGTCCTCTTCCGTAGTAATCCACAGTCTCGTATCTTGCCGGCATAGGCATCTGTATGCCATAACGGAAAAGCATGGGCACCTCTTTGCTATCCGCCTCCGGGGTCATCTTTTCCACTATGCTTATTGCTCCGTCTCCGTTTATAGCATACTCCATAGTCAGAGTCGCAGCCACATTGCTCATGGTGTACACAGCCTTGACCGTAGCCACTCCGTTTCTGTGTCCCGGTTTCATGCTCTTGAGTTTGATTCCGGGATCTTTCCATACGGCAAGCTTCTTCTGCAATCCTGCTCCGTAGTCATTGTCGGTTGGTGCGCGCCAGAAGTTGGGCGTTATCATCGCACCTTTGTTGAGCATTTCCTTTCCGTCCACCTCATAGCGGGCTATGAAACCGTTGTTCTCATTGAATGCCACTGTGAAATTCTTACCTTTAATGGTAAGGACACCTCCGCTCCGGTCTATGTAGTCCACCGGCTTGTCACTTGGCCGAGCCATTCTGCATCTCTCCGGAGTGAGTCTTATCTGCTCGCGGGCTATCACTGTGCCGCCGTCAAGGACAGGGGTCGATTTTTTCAGTGTGTAGGCTACGTTCAGCAGAGCCTCTGTGTCATCGTTTATAGGACCGAAGTCTATCTTTATCTTGCTGCGTCCCTGTGGCGACACATTCAGGTCGTTTATGCTTCCTGTGCGGGTCGGTCTGCCGTCTGTGAGTAGGGTCCATTCCATCCTCACGTCATCGAGCGGTGCGAAGAAACGCTCGTTGAACACCTCGATATCACCCTCCGGTGTGAGGGTGGTGTGTATATCCTGGTACACTCGCTGTACTTCATAGGCATGAGGGTTAAACACTCGGTCGGGGAGACTAGTCCGTTGTCGCAGAAATTCTGGTCGCTTGGATCTGTGCTCTTGAAGTCTCCGCCGTAGGCATAGACCATCTTCCCTTCAGGGGTGGTATGGCGTATCGACTGGTCCACGAAGTCCCATATGTATCCGCCTTGGAACTTAGGGTATTTTCTTATGAGGTCCCAGTATTCCTTGAATCCCCCTTCCGAGTTGCCCATGGCGTGGGCATACTCACACTGTATCAGCGGTCTTGTGCTGGCGGGGTTGGAGGCATATCGTTCCGACGCTTCGTATGGGAAATACATAGGGCAGAATATGTCGGTCTTGCCGTCATGGCCTGCGCGCTCATACTGCACCGGGCGCGAAGCGTCCATTCCCTTCACCATGTCGTAGGCATCCTCGAAGTTCTTGCCGTATCCGCCTTCATTGCCGAGCGACCACACTATGATTGAAGGATGGTTGCGGTTGGCGGCAACATTGCGGCGGTTGCGTTCAAGGTGGGCTTTGTGGTAGGCGCGGTTCTTGGCAAGGCTCTCTTTGCCGTAGCCCATGCCGTGCGATTCTATGTTTGCTTCGGCAACAACATATATGCCGTATTGGTCACACAGGTCATACCATCGTGGATCGTCAGGATAGTGGCATGTGCGCACCGCATTGATATTCATCTCCTTCATCCTCTTTATGTCCTGTAGCATGCGTTCTTCGCTCACCACATACCCCCCGTCAGGGTCAAGCTCATGGCGGTTGGCTCCCTTGAAGAGCACAGGCTGGCCGTTCACGAGAAGTTGCGAATCCTTTATCTCCACTTTGCGGAATCCCATCTTGATAGGTATGGTTTCAGCTGCCCCTTTCTTCGGCGTGAAAGTTGTTGTGAGGGTGTATAGGGCAGGTGATTCCGCGCTCCATTTGTCAGCGTTCTTTACATCCATGGTTATGCTCACCTTCCCTTTGGCGTCTTTACGCTCGGCATTGGCCACCACCTCCCCCTCGGGCGATGTCAGTCTGATGCTTAGTGTGCCGGATCCTTTTATGTCTGCTTCATAGTATAGTCTGCCGTCGGTGTAATTGTTGGTGAGGTCACCGTTCACGCGGATATCCTCCACGCGGTTCTTCTCTCGGGCATACAGATAGTTCTCTCTCGCAAGCCCTGCGAAGCGGAAGAAGTCCTGGTCCTCAAGATAAGTTCCGTCACACCATCGGTCCACCTGCAAGGCTATAAGGTTTTTATTTCCTGGTATGATGTAAGGGGTGACATCAAATTCCTGGGCGAGCTTGCTGTCCTCGCCGTATCCCGCACGCTTGCCGTTTACCCACACCGCAAGGTTGGATGTGGCGGAGCCGAAATGCGCTATCACATCTTTGCCCTCCCATTCTGCTGGCACGGTGATGGATAGGCGGTATGTGCCCACAGAGTTCTCCTTGTCAGGGGTTATGGGCGGGTTGTTTCTGAAATTGCCGCGCCATGGATACCCTACGTTGAGATACATTGGCGAGCCGTAACCGTTCAGTTCCCACATCCCTGGCACCTGCATGGTGCCCCATGAGGTGTCGTCGTATTCTTTGGAGAACACATCCTCCGACGGTCGCTCGTCTCGGTTTTCCACAAACTTGAATTTCCATTTTCCGTCAAGGTTGAGGAAGTTCGCTGAGGCTGTCTTGTCGTGTGGTTCGCCGTCACGGTAGGCGAAGTGCGAAGTGCGCATTGGCATCCGGTTGATCTCATTGACACCTGGGTCCGCCCATTCCGGTGATTTACCTTGGGCGGCAAGTGCTATGGTCATTAGCAATGCTGAACTGAGGCTGTGTTTCATAAGAGTGAAATGTGATAATTATCGTGTTTGACTGCAAAGATATATTATATATATGTATAAGGAGGAGCCTCCCGCAGTTAATAATTCTTAAGATTATGATATGTCGGATTGGCGATGCGCCTTCGGAGTGGTGTTTTTTCTCTCTTGGAAAATTTTACTTTTGATCTGTTTTTGTATGCTTGTGTTAATGTCAGAATGCTATATAAATATGTTAAAAAACATCGTTTGATAGCATTGGTGTTAAATTCGGACGAAAAATGCAATTTTTCTTTACTAAAGCTATGCGACTTTAAGAATTATTTTCTAAATTTGCCTCTATAAGTCAACCAATCATAATATAAACCTTTTTTATTTTCTCACTCCATGAGAACCTACGTTTTTTGGAAATTACTGTGTCTTATAGTAGCTATGGCTGCTTTGACAGTGCCTGGTGTGTTTGCTGCCGGCTCTGGGACATCAGTAGGGCAATTTGTCCCCCCCCCACAACAATCTGATATAAAGCAGGTTAACCTAATAAAGGGTATTGTGTTCGATGCTGCCGGAGAACCTCTTCCTGGTGCATCTGTATGGGAAAAGAAATCGCCCAAAACAGCAACGGCAACCGACCTTAACGGAGTTTTTACTCTACCGACAAAAGGACGTAAGAGTGTAACCCTTGAAATCTCCTATATAGGCATGAAGCGAGCTGAGGTCACATGGCGTGGAGGCGAGCTTTCGATTATGCTTGAGGATGACACTAATGTGCTTCAAGATGTTGTGGTAACAGGTTATCAGGTCATTGATAAACGTGCATCTACCAGTGCCATCACCTCTATCAAGGCTGAGGATATCCTGCGCCCCGATGCCATTTCTATTGACCAGATGCTCGAAGGTCAGGTGCCCGATCTCATGTTCATGTCCAATTCCGGCGAGACGGGTGTTGCACCCAAGATCCGTATCCGCGGCACATCCTCCATCATCGGCAACCGTGAGCCCCTTTGGGTTGTCGACGGTATCGTAGTGCAGGACCCTGTGCCCATCTCGGCCGAGGACCTCAACGACCCTGACTATGTCAACCGTATAGGCAACGCCATCGCCGGACTCAACCCACAGGACATCGAGCGTCTCGACATCCTCAAGGACGCATCCGCCACAGCCCTCTATGGCACAAAGGCGGCAAACGGTGTGATCGTGATCACCACAAAGCGTGGTCGCGAGGGCAAGCCGCAGATACGCTACAACAACACATTCACCTGGAAGATCCGTCCACGCTATTCCGACAAGTCGGTCGACGTGATGAACTCCAAGGAGCGCATACAGCTCTCCCGTGAATTGTGGAACGACAATTACGTCTACAACGCCAACTCCTCTATGGTCGGTTACGAAGGGCTAATGATGCGTCTCTTTAACAAGGAGATTACTCAGGAGCAGTTCAACAGCGAGCTTGCATATGTCGAGACCGTCAACACCGACTGGTTCAACCTCCTCACCCACGACAGCTTCTCCCAGCAGCACAATGCCAGCGTGAGCGGCGGTGGTGAGCGCGGTGTCTACTACGCTTCTCTCGGATTCATGGACAACGATGATGTGATCAAGGGCACCACCAACCGCCGTTACAGTGCGATGGTCAATCTTGACATCAATTTTGCCCCATGGCTTTCGGCTGCTTTTGGTGTGACCGGAAATGTCAACGAGCGTCAGTACAATCAGGAGTCGATAAATCCTGTTGATTATGCCTACAGCGCGAGCCGTGCCATCCCTGCTTTCAATGCCGATGGCTCCCCTTACTATTACAGCAAGCTCCAGCGTTACTCTTACGGACACAATTATAATATTCTTAACGAGCTTGAGAACAGCTACAATAAGCAGAAACAGTCAACTGTTTCTCTCAATGCCAACCTCCGTTTCCGTTTCACTGACTGGCTCTCCGCTAATGCCATATTTTCTTACACCACAAGCTCCACCGACATGCATAGCTACTGGGGCGACCGTACATGGTATGCCGCCGAGCTGCGCGATAGCGAGTATGGTATGCCACCGAGTGCTGAAAGCGTAATGCCTCAGGGCGGAGAGCTCACATTCAACAATACTCGTAACAGCAGCTGGACCGGTCGTCTGCAACTTGACGCCAACAGGTATCTGGGTGAGAATGAGATTCACAACATAAGTGGTGGCATAGGTTTTGAAGCATCCTCTAACACTTACGACGGTTACAACCGCATCGACCGAGGATATTTCCCTGACCGTGGCATGACTTTTGTTTCAGGTATCAATCTTGACAACTATCCCAACTACAAGGCTTGGATCTCCAATAACGTTCCCACGCTCTCAAATAATAAGGCTAATGTCATCTCGGCATATGCCACCGCGAGCTACAATTGGCGTCGCATGATATTCCTTAATGCCAATGCTCGTATCGACGGCTCCAATAATTTCGGCGACAGGGCTAACGACAAAATCCTTCCCATATGGTCGGTGTCTGCGTCATTCGACCCCGCTCAGCTCGGCTTTATCAGGCAGGCGACGTGGATTGACCGCTTCATCCTTAAGGCTTCCTATGGATTCCAGGGCAACATGCTCAGCGACCAGTCCCCTGTAATGATTATAAAGAAAGGTCCCATGGACGACTATTTCGGAGAGTTCACATCTACCGTTTCACGCAACCCTAACCCTGATCTAAAGTGGGAGAAGACCACAAGCGTCAATCTCGGATTCGACATCGCTTTCCTCAACAACCGTCTGGAACTTGAAGGCGACGTATATTTCAAGCGCACAAGGGATGCATTCATGACCAAGAGCATATCCACCGTCAACGGTTACAGCTCTTATGTGGTGAACGGTGGCAACATCTCCAACAACGGCTACAGTGTCAGCATCACCGGACGCCCTATCCAGACCCGCTACTGGCAATGGAGTGTCTCAGGCTCTTTCTCCAGAGTCATCAACTCCATTGAGTCTCTTCCCGCAGGTGAGTCCTACAATCTCCAGGACTTCCTCAACGGTAATGCTATCGTGAAGGGACAGCCTGTAGGCACATTCTACTCCTACCGCTATCTCGGTCTGAGCCCTATCGACGGTGGTCCAATGTTCGATGATTGGTATGATCATGTCGACGAGCTGATCGGACTTAGCAAATACGACACCTACACCCGCGTGCTTTCAGCTACCGGTTCGCGTGAGCCGTACATGTCAGGCAGCTTCAGCACTCGTCTGCGTTGGAAACGTCTTTATGTCACCGCATCATTCAACTATAGTCTCGGTGCTAAGACACGCCTGTTCGGAATGTATAGCTCTTCGGCGAAATCCTATTCCGGAGCTAATATTGCCACCGCAAGCGAGATCCGTCCCGAGCTCAACCTTAGCCGCGATTATCTTGACCGCTGGCAGCAGCCTGGCGATGAGCTTCACACCGATATCCCGGCTATCATCCCCAATGGTCACCCAAGTTATTTCAAGTATATCAACCATTGGTCCACCACAGGTTCTGGCTCTGACTACATCAATGTTATCGCCAACAGCTATTGGGACATGTACGACTACAGCGACCTGCGTGTCGTGAGTGCCGACTATCTTAAGCTCGCAAGTGTCAATATATCCTATGAGCTGCCAGAACGTCTCATCTCTCCATGGGGACTCTCTCGCCTTGAGCTGCATGCCGCAGGCAATAACCTTCACACATGGTGTGCCAAGGATCTCAAAGGTCAGACACCTACCCAGGGCGGATTCACCACCATTCAGCTTTCTGACCGTCCGAGCTTCTCATTCGGATTAAATGTCTCATTCTAATCTTTACATTCCGACAGCAACAATGAAAACTGTAAATAAATATATTCTAAGTCTTGCCGTGGGGGCGTTTGCCGCCGTTGGCATGTCATCCTGTTCGGATTTCCTTCAGGAGTATTCCCAGGATCTCGCTAAGGTTGAGAGCTGGCAGGATCTTGACGAGGTGCTTCTCGGTTCCGGCTACATGCAGCCGTCCGCCATGTCCGCACAGGGAAGGAACGGTGATGATATCGACTGCCTCCACTTTATGGCAGATGAGATGAAGCAGACCTATGTCAGTGAGTATGATACTCACAGTTATCTCTCATCGATGTATGCCTATTACACATGGCAGGCTGAGATGGGATACAATCCTCTCAAGAAGTATGTCGGAGGCGATGACAAATATTGGAATAAGCTCTATAGCAGCATCAATGTGTGCAATATGGTCATATACCTTATTGACGAGCAGCCCGAGAACGATCCTGACGACGTGATACAGAAACGCCGCGTAAAGGGTGAGGCTTACTTCCTCCGCTCCGCCTACTATTTCCTGCTTGCCAACATGTATGCCAAGCCCTACGACCCTTCCACTGCCGCATCCACACCGGGAGTCCCTGTTAAGACCACTGAGTTTGTGGAGGATCAGGAGTATGTCCGCGAGAACCTTGCTGATACATACACAAGGATTCTTGACGATCTCTCTCAGGCGGAGTCTCTTCTTAAGGACACCCCTGTGAAGACTCTCCACAGGGCGACTTATTCAGCCGTCCTTCTGTTCAGGAGCCGTGTGTATCTTTACATGCAGGACTGGAAGAATGCAGCTCGCTACGCCTCGCTCACACTTGATCAGAACCGCCGTCTTCTCGACCTCCACACCAAGGCTGTAGGTGACGATTGTGTCTATCTCTCATCCCCCGAGACCCTCTTCTCCATGGGAGGATACAGGATTGCTGACGCTTTCTCTGACAATGTTGACGATTTCGGCTCTCAGACATCCCCTCATTTCTGCGTTTCTGATGTGATGGAGCAGAAGTATTCCGCCGATGATTTGCGTTCCGGGCTTTATATAGGCAAGTCCGAGATCTTGGGGGTGTCGCCGGTATTCCTCAAGCGCAATGGGCAGTTCAGCAAGCGAAGCACTGTTTCCGATGTCTCAAGCACATTCCTGCTCCGCACCCCCGAAGCCTATCTTACACTCGCCGAGGCTTCCGCTTTTGACAATAATGAGAACTTGGCGCGTACCACACTTGAGGCTTTTATGCTTACTCGCTACCGTTCTGCTGTCACTGTCAGCCAGTCAGGCAATGATCTTATCGACCTCATCCGTGAGGAGCGTGCTCGTGAGTTCATTCTTGAGGGGCACAGATGGTTCGACCTGCGCCGCTACACTGTTTGCCAGCCCTATCCATGGTCAACTGTCATAGAGCATGCCCACGGCTACTTTGCCGCTACAGGACCTTGGGGCCTTAAGGAGTTCAGTTATGCTGAAGTGTTCCGTCTTGAAGAATTCGACGAAGGCTACACCCTGCCCATACCTCGTCCTATCAGGGAGTTCCAACCCTCTATCGGCAACAACAACCGCCCCCGGCGTGAGGTGGTGCGTGTTGACCGTCCCGAGCCCGACACCGAAGGCGGTGACCAAGGTGGCAGCGGCTGGGAATGGGAATGGTGATATGATTGACAGTTTTATGGCTTAAAAATACCTACAATGAAAAAAACAATTCTATATACTCTTTGCGTGATTATTGGGCTCTCATTTGCAGGATGTTCCGATAGTGATGAAGTCCTTGAGCCAACTGGTCAGGAAGAGAACTTCTATAAGGTCCCCGATGACGCTATAGGCCCCGAGGCGGATATGCGTCGCAAGTTCTACAATGACACAAAAGTCAACCTGTTGTTCTCCGATGTCCTCAAAAGGGAATATGTAGGCAAGGATGCTTTCGGTGAGGATGTGTGGAAAGAGAATAAGATCGATTTCAGATACAACGTCACATCCTACAATGAGTACATCGAATACGGATTGGAGTTCCTGGAGTCCGATCAGGACAAGTCAAGGGCTGTTGAACTTATGACCAAGTATCTTATGCCGCATTTCGGTGAGAAGTTGCGTCCGTTCTCCATCCTTGTGGCAAAGTCTCTTACTTCGACTGATTATAATGGGACAAAGGATATCAAGACCGTCAATAATGTGAGCTGCCGTGCCATTGCTGTCGGTGATATAATGGATGCCACCGATGCCGAAGCTGAGGAGTACTTCAAGGAAGTATGCAAGGACATGCTCAGCACCAAGGTAAGCAGCATGTACCAGAATGCTCCCGAATTTGAAGAGTTCCGTCAGCTCTCCGGTGCCTATCTCAACAAGTACATATCCAGTGTCGTGCCCGAATGGGATGGTATCAATATGTCTCTAATATACAATTTGGGTTATATAGGCTTCTTTAATTTGGGCTATCCGGCTTACGACATGTTCTATATGTACGGCACCGACGACTTCAACGACTTTTTCAACCTTGCGTTTGATCACTCCGTTGAAGAGGTCGAAGAGATGTATGGCGAATATCCCAAGGTGATGGTCAAGTATAATTCCGTTAAGGATGCATTCATATCGGTAGGATATGTGTTTTGACGTACTATATTTTTAGAATGAATTATTTATGAGAAAGTTATTATATATGGTTCTCGCGGTTATTCCGTGTGTGTTCGCCTCATGCAGCGATGATGACGATGTGGTAGTGTCTCCGTCAGCCTCCGGTACTATGACCGACGATCTTGGCAATGAGTACGGATGGGTACGCATCGGAAACCTTGAATGGACCACTTCCAACGCCCGCAATGGAGCATCAATGCTTGAATATGAGTTCGATAACGAACAGGACTGGGGTAACGCACTCGCCTTTGGCGGCCAGTTGGAATATGCTGAGACCGAGTATATGCCTCGCTATGGAAACCTCCTCACCTACGACGACGCTCTTGCCTCTGTCCCTGAAGGATGGAGATTGCCAACCGACGAGGACTGGAAGAACCTTGAGAGAACCCTCGGCAGCGCCGATGTGGATTCTTTCGGCATGCGTGGCAGTGCCGGTCAGGCTTTGATGACTGAGGGTTCAGGACCGCAGATCGGATTGCTCCTCGGCGGTGCCATGATAGGAGTCAGGAATAACGGATGGATCGACAAGAATATAAGTCACGAAAAAGAGTATGGCTACTATTGGACTTCTACTACAGCCCCTGATGCCGGGCTCAAGAAGACCGCTTATTTCCGCAAGGTCGTATTCGGCAATGAAAGGGTAGGGCGCGACGCCACCGATCGCACCAACCTTCTATCCGTCCGCTGGTGCCGCGATGCTCAGCGTTGATTCATGAAGCAGTAAAAATCACTAAATACTTTAATGTAATATTATGAACACTCGATTAGCAAGTTTGTTTTTCGTAAGTGCGCTTGCCATGGGAATCGTGTCACCCGCCATGGCGGGTGACAGTTTCACCATCAAGGGCTTCATCCCCGGGATTGCTGACAGCACCAAAGTGACTCTCGTGAATGTTGATGGTGCCGATCCTAAGATGATTGCCGAAGTCATCACCACCGACGGAAACTTCTCCTTCTCCAATTCCGTGGATATGCCTTCGATGTGCGAGTTATCCTTCTCTCAGGTCCGCAACAAAAGTTTCGGCTTATATCGCCTTCTATCCTCGCGTATAATGGTCGAGAATTCCGATATCGATGTATCCTACACCCTCCCGTTCGACAGCATTGTCAAAGCCAATCCGTTTGTTGTCAATGAAAAATTCATGAAAGTTTCAGGAAGCGCGTCTCACGACCAGTTTACTGAGTATCTGGCTAAATGTGCTGGTGTTGAAGAGGATGTCAAGGTTATCGGACTTAAGCATACTGGAAAGTGGATGGAGACCAAGAACCACCCCGACACAATGGCGATATATGATAAAATGAAATACGAAGCCGAAGCTGGGCTCGCAGCGGCCCGACGTGATTTCATCGCTACTCACCCCGCCTATCACTTCTCGGCATACCTTACCGTAAAGGAGCTCGCAAAGATTTTCGCCTACACCGGAGATGAGATCAAGGCAATGGTCGAAAGCGTCAATGCTTGTCCCGACACTGCTCGTGTTAACTATGTGTGCAAGGCAGGGGATAGGGCTATGAAGCATTGCCTCGGACAGAAATTCTTTGATTTCAACGTCGACAACACCGATGGTGTGGCTCGCCCGATGTCAAGCTATGTGACCCCTGGAAAATACACCTTCATCGACTTCTGGGCATCATGGTGCTCCCCATGTCGTGCGGCTATACCCCATGTGCGCAAGCTTCATGAGCAGTATGCCGGCAAGCTCAACGTTTATAGCATCTCCTGCGACGAGGAAAAGGCTGACTGGGACAAGGCAATGTCCGAAGAAAAAATGGAGTGGACCCAGCTCCGCCTCAACCCCGACCAGGTCAAAGAGCCCTCACGCGCCTATGCCATAAGCACCATCCCGCGTCTCATACTCATCGATCCCGCAGGCAATCTCGTCTGCTCTACCTACCGTCCTATTGATATAGATGTATACCTTGAAAACAATCTTAGATAGCAGAATCTTACTTATGAAACACTTCGTTACACTCATCTCGCTCCTCTCGTCCGCAGCTATGGTGGCACAGACAGCCCCTGGCTTCTCCATCACAGGCAGGATCCCCGGACTTAAGGCTGGAAGCAAAATCGAGCTTATCAACACCGAGTCGCAGAGCCGTGTTGAGTCCACAGCCGCCGATGGTTCCTTTGAGATAAAAGGCTCCGTCGACATGCCGTCCCTCTTCGAGCTGCGCTTTACCAATCCTGAAAAATTAACCGACATCAAGGCTCTCCAGTTCATGGTAGAGAACCTTCCCATACAGGTTTCGGCAACCCACCTTGACAGCCTGCCTTTATATGTTGGTACCGGAAATCTGTTCGGAGGCAACTACGAATGCTTCTCCATCAAGGCAGGCGAGGCGCAAAAGGAATACATGGAGTACCTTGAGACAATACGCCCCTACGAGAAAGCCTCCTATGATGCCTCCTACAACATGTTCATGGACGAGAAGCGCGACACCTCACCTGAAGGGCAGAAACGCCTCGAAGAAGTCTACAACAAAGCCTTCGGTGAGCATGCTGACGCAGTGAGGAAATTCCAGGAAGACCATGCCGCATACCACTTCTGCACAGGCATGTGGACCAATGAGCTGTACACACCATTCGCACACACCGAAGCTGAGATCCAGGAGATATGGAACAAGGTCAAGACCAACAACTCTCCCGCGCGCCTTGATGCTGTCCGCAAAGCCATGGAATATGCCCGAAAATACGTCAAAGGCAAGGACTACACCGACTTCGCACTCCTTGACACCGAAGGCAACCGTCACAACATGTCCGAATACATCGGCAAAGGCAAATACGTACTCATCGACTTCTGGGCATCATGGTGTGTGCCGTGTCGCGCCGCCATCCCCATCGTACGTGAGATATACAAGAAATATAGCGACAAGGTCGACATATACGCCATAAGCATCGACCAGGACGAAAAGGCATGGCGTCAGGCAATGGAACAGGAAAAGATGGAATGGAACCAGCGTTATGCCCCCGACGAAATGTTCCAGGCAGTAGTTGAGCCTTACAGCATCAAAGGAATCCCCCACATGGTGCTGATCGACCCACAGGGCAAGATCGCATTTGTCGGACACAACGCACTGCTTCTCACCTCAGTCCTCGACAACATCTAAAACCAAGCAACAGACAATATCCAAAACATCCAGCCAGCCTGATTTGTCAACATTGACAAATCAGGCTGGCTTTCAATTCATTAATCCACTACTCAACTACCCCTCGCACCACCCACTAACCACCTCTCTCGCCAATAACCTCGCCTCGTAGGGTGGGGCGTGCCCCCACCGCCACCGTCAAAAAACAACAGAAGATATCCCCGTCTTTAGGAATATCTTCTGTTTTATTTATACTATGAAGCAGTCTTTACATCACCTTATACTCATCAACCCTCTCAGGATCAAAAGTATTGATAAACTCAGCATGCTTCGTCACCTCAGCCTGAGCAAGATTGAGATACACCTCAGCTGAACGGCGGAACGAATCGTTACGCTCAGCGTCAAGCATAAGCAGACAGCTCATCACAGTGACACCGGCCATCTCCACAAGGCGGCGGGCCATAAAGTCACCATAAGCCTGATCCTCCACCTTGCCTACAGTCTCGACAGCCTTGGCATATACCTCAGCCATGACCCTGATGCGCTCCTTGATGCTCTGGAGCTCAGGCTTCACATCATTCTCAAGATAAGAATTGATAAGCCCCAGGTAAGTGCCGGTAGTGACGTGACGTATAGCAGCTACCACCTGGAGTTGGGTAGTGCCCTCATAGATCGAAGTGATGCGCGCATCGCGGTACAGACGTTCACAGGCATAATCCTTCATGAAGCCCGAGCCGCCGTGTATCTGTATACAGTCATATGCATTCTGGTTGCAGTATTCGCTGCCCATACCCTTGGCGAGCGGGGTCAGCGCGTCAGCCTGACGGGAATACATCTTCGACTCCTTGCGCTCCTCGGGAGTGAGCGAACGCTCCTTGGCGATATCGTCATACACCTTGTACATATCCACAAATCGGGCGCACTCATACAGCAGCGAGCGTGACGCATCGAGCTTAGCCTTCATCACCGAAAGCATCTCATACACAGCCGGAAACTCGATAATAGCCTTGCCGAACTGCTTGCGGTCACGTGCATAAGCGAGAGCCTCGCGGTAAGCAAGCTCGCTCACACCCACGCTCTGAGCTGCAATACCCAGGCGAGCACCGTTCATAAGAGCCATCACATACTTGATGAGGCCCATACGGCGTGAGCCGCACAGCTCAGCCTTGGCATTCTTATAAGTAAGCTCACAGGTAGGAGAGCCCTTGATACCCATCTTGTTCTCGATGCGGCGCACATTCACACCGCCGTCGCGCTTGTCGTAGATAAACATCGACAGTCCGCGGCCATCCTTAGTCCCGGCCTCCGAGCGGGCAAGCACCAGGTGTATATCGCTGTCACCGTTGGTGATGAAACGCTTCACGCCGTTGAGCCTCCATGTTCCGTCAGGCTGCTCGGTAGCTCTGAGCATCACGCTCTGGAGGTCCGAGCCGGCGTCCGGTTCGGTAAGGTCCATCGACATAGTCTCCCCCTGGCACACCCGGGTGATAAACCTCTGCTTCTGGTCCTCGTTGGCAAACTCATAGATGGTCTCCGCACAGTCCTGAAGTCCCCACAGGTTCTCAAAACCAGTATCGGCACGGCTCACGATATCGGCAGCCATGATGTAAGGAGTGATAGGGAAGTTCAGACCGCCGTATCTGCGGGGCATAGCCATGCCCATAAGCCCGGCCTTGCGGCAGGCATCCAGATTCACCTTTGTGGCGTCAGCATAGATCACACGTCCGTCAGCCACCGACGGGCCCTGATGGTCCACATCCTCGGCATTGGAAGCAATGATGTCACCGCATATCTCGCCTACGATTTCAAGCACCTTGTCATAGCTGTCCTGAGCGTCGGCATAGTCCAGAGGAGCATAGTCATACTTCTCTGCATCGGTATAGTTACGTTCTTTCAGAGCCACAATCTTCTCCATCAGCGGATGGGTGAGATGGTGTCTGAGATCGGGATTGTCAGTATAGAAATTAGCCATATTACTTCGAGTTTTTCTTGTAGTATTTGATCAGCTTTGGCACCACCTCCTCAAGATTGCCGGTGATTACATAGTCGGCGATCGAGTTGATGGGAGCGGCAGGGTCATTGTTGATTGAGATGATTATCGAGCTCTCCTGCATACCGGCTATATGCTGTATCTGGCCTGATATGCCGCATGCGATATAGAGCTTCGGACGCACTGTCACACCGGTCTGACCTATCTGGCGGGCATGCTCGGTGAGTCCGGCATCCACAGCGGCGCGCGACGCGCCAACTTCTGCGCCGAGAGTATCGGCAAGCTCATGAAGTAGCTGGAAATTCTCTTTCGACCCTACGCCATAGCCGCCGGCTACGATAATGGGCGAATTCTTGATATTGATTTTTGACTTCTCTATGTGGCGGTCTATGATCTCTACCACAAAGTCCGCATCGCTCACATACTTGCTTGCCTCAAGGTCGATCACCTCACCCTTGTGCGCAGCGTCAAACACCTCTTTCTTCATCACGCCCTCGCGCACGGTAGCCATCTGCGGGCGGCACTCCGGGTTGACGATTGTAGCTACGATATTTCCGCCGAATGCCGGACGTATCTGCAATAGCAGGTCCTTGTACTCCTGCTTGGTGCGGGCATCGGTATGGTCACCTATCTCAAGTGCCGTACAGTCGGCGGTCAGACCGCTGTGCAGGCATGAGCTCACACGCGGACCCAAGTCTCTGCCTATGCAGGTTGCACCCATCAGGCATATCTGAGGCTTGATCTCTTTGAACAGGTTGATGAGCACTGCCGAATGCGGATTCGAGGTATAGGGCGAGAGACGCTTGTCCTGCACGCGGTACAGACGGTCAACTCCGTAGGGAAACACCTGCTCTGCCACGCTGTCCAGGTTGTCACCTACAGCCACGGCTTCGAGCTTCACACCAAGTTTCTCGGCGAGCACACGCCCTTTGGTCAGAAGTTCGAGGCTCACGTCGGCAACTTTGCCATCCTCGATTTCAAGATATACTATAAGATTATTCTGGTCCATTGGGCTTATCCTATTGTATGGTTGGTAATAAGTTCTTTGATGAGATCCTCGATGGCTGCATCGCTGTCATCGAGCACCCGGCACTCCTTCGTGGCAAACACCACGTTCTCCACATTCTTCACCTTCGTGGGCGAGCCCGGCAGACCTATCTGCGAGGGATCTGCGTCCACATAGGCCGCGCTCCATTCCTGGAGGTTCAGGTAGGGACGCTTCTCAAGCAGAGCCTTGCGCTCGTCGCTGAGTGCGGCTGCTTCGCTGGGCGATGCGGCATACTTGTATTTCTGCACGCGCATAGCGTTGCGGGGACGGCATTCTGCGGCAGAGCCGTTGACGGTCACCACGCAGGGCAGGGGAGCCTTCACCGTCTCCACGCCGTTCTCAAGTCTGCGCTTCACGGTCACATAGCCGTCCTTAAGGTCAAGGATCTCCTCGGCATAAGTCACCTGAGGTATGCCGAGCTTCTCAGCTATCTGCGGGCCCACCTGTGCCGTGTCTCCGTCGATTGCCTGACGGCCGCCGAGTATTATGTCATAGTTCCCTATCTTCTTCACGGCCTGGGCGAGAGAATAGGAGGTTGCGAGAGTGTCCGCTCCGCCCAGGGCACGGTCGGTGAGCACCACGCCTGAGTCCGCTCCGCGGTATATGGCTTCACGGATTATTTCGGCTGCGCGGGGCAGGCCCATGGTGAGCAATGTGATTGTCGACCCGGGATTGGCATCCTTGATCCGGAGTGCCTGCTCAAGTGCATTGAGGTCCTCGGGATTGAAGATGGCTGGCAGCGCTGCACGGTTGATGGTGCCATCCTCTTTCATTGCATCTTTGCCCACGTTGCGGGTGTCAGGCACCTGCTTGGCGAGCACGATGATGTTGAGACTCATTTTTGTTATCGTTTAAGGTTTTTAAGATTCGTTTTGTAAGCTTTCAGGTATCAGTGTGTGCCTTGCCCGGCAAGGCTTGCACATCTAATAGGAAACTAATCGCTCCGTTTTTCCGACAAATATAATCATTTTTAGGAAAAACGGAGCGATTTTTATGCAAATTAATGTGAAACGTGCTCTTCAACCCACTTTCTGGCATTGATGAAGGCATCTATCCAAGGTGTCACCTCATCATTTGCGCGTGTTGTGGGATAGAATCCGCACTGCCATGGGAAGATAGCCCTTTCAAGGTGGGGCATCATGGCGAGATGGCGGCCGTCGGCTGAGCATATGCCGGCCACTGAGCAGCGTGAGCCGTTGGGGTTCGCGGGATATCCGTTGTAGGCATATTTCGCTACCACATTATAGTTCTCCATAGCCATCGGCAGGCTGAATTTGCCCTCTCCGTGAGCCACCCATATTCCGAGCTTGCTTCCTGACAGGGAGCCGAGCATCACTGAATTGTTCTGAGGTATGCTCAGGCCTATGAACTGTGATTCGAACTTGTGCGAATCGTTATGCAGCATACGTGTCTTTTTCGGATGCTCAGGATTGATGATGTTAAGCTCTATCATCAGCTGGCAGCCGTTGCATATGCCGAGCGACAGTGTGTCCTCGCGCTTATAGAAGTTCTCAAGCGCACGCTTGGCATTCTCGTTGTAGAGGAAGCCCGAAGCCCATCCCTTCGCCGACCCGAGCACGTCGGAGTTGGAGAATCCGCCGCAGAACACTATCATGTTCACATCCTCAAGCGTCTCGCGTCCGCTCATGAGGTCGGTCATGTGCACATCCTTCACGTCGAATCCCGCAAGGTAGAGCGAATAAGCCATTTCACGGTCGCCGTTTACACCCTTTTCGCGGATTATCGCAGCCTTGACGCATCCGTCGCCGTGACCATCGCGGCGCAGGGCTATCCCCCTCGATGCGAGTTTGCCGTCAAATCCTGATGGCATACGGTAACGTATAGGCTGCTTCTTGTAGTTCTCGAAACGCTCGCGGGCACACTTCTCCCCGCTCTGAATCGAGTCCATGAGATAGCTTGTGTGCATCCACACGTCGCGCAGATGGTCTATGCCGAGGAGTCTCTGGCTGCCGCCGTGGTTTATGATGAGTGTGCGTTCCTCGCAGGGAGCTCCTATGTGGTAGTACTTCACCCCTGCCTTGCTGAGAGCCTCGTCCACCTTGGCCACCTTCGAGGCATCCACCTGTGCCACGAGAGCGGGATTCTCGCTGAAGAGTATCTTCACCAGGTCATCCTCTCCGAAAGCATCCGTGTTAAGCTCTATGCCACCCGCTGTGTTGGCGAAAGCCATCTCAAGAAGAGTGGTCACAAGTCCTCCCGCTGATACGTCGTGGGCGGCAAGAAGCATCTTCTTGGCTACGAGTTTCTGCACGGTGTCAAACGTGTTCACGAATCCCTTCGCATCAGTGACCGTGGGAGCCTCCGCGCCGAGTGCGCCGAGTGTCTGGGCAAATGCCGAGCCGCCAAGCTTGAGGCTGTCACCTGAGAAGTCTATATAATATAAGGTGGAGTCCTTCGCGCGGAGCACAGGCGAAAGGGTCTTGCGTACATCGCTCACCTCGCCGGCTGCTGAGATTATCACGGTGCCGGGGGCATACACCTTGTCGTCGCCATACTTCTGCGTCATCGACAATGAATCCTTGCCGGTAGGTATGTTTATGCCGAGGGCGCAGGCGAAATCGCTGCACGCCTCCACTGCGCGGTACAGAGCCGCATCCTCTCCCGGATTCTTGCACGGCCACATCCAGTTCGCGCTGAGCGACAGTGTCTTGATGCCGTCGGCGAGAGGTGTCCCTACTATGTTTGTGAGAGCTTCGGCAACAGCCATCACAGAGCCCTTTGCTGAATCTATGAGGGCTACCTGGGGGGCATGTCCTATAGAGGTGGCTATACCCTTGGAGCCTGTGTAGTCGAGTGCCACCACGCCACAGTCGCTGAGAGGGAGCTGTATCTCACCCTGGCACTGCTGGCGGGCTATCTTGCCGGTCACGGAACGGTCCACCTTGTTGGTGAGCCAGTCCTTCGATGCCACAGCCTCAAGCGAGAGTGTGTCGGCTACATATTTCTCGATATCCTTTTCGTTGTAGGGCACATCCTTGTAGGTGGTCTCTACAGTGCTGTCGGTGAGAGTCGTTTTGGGCGACGAGCCGAACATGTCGCTCATTGCCAGGTCTATGGGCTTAACGCCGTCCTTCTGCTCGAATACGAAGCGGTGGTCGCCTGTGGTCTCGCCCACCACATACATCGGGGCGCGTTCGCGCTCTGCGATGGTCCTCACATAGTCGAGATCCTCCTTTTTCAGCACCATGCCCATGCGCTCCTGGCTCTCGTTGCCTATTATCTCTTTTGACGAGAGAGTCTTGTCTCCTATCGGTAGTGCATCGATCTCGATCTTGCCTCCGGTCTCCTCTACAAGCTCCGAGAGAGCGTTGAGGTGACCGCCTGCACCATGGTCATGGATCGACACTATAGGGTTGTTGTCATTCTCGGCGAGTGCGCGTATCACGTTTGACACTCGCTTCTGCATCTCGGGGTTGGCACGCTGCACGGCATTCAGTTCTATGCCCGATGCATACTGCCCTGTCTCTACCGACGACACTGCTCCGCCGCCCATGCCGATACGGTAATTGTCACCGCCCATCACCACCACGGCCTCTCCGGCCTCGGGGGTGCCCTTGATGGCATCCTTTGCAGCGGCATAGCCCACACCTCCGGCAAGCATTATCACCTTGTCGTAGGCATACATCTTTCCGTTCTCGTCATGCTCGAATGTCAGGAGCGAGCCGCATATCAGAGGCTGGCCATACTTGTTGCCGAAATCCGAAGCTCCGTTCGAAGCTTTGATGAGGATCTCTGCGGGGGTCTGGTAGAGCCACGCACGGGGATTCATCATAAGCTCCCACGCATGCTCCCCTAAGCGGGGATATGAGGTCATATACACAGCAGTGCCGGCAAGGGGTAGCGATGCGCGTCCTCCGCCCAGACGGTCGCGGATCTCGCCGCCGCTGCCTGTGGCTGCTCCGTTGAACGGCTCCACTGTTGTCGGGAAGTTATGGGTCTCTGCCTTGAGTGAGAGCACAGTGGGGAGGTCACGCACCTCAAAATAGTCGGGGCGTTCCGGATGGGTAGGGTAGAACTGTGCCACAGTCGGGCCCTCCACGAATGCCACATTATCCTTGTACGCCGACACCAGGCGGTTGGGATTCTCCTTCGATGTCTTTTTGATGAGCTGGAACAGCGACATTGGCTTCTCCTCGCCGTCAATCACAAACGAGCCCCCGAATATCTTGTGGCGGCAGTGCTCGCTGTTCACCTGCGAGAATCCGAACACCTCGCTGTCCGTGAGCTCACGTCCGAGCTTCTCGGCGAGCTGACGCAGATAATCCTCCTCCTCCTTCGAGAGCGCGAGTCCCTCACGCTTGTTGTACTCGGTTATGTCGGCTATGTGCTCTATGGGAGCAGCGACTGTCGAAGTGCTGAACACTCGTGAGTTCAGTCCGTCATACAGGCGGGAGAGCATCTTGTCAAATGCTGGCTCCTCCTCGGTGGTGCGGTGAAACTCCTCGATGCGGGTGATCCCCTCAAGGCCCATATTCAGAGTGATCTCCACCGCATTGGTGCTCCAGGGGGTGATCATCTCCTTGCGGGGACCTACGAAACGCCCCTTCACTGATGTGGAGCTGAGGGGGGTGGCTCCGTCAAAGAGCCATGTGAGTTTGGCAGCCTCCTCGGCGGAGAACTTGTGATTCGTCTCTACGGCGTAGATCAGATTCGCGCCTTTCTTAAAAAATACGACCATAAGTAGCTGGCTATGTCTGTGATTGGTTTAAATCAGTTCAATGACACAAAATTACAACAAATCTCCCACCCAGCCAAATTTTTCCATCCCCATCCGCCCTGTTTGCATTTTGTCGGAGAATTGCTCTCCGCCGTTGGGGCTCAACGTTATATCCGGGTTTAAGAATCATGCAAGGAACAAATGGTTCATAAAAACGTTTGTTTTTCGCAATAACGGACTTTGAATTATATGCAGGATGAATAGAATCTCATGTATTTATATTAACTTTGTTTCATCAATGGCACCATGAATACATGGAAGAGTTTAACCCTTACATATTCTGTTTTAGGGTTGAAAGCAAAGAGACACTAAATTTCAAGGGAATACACTGGATGTCAGCGAAAATGTATAACTTTGCGTATTGGCATATACGCCATATCTGAAACAATGGCAAAGATCACAGTTCAAAATACCGAAATAGCAGTTGTAAAATACAACGAGGAGGATTATATCAGCCTGACAGACATGGCTCGCAGTCAGATGCAGGAGCATATAATTTTCCGTTGGTTGAGCCTTAAAAGCACCATCGAGTATCTCGGAGAATGGGAAATGCTCTATAATCCCGATTTTAATTGTACCGAATTCGGTACAATTAAAAATGCCGCAGGAAGCAACAACTTTGTGCTATCGGTAAAAACGTGGCTTGAACGGACAAATGCCGTAGGCATACGTTCAAAAGCCGGTCGTTATGGCGGCACATACGCACATCGTGATATAGCTTACCATTTCGGAATGTGGATAAGCCCAAAATTTCAGTTATTGCTTGTTAAAGAGTACCAGCGATTAAAAACGGAGGAGCAGCGGTTATTAGGTTGGTCGGCAAAGCGTGAACTGTCGAAAATCAACTACCGCATACACACCGATGCCATAAAGCAGAACCTTATCCCGGCGGAGGTTACACCTGCACAGGCAAGCATCATCTATGCCAATGAAGCCGACGTGCTGAATGTGGCGATGTTCGGTGTAACGGCAAAGCAATGGCGCGAGGCTCACCCCGACCTGAAAGGCAACATACGAGATTACGCCACAATCAACGAACTTATCTGCCTGTCGAATATGGAAAACCTCAATGCGGTTTTTATCGAGCAGGGAATGACACAAAGCGAGAGACTTGTTAAGCTTAACCGGATAGCCATTCATCAGATGAGTGTATTGGAGAGTGAATGTGACGGTCGTAAATTGTTGAAATAGATTTGTCTATGATTCAATTTGTTGAAAGACGTGACATGTTCAATATACTGGGCGTAAACAATTATGCACCTGATCGTAATACTGTACTGGAGCAATGACAAACTATCCAATTATCTAAGTGTTCACATTATTAAAAATATGAGAAAGCCAATATATATACTGTCGACAGTGTTTGTACTGATATCCATGAGTTGTTCGTATAAGACATATAAATCAATTGCAAACAATGGAAACATGGAAAATATCACAGCTCCACAGGAGGACGGAGCGGTGCAAGAACCTGCATGGACTTATTATGAACGGCTCTCTCATGTTTTCAGTGCTGATTCCTCATGTGTCGGCATTACTGATGACATGGATTTCCCTGACTGGTATTCCGGTTGTTTTGTCAATGACCGGGATAGATTGACTATAAATGTGATTGGAGACACTTTAAGGCTACGCTCAATGTTGACAGAATTACTTGGAGGAAATGAGTTTGATCTGGGGGTGGGTGTATGTTCTATGAAAGAACATATAAAGACCCGCGAATTATTGGATGAGGCAATAAGCAGGAATTATAACAAAATAGCCAAAGGTAATTTAACATCTGGTTCTAATCCTGACGGTACTATAAATATCTGTATTCAAGGCGAAAACGATTCGATTATAGATCTGTTTAGACGATTGGTATTCGATTCTCCCATCTTGAGGTTCAAAGTAGCTCAACAAGTTGGCATTATGTATGATTTTGAGGTGGTTGACATTGACGAAAAGGCATATGTGACACATGAATTACCACCGCAGTTTCCAGGTGGAGATTCCGCTATGCTGAATTATATATACGATAATCTTCGGTATCCAAAAGAAGCATATATTGAAAACATACAAGGTCGTGTTGTTGTGCAGTTTCTTGTTGATAAGACAGGTATAATAGACTCAGTTAAAATAGTGAAAAGCAAGGACTCTTATCTTGATAATGAGGCTCTTAGGATTATAAAGTCTTTTCCGAGGCTTATTCCAGGCAAGTTTGATCTCACTCCTATTGATCAATGGATGACATTACCAATAATGTTTAAACTGTCGGATTACAATGAAAGAAAGAATAAAAAATATCTGGCATTTAAATATGACAATGGCGATGATCCCCTTAAGGATGGGCTTTATCGTATTGTCGATCAACGAGGAAAGATAGGATATGCCGATGAGCAAGGAAACACTGTGATAACACCTCGGTTTGTATATGGATTCCCTTTTGAAAATGGAAAAGCCAGGGTTGCTGATTATGGTGAAAAGAAAGAAGTGGAAGGAAGTAATGGTGAATGCCATTACTGGGAAAGTGATGGCTGGTATTATATTGATAAAACTGGGCGTAAATTAGAGAATTGAGATTGCAGGATTACAAGAGGGTGGTTTATATTTATGGTTACACTGCCAATTATTCTCCGTATAAAAAGAAGTTCAAATATCAAATAAATGTATGGAAAAGACTCTGTAACTGCAAAATCATACGTAAAAAGTGATATAATTTCAGCTTCCTCGTTTAGTTCAAGCTCTTTGCATGTATTGGCGCAAGGTTTTCTGCTATACATATAGTAAATTTGTGTCGCGAATCATTCATGCAATAAAACGTAACGAAGTAATGAAACCGACCGATAAAACTAATCATACCATCAGTTTTGCAGACGTGAGAACGTTCCGGTTTATCAGCGGCTGCTCTCCCAAAATGATAGCCTTTGATTATAATACAATCCCATTGATACATAAGTATGAAGATTCTTCCCGTTTTAAACAGAGCTTGATGAACTTTAATTTCAATCATACTGGAGCGATAGAAAATATCCCTGTTGTTAATCTGACCAATGAAAGGGAAAGATATATGCATCTTATTGAACAGACGTTTGAAATGTAGCTGACATGCAGTTCCGCTTTGGCTCTGATGCAAAATAAAAAGCGTAACGGACACTGTGTCAGTCGGTCCGTTACGCTTTATTTCTATGAGCTCAGTCCGCGATTACTTTGTATTGGCATTGTAATTTGCTTCAAGCTCTTCGGGTGTGATGGAGAACTCCTTGCTCTCTTTGCTGTCTTTGTTGGTGTATTTGAACTTCGCACCGAGATTCGCATCTATAAAAGTCTTGCCCTGCGCACCGATATTCTGGAGTCCCATCTGCTTGGCTTCTTCATTGATTTCGATTGCATTGAACGTATCAGCGTCGGCTATCTCTATGGTATATACCACATAGTCACCTTCTATGGCAAGTCCTGTGAGCGAAATGCCTGCGCCCATAGGCTGGGGGAGCTGGCTGGAGAACTGTTCAAGAGTTTTCTGGACACGTTCACGACCCTCTGCCACGGCGTCATCTGTGCCGTCAGTCTGCTCTGTTGCTGTTTTGTTGTTGCCGCATGATGTAAGAATAGGTAATCCTGCACACATTAATACAGTAGCGATGGAAAATAAAAACTTCTTCATGTCTTTTTCAATATGAATATTCTGTGGTTTGTTTTTCGGTATGCAAAGTTAAGCATAATCTTCCTATTATCGCAAGCCGTGGCGTCATTATCACACTTTATCCCCGGTTCTGCATGCTACCTTTGCCTGTGATATGGCGAAACAAATTACCATTCTTCAGCCACAGCGCATGCGTATGCCGGTTTATACCCCATGGCATATCCATTTCTCTCGTTATCTCGGCAGACCTCTCACTCCTGTCGAGATTTCCGTCATATCCCCACTCGAAAAAGCCCGCGTCAACCGTAATTCGTCCCCGGTATTCATTCTCGACCCTCCCGGCATAGATTCCTCCTGGATACTTCTCCGCTATCAGGAATACCGCCTCCAGGGGCTTCCTGATGCACAAGGTGCACTCTTTATCCCGGGCAAAGACCGTCACAGATACCCGCAGGCAAAGCTGTTGCCGTCTAATATCAGGCTTATCACCCACCGTTGTGTCGATGCTGTCCGTGGCACATCCCCTTATTGCACATTGCTTCTCAATGTCGAGCGTTACTGCACATCCTCCCCCTTTCATTCCTGCACCGACAGGTGGCGTCGGCTCCTATCCTCCATCCTCCCCACCCATAATTCAAGAGGTTTCATCATCATCCACGCCTCCGCAGCAAAGGCAGAGTCTCCGAGCGGCAGTCGCCACATAGCAATATCGGCAGCCATAACACGCCTCATACCATTCAGGTCAGTATCCGCTGTGAAGCGTCAGCACCACCTCCCGGTGGTAGTGGCTCTTCCGTCAATGCCTGATACGCCTCTTACAGAAGAGATATCGGCAATCCTGGCAGAAGTATACTATCCTCCTCCCCATCAAGCCGGGCGGTACGCCGTGCTCCGCAGTCCAAAACTGAACCGCACGGCAAGAGCCCATTGACATATTGGTACACAAAAAACAAAATTCAATATAAAATCATTCCGGTAGGGCGGGGGCGTGCCCCCGCCGCCTTCCCGCTACGGTAACTTTGTTGCCCCTCCTTGGTTGCGTGCCCCCGCCGCTTCCCGCCACGGTAACTTTGAATCCTCTCGCCACGGTAACTTCGCCGCCTGCGGGAAGGCGGTCATCCATTCCTGTACGGCTCAACATGAACCGTGATTATGGAATCCTGACCTAAAAGTTCCCGGAGAGCATACTCCACCGCCGTAGCTATGTCATGCCCCTGTGTGACGGTTATGTCTGGATCAACTTTTATGTGCAGCTCTGCAAGATATGAATGGCCGTTGCGGCGTGTCCGGAGTCGGTGATAAGCCTTGACACCCTCCACAGAGGCAACCGCCTGCTCTATCTCATTGATTTTTTCATTCGGAAGCGAACGTTCGAGTAGTTCATCCACCGAAGGCCTCCCTATCTCGATAGCTGACCAGGCAATGAAGAAAGCGATGATTATTGAAACTATCGGGTCGGCTATCCTCCATTCTTCACCGAGGAAATATCCTAACGACACACCGATGAGTGTGGCTATCGAGGATATAGCATCGCTTCTGTGGTGCCATGCGTTGGCTATAAGTGACGACGAGTCTATCCTCCTTCCTGTCGCGATAGTGTACCGGTATAGCCACTCCTTGGATAATATGGCTATGATAGCCACCGCTATGGTCCATATGTCCGGTCGTGGTAGGGGATTTCCGTTAAGAGAACCTGTGATTGCACGCACACCGGCCCATCCGAGACCTATGGCTACGAGCAGAAGAGTGACCGATATGAGCAGTGACGCGAACGTCTCGAATTTCCCATGCCCGTACGGATGCCTTGAGTCAGCCCCCTTGTAGGCAATCCCTACGAAAGCAAGCACTATAAGGTCCGTGGCAAAGTCACTCAAGGAGTGCACGCCGTCAGCTACGAGCGCATCGCTGTGGCCATAGTGTCCTATGGCTATCTTTATCACCATTAGCACGGCATTGACCCAGAATCCCACCCAGGTCACATGACGGATTATCGAGACTGACATTTTCTATCCTGTTTTAAATAAAAAAAGCAGGGAGGGGCTTGCCCCTCCCTGCTATGTATTAAATTAGTCCGCGGTTGCGGAGGAGAGCGTCAACCGATGGCTCATGTCCGCGGAAGCGTACAAAGAGTTTCATAGGATCCTCGCTGCCACCCATTTCAAGGATGTTCTCCTTGAACGAGCGGGCTGTCTCGGGATCGAAAATACCCTTTTCCGCAAAGAGCTCAAAGCCGTCCGCATCAAGTACCTCGGCCCACAGATAGGTGTAGTAGCCCGATGCATAGCCGTCGCTTCCGAACACATGCTTGAAATAGGGCGAACGGTAACGGTAAGCGATTTCCGATGGCATACCCAGCTTCTCGGCAACCTGCTTTTCGAATGCGTCAACATCTACGGTCTCACCATCGGCTGGCTTGTATGCGCCCCAGGCAAGGTCCAGGAGCGAGGCCCCGGCAAGCTCGGTAGTGGTGAAGCCCTGATTGTGGGTCGATGCTGCCTGTAGTTTTTCTACAAGTTCGTTCGGGATCACTTCGCCTGTCTTGTAATGGAAAGCGAAATCCTTCAGCAGTTCGGGTTCCATGGCCCAGTGCTCGGTGATCTGTGAGGGGAGCTCCACAAAGTCACGGTCAACGTTAGTGCCCGACTGCGAACGGAGCTTGGCGCGGCTCAGCATTCCATGCAGACCATGGCCGAATTCATGGAACATGGTCTCGACCTCATCCAGAGTCAGAAGGGCGGGAGTGTCGCTTGTCGGACGTGTGAAGTTGCCTACATTAAAGATGATGGGACGCTCCACTGTTCCGTCAGGATCAACCGACGATCCCTTAAGCTCATCCATCCATGCGCCCTGACGCTTGGTTGCGCGGGGGAAGTAATCGGTCATGAACACTGCCACATGTTCGCCGCTCTTGATATCGGTGACATCGTAAACGGTAACCTCTGGATTATACTTGGGAGCGTCAGGCATTTCAGTGAACTTCACGCCGTAAAGTTTCTCTGCAAGTGTGAATATACCCTTGCGCACATTGTCAAGCGAGAAGTACGCGCTTACCTCGTTCTCGTCAAGATTGTATTTCTTGGTCCTTACCTTCTCGGCATAGTAGTAGTAGTCCCATGGCTTGATGGTGATATCCTTGCCCTCAGCCTTGGCGTACTCGGTCATCTCGGCTACCTCCTCGTTGGCGCGCTTCACAGCCGGAGCCCATATCTTCATGAGAAGTTCGTTGGCGGCCTCAGGTGTCTTTGCCATCACATTGTCGGTCATATAGGATGCGAAATCCTTGAATCCGAGTATGTCGGCCTTGCGGGCACGGAGTTTGACTATTTCACCGATGATGGGGCGGTTGTCGTAGGGTGCGGCTGAAGCGAGGTTGATGTAACCGTTGTACATCTTCTCGCGGATGTCGCGTGAGTCGGCATACTTGAGCACCGGCAGGCGTGAGGGTGCGTGGAGTGTGAACACCCATTTGCCCTCCTTGCCGCGGGCCTTGGCTTCCTCTGCTGCTGTGGCTACGATTCCGGCAGGTATCCCTGCGAGGTCTGCTTCATTTTCAACCACAAGCTCGAATTCATTGGTGGCTGAAAGCAGATTCTTGTTGAATTTGAGGTAAAGGTCCGTGAGCTGCTTGTTGATGTCCATCAGCTGTGACTTGTCAGCATCGGAGAGGAGCGCGCCGTTGCGCACGAAGCTCTTGTAGGAAAGCTCGATGGCTCGTACCTGATTAGGCTCCAGGTTGAGGCTGTCACGACGGTCATAGAGCGACTTCACGCGAGCGAACAGTTTGGGGTCCATAAGGATCTCGTCCGACGCTGAGGACACCATCGGGAATATGGTCTCTGACAGCTCCTGGATCTCAGGAGTGCCGTCCGACTCGTTGAGTGCTCCGAACACGCGTGTCACACGGCTCAGAAGCTGTCCTGACTTCTCCATCGCCATGATGGTGTTCTCGAAGGTCGGCTCTTCCGGATTCTCGGCTATGGCCTTGATCTCAGCCTTCTTTTCAGCTATGCCTTTCTCCACGGCGGGTAGATAGTCGGAATAGAGGATGCTTTCGAAGGGCGGGATGTCATACTTTGTGCCGTAAGGCTCCATGAATGGATTGGCACGTTGCTCTGTACATGATGTCATGGTGATTGCTGTGGCAGAGGCAGCGATCCCTAAGGATAGCGCGATGCGGGCTGCCAGTTTTACAGGTTTCATGATGTTTGGTTTTTTTGATTAAATCGGACGTGTTGATTTATGGTTATGGATTAAGGTTTACTCGGATGTTTCATTTTCTCCGTTCATGACAAATGTGGTCAATAGCGGATAATGGTCACTTGATGGGGTGTCACCCCTCTCGATATCCACAGCCTCCATGTCCCCACGGTAGAGCACATGGTCGATGCGGAAGTAGAAGCGGTTGCCGTGATATGTTATTGTCGGGCCGAACGCGTTTTCGGCGTATGCGTCATGCATGTCTCCGTCTCCAAGTATGGTCCGCAGGGCATAGCTCCCCTGGATGTCGTTGAAGTCGCCCGCCACTATGAAGTTCCCTCCTATGGAGTCGATCGTATGCCGGATGAATCTTGCCTGGTCGGCACGTTTCTTGAATGCCACAGCAAGCTTGCTCACCAGTTGATGCTTCACATCGGAAAGCTCCTTGCGTATGGCTCGTTCACTCCCAGGAGCCTTGTCAAAAAGACCTTGGTATAGCTCTTTGTCCGCCATGTTCAGACCGATGGATTCGAGATGCACATTGAACAGGTTTACCGTCTCACCCATTATTTCAAACCTGAACAGTGCCATGCGTATTCCCATCGGGTCGGGCATGTCGAGACTTACGTACTGGAAGGGGTATTTCGACAGTATCGACAGCTCGTTGTTCACATTGATCATGCGGTAAGGGTAACGCTCTTTAAGCGTCCTTACCTGCTCTGAGGTGATATGCCACATGGGTGAATCCTGAACCGCCTCCACCTCTTGAAGGTTAACGATATCCGCGTCGGTATCGAGGATGTAGTCGATCGAAGCATTGGTGGTGATATCGGGCACATTCCCGCGGAAATCCCAGAAATGAAGCGCGTTCCATGTGAGCATTGTGAATGATCGGGATTGCTCTTCAGGCGTGATGCTTCGGGTGCCTGGATGCAGTGGTGAGTACGATAGCAGTGACGGTGCTGATGCGATCCATGACAGGGCGATGATTATTGCCATGCGCGGTTTCTGCACAAGTATGTCTAAGCCTGCTACCGCGATCCCGGCTATAAGGACTATCGGTAGCATCATGCTCATAAGTGCAGGTATCACTGTGTGGGCCGGATTGACAGTTCCTCCGTAAGCTGATATCAGTGTGATCACAGCCACTATGATATTCACCACCAGAAGCATGGTGATGAGCGTAGCGCGTGCAGGACGGCTTATTAGGCGGTGAAATAGTGAATCGTGCATTCCGGTGGGTATGTGTGAGTGGCTGTCCGGTACGGGATGATAGGGAAGTTGTTTCTGTTTATTTTATTTTGCGGCTTACGTTGAACAGTCGGTCTCGTTCAGCCGGAGTGAGTGCCGAATAGCCCGATTTCTTGATTTTGTCAAGTATAGTATCGAGTTCCCGGCGTTCATCAGGAGTGAGCCCTGATGTCGTTGAAGATGTGGCTGATTTGGTTGACGTGGCTGATGCCTGGTTGCTGGGTCCGTTAGGATTGTTGTGGCTGCTGGGGCTGTTTGGCGGCGTTGTCTTTCGTTGTCTTGCAGTCCTGTCGACTATCCTGGCTGCCGGTGCGGTTATGTCGCTCCCTTTTTTCAGGCGCAGGGCGAAAAGCAAGCCGGTGAGAATTCCTCCGAGATGGGCTATCTCGCCGCCTGCATTGCTCCCTGTGACACCTATGAGCACCAGCACTATTGTGGCAAGAGCTATCCATTTTACGGATACAGCCCCTATGAACAGCATATGCATCTTGAAGTGTGGCATCAGTATTGCCACAGCTGTGACGATGGCTATCACAGCCGCTGACGAGCCTATGAGCGAGCCGTAGTGATTGCCATGGAAAAGTGGGAGTGTGTTATACCCTGCAAGGAAGAGCACAGCTCCTGCAAGTCCGCCATAGATGTACAGGACAAACAGCTGACGTGATGTGCACACCATACGGAACATGGTCCCGAACCAGTAGAGCCATAGCATATTGAATACGATGTGCAGCAGGTCATACTGGGCGAACATGTATGTGATAAGAGTCCAGGGACGGGTGAGTAGTGCCCCTATGGTGGATGGCAGCTCTATCTGTGACAGGATGCTGTTGATGAAATCGGGAGTACCCGAAAACACACATACTATCGCAGCTATGCGCAGAAGCACGAAAACGCCTATGTTGGTCCACACGATTCTCATGAGTGTGGATGAGCGGGCAAAACCGGAGCGCATGTCATCAATAACCGCCATATCCGCCCCCTCCGAAGGTGCCTTTTTTCTTCCAGTAATATATGATGATGAATCCGAATATCATTCCTCCAAGATGGGCGAAATGAGCTATTCCATCGCTCTTTCCGGCAGCTTCGCTGAGTCCGATCAGCAGCTCTATGGCGATCATGCCTGTCACCATCCATTTTGCTTTTATTGGCACCGGGACAAAGAACAGATAGATGGGAGCGTTGGGGTACATCATTCCGAAAGCAAGCAGTATGCCGTATATGGCTCCTGACGCCCCGATAGTGACGAATATGTTGAGCCATTGTGACACCTGTCCCTGCATCACTGGCGACTGGAGCATTTCGCGGGCTTCCGGAAAGTCGATGTGCATGGCATTTGCGAGGATAGGGGTGAGAGTGCTCTCCCATGTGAGCATCCATGCGAGCTCCTGTATGATTCCGGCTCCGATTCCGCACGACATATAGTAGAACAGGAATCTTGCGCTGCCGAAGGTGCGCTCAAGTGTCATTCCGAACATCCATAGGGTGAACATATTGAAGAATATGTGGGCGAAACTCCCTGTGGAGTGCATGAACATGTATGTGACCAGCTGAACAGGATTGAAGTCGGCGGCTTTGAAATAATGCAGCCCTCCGAGCTCTTCAAGTCCTCCGCCTATGCGTCCCGGCAACACGAACATTGCCAGCCATACTATGAGATTGATGATTATGAGGTTTTTGGTAACCGGGGGCATATCCCCGAATATTGAGCCTCGCGAGTTCATAGATCCGATGTGAGTGTTAATGTTAAAAGTTGTATGTGATGACTTTTACGGACAAAGATACAAAAACCTTGTAAGATTGCACTCTTGATTAATACTTTTTAATAGCGAAATGTTCATGCGGAGCACATATTTTTTATTGTAAGGTGATAAAAAAAGTGTCCTCGAAAATATTTCCGAGGACACTTGATCTTGGTGGCGGGTGCAGGACTCGAACCTGCGACCTTTGGGTTATGAGCCCAACGAGCTACCACTGCTCCAACCCGCGATGTTTTGACAGTGCAAAGGTAGGAACTATATTTTAATTTGCAAAATATTCAGGTTTTATTTTGTCTTAAAATTTGTTAATAGGTTGTCGCTGAGATAGAACAAAGCCGGATGCACACATGCATCCGGCTTTGAATAGTATTGAGGATGAGTTACTTTGCTGGATCGAGAGTGAGGACACGGTAGTTGCCCTGAGCGTTGAGTGCCTTCATGAAGTTCATCACATCCTGAACGGTTATTGAGTTCATGGTCTCAATATTGTTGTTGAATGTGTCAACGCCGTTAGTCTGGTATCCGAGGATTGCACCGAGCCAAGCTCCGTTCTTTTCTTTTGACTCTGTGAAACTTTTCACCATATATTCTTTTATGGGGTTAAGTTCTTCAGGGGTTATATCCTTTTCCATGGCTTTGTACTGGCTCTTGATGAAGTCGAGAACCTCATTTTTCATCTCAGGCTTCATGGGGAATGAGGACGAGAGGGTGATGGGGTTGAGACCCATGCGGGAGGCAGAACCGGATGCTCCGATGGAGTAGACTGCGCCCATCTCTTCACGGACTGTCTTAATGAGACGGTTGGTGAGGATCTGTCCTGCTATGGATGCGAGCTGGGCATTCTTGGTGGTGTACTCCATATCGCCGATTTCAGCTATGGCTGCAAATGTCTGGGGTGTGGTCATCTCTGTAGTGAAGCTGTCGATGGATGACCCGGGGATAATGAACAGCTCGGGGTTGTACTTGTCGACTTTCTTGATTGCGGTCTTGGGATTGCCGGGGAGAGATGCTATATAGGTCTCGACAAGAGGCTTGAGTGCATTCAGGTCTACATTGCCTACAAAAACAAATGTGTAGTCGGCTGCATTGGCTGTCAGATCCTTGGCTATCTTGAGAGCCTGTTCGCGAGAAGCAGCCTCTACGTCGGCAGGTGTCACTGACTTTATGTAGGGGGAGTTATACCATGTGCGGACCATTTTGTCGGAGAACACATGCTGAGGATTCTTTTCCTGGTTGGCAAGAGCCGCTGAGACTGCTTTCTGCATAGCGGCAAACTCGTTTGCATCAAGGTTGATGTCTGTGAATACCATGTACAGCAGTTCCATCATTGTGGGGAGATCCTTGGGGGTAGAGCCTCCGGAGATTGAGCGGCTGTATGAGCTGAACGATACACCTATGCTCGCAACCTTGCCTGAAAGATATTTGCTGAGGTCGCTTGAATTGTAGGAACCGAGACCCATATTGCCCATTATATTGGAGAGCATGAGAAGTGTGGGTATGTATTCTTTTGAGTATCCGGCAGTGCCTCCGAAAGCCTGTGCCACCATGCTGATTTCATCTTCCTTGAATTTGGTAGGCTTGATGATGACTTTGGCTCCGTTTGAGAGTGTCCACTCTGTGGTGCCCCATACCTTGTCCTCCTTGGTGGATACAATTTTACCGGGCCTGGGTGCCACTGTGATGAGTGGCTCCATCTTGAAGTTGTCGACGAAAGGTGCGATCTCTTCTGCGTCAACCGCGGCAAGAGCTGAGGTGAGTTCTTCCTTTGTAGGGATTTTTGTGCCCTCCTTTTCGG
Organism: Duncaniella freteri; assembly: GCF_004766125.1. Lineage (NCBI taxonomy): Bacteria > Pseudomonadati > Bacteroidota > Bacteroidia > Bacteroidales > Muribaculaceae > Duncaniella > Duncaniella freteri. The sequence continues at coordinate 66,826 of NZ_SJSA01000002.1, forward strand.
GCGCGAGTACCATGATTGCACGATTGTCAGGCTTGATCATGGAGGCGAAAGTCTCGTTGATCAACGCAAGCGGTGTGATATTTGCCAGTTGCTGTATCAATGGCCATTCGATATCGAGACCGGGGATAGGAGAGCCATCGATAAAGTTGCGTACATATTCGTTGACGAAAGTTCCGTTTTCGCGCGTGGCACGGTTGTTGTATAAGCTTTCATATGATGATATGAGGCTGTTGCGGGCACGGTCGTATTCGCTTTGGGTGAACCCTCCTCTTGCAGCACGAAGCATCTCACGGTATACAGCCTGTAGAGGAACGACGATATCGTTGCCTTTGGCTACAGCTGTTCCTGAGAGAGCATCTTTGGTCTTTGTTACGATGTAGTCGCCATAGCCTACGCTTGCTCCGCCGAAGGGGGCGTCGGGATGGGAAGAGATGTCGTTAAGACGGTTGTTGAGCATGCTGAGAGCCATACCTCTGACATAGTCGTTGATATAATATGTCATGGTGTTCTTCAGTTCTGCGGGGGTCGGATCGGCGAGGAACATGATCTGACCTACGAGCTGTTTCTGCTCAGGGTCTGATCCTATGCCGAAGAGGGTGCCTTTATGGTCGGGGACTGCCTCGTAGGTGCGGGGCTTGGCATTGGCTGGCATTTCGATGGATGTGAACATCTCTTTGATCTTGTTCTCGATACGATCTACATCTATGTCGCCTACAACAACTACGGCTTGCTGGTCAGGACGATACCATGTCTCATAATAGTCGCGGAGGGCCTGCGGGGGGAAGTTGTCAACGACTTCCATAGTTCCTATAGGCAGGCGGCGTCCGTATTTAGTAGTGGGGAGGAGTTCGGGAAGAATGCGCTCGAAAATACGCATCTGTCCCTGCATGGAGCGACGCCATTCCTGATGGATCACGCCGCGCTCTTTGTCAATCTCCTTGGGGTCAAGTGTAAGGTCGTTAGCCCAGTCGTGGAGGATGAGGAGGCAGGAGTCCTGAACGCTTTCACGAGCGATGGGCACATTGGAGATGTTGTACACAGTCTCATCGATAGAGGTGTACGCATTGAGGTTCTGGCCGAATTTGACTCCGATTGATTCAAGCCAGTCACGAAGGAGGTTGTCGGGGAAATTGGTGGTGCCGTTGAAGCACATGTGTTCCAGGAAGTGTGCGAGTCCGCGCTGGTTCTCTTCTTCAAGAGCTGACCCGACTTTTTGAGCTATATAGAAGTCAGCCTGTCCTTTTGGGTACTCATTGTGACGGATGTAGTAGGTGAGCCCATTGGGGAGATGACCGATGCGCACATCCGGGTCTACTGGGAGTGGTTGGGTCATTGGGTTCTGTCCCTGAGCATATGCCACAGAGGGTAGCATGGCAAGAGCCATGAGAGCGAACAGAGCCGTTCTTAACAGATTTTTCATGAGTGATGAATATTTGGTTTTGTATAGATTAACAAAGTGTTTCACAGTTATTTTTATAATTTAGACGTGAAGATACACGAAACGTTTCAGATAACCGTTCTAATTAAATAAATTTAACGTTTGAATGGGCGATTCTGGGATATCATGGATGATATAATAATGGAGTTGGCTTTGTCAATGGCTGATGTGACCGGTATTGGCGAGGGGAATAAAAAGGTTTTGACCGGAATGAAAAAACATTGTGATGTGTAGATAATTTTTAATCGTATTATGGTATTCAATGATTCGGTAAAATTTGAGGTTGTTCAGCCTTGGCTAAGCCGCTAACTGAGCCAACCGATGATTTATTTTCTTAATTATTTTGAGATGCGGAGATTTTCCAATGATTCGGTAAAAATTACCGAAGTAGTTGAAACTTAAGTTAATATGTCGAATTATCAAATACAAATGAATCGCCAAAGCGTTCATTATAAAAATCTTAGCGTATGAACGTATTGGCGATTCTCAAAGACTTCACCTTTCGGTGTAAGTCGGTATTTGAAAATACTACAACCAAGATGAGCAAAAGGTTCCTCAACTGGCTGATTTTAACAATACGCACTGTAGCGTTGATTCCGGGCAAAGTCAATTTTACCCGGCTGTCGCGCTATGGCGGTCGTACAGCCAAGACCTTTGCTTCCAATTTCAAAACATCCGTAGACTGGATGAAAGTCAACATAGGTATGGCGCAGGATTGTTTTGGGCCGGCCGATGACATGGCAGTGGCAATCGATCCGTCGTTCATTTCAAAAGCAGGCAGACTGACGTATGGCATAGGCCGTTTCTGGTCAGGGGTGGCACAACGTGTGAAACGCGGTCTGGAGATAATGGCAATTGGGGCAATAAGTCTGAGTAAACATACATACGTGATGCTCGGTGCTGTCCAGTCACCGGACTTCAGGACTCTTGAATCTGAGAAACAAATGTCAATGCTTGACTGGTATGTGGCACTTGTCAGGTCAAAGGCGGCAGAGCTGCTCTCACTGACGGATATTCTGGTTGCCGATGCCTTTTTCTCCAAATATGAGTTTGTAAATGAAGTGATTGGCATGGGATTTCGATTTGTCGGGAGATTACGTGCCAACTCATATCTGAGGTATCTGGCCATACCGGATTCCTCCGCCCCGCGAAGACGCGGCAGAAAGAAAAAGTATGGAGAGAAAGTGGATTTCTCCAACCTTGACATGTCCGTGTTCACTTCATTCATATATGAGGATTCCAAAGGAAACAAAACCCGATGTCACACGGCGGTCGTACATTCGAGGGCATTGAAACGCGACATCCGTATCGTGGTCTGTCCGTTTGAAAACGCAGAGCCTCTTCTTTACTTCTCTACCGACACCTATATGAGGCCTGAAAAGATCATCGGTTTCTACCGCACCCGCTTTCAGATTGAGTTCGGTATACGCGATTCCAAGCAGTTTACCGGACTTCAGTCATAAACGGCGGAACTTCATTATCCCTCAATCTACAAACCGACAACCCGATTGAATGGTTCACTCGCCGTGCTTTATTAAAAAATGTAAAAAGATTTATTTTCCGTTCACACTAGTGTCTCTTAAAAAGTGTTAATCAAATTCGAGGTCAAGAGTTGGATGGCAATTTGCTATTTGTGCTGGCACCGGTTCTGGAGTCAACAAGTCCTTGATATGCTCCTTGACAAGCAGGGAGCTGCCGAGGATTCTCATGACTTCGTAGATGTTTCTTTCAAGTTTCATTTTATGTTCGATTATTGCGACAACGCAGTAAGTGCATATAGCCGCATAAATTTGTATTCTGACGGATGTCTCGGAATTACCCCAGAATGTGGTGACTCTAAGGTGCTGTTTGATCCATTTGAAGAAAAGCTCCACCTGCCATCGGTTCTTGTAAAGGAACACAATCTGTTCGGCAGACAGGAAGAAATTATTTGTGTAAAAAACAAAACTTCTCTTCAGGTCAGGGATATACGCTACAATACGTCTAATCCGGGAAGGGTAATTGGATGCATTGCGTCTACCGGTAAACCTTACGGTATAATCTTGAAGAATGTTTCCATTCTCGGGCATGTCCAGACCATCCTCGACAATGAACTTCGGCTTAGCCTTCTCTCTTATGACAAAGAAGGCTCCAAGTTCCTCAATCTTATGAAGCCTATCCAAGTCCCAGTATCCACGGTCGAAGATATAACCGGCCAACGGTTCATAATCAATGATATCCATCGCATTTACATCATGAACCGAGGCATTGGTGATGTTTATCATAACTGGAATCTGCGTCACTATATCAAGTTGGGTATGCAGTTTAATGCCGGACTTGGTGCTTCTGAACTTTGCCCAGTCATAAACACTCATGCAAAGGTCAATCGTGGAGGAATCGAACGCATAGAACTTGCCGCCGATACAAAATTCCCGGTCTATACGGGCTTCCTGAGCCAGCACAATCATATGGTTGGCGAACTCCTCGAACACATGCCAATCACGATTGGTATTGCATCTGGAGAGAATATTACGGTCTACCGCTTCTTTGCCAAATCCGAGATGAAAGGATTTCTTGCGATGTGCTGTAGTGATATCCGAGAGTTCACGGAGACTTCGACATCCGAGCAGTTGACCGAATATAAGGACAAGCAACTGTCCCCAATAAGACAACTGCCATCCGAGGGTTCTGTCCTCAACCTTATTTTTGGTACGATGCTCCATGATTCTTTCAAATTTGCGTTTTGGCAAAAAGTCAACAATCTGGCTGAAAATGTATCGTCCTGCATTCATGAAAAATTGGGGAACCGAGTTTTAAGGCTCCAACCCCAATGTAATCATTTGAAAAGTGCGACAAGGTTTGCAGGCCTGAAAATCGCGTAACCAACATGAATACAGAGTTTAACAATTTCGCATTAACAGATTTTAAAAGACGCCAGTGTTCCGTTCATTCAGTTGCGTCAAGGCTGGTTCAGCACCGTCCAAACGCCTCTCTCATAGGTAACTTTATAGGGAACTCGGCAAAATTAGAGTGAAAGTAAAATCGCCAAATAGTTGAATGTCAACTACTTGGCGATTTTGAAGGTGGTGCCACCAGAACCTGAGTTTGTGAATTGTGGCGAATGTAGGTGAATATTGAGTTGATGCAAAATGCTGAATAATAACGTAATATGAATTTTGGCTGAATTTTGAGCTTTCACGGAAATTCAAAAAACGTGGTGACCTGCGTGGTGACCCGACTTGACAAAACGTGGTTTGAGTTGTTATATTTGCAGAACCAAAACGATTGATAGTGAACGACTGTGAATCGTGGCGAATGAATTTAGCAACACAAAATAAGATGGCAACAACACCCTCTCCGAAAAAATTGACCCCGTTTCATGTCCGCAACAAGGATTTGAAAAAGGAAACAGCGACACTGTTTATCCGTGTACATACCCGCAAGATTGACGTGCTTGTTTCGACGCTCCTGCAAGTGGAGGTAAGCGAGTGGCTCAAAGCAACCGCTTCGCCCCGTGCGTGGCTGGCACATCAGAAAAAGAATTATCAACTTCACGCCAAACTGACGCAGATTGAAGGCATTGTGAAAGCGCACCTCGCCAAACTAAATTTCGACCGCGAGGCTCTTGACATGGATGTGCGCTACATTTCCGAGCCGGAGAAAGTCGAGGCTGAACGAAAGGCGAAAGAGGAAGCGGCAGAAGCAGAGCGAAAGGCTTTGGCAAAGAAAGAGGCGGCAAGAGAAAAAGCCCGTAAGAAAGCCGAGGAGAAGAAACGCATTGAGGATGAGAAGAACCGTCTTATCTGGTCATTCCTCGTTCAGTTTGTCGAAGACATCAAGAGCGGCGCACGGAAGATTGGCAGCAAGGACTATTCAGCTGGATCCTGCAAGACTTGGAAAAGCTATATAGGCGTTTATGAAGGCTTCGACCCCTTGCATCAGTTCGGTTGGGCTGACATTAACCGCGCCTTTGTAAGTCGCTATATCAACTATCTCAGGCGGCACGGCTATATGCCCAAGGTAGTCAACAAGCACATGACAAATCTGAAAGCACTTATCAACGCCGCGTTCATTGACGGTGTTCATGACAATCAACGCGCCGCTTCGCTCATAGTCAAGAATAAGATTGAAGACCGCGATAAGGCAGTCGAGATTTATCTCACCGAGGAAGAGTTACAAGCACTCTATGAAATGCCGTTGACCGGGAAGAAAGAGCATGTGCGCGATGTTTTTCTCATCGGTTGCTATACTTGTCAGCGAGTGAGCGATTATAACAATCTCAACAAAGACCATTTTGAAACGACGCGGAAAGGCACACGCATCATTAGGTTGGTACAGCAGAAAACTAAGACCGAGGTGACAATCCCGGTGATGAACGAGAACCTTATTGCCATCTGTGAGAAATATGGTTACAATATTCCGAAAGCCAACGAGCAGGTGCTGAATCGTTACATAAAGGACATACTTGAAGATTTGTCTGAACGTGTATCGACACTGAAAGAGAAAGTGCCGACCAATCTGACTATGAAGCAGAAGGACGCATTGAAAAAAGAAGGCAAGGAGCCGGAGACCGACCTGAACGGCAACGTACTACTACCGCGCTTCAAATGTGTGACGAGCCACACCGCCCGACGCACCGGAATCACCAACATGTATCTCAGCCACAAATACGACATCGTGCAGATGATGCACGTCAGCGGCCACAAAACCCAAAAGACCTTCATGGACTACATCAAACTCTCCTCCGAGGAGATAGCCGACGAAATCGCCGCCCGAACCAAGAAAGATAGTGAGATGTGGTGATCATATAAAAACTCTTATCAATTTAATGGAACTACGAAACTTTGCGTCATAGGCGTAAAGATCAATTTAACAGTGAATGGAGTGTATCGAATCACTCCATTCATCTTTATGTTTTTATTGTTTGGTGGGATAATCTCAAATTTCACGTCACAAGTGGCAAAAATCCTTTTTGCAATATCCAGTCCAAGGCCTTTACCTTTTATTTCATCACATTTACGAGCCTCAGAACCTCGATATCCTCTTTGATATATCTGCTGAATTTCTGAATCTTCAATTATTGGCCCCCAATTGGTAATGGTAAGTTCAAGAGTTGAGTTAGCTTCTTTAAAATCTATCACAATTGGTTCTTCAGGATGGGAATATTTCCATGCATTTTCTATAATGATAAAGAGTCCTACTGATATAATTCTTTTTGTTTTGAATCGAGAATAAGAATTTCCAGTAAGTTTAAAAATTCGTGCTTGATCTGACCATCCTCCATTTATACTTTTATATAATTTCTCAACTTCTTTATAGATTGATACGCCTTGAGATGCCATAGATTCATATGACTGCGGGCTAATAAGATATTCGTACAATTCCATACGACATGTACCCAACTCCTCTAATGCCTTTATACTCAAAGCTGTATTATGGATTGTCTCATAATCCTTGTATTCCAACGCTTTAAGTAATACATTAAGTGAACTGTCCATTCGTTCATTAAAAGCCTTAAGCTCATGAATGAGATCACGAGTAACTTCTCGGTCTTGTTTCAGAAGATTTTCTACATCAGGTTTGTCTTCTTTGCTTTTTTCCACAATAGAACTTTTAGCCTGTCCCTGATGTCTAAGTAGTTTTCTGAAACTTTGATTTATTTTTCTTCCCATATTGTAGAGATTTATGCACCTAAAACACCAAGTGCTGTAGTAGCCAATTTAAAGAACTCAGTTACTAAATTAATTGCTTCGGACGATAAATCCCAGTCTTGACGACTCCATTCAATATTGGCCCCATTTCCTTTTAATAGTGCTCTGACGTATGTATTTTCAATATTACGTAGAATCTTCCGAGAAATATTTTGCTCCTCCAAATATGATTCTATCTTGAGCCATATGGATTTAGGATCATAAATCTCATTTATAGTTTCTGATAAGACTTCTTCCCATTCAGATGAATCATCGTTCTTTTTCATTTGTTTTATACCTCGTAAAAGAGGGGTATGACTAAAGTCTATTGCAGAACGAGAGTATATAATACATCCCTTCTGGGGATAATTTTTATGAATCTGATTCAGAACAAAGGCACCCTCTGCAGCAGAACTAAAAGATGAAGCGACCCCTCTATTATCACTTACAATAATATGGAAGGGTTCCGCATCCGTGATATTATCCCATTTATTCTTTACAGTAAGATTAAATCCGATAGCTCGAAGAGGAGCCTCGTTATAAAAAGGCTCATCGTCCACAATAAGGATGCGGGTAGTATGTCTTAATTGACTTACATTGACCGGATGCGTTGGAAGATCATCCAGTGTATATTTTTTGAATGGAATTAAGAATCTCATGTCTTATTTTGTGAAGATATTATTAATTGTAATTATATTTTGAGCAATCCCGGAATGAGCATTTTGTCTCAGTCCATAAGGTGTCACAAGCGTGATATGTACCGCCTTTTTTGTTTGGGTGGCTTCGATGAAGTTGCCTCGGCGGCGACGTAGTTTCATTTCCTCATCTTCTGAAACGACATATTCCTGAGCCGAGAATTTCATCTCGCAAAGATTTATGACACCATCATTGCGGTCAATCAACAAGTCTATCTGAGTCTTGTCAATTCCTTTTTCTTCATCGGCCTCGGTTCTCCAACTATAGACATTCGATAGTACGCCGGATATTCCAAGGGCTTCTTTGATTTGCCTGATGTGTTGAAGGCACACTCGTTCAAAGGCAATGCCGCTCCATGCGCGATGCAAGGCCGATCCAATGTTATTGGTCCAGAAATGAGCATCGTTGTTCTTGTTACTTTTCAAATACTGGAAATAGAAAATGGTGAAGTTGTCAATCAGCTGATAGAGCGCATCTTTAGATTGCTTACCCATGCAATTATACTTACGGATAAATCCACACCATTCAAGCTCGTTTAGATACCTCGATAAATCACCACCTGTAGGGATTCCGCTCTGATTAACAATCTCGTCACGGTTTAGTCCGCTTCGCTTGGTCGCTAAAGCGGATACCACTTGCATATATGGCTCTGGATTATTGAACAATGAAGCGTAAAGTTGTTCATATTCGTGGGATAGCCCTTCTACCTCTTGATTAAAAAACAGGGCATCAATATTTTGAGCCATACTTAGTTCTCGTTTGATAAGGCTCCAATAAAAAGGAATACCACCCATAATCATGTAGTTCTCCACCAACTGATAGCGGCTAAGTCCTAATTTATTCTTTTCCGAATATTCCTCACATTCTGAAAGTGTAAATGGATGGAGTAGTATCTTATTCGTTAGTCGATTGTGAAGCCCACCATGATTATTTATGAGTTTATTAACAATCCATGAGGTTGCAGAACCGCAGGCTATCAAAAGAATATCTTTCCTTGCAGAAGCCCAACTATTCCAGAAATGTTCCAACCCGGATATGAAATTTGAACGGGGAGTATCCATCCACGGTAACTCATCAAAAAAAACAATCTTCTTCCCCTCCGGGAGAGTGCCCAGCCATTCTTCCAACGCAAAGAATGCCTCATACCAACTTTTGAACTGAGTATATTTCCTCCCTGACGCATTTTGAAGTGATGCTCGGAAACTCAGCAACTGATCCTTCATTTTTCCTCGTGCAAGTCCGGTATGCTGGAATGTAAACGAGTAGTTGAACGTCTCTCTTATAAGGAATGTTTTTCCTACACGCCTACGACCATACACTGCCACGAACTTTGAATATTCAGAGTTCGCGGCATCTAACAGTTCCTTTTGTTCTGGTTTCCTTCCTATTATCATCGCTTGAGAATCTATTTTTCACTGCAAAGTTAATAATTATTTTTGAGAAAACATCGTTATAATCCTCCAAATCTATGATTTTTGACCTACTTTTGGAGGATTATAAGCATATTATGACGACATCGAACTCGTAAAGACGGCATTAAAGCGAAAAAATATCATCGGTGTCTGAACCTTTTTCAACCTACCTTCGTTAGAATTGTACTGATGGTCTTTCATTGACCGCGACAAGGAGTTTTGACGAATGTGCCCCAGCACTTCGTGACAGCGTCATGCCGAGTTGCGACAAGAGACAAGACTACATCGAAAACGTGATGGCATTTTCATGTGACCATAGCGGAGCATCAACACACAGCCTATCTCATGGGCAAATCACACACATAGCTCTGCCGTGACGGTCGCCAGGCATGATTTTGTCCGTCAAAGTCCATTCGTGGGCGAAAAGACATATATCCCCTTGCAAGGGGAACGATTATCAACGCACAGCCAAAGAAGCGTGCCGCCATCTGCGCATGGGAAGAATGCGGAGGCATTGAGGCGAATGGTATAGCCATTGTTATGCACCTATGTTTCCTGCCCGGATGGCCTATAACTGCATTTTCTTGTAATACACGCAAGATGATGTAGTTACAGGGCTATTTTTGCCCCAAAAAGCACCTTTGGAGCTGTGATGATTTGGAAACGCGAAAATTATTTCGTATCTTTATGTAACACAAGATGGCAGAGCCACCGTCCGACACATTCAACTTTTATATATCGGATTGGAATGATGCTCCTGACTGTGCTACGCTTTTTTGTGTTCATACCTACACCTAATCCCGGATGAAGTCGTCCGGAACACTATGAAGATGAGAGCCTTAAAAGGACGGCAGACGCGAACCGCTAACAACACGCACTGAGGAAGCGATGACCCAACGGTTTGCAAACAAATGGAATGGCTGCTGTTAAATGGCTCAGAGAAAGACGGTTTTCCAATTATAAGGGAAGATTGCACCCGATTGTCAACACGCTGGATTTTGTGGATATAGTGGCAGCGTTAATTTGAAATATCGGAAGCGTCTGACTGACAGATTGGGAAAAAGATCTTAGAAAGCGCGACCCGCGCGAAATTTACCAAATTAAAATGATGGCATTCGCCTTATGATGGCGTTTGCACCCGACGTATGTTCGCTCAAACATAGCGGATAGCCCCCTTGTTGTCTTCATTCTGAAGGCGGCATGGGATAGGGAGAACTGCGTCCGTTTCTGACCGAAGATTTGTCGGAAACACACTGTTTGTTGGCTTCAACGAAAAGAGCCGACAGCACCCACTATGTCCTTTTCGGACCGTTGTCACCGCCCATTGCGCCGGGGCTGTGCCAACGTATAAAGTCGGCGGTATTCTCATAAATTCAAATCCCCCCAATATGAATTTATATAACCTTCTCCAAGCCTCTCTCTCCGACCCCAACTCTCCCAACATTCTCCTTACCGTCAGCCTCAGTGATCTCCATCAGCTTGTGGTTGACACCATCGACGCCACCCGCGACCGTCTTCTGCCCCTATTCATGAAGGCGGATGAAGACCGACTTCTTACCAAAGCCGAAGTTTGTGCCAAACTCGGTATCAAGCCGACATCGGTATGGAACCTTGTGCAAAAGGGTAAACTCACCGCAATCAAGGTTGGCCGCAGCAGCCGCTACAAACTGAGCGAGGTGACCGCGATTCTTGATGCTAAAAACGATTGAGCCAATGAAAGAAAATGACACTCACACCACCGCCGAACTGCCCGAAGACCGCTTTGAGCGCATCGGCACGACCTACTACAAGCTCGTCCGACAGCCCAATGCCGCCGGACAGCTTGTGGAACGCAGCATACCGTGGACTATCGAGGCTATCCGTCAGGACTATGGCAAGGACTTCCTCGCCAACATTCCGAAGTATGATGGATTCTGCTGTGTCCCTGCCCATATTGACTATCAGCCCGTAATCGGCAATTTCAAGAACAAGTATTCGCCGCTGACACATCTGCCGGAAGAAGGCGTGTGGCCTCACATCGAGGCACTCGTGCGCCATATATTCGGCGACCAATACGAACTCGGTCTTGACTACCTGCAAATCCTCTACACCATGCCGTTGCAGAAACTACCGATACTCCTGCTGGTATCCGAGGAACGCAACACAGGTAAATCCACATTCCTCAATTTCCTCAAACTTGTATTTGAGGCAAATCTCACGTTCAACACCAACGAGAATTTCCGCAGTCAGTTCAACGATGATTGGAACGGCAAGCTGATAATCGTGGTTGACGAGGTGCTGCTCAACAAGCGCGAGGATTCGGAGCGTCTGAAGAATCTCAGCACCACCTACAACTACAAGATGGAAGCCAAAGGACGCGACCGCGAGGAGGTGAGTTTCTTCGCCAAGTTCGTGCTATGCTCCAACAACGAGTATCTGCCCGTAGTCATAGACCCAGGTGAAACCCGTTATTGGGTGAGGAAGATACCGCAGTTGGCATCTGACGACACCTGTTTCTTGGAGAAGATCCGCGATGAAATCCCGGCATTTCTCCATGCCATGAGCAACCGTCAGCTGTCCACAACCGAGGAAAGTCGGATGTGGTTTGACCCTAAGCTGATTGACACCGAGGCGTTGCAGAAGATAATACGCGCCAACCGCAACCGTGTCGAGGTAGAACTCGCGGAACTGCTTACCGATATAATGGACAGCCGGAAGATTGATGCCGTTGACTTCTGCCTCAACGACATTCTCAACCTTTTCGACTATCAGCGGGTAAAGGCCGACCGCTCGGCACTGAGAAAAGTGGTGCAGGATTGTTGGAAGTTGCGACCAGCCCAGAACTCGCTATGCTACACCACCTATCAGATGGGAGTGTTCCTCAACGAACCAGCATACGTCGAGAGCAAGAAGGTCGGACGCTTCTATACCGTAACACGGCAGATGTTAGAGAACCTTTAATTTTTTCTTGTTGGATTTGATAGATTGATGATTTGATGAATGAAGCGACAATAGAGTAGTAATCAGCGACTTTTCTTTTCATCGCCCTTTCATCAGATATTCAACAAAAAGAAAAGGCAACAAAAGAATAACGCAACGAGAGAAAAACATCTTCTCTCATCGCCCGATACGTTTCTTTTCGTTGCTAAAACTTATGATGAAACACCGATGAAAGAATAAATATCTACAAATCAGAGCTATATTCTCATCTTTCATCAATCCATCAAATTCAACACTCACCCCGGTTGCTGCAATTTTCTCAGTGACCATAAACCCAATAAATGTATGGCAAGAACAATCACACCCAAAATAGATGCCCGACTTTTTACGGCTCAAATGAACGCCAAAGAAAAGGCAAGATGTAATATCCGTCAATATATCCCGATTGGAGCTGTAAAAGGCAACTTTTGGGATGATGCACCAGCTCCCGGAATGTACTACGACACCGACATCAATATGTGGTGTCCGGAATCGTTCAAATTGGAGAAAATGGAAATTATCGAGGAGGACACACAGCGTATCATAGACACGACTCCTGATGAAGAAAGGGAAGGATACTCTGTCAACGGCAAGAAACTTGTCCCCTACGTGTCTGTAGTCACTGAACGGATGAATGCCAGAAAAAATATTGACGAAAATCCGGCGAGAGAGGTACAGCAGGTACACTGCGACACTGGTACACCTATTGCATCAAACCATGTGTCGATAAAGGAAGAGAAAGCCACGGCCATTCCCAAGTCCGCCCGTACAACATCAAGGTCGAGAATTGTTGATATTGCCCCTCCTGTTGAACCCATATCCATTCCGGAGCCGATTGTTCCCATTGAAGTGTCAAAGCCGACAGTTGAGCCACAGCCCGAAGCCGTGGAACAATCGAAGAAGACGCGACGAAGCGCACGGATGGACGAGGCAGACTTCGACATCTTGGCGAGCCAGTTCATCTACCCGACAGACCTCGCAGAGAAAAAGCCACTGTTTTTCCCGACGGACATACGTGAGTCACTAAAATTGGTTGCCCGACTCATACCCGGCGGCAAGGTGTCCCCCTCGCATATCGCAATCCATATCATCAGGGCATGGCTCGATGAGAACCGCGATTTGCTCAACCGTATGCTGTCAAGTCAGAAATTAAGCATCTAAATGAGAAGTCAGCAGTCCAAGCGGTACTGCACCCCAGAATGTAAATGGAGGGGGTTAGCGAGGTTAGTTTTCGGTGATACCGAAAACGGTCGCGTAAACGCTCCGACCTCGCACCCCACCATTGCACCCGGTGCAACGGTACACCAGTGTACCAACCGCGATTTACCCCCTCCAATTATCCACCCTTTAATCCTATACGTCCTATGAAGCCCAAGACAACCGCCAAGTCAAATCTGAAGAACGGCAACCGCAACGGTCGCCCGGCTCTTCCCGAAAATGAGAAGCAGTCGATAATCAGACCCACCAAATTCAACCAGGAGCAGGATGCCGTGCTGATGGAGAACTTTCATAGCAGCGGACTCTCCTGCGTAAGCGAATATATCCGGGCCGTGTCACTCAATCCCAAGATTGTTCCACGGCTGACCGAGGAAGAACTGCGGATAGCCCGTACTCTATCCGGCTTCAGCAACAACTTCAACCAGTTCGTGAGGCTCTGCCATATCCACGGACTCGAAGCGATGGCAGCAGAGGCTGAGTTTTACCTCGGCAAGTTCCGATGCCTCTTTGGAAAATTCAATAACGATTAAGCCCTTAATTTTTATGATTGCATACATCATTAACGGCAAGAGTTTCGGCAACTGCGTTGACTATGTGACGCGCCGGACACTTGAAGAGAAACTGAGCGCGGAAGCCGCTCAGAAGCAGAGAGCCGATGAGAAAAAGTATGAGTCCAACAACGGTGAAGGCATAGTTTACCACCTTTCCAAAGACTGGGAACTGATAGGCGCATCTTCCGATATTCGGCTCTATGAAGGCCGCAAGGCTATCGCTGATGACATAGCACGCCCTACGAGGACAAGGAAGCCTATTAAAGATCCGGTGGGTCATATCTCACTCGACTTCCACCCGAAGGACGCACCCAAAATGACCAACGAAAGAATGGCCGACATTGCTTGCGATTATATGAAGCGAATGGGTTTGGACAACACTCCCTATATCATCGTCCGGCACTTCGACAAGGCTCATCCGCATTGCCACCTTGTGTTCAGCCGCGTTGATTACGACGGCAAGATTCTCACGCAGACCACCAACTTCAAAAAGAACGAGCGCGTCTGCAAAGCCCTCAACCTCAAACACCGGCTCATGCAAGGCAGAAGCAAACTTGATACCGATGTCAGCAAACTGCGCGGAAAGGAGAAGGTAAGATACAAACTGACCCATGATCTTGCCCGACTGTTTGTCTCGCCCGATGTAAAAGATTGGAATTCTTTTCTCATTGTCCTTTTGCGGAACGGCATTACTACAAAAGAGAAAGTCGGTAAAAGCGGTAGGACGAATCTTTATTACTGCGTGGGCAAGCAGTCGTTTTGGTCTATGAAACTTGACCCATTTCTCACTCGGGAGAATCTTGAAAGAGTTTTTAGGGAGAGAATTGAACGGCGACTCAAGGAGTCTGAATCCGTTATTAAGCGAGCAGAACGCCATGCGGTCGAAGAACCAAAGCTCGAGAAAAAAGCAACTTCGCAGCCGAGAGTATCTGCCCAATCGCAGAGCCCCATTCAATCGCACAAGCCGATTGTCATACCACCATTGCCTTTTGAATTCTTGTGGAATGTACCTAAGAGTGATGAGGCGGCATACCGTAGAGGCGAGACGGTTTACACATTTGCACGCAAACCGGCTGATAGGTATAAGGCATACTACTGGATATGGTATGACTTCAAGACCGGAAAGCCACAATGCAGCTTCGACCCGCCCAAGAGCCGAGACATCCCTCCTGTATTCCTGCAACAAGTGGTATCATCCGGCAAGACATCTTCTCATCAGTCTGAATCATCTGACTTCCGAATGTCGCATGTATCACTGAGCAATGCTCCCAATGATGAAGTTTGCATCGCCCATGGCGAACCAGTCTCGGGTGATTTCAAGCAATTCCTTGAAAACCACCCCGACATGGACTTCTACGATGCCAAGCGTAAGTTCAAGGAAGAGCAAAAAGCCAAGCAAAAATCCCGTCAAGGTACAAAGCTCAGCCCGTCATAATCGCCTTTGCAACAGACTGAGCCGGCCCCCGACTTCACGCCGGGAGCCGACTCTTTTGATATGAAAACGCACCACATTGCAATTCAGCAGGCTTATTAAACAACTCATCCACAAACATAACCGCTTCATCGGAATTATCTTGATACATGGTCGTGCAAATGCTATTTTTGCACTAAAAACATATGAGACAAATTATTTTATTGATTATATTTTTTCAAACGCTGCTAATATCAGCTCAAGGTTACATCACATTTGACAACTTCTCTACGAGCCGGTTACGTAATGATGCCGGAGAATATTTCGGTTCGGGAAGTATGCAGATGATTTCGGGAGGATACAATATTCCTCTTTATACTAAAACAAACGAGCGAAATCAATTGACCGCCCTGTCAATCAGTACGTATGCCACATATGCTGATTTGTCAAACACGGGAGAAGCGTCCTCTTTCAATCCGGATAAAATCATCAATACCGGCCTTAGCCTTTCTTATATTCATCCCATCTCTAAGAAATGGAGCATACTGGTAGCTGGAGGAGCCGGAATTTATGCTCCTGCGGATGAAATCAAAATGAACTCTGTTTTGGGAAACGGAGGGGTAATTTTCATTTTCCGTCTAAACAACAATCTAAGTCTTGGTATTGGAGGTGGCGTTTCCAATTCATACGGTGTACCCATGGCGATGCCTATGATATATCTAAGTTGGCAGCGCAATGGAAAATTTATGTTTAGCATAGATATGTCTAATACCATCAAAATTTCCACCTCAACCATTCTATGGGATAAACTCAAACTCGAATTAGCTCCGATGGAAGTAGATGGACTGATGGCTGTCAGACATACCGACGACGGAGATCAGATTTACTCTATGGTTATGTTACAGTCCTATTTTTCTCCATCATTCCTATTCAGCAAGAAATTCAGCTTATTTGCTAAAATCGGAGGGAATTGGATACGAGGTATAAGTGCAAAAGAGCGGAGTCTGAAATCATTCTTTGATGGTTTCAGGAGCAATAATAATGAAGCCCCCTATTTTAATGTTTCCCTTAGATTGTCAGCAGGCATCAGATTCAGTTTCTAAAAAAAAATTAGTAAATTTGAATTATAAAACCAAAATAACAACCCCCAATGATAAAATATCTGATAATAGAGGATGAGCCATTAGCCTTTGAGGAACTAAAAAGGATGGTTGAGAAATTGCGCCCGGAATTTCAGATGTCGGGATGGTCGCAAAGTGTGGCTCAAAGTATATCCTTGCTGAAATCTCAGTCATTCGACTTAATATTTGCAGACATCTCATTGGCTGACGGTTTGTGCTTTGATATTTTCAACGAAATACCCGTGAATGTCCCTGTAATATTCACCACAGCCTACGATGAATACGCTATAAAGGCTTTCAAAGTCAATGGAATTGATTATCTTCTGAAGCCAATTGAGCAGGAAGAACTGGAGCATGCTATACTGCGATTTGAGCGTAATAATGTTAAAACAGCTGCAGCGGAAGTCCTTTCAGCAATGGATATTCAATACAGCAATTGTCCAAGAACACGTTTCATGGTAAAAACTGGAGACTCTTTTTTTCATGTCGAAGCCTTCGATATTGCATTCTTTTACAGCGAAGATAAATACACTTATCTCCACCTGTTTTCAAGTAAAAGATTTGTCATGGATTATTCTCTTGACACCATAGAAGGAATGCTTGACAGAAAACTATTCTATCGCATCTCTCGCGGATGCATTGTAAATATCCGTGCTATTGAGAAGTGCTGCCGATACTTTGGCGGAAGATTAAAACTACATTGCACACCACAGTTGCCCATAGAGAATCTAGTAAGCCGAGGTAGAGTTAAGACATTTTTGGAGTGGTTCGATGGTATAATATAAGAAAATGGATACACAAACAAGATACGTATTCCTATTTATATTCGTGATTTCCATATCATTCATACCGTTTATAGGAATATATAGCATCATGACTGGCAGGCCCGAGAATCTCTGGTGGACTATACTTGTCAACATTCCCGCGTGTCTGCTGTTAGGTATTTGTGATTTTCTTTTAGTCAAGAAAACGCAACAGATGGTAAAACGCAATGTTATCCGAGTAATCACAGATCTAATGGTTACAACAATAATAACTATAGTGATTATATGCGGCCTAAATCTCATGCTGATGGATGCAACATCACAAGTTCTCTTAAAATCCGCAGTGCCGGCTATACCATGGAACTGGATAGTAACTCTGATTATCGAACTTTTTTTCTACAATGAGCGACAGCAGAAAATAGAGCGAGAAAAATCACATTATCAGTTTATCGCACTCCGTAATCAGATAAATCCACACTTCCTTTTCAATTGCCTCAACGTACTTTCGTCTCTTGCGTATTCAGATGCTGAAAAAGCCAATACTTTTGCCAAAAGGCTCGCTTCCGTATATCGCTATATTTTGTCCACTAATGAAAGTCAAATTGTTGACATTGAAGATGAAATTGCTTATGTCAACAAGTATATTTACCTTGAACAGGTTAGATTTGGCGACTACCTATCAGTAATAATTGAAGATGTCAGAACGACAAAAAAAGGACATATAATCCCCGTAAGTGTACAGCAACTTGTGGAAAACGCAATCAAACATAACATCTGCTCAAAAGAGTTTCCATTAAAAATAGAGGTATTGATCGATGATATTGATATTAAGGTAGTCAACAATGTGCAATTACGCAAAACATCATATGGTACGGGCGTAGGCCTGGATAATATAAGACGACAATATGCTCTGCATAATCACCATATTACGGTAAGTGTATCCGATACTACATTCACAGTTTCCCTGCCCATAATCCATTAAGATATATCTATCGCACTTTTGGACAGTAGTGAATGGAGGCTGCGATTGATTTTATCTTATTGGGGTCGGAACAAGATTTGGCAAATTTAGAGCCTTTATCGTGGTGACCCGGCTGATTTTCGGTTGAGGTCACCACATTTTTATCGTGCGATTATAGTTAAACTCTGTTAAAGTTTGGGGTTGCGAGGCTGTGACGTGGGGTTGAATGATGGTGAACGACTACGAATTATACACTAATTTGCATTGATAATCAATGTCTTACATATCTACTGAAATAGATATACACACGCCACGACACACATAACCAACAATATTTCAGCAATTTACGATGGGCGTGGTGACTTTTGTGGTGACTCGGAGGGGGATGGGTGAAAGAAAGACCGCTAACTCATTGAGAATTAGCGGTCTTCTGTGGTGCCACCAGTAATATAAATGTTAAATTATTATCAATCGGATTAAATTTAATTATATACTAATATACTGATATTGAGCCGAATTAAATAATTTTCAATTTAGGCGGATAGCGGCTGTTTTAGAAATTATAGTGACTATTGTAGTGACTATTCAGGAGAAGTCACTAACTTTGCAATGTCCGATTCATAAGGGAATCGAACCTTGGATTCTATGGCAAAATCTCTTTCCCGGTTCTTCATCCGCAAGCAGGACGAGAAGAACGAAATCGCAACTCTTTTCTTTAGGGTGCAGAACAAGAAACACAAAGTCGATACGCTCTTTTCCTCTCAGATACGTGTGAATGTTGCGGAGTGGAAAGAGGCTTTGTCGTGTCCTGAAAAATGGATGCGACATCAAAGGGCGAACTTCAATCTACACGACTCACTCAATAGGATTGAACTGGTAGTGAAGTCGGAAGTCGAGGGCATGTCTTTCGATAAGTCACATGTTGAGGCCGAAATCCTCTCTATCGCCAATCCGAAGAAAGCAGAAGCCATAATGAAAGCTAAGCGTGAAGAGGAGGAACGGCAACGCGAGGAAGAACGCATAAAGGAAGAGCAGGAGCGTCTGATAAAGGAGGGCATCGATGCTGAACGCGCCAAAATATGGAACTTCATAGACCGATTTTGCAATGAAATCAAGAGCGGTGCCAGGCTTAATGGTCATGATAGATATGCGCCCGGCACTGTGAAGGCATGGAATAGCTTTAGGAAGCTGTATGACTTGTTTGACAGAAAGCATCGCTACACATGGCATGATGTAGACCGTGCATTCGTCACCAAATTCCTGAATTTTATGGAGAAGAAAGATTATATGGTGACTGCGCAGAATAAATACCTGGTCGATCTACGAGCAATCATCAGCTATGCCTATGCCGACGGAATACACAACAATGACCGCGCCCTGCAATATTTCGCAAAAAAGAAAATTGAAGAGAAAGACAAGGCTATTGAAATATACCTTACCGAAGCAGAGCTTCAGGCATTGTATGAAATGCCACTGTCAGGCAAGCAGGAAGAGGTGCGCGATATATTTCTTGTCGGGTGCTACACCTGTCAGCGCGTGAGCGATTACAACGACATTGACAAGGATTGTTTCACCACTACTGCCAAAGGAACACCGGTAATACGCCTCATTCAGAAGAAAACCCGCAACGAGGTAAAGATTCCTATAATGAATCCCAACCTAAAGGCTATATGCGAAAAATACAACTACAATCTCCCTTATGTTGTTGACGTGATACTCAACCGCTACATAAAGGAGATTCTGAAGGAGTTGTCCGATAAAGTGCCCGACTTAGCCAAGATGGTAGTAACCAAACTTACTCAAAAGCAGAAGAAACTGGTGGAGGACGGCAAGCTCGTTGTCGAGCACAACGAAAAGGGAGAGGTGATAATGCCTCGCTACAAGTGCGTGACAACCCACACAGCCCGCCGTAGCGGAATCACCAACATGTACCTAACCCACAAATACTCCATCGTACAGATGATGCACGTCAGCGGCCACAAGACACAAAAGACCTTTATGGACTATATCAAACTCTCCTCGGACGAAATCGCCGACGAGATAGACGCTATCGCTAATGGCGCAAAATCCGAAGTATTTTGACTATTATTACTCGGAAACAGCTACAAATCAAAATATAAATTGTAATTTTGAATATGGAAACAAATAATTCACAGCTCGTAATCTATCAGGCGCCGGACGGAAATATGTCGATTGATGTGACAGTTCAGAATGATACCGTATGGCTGAGTCAAGGGCAGATGGCCGAACTCTTTGACAAAGATCAGTCAGTTATTGCCCGCCACATCTCTAATGTTTTCAAGGAAGGCGAGCTGGAGAAAGAGAGTAATATGCAAATTTTGCATAATACTCTGTCGAAGTACAAACCGACTCAGGTTTACAGCCTTGATGTTATTATCTCTGTTGGCTATCGCGTTAAATCCAAACGTGGTACTCAATTCCGCATCTGGGCAAATAAGATATTGAAGCAGTATCTTCTTCAAGGCTATGTCATAAACGAGCGGATAGCTGCACAGAAATATGACGAGCTTAGTCAGTTGATAAAAGTGCTCGGCCGCACAATCCAAAATCAGGAAAGGCTTACGGAGGACAGCCGTTCATTGCTCGATGTTGTTGTCGATTACACATACGCCCTCGACACTCTTGACCGCTACGACTATCAGGAACTGAAGATCGAGGACACCACCGGTAAAGAGTCGTTTCATGCCACTTACGAAAACGCCATGGAAGTCATCCGCGAGTTACATGAGAAATTCGGTGGCAGCACATTGTTCGGCAACGAAAAGGACGATTCCTTCAAAAGCTCCATCGGTCAGATTTACCAGACCTTCGGTGGCGTTGACCTATATCCCTCAGTCGAGGAAAAAGCAGCCATGCTCCTGTATCTAGTTACAAAGAATCACTCGTTCAGCGACGGTAACAAACGCATTGCCGCCACACTGTTCCTGTGGTTCCTCAACGGTAACGGCATTCTCTACAATGAGGATGGCACCAAACGCATTGCCGACAACACCCTCGTCGCCATTACCCTTATGATAGCAGAAAGCCGCACTGAGGAAAAGGACACAATGGTAAAAGTCATCGTCAACCTAATCAACAAGAACAACTGAGGATAAGACGAAACAACACCCAAAATATGCACGGCTTAACGACTTCATGCCGAGGATTGACCTGTCGGTGCTGAATGATTATTTAACGGCTAATCTCTGCGCTGATTTTCATACTCGTTTGGGACATTTATCACATACGATGTCGATTATTCTTTGTAAATTTGCGATATGGTTTCATTGATAATGTCAATATTAGCTGTTGCTATAATTCTTTCTTTCGGGCTTATGGTCAAAAGTCCGAAATATGGTGTATGGGTATATAAGGGAGCGATTTTCATTATTATGCTAATCGTATTATTCGTAGCCCTCTTTTTTTATCTGGGAGGTAATGCAGATATTTCCGCGCTCAACATCAATCTCCATCCGTGGAGGAATTATCTGCTCTATCGTGTCGTTGCTGCCGTAGTTTGCGTTGCAGTAATTTTCGCAATATCCCAGTTGTCTCTGTTGTTTGTGAAATATCATAATAAAAAGCAGATAGTGAAATATGAGGGAGTTATCTATGCCGCGATGTTGATAATCGGAATTGTCTGCCTTTCAAAATGTAGTGGAGTAGGAAAATTGGACGATGATAAATTGCAGGCAGGCAATGATGTGGTAAGGCTTATATATAAATACAATAAATCCCACAAAAGGCCGTGTCAGTCCCTGTCAGAGTTGGGTTTGAAGCCTGTTGGCGATAATTATTACGAATATAAAGGTATGTGGTTTCTATTGGATGCCAACGATAAGGCTTTTGATTTGCGATTTCGTAGTCCACAAGGTAGTGACATGAATTACGATTTTACATATTCAAGCGATGTTCATGAGTGGGATGGAACCATAATTTGGTAGTTCAATTTACACTTCATTGCTATGTCGAAATTTGAAATAGTACTGATACTTGGTCTCACATTGGTTGCCATTAGCGGACTTGTAAGCGCAAAACTAAAGCATAATAACCGCCGGATGTGGTGGTTGCCAATTGCAATTTGCGGAAGCCTGTTAGTACTCTTAATAGCTTTATATGTTTGGTTAATTATTGATTTTATGAATGCTCCTCTTTGCGTGTAACCGGACGTTACGCACAATCTTCCCATACAGGAGATTGCATCATATTTAGGCGTTTCCCGCCGTCAGTTGCACCGCATCCGCGAGGCTGAAAGTGCAGCCGACACCCCCGAAATCTAAAAAGATTATAAGATAATCGCCTTTTATGCCTGATTTTTATGGCTGTATGGGACATTTGTCACATCCAATGTCAATTATTCTTTGTAACTTTGCGTATGGCAGCACTCTATAGGATATTGATTCTGTGTGTTGGCTTTGCTCTTTCCTGTAACCTATGGGCGCAAAGCCGCGAATTCGGGTGTCGTAATGTTGATGGAGTCTGGCAAGAAAAAACAGATATAGTTAATTCAGCATTTTTGGCAAGATACACCATAAATGCAGATTCAATCTGGTATTCAGTGAATGAATACGACGGATTAAATCCCATAAGGTCTTTTGGTGGAACATATACGATAAACCGAGATTCAATTAGTATACGGATACAGTATATAAAACGGGTTTCATATACCGCTATCTGCCGGGATCAGTTTTTGCCGGCAAGCAACCAATGGTCAATACTTGACGAGGGCACATTAGTAACAGACACTTTGCCTGCTCCACAGCTGTTTGTTTTGCCAATAAAGATAGAGCCCAAGACTCTTGTTATTGATGATGTTCCTTTTTATTTAATAACTGACGAACAACAATAACCGGCTATGGAAAATCTAATTCGTGTAACTTTTCTTGCATCCATTCTGTCTGTCGTGGTCGTTGGATGTGGCGGAGGTCGTAAATCCGAAAGTGTCGCGCCACGGCAAACGGCAGAGGACACCGTAATTGCAACCGTCCCTCAGATTGTCAGAGGCAAGGTTGTAGAAGATACCGTTATAGGCCACTGGACAATAAAAGCATTAAAAGACTCCAATGATGTAATCGTTGGAAGACATGACTGGGCTGTAAGAGATTCATCCGTATTTCTTACCCTGTCGTATGACAGAAATATCGTGTACTCCGACAAGGAAATTCGCACGAAAGATTTGGTCGGCAACGAGGGTGAATATATGATGCAGTGGGGTGGCGAAGTATTTTGGGACTCTGACTCTGCTGTTTACTTGTCGTTTGGTTGCGTTCTTCCCGACACGGACGATGGCTGGAATATGCTATATCAGATTCTACCCGACGGTACATCAAATATCATTGTCATTGATGTATATATGGGCGTTGATGGCTTTTATGTAGTGGCTGACTTCATGGCTCTGTATCTGAACGAAAGAGCAGTAGGCGCGTCACCGGCAGACTTGAAAAGACTGTATGGACAGTATTGCACCAAAGAGCTTGCCGAAGAACTATCTGCGGCGACTTTCCCGATTGTTTCGGATGACACCGATTTTCGGCACGCTTATAAGACAATTCATATAGAACCTAAAGACGGCTTTACAGGACTTCCGCTGGAAAAGTATTCATTCGAGGTAAAGTTCAAACCTAACCCTAACGATGATAACGTGACCGACATCCTGTATATGGAAGTAGACGGCTCCACAAATAAGATTATAAAGATTGACAGCGGTGAAAGGAAAGTGATATGACAAACAAAGAATTATTTTTAACCATAGTTGAGCGGCTAAAGACAGAGCCTTTTCTCAAAGGCTTTAAGTTCCGTAAACGTGATTCCTCTTTCATCAAACAAGAAGGTGGTTTGCGACGGCATATCGAATTAGACCATTGGAGTAAGGAGGGAGTGCTTATCATCTATCCTATCTATATGGTTCGTTTTGATGTTCTATTGAAATGGTTTGAGCCGTATAATGTAAAATCACCGCAAGACCAACAGGATAATCCTTCTGTCGGATTTACTGGAAATATGCTTGGCAGACAGGATAAGTTTACGATTTCAGAAGCCAATCTGGAGTGTGAATACTCAAAGCTCTGTGGCACACTTGCCGACTGTTCCGGCATAGTATTTCAATCATACACGTCATTGCATGATATGTTTGAACACGAGATTATACCCAGATTGGAGGGTAAGCGAGCATTACCCGATGTCGGTGCAGACTGGGCGTTCAAGTATCTTACACTAACACGTATTGAATCGCCTGAAGATTATCCGGCAGTCAAAGAATTGGTCTTGGCGCAAGTCCACAAAATGGCTGAACGGCATGAGCCAAATATAATGGACTATTTCCCTCGACTGTACGAAATAATCAGCGTTATGGAGCAGACTTTTCCAACAAAATAATTGCAGACGTCATGGAAATAGATGTGCCGAAATATGATAGAAACATTGGGTTGCAACTCTGTTGGCATCCGGGGTTTTCGATAAAGGTTTCAAGCGATAATAGCGAAGTAACTATATCCGCTAATCGGGAAGGATTGTTATCAATGGCAAGTCATCTCCTCAATTTAGCGCAGGCAGATGTGCTTCCCGGCACACATATACATTTGGATGAATACAATTCATTGGAAGACGGTTCACAAAGTATGATCATTGAGAAAGTATGAAGCGCCCCATATAAAAGCCTTTTTTATTTTATAGTACTTCAATGAAATTCTATAAGCTATCACACGATTTAGAAACAGGCAAGAAATATCCACAGGTGGAATGCCTAAGGTCTTTCGCTGCGTCTCAAATAAGTCCGTGGAATAATTTACCATGTAATCCTGATTTGAGGTTCAAATTAAGGAGAGGTGCAGTAATATCTGACTTTCTCTCAACAACAGCCGGACCGGGTTGTGATATGCTTATATCTCCTGAATTATATGAAAGCATCAGGCATTTCAATGTCATGCCACATCAGATTTTTTCGGTGACAGTAGAAACCAATAAAGATGTTAGGGAATATTTGTGGGTGCATTTATATGGGCCGTCATTTGTCGATTCGATAGATTATGATAAATCATCTTTTGTTCGGACAGAATGGACTATCCCGCAAGAGCCTATATCATTGGAATCATTCAGTCAATATCAGCAATTAAAATTAAAGGATAAGACCGGGGCTTTTGGTGTAACATTTGATTCACTTGCGCTACGCGATAAAAACACGATTTTGGATCTGTTTTTCCCATTTCCATTCGACAGTACAATCTTTATTTCTGAAAGGTTGACAGATGAACTAATAAGGTCTAATTATACCGGTTTGTCAATAGAACCGACTAATATAATCACTTGCACATTGAATAATGAAACTGACCGATAAACAATTTTGGATAGCATGGCTTGTGCTTCTCATCTTGGCGATTGTGAGTTGTATGGCAGGAGGCTGGAGCGAGGATACAGCGTTGCTTGGTGCGGCTTATACGCTGTCGCTGTTATCGTTCAAAGTACTATTATCTTTTTTTGACCTTTGCGCGTTATTACTTTATGAATTAGAAATTTCACTATGAAAAATCAGCAAGATAACTTAGGCAGTCAGGATGGAAAGATTGATTTGAAGATGTGGATGGAGGAGCATCCGCAGGAATATGGCGAGTTTGCTGCGGCGA
This sequence comes from Duncaniella freteri, assembly GCF_004766125.1. Classification (NCBI taxonomy): domain Bacteria; kingdom Pseudomonadati; phylum Bacteroidota; class Bacteroidia; order Bacteroidales; family Muribaculaceae; genus Duncaniella; species Duncaniella freteri. The sequence continues at coordinate 92,644 of NZ_SJSA01000002.1, forward strand.
TGGGCGAAGCGGACTCGCTGGAGGTGTTTTTGTTGGGTGCAGCAGCATTTCTTTCGTCGCCGGAGTTTCAGAAGCTATTGGAGAATATGATTGACCTTGACAATCTGGACTTGGATGAGCTTTTGAAGATTCTTCAAGAGTCGGATTTTGCTGAGAAGATATTTGGCGAACAGGCAGAAGGGAGCGAATGGGCTAAATACCGGTTGCCCTTTGCCGCATGGCTCAAATATGGACGCTCTTCTGAAATGATGATAGATAATATTGAGGAAGCGGCAGAGTCGATTGACAACAAACAGTACCAGTGGCAGCTTGCAAAGTTCATGAAGACATTTCTTGCGAGGGAGGTAGAGGATAAACGACGCTCGCGCAAGGATTTGAAGGAGTATCTTGATTATCGCATGAGTGTAGATAACGGCAATTTGGCTGATTGGGCGTTGGAGGGTATTGATGAGTCTAAACCGACTGCTAAAATTACAGAAAACGCAGAATTATCTCATGACCTTCTTTCCCTTTTGGCATCTCACGGCAGTGAGATTGTTAAGCGCATTGGCAAATGGATAGAAACACATATCCGTGGCGTTGACATAGCGCACTTATATGTCGCACTTGTCGAGTCTGGCGAGCTGGATCCGTCAACACCTGTCAAACGATTTGTCGAGATATTATCCGCCACATTCCCTGAATGCAAAATCGTCGGCGAGCGTCAGGTGCAGAAGAGCGTAAACACGCTACAAGATTTATCTCCCAATCGTAAGCGATTTATCAAAGACGAGCCAGAACATCGCTTCGCTATTGACTCTATAAAGACCGATGTTTTACGAATTGACCCAGATGGAGTAGACTGAAATAGCCTCTTTTCGATTCGTTTGATTCGTTTTATAGTTCGCGAACTTAACGAACCATCAATTCTTTTTAATCCAAGAAATTACGCTATACTTTTGCGTCATCGTTCCATTTCGGAGCGGTGGCGTTTCTGTCTTATGCCGCCGGTAGAAGCGTCGAACAATGTCGGCAATCAAAACAAAAATGCAAGATTTATTAGATATGCTCAATGAGGGTCGGGCCCATGTCAAGGTAGAGATGAACGCCGAAGACCTCAAAGCATTTTCGGAGGACTTGATCCGCCGCGCAAAAGATGAACTCGGCTCGATGGTCGAGGCAGCCAAGAAAGAACGTATGCTCACCAAAGCCGAGGTAAAGGAACTCTTTGGCGTATGCGATGCCACACTCTGGCACTGGGCAAATAAAGGTATCCTCAAACCTGTCAAGACCGGCAACAAGATTATGTACCCGGAATATGAGGTACGCAAAGCCCTCGGACAACGTAACATCAATATCTGAGCATCATGAAAGCGAATGGCTATTACAACCATCCACGCTTTCCGATGGAAGCCGGATGCGGATTGATTGAGGAGGATAGCATTGCCTTTACTAGCGATTCCGGTAAAACTGCCGTAATTTCTTTCCCTCTGGAGATATTTCCGAAAGCAATCCGCGACATAATAGAGGCTCTTGAGGAGTATGAGAACTATAATGTCGATTTCACTTCGGCTTCATTCCTTACAGTATTCGCGGCTGCTATGGGCAACACTTGGTCAGTCCGCTTCATGACAGGATGGGTAAGCCGACCGATAATCTACATGGTGCTTGTCGGCTCGCCGAGCTGCGGCAAGACTCCGCCATTGCAACAGGCGGTCGCACCGCTTCTTAAACTCGACGGAGAGTATGACATGATCTACTGCAAGGAGATGGAAACCTACCGCCGATGGGAACGCATGTCGGCAAAGCAGCGTGAGAGACATTCTCTTCCTGAAGAAATGAAGATGCCTAAGCGAAAATGCCTTGTAGTGGTTGATTCCACCGTAGAGGCTCTTATCGGAGCTTTGCGCGACAATCCGCGCGGAGTGCTGATTTACAAGGATGAGATAGACAGCCTTCTTTCCAATTTCAACCGCTACAACGGTTCGGACGAGGGCTACTTTCTCAGTCTGTTCAGCGGTACGCCTTTCAAGTACAGCCGAAAGTCAAACAACGAGCATATCTTCCTCGCCAATCCCTATTGTTCTATTATTGGCACTACACAGCCCGGTCGTCTGGGCGAACAGTTCGGCGGCAAGCGAATGATGAACGGCTTTTCATCTCGATTCCTGAAAGTCTATCCCGAAATTGACAAGATGCCGTCGTGGAACGACACCGCCATGCCTGACAGAGTTCTTGAAGAATGGGAGCGAATTATCCGAAAGGTGGTAGCCGCTACTCCTTCAACAGACCAAGAGGGAAAAGCAACCTCAATAGAGCTACTGTTTTCCCAAGAGTCGAAGCTCCGCATAATTCAGTGGAAAGACGAGGTCAATAACAAGGTCTATGCTGAAACGGATTCGGATGCTGTCAGGGCGTTGTGCGGCAAACTGGAAACTTATCTCGTCCGCTTCTGCCTGGTCATACAGATTATGCACTGTATCTGTGGAGAATCGGGCATGGATAAAATTGAACCGGGAACTGCCGAACTCGCCATCAGGCTCACCGAATATTTCAGAAACATGGAGAGCCGGATTGCACCGGAGATTGAAACCGGTATCCTTGACAACCGGTTCACCGAGTTACTCGGAAACCTCAGGGATTCGTTCACCACAGCCGAGGCAGTCAGGGAAGCCCTGCAACTCGGAATCTCGGAATCCTCGGTCAAAAGATTCCTGAGAGACGGAGGCCGAGGATTCGTGAAGAAAAAGTCACACGGTTGCTATCGCAAAATATGACGCTTGAGCTGACACTATGAACTTTTGACATTATGACATTTTCGACCGAGGTCGAACTGACTGAGATACCCCGGTTGCTCACGCCTGATTTGGAGTATAAACCTTGCTTTGCAAGATATGCCGATTGTGTCCACAACGGCAATCCCGCCTCCCCCGAGGTGAGGGTCAATCCCGCTCGAAACTCGCAGTCTTTTGTCTTATGATACATTGTCCGTGAACGATGATAAACTGAAAAATGGATGATGATAAACTAAAAATATTCGGTTGATAGATTATTCAATATCGCATTTATCATGAACCGTGATACTTCGGTTTATCGGTCATCGGTACATTGGATAATCGGTACATTTGATAATGTGATAATGAGTCATCGGACAATAAGTTATCGGGTAATGGAGCATTGGATAATCAGACAATCGAGTCACTAAGATATTATATCATCAAGGTATCAGTTCATCAAATCATCAAGCAATCATTATACCAAGTCATATAGTCTTCATTGTATCAGATATTCAATCAACCAATCTATCAAACCATAATATCTTAAAAAGTTAATCTCTATGCCCGATAAAAAATCCATTACTATAAAAATACGTGTCGATTCGCAGACCCACACAAAAATGCAGTCAGGAGCCGACAGATATACCGACGGTAATCTCAGCGCGTTTGTCCGATGCGCTACTCTCAAATACAACGAGGAGCCAGTCACTGACCGCGACAATCCCCGTATGATTGCTTTGATCAAGTCCGCTATCAAGCTCATCGAAAGAACCGGCACCAACACCAATCAGGTCGCCAAGCACATCAACGAGCAGCAGAAAATGAATCCTTACTCGTTGCGGGCGGCAGATCTTCTTCCCTTCGGTCAGTTTTGTGAGGGTACAGATAAAATCCGACAGATGCTGACATACCTCTATAACATGATAATATCAGGAAAATGATAGTCAAGAAACTCAACGATGTGTCCGGCGGCGGTTTCCCCGGCGCTCGATATAACGAGAAAAAGATTGCTGATGGCGTGGCAACCCTTATGGCGATGGAGAACGTCAGCGAAGCGTTGCGCCACAATGTAGAGACGCTGCACCGCTTCGGCCTTGATGCCTCGGCTGAAGTCGAGAGGTATATGAAAGAAAACTCTAAGACCTACGGCAATACAAAGACAACACGTTTCCAGTTCCACGTGTCGGCCTCCGTGAAAGGACGCGCCATGTCGCCGGAAGAACTTACCGACTTTGCGCGTGAGCTAATGGTGGGTATGGGATATGCCCGTCAGCCGTATTTTGTTTACGCCCACCATGATACCGGCAATAATCATGTGCATATTCTCTCGACGAGAATAAAGCCTAACGGTTATGCCATTTCTGACCATCAGGACAGGCGCAGGCTTAACGAGTGCGCAAACCGCATACTTTCTCCTGACATCAAGAAAGATATTGACCGAATTCTCGGCTACGACTACGAAACGGAGGGGCAGTTTGCCAATATTGTAAAGACTCACGGTTACAAGATAGAGAAATCGCTCGACGGATACCGTCTGTTCAAGTGTGGCGGCAATGCCGGAAATATCGCCATCGGCGACATTCTCAATCGAATCACCAAAAACAGCCCGAAGCGCAAAGACCGCGCTACGCAGCTTCGCGCTATAATCCGGAAATACAAGGGCGAGATAGCCGAGGGAAAATGTCAAAATGTCGATAATGTCAAAGTGTCAAAAGGTAAGAAGCGAAAGCCAGTAAAAGCAAAACTGAATACCGACATCCGCAAAATACTTGACAACCACGGCAAACCGTTGAGCAAGGAGAACTGCCAGCGCATACAGACTCTTATCGATGTTCTCAAGACAAAGTTTGGTATAGACATCAGTTTTCAGAAGGACAAGGACGGCAGGGTGAGAGGCTACAGTATAATCGACCATGCCGAAAAGATTGCCTTCGACGGCAGCAAGGTGATGAAACTGTCGGAGCTTATTGATTTCGCCATCAAACCACAAAGGAAACCATCGCCGCTTGACGTGTACCGCGACCTGTTCACTGTCGAGGTGGGCAAAGACAGCAGAGGGAACTATATGCTCATCAATGTCAAAGACGGCTCGACGTACCGCAAACCAATCTCACCGAGGCAGTACGCATGGTATAACGGCGTGAAAGACGACGAGCGCGAAGATGTAGGCCTGACAATAGCGGCCACGATGTTCTCCGAGGAGATACTGACCGAATATCTCATACGCTATCCTATACACAACCATCAAGAGAGGATAAAGGGCATGGCAGTTGTCAAACATAGAAACGGCAACTATTGCCTCCGCGCTGCCTTGACTGACGGCTATATACCTTTGATCGAATTAACTTCGGAGGAGGAAGCCAAGTTCCGCTCTCTACATGCCGATGAACAAGCAAGACAAGACTTCCTGATGTCAATAGCCATGCTGCATCTTACTCGAAGGGATGCCGAGGCGGTTAAAGACAGGATAAAACAGAATACCCAATCCAAAGCCGGAGTCCGTATTTTCCCTTCCCGTCCACAGGACTACTCCCCGGAAATCTCGCAAGTGTTCACATTCAATCTTGCCAACGCACTATCTTCCCTCAATGTCAGTTCCGGCTCATCCGGCTACAAGCGCGAGCACGAAGTCGGCAACCGTTCCCGCTACGATGACATCGACGACCGTCAGTCCGGCACCCGACTTACAATGTAAGAATGAAGTAGTGACTATCTCAGCGCACCACGCCGATAGTCACTATTATTTTGCAGAGAATTTAATGTAGAATTTAATTGGGTTTAGAATTAAACGCTACTTTTTAATACAGTTTAATCAAGCCGATTTATCGTGGTTTATAGCGATTTAGATAGTGACTATTATAGTGACTACGCCCTGTAGTGACTAAAAGAAAAATCGCCAACTCTGTGAGAATTAGCGATTTAATCTTTGCTTGGGTGGTGCCACCAGGAATCGAACCGGGGACACAAGGATTTTCAGTCCTTTGCTCTACCAACTGAGCTATGGCACCTTGTTTTTTTCTTTTTGCACTGCAAAGGTAGGGCGTTTTTTTGGATTGTGCAAATTTTTTGATGATTATTTTTGATAAATTTTGTGTAATTATTCTCGTACTACCATTAATATATTGATATACAGGTATATTTGTTCTTAGCCGTTTTCGACTATATTTTCGGCTGAATTGGTATTGCAGTGTTTTGCCTACAACTGATTCGCATTATATCACATTCAAGAAATCTTGATCCTGTCTGTAATATTGGGTTATAATCCGCAATGAAAAATGGAGTTGTTTTCATTATCTCCGCCATACATATAAAGACTTCTGAAGATCTTGTTGTTTCAAAACCATTTTAGACACATACTGATTATGGCTCAAATTTCATATTATATAGCTTTGCATACTCTCTGATTTTATCTTTATTGGCGAAATATGAATCGTCCAACGGCAGAATTGCTACATCATATTCACTTTTCCCCTCTCCATTGTCATAATCACCATATATAATGATCGCTCCGATAGAATCCAAGGGTACAATTGATTTAGGCGACACAAACTTATATCGTCGCTTCTCTGTTTCCAGTAAGCCGTTCTTTTCATATAAGATAGCGGAGTCAAAGCCGATTATCGATGCAGGCTTCTTCATTATATATCTGTCGGTCTCACAATATACAGAGTCGAAAGTCAGGCATGCAACTAACACTCCAATCACAGAGAATAATCCCCAACAAAAAGCGTATAGTTTAGTAATTACATTAAGGATGTATGCGTGAAAATGCATGAAATAGAGAGAAATGCCAGATAAAGCAACACCCTCAAATAGGATATAGCCCAATCGCCAACGTAACTGTAATCCATTCATCGTGATATAGACAATCAGCAACAAACCTATTACATGGAAAACTGTCAATAATATTTTCTGCCAAGATCTCATCATCGAACAATATCGTAGTCAAATAAATTTTTGACTGTCAATATATATATATAACGCTGATAAATGTACCTTAAGTATGCTGATAACAAAAATATGTCAATATCGCTTATCAGACCATTGAGTATGTGTCGGCAGAAATTTTTATATTTATTGATGCAATATTTAAGGCATGGATATATCTATATATAATATATTGCATAAAATGGATATAGAGGCTATTGTAAAGGATTGCCAGAATGGCAACAGGGACGCATTTGGAACCCTTTATCAGATTTTCTCACTTCCAATGATGGGGGTGATAGGCTATTATGTCCATAATAAAGACATTGCACAGGATATTCTTCATGATGGGTTTATTGTTGCATTCACTTCGATTGTGACACTTAAAGACGCAACCAAAATAGAATCATGGCTAACAACCATAATGAAGAATTTATCTCTCCAATATCTCAGAAAAGAATCAGAACATGCCTCCATCCAAATATCAGATACGGACATACCGGAGCGATTATCTGAACAAAATTATGAAACGGATTTATCATGGCCGCAGCTTGAATCTATAATACAAAGATTGCCCGATGGATATAGAACGGTATTCAGGCTGAATGTTCTACAAGGATTGTCCCATAAAGAGATTGCCGAATTGCTCGGCATATCTCATTTGACATCCGCCTCACAATTGTATCATGCGAAAGTGATGCTCCGTAAGATGATTTCCCAGTACAGGGCGGAGATGGGTGTTACTTCTATACTGATCCTCACAACACTTGTCATATATAATTCGTTGTTCCGACGCAACATTCAAGAAGATGCCATATCATCTGCCGGCAACACATTGCTGGGGCATACTTCTGTCACTGAATCTATAAAGAGCGATTCTAATGCGATTATGAACGACAACAGGATTGTTGCTTCCACGGTTTCATCCTTGCATAATCATACGCATAATAAACTTGTTGAAGAAAAAGACACAATCGAGTTGAAGGTGGATACAAATGTTGTTGATTTTGGTAACAACACACCATCCGACTCCACTGCCAAGACAATTGTAATTCCGGATAATGACCGTCTTATAGCTAAAATCAGGCAAAGCCAGTTGATCCAGCCGGCTGACAATGATGGTTGGACATTCTCATTGGCATATTCAGGAACTACCGGACAGAATAACCGGTCAAAAAACAAAGTCCCTGACATCTCATCTGATGTTACTGATCAAGATATCGAGGAGAATCGGAAAGTAAAGCACTATGTCCCGGTTAGTGTCGGTATCTCTGTAGGCCGACGGCTTTCTCCTAAATGGAGTATTGAAAGCGGTTTAAGATACACATATCTTAGGACAGATATATTTACGGAGAATAAATATCACCATTCTGAATCAACCAATAAAATCCATTATTTAGGTGTCCCTTTGAAATTCAACTACAATATATTCCAGGCTAATAGACTGTCGATCTATGGTCAATCAGGCATTGTTCTGGATATCCCTGTCAACGGAAAGTCATACACCAGTCATTACAACTACAATGCTGACTCACCCATCTTTGACACCTCCCGCCTCTCGGTGCCTCTGCAATGGTCAGTAGAAGGAGGAATAGGTATCGAGTGCCAGTTCACACCGTCAATAAGCATATACGCAGAGCCCTCTATAAATTATTATTTCAGAACAGAGCCAGAGATAAACACCATACGACAAGACAAGCCGTTTGAGTTCACACTCCCGATCGGTATCAGAATGACGTGGTAAAACAAATCTGATAATCAGAGAGGCTCTATATTAAGTCATAACAATTCTGTTTCCTCTTCGTGCAATATCGGGTAAGTTTATTCATCTATAAGATGACTAAACTCCAATATAATGCAGAAGAGACATATCGACAGACTTCAATATTTCCGGGAACTTGCGCAGACGAGTGAACGGTACTTCATGCCCTATATCAAGGATTTCCTGGATATGGCGGGCCCCATATCCATACTTGAGGTCGGATGTGGCGATGGCGGAAATCTGCTTCATTTCGCAAAAAGAGGCTATGAGGTTGTCGGAGTTGACATCTCTGCAAACAGGATAAATGACGCAAAATCATTCTTTGAACAAGAGAATGCAAATGCAAAATTCATTTGTTCCGATATATTAAAACTCAACGGATACAAAAGCTATTTTGATTTGGTTATTTGCCATGATGTTATTGAACATATAGGCAATAAACAGGAGATGCTTTCAAGGATAGAATGCTTCTTAAAGCCCAAAGGGCTTCTGTTTATTGGATTTCCAGCATGGCAAATGCCTTTCGGCGGTCATCAGCAGATTTGCCACAGCAAGCTTCTTTCGATCACACCCTTCTTTCATATGCTCCCTCAGTGTCTCTACAAATATATATTGTCATTGGGAGGGGAAAACGTAGAATGCATCAATGAGCTTCTTTCAATAAAGAGCACAAAAATTACAATAGAACTTTTTGAAAAAATAGTTGCTCAGACATCATTTGATATAGTAGATCGAAGGCTTTATTTTGTAAATCCCCATTATGAAGTAAAGTTTGGCCTTAAACCTCGACGCCTGCTAAAACCACTCTCCGAAATGCCATATATACGTAATTTCTTCTCAACAAGCTGTTTTTACATACTTAAAAAATCATCTGCAATGGATTCTGCATCATCGCACACTGGCAGATCTGTGCAATAAACCACAACAAATATTAAAATCGTTTCTTAGTCAGCTTCGTGGCCGTTTATCAAGTAGTTTTCGGATTGAGTTTATGATGTCCTTCCATGACGCGCCATCAAGGTCAAAAGACAGGATGTGGTTATAATCCCAGTCGAGTCCTGGTCAGTAGTGGCTTTCAGTGTCGATATTTGAAATTGTAGATGATGTGAATTCCGGATTTGCCGACAGTGCGTTGTATTTGCGATTTTGGAAATACAGGCCGGCAATAAGAAACGGCACGAGAATCAGTAGCATAATACCAAAAGGCATACGTGTCTCACCTCGCCGCCCTAAGAAGAACCTATGTATTTTGCTGTCAGATTTCATCATGCTTTTCTTCTATAACGAATCCGAAAAGGATGTTTGTTGTGCTATGGTATCTGCTGATATAATCACGAGCAATCTTATAACTTCGGTTGACATACTCGGATATAGTTTCCGCACTATTCCGTTCACAATACCAACTGTCATATGTCAGTTTAATCTTCCCATTTTTCACCTTGTACACATCACCGCCAAGAATGGCCTCATTTGAGTGATAATATTCTTCTACTATTCTTAATGCCTCATTTTTTGAATAGGCAAATCCATCTATGCCAATGGATTCAAGGGAATATTTATCATTTAGTCTATTTGAAAGATCTGATTGTTGTAATCGGGTTGTAGACAAGTCAATTCCTCCTCGAAAATCGACATCAATAATGTTAGCCTCTGAAAAATCGACATTGTTCAGACGCCCTTTATTAGAAATCCAATAAGACAGTCTGTCATTATAATAGTAACTATTATATTTAGGACCACAAAATACACATCCTCGCACATTTCCTATGAATTTACACTCTGAAAACGAAGATGTAATAAATGCTGTATTGAAGTCACAATCAATGAAAGTGCAGCTGATGAAGTCTGCAATTCCCAAACTCCTTAATTTAATACGTTCAAAGGTACAACCTTTATATATAGATTTTCGCAACAAAATCAAAGTCCTTCCACCCATAGAAAAGTGTTGCAGCTTACCGCGTTTGAAAACACAATCAGTAAACCGACAGCCTCTTGCAAGGACATCGGAAAAGTCACAACTCAGGAATTGGCATCGTTCAAATATCTTTTTAGTCCACCAAACGGCAATGCCACCATTGCAGAATGAGGTGTTCTTAAAAATCTGATTTCTATATCGTTTATCGGTCAGTTTCATATCACTTTTCTTTCACCGCTATCTATTTTTATAATCTTGTTTGTCGTCCCGTCAACTTCCATATACAGGATGTCTGTCACGTTATCATCGTTGTGGTAAGGCTTGAATTTAACCTCGAATGAATACTTTTCCAACGGAAGTCCTGTAAAACCGTCTTGAGGTTCTATTTGAATTGTTTTATAGGCGTGCCGAAAGTCGGCATCATCCGGAACAATCGGGAGTAGTGCGGCGTATAACTCTTCTGCAAGCTCTTTGGAGCAATACTGTTCATACAGTCTTTTCAAGTCTGATGATGATGTGCCGGCCGCTCTTTCGTTCAGATATAGAGCCATAAAGTCGGCAATATATGAATTCCCATCAACACCCATCTCATACTCAAGAACTATAATATTTGATGTGCCATCATTAAGAATCTGATACAACATGTTCCAACCGTCGTCCGTGTCGGGAAGGAAGCAGCCAAATGATAAGTAGATGGCCGAATCCGATACCCAAAAAACTTCACCTCCCCACTGCATGATATATTCACCTTCGGTGCCGACCACATCTTTCGTCCGTATTTCCTTGTCGGAGTACACTATATTTCGGTCATAGGATATGGTCAGAAAGACGGAGGAATCTTTCACTTCCCAGTCATGTCGCCCAACTACAATATCATTGGAATCTTTAGTCGCTTTGATAGTCCAGTGCCCGATAACGGTATCTTCGATTATCCGGCCTCTGATAACATCAGCGATATTTTCAGTTACAGAATCTTCTATAGTTTGCAGCTGTGTGATGTCACCGGATCTATTTCCTCCGTTGCATGCAATAATTAAAGAAGATGCAATAATCGTTAGGAACGTAATACCAATCAAATTTTTCATAACATCAATCTTTTGACAACCATAATTCCGTCATTCTCTTATAGTATGCCCGCATTGCCGGATTGTCGAGTTTGGCGATAGCTGCATCAATGTTTTTGCGGGATTGTGGGGTATATGTGTAGTAGAATCCAAGAGGCATCGTCAGGGACAGAGATTTATAGTCACGATTTTCGTAAATATATCTCAAAACCTTTTCCGGCTGTGGCATGAATACGTAATTAAAAAAGTTGAATACGAATGATTCTGCCGTAGCTGCATCAACACTATTTCCCAGACTATCCCATTGTTCAAGCACGGTTTCATCAGAACAAGGATAGCGGGTAAGTGTCTGTATCTTTCTAACCTGATCCCATTCCTCTTTGCTGTCTGAGCCGCTCCATAGTCTGAATACGCCTTCCTCATACGTTTCAGCCTCAGGCGAAGTTATTACTATTTTGCCGTTCCTCTCTATGTTACAACACATTGAAACCGTTTCTGAGTATGTGGTTGTGTCCTCGTCGTTATTGATGTTATGTTCTATTTCTTTGTATTCATAGTTGTATGTAAATTCATGGTCTGTGATAAAATATATCAAAGTATGCTCGGCACATATTAACTCTGTTGAGTCTGACGGATTATCTAATAAATCCGACTTATCCCAACAGTTTCCTGCATACATTGCGTCAATAAAAGTTCCATCGAAATTGTATGTCGCAATATACACATCTTCAATATCGCTGAACAGATATTTATATTGGCATAATACTACATTATCATTTATTTGCCTGACTGATACAAGATATACCGATGCGGTATCGGACAGGTTAAAGTCTGACGTGATTACACCTTTGAGCAACCCCCCTTGCTCTTTTGTGGTAAGGAGATAATCATTGTCAGATGGAGCCGGCAAAGAATCATCTTTCGCAATTAGTGATTCTTCTTCAATGCCGAGTTTCCTTAGGAATTCAAATGATTTGCTATCGTATATCTCTGTAATAGAATCATGCTTATTGTCATTTGATGCCGATGTCGTGCCTTTGCCCTTGCACGATATACACAAAGTCGATAATGCTATTATGATCAAAAGTAATTTTTTCATTCCTTGCCTCCTTCCAATATAAACCCATTATTTACAGCCCACATAAACATAAATACTCCACATAGACTGACTATACTTCCAATAATGAATACAACAGCACTTATTTTATCAGATTTGGAAATCTCGATAGACAGAATTTGATTTAGTCGATTGTCTTTAAGGTGTTTTAGATAAAACATTCCTCCTATTAAACAACATATAAGGATATTGTAAAGCATCAGTTTTTGAAGTCTAATATTAAGTGCTTACCAATTATGTTTCCCCAATAGAATGAAACGCCTATTGAGATGGCAGTTAAGTATATGTAAATTGTAAACAATATCATGCCCATAGACATAGCCACAGGCATATCTCCATTTCCTATACGTTCTTGGAAACGGCAACAGCAGACAAATATTTTCTTTAAGAACTTCATTGCCTACATCCTTTCAATTTCATCAATTCAAGTTTTGGCACAAGATCTACAGACTCAATCTTAGCTATGTTTTTAGCAACGGGGATAATGGTCAGTTCCACATTATAGCCATTTCGCAAATCATCAATATTGGAATAATCCTTTAGATTGAAAGCACGCTCAAAAGATTTACCATTGTATTTGAAATATATCTCGTCAATTCGGGCTGTTGAATATCCGCTTAATGGTGTTTCAATCACAATTTTATCTTTTCGGTCCGCAATAATATTTAGAATAACAAAACCTATCAATGACAATGTGAGGCTCGTTAAAGTAATGCCGCTTATACATCGACTTAACTTCGATTTTTTAGTACCAAGGAAACTGCTTATTGTCAAAAAGCATACAATCCATGTAGCCCAATCATAAATCTGGAGAGTAATGAGAAAACCTCTCGACAGCCATATCTCTATTCCAAACAATCCAATAATCGCCCAAAAGCAATAATTAATTTTTCGAGTGCGAACAGCCTTATATATCCCCATGCAAACGGCATAAAGGATAACAGCGATAATTATGTATCTTAAAGCATCTTCCATGGTAATATCGTCATTGATTATGTTCGGTAATTCCTGCGAGTTTTTCAAGCCCCCAATATAGTAATAGCAGTATTAGCTGTGCAGTTGGAAGAACAACCGCGAAAGCAAACCAGCCCCAGCCATCAGTATCCTCATGCGTCAATCTAAGAAACTGTTTAAATTTGATTCAATAAAATTTTTATGGCAGCCAAATCAATCATTTCTTCAGCGACCTCGGTTGATTCTTCATAATTGCGTGAAAGGCGACGGAACCAGTCAAGCCATGAGAAAGTTCTCTCGACCACCCATCTGAGAGGTTTCGGTATGAATCCCTTAGTCCCGTTTGGAGTATTGGAAACCTCAAGGCTGATTGCAAAATCTTTTTCAATATCTTTAGCAATCTCCCCTCGGTAACCCCGGTCAACAAGAACCTTTTCAAGCCGTTCCCACTCTCTGTCTGCTGCATTACACAATGGGTGAGCCTGATGGGAATCATGAACCGATGCACTGCATACTGTCCGGGCAAGAATAAAGCCATTGCGGTCAACCACTATGTTACGTTTGATGCCCTTGACTTTCTTGTTTGCGTCAAATCCATTGTCACTCTTACGGTTGCCCCATTTAACGCTTTGTGCGTCCAATGCTCCTACAGAGGGACTTTCTGATTGATTTCGTTTCTTCCTCACCTTTCGTACAAGTTTGTTGAGCAAATGTTCGATTCTACCTTCTTTGGACCACTTTCGGAAGTAATAGTACACCAGTTGCCACTTGGGATAATCGTGCGGAAGCATCCTCCACTGACATCCTGTGACCAGTAGGTATAATACCGCTTCGAATAGGCTCCGTAGTGAATTTTTACGTTTGCGACAATCATTTTCGAAGAATACTTTGTTTATATAAGACCATTGACCCTCGGTCAAAAGTGTCTGATAGAGATTGATTCTATGCATGTGAACAATGTTTTTCTCCTTCAACACTTTGGCTGAGGGTTTGTTATGCCCTATAACATTTTTTCAATTCTAATTTTAAACAGTTTCTAAGATAAATCGAATAAACCGTATATAAACTGATGATTATCAAATTTACCAATGCGGCATTTGGATTAGTCGTTTTGAATAATGCCACAGCTATCATTAACGGCTGGGTTATAGCAAATACATATATCATGCCAAGCGATTGACACCTGACAACGAAATCTATGCAGGATGCCAACAGCAGTAGTTCGGCTATAGCCCACGCTATCCAAAATCGTTTATCGTTCAGATTCATCACCACCACGGATCTTTATAGGTGGCACGGCTATCGCCACTTTCGGGTTCTACAACATCAAGGTCTTTACCCTCCATGAATCTATCCCATTCGGGTGAGGCATATTTTGAATTCACGCGAATTTCTCCGGCACCTATATCGAAATCAAAGCGGAATGGCAGACGGTTATCTCCCCACATACAGCGTTTTACTATCGCCGGGGTCTTATAACTCTGCCATGTACCGACATAGGAGCGATTCATATAGCCGTCGCCGTCCTGATCTGTGTTGTCTACCTTAATAACTTCTGGAGCATCATCCGTGACATATCCGTATGCGCCTAATATACCGCGAAATACTCCGCTTCCTTTCTGCACAGAATCTTCCCTAAGAGAATAATCAGCGATAATTTTATAGTAGTCAGGAGAATCGGTGTCGCGCTCAAAAACATGGTAGATTTTCTTGATTTTGACTTCTCCCGAAAAATCGCAGATATTCTTCTTCACCTTTGTTCGCCCCCTTACGGAGTATGTCACGGAATCAGTTTTTAACGCATCAGTATAGAAATAGACCTCTATCCGCTTGAAATCATTGCCAAGTACCCCATTGACAGGAGCATCATAAGTGTGACTACCCCAATAACTATATGTTTTTAGGAAGGTAGGCTCCAAACGAAGTTTCCCCTCAATGAATAGCCGAGTACAGTCCTCAAACAACTGTCCATCAATAGGCGTTAGATAAGTTTCATACAAGTCACTGTAATCCACTCGGTCAAGGTCAAGCGCATTATTGTCTATCCAATAGTACACTGCTCCAAGAGCATCGCGCTCAATTTTAAGCGGACTTATGTCTGTTTGCATAGGATTCCGATGACTTTGCGCCCAAAGGTTGCAGGAGAGAGCAAAGCCAACACACAGAATCAATATCTTATAGAGTGTTGCCATACGCAAAGATACAATAAATCCATGTAACTTTATCAATGATTCGGTAAAAATTACCGAAGTAGTTGAAACTTAAGTTAATATATCGAATTGTCAAATACAAATGAATCGCCAAAGCGTTCATTATAAAAATCTTAGCGTATGAACGTATTGGCGATTCTCAAAGACTTCACCTTTCGGTGTAAGTCGGTATTTGAAAATACTACAACCAAGATGAGCAAAAGGTTCCTCAACTGGCTGATTTTAACAATACGCACTGTAGCGTTGATTCCGGGCAAAGTCAATTTTACCCGGCTGTCGCGCTATGGCGGTCGTACAGCCAAGACCTTTGCTTCCAATTTCAAGACATCCGTAGACTGGATGAAAGTCAACATAGGTATGGCGCAGGATTGTTTTGGGCCGGCCGATGACATGGCAGTGGCAATCGATCCGTCGTTCATCTCAAAAGCAGGCAGACTGACGTATGGCATAGGCCGTTTCTGGTCAGGGGTGGCACAACGTGTCAAACGCGGTCTGGAGATAATGGCGATCGGGGCAATAAGTCTGAGTAAACATACATGCGTGATGCTCGGTGCTGTCCAGTCACCGAACTTCAGGACTCTTGAATCTGAGAAACAAATGTCAATGCTTGACTGGTATGTGGCACTTGTAAGGTCAAAGGCGACAGAGCTGCTCTCACTGACGGATATTCTGGTTGCCGATGCCTTTTTCTCTAAATATGAGTTTGTAAATGAAGTGATTGGCATGGGATTTCGATTTGTCGGAAGATTACGTGCCAACTCATATCTGAGGTATCTGGCCATACCGGATTCCTCCGCCCCGCGAAGACGCGGCAGAAAGAAAAAGTATGGAGAGAAAGTGGATTTCTCCAACCTTGACATGTCCGTGTTCACTTCATTCATATATGAGGATTCCAAAGGAAACAAAACCCGATGTCACACGGCGGTCGTACATTCGAGGGCATTGAAACGCGACATCCGTATCGTGGTCTGTCCGGTTGAAAACGCAGAGACTCTTCTTTACTTCTCTACCGACACCGACATGAGGCCTGAAAAGATCATCGGTTTCTACCGCACCCGCTTTCAGATTGAGTTCGGTATACGCGATGCCAAGCAGTTTACCGGACTTCAGTCACAGCAGACCCGCGACAGGGAGCGGCTTGACTTTGCGTTCAATCTTTCCTTCACAGCCCTCAATGTCTGCAAAGAGGTCATAAGGAAGGATTATCCGGATCTTTCGGTAGCGCAGTTCAAACGGCTTATGTTTGAATCTTATCTCGCCTCAACAATTATTTCGACTTGCGGAAAATCTCCGCATCTCAAAATAATTAAGAAGATAAATCATCGGTTGGCTCAGTTAGCGGCTTAGCCAAGGCTGAACAACCTCAAATTTTACCGAATCATTGTTTATGATAATCGGGCAATAAAATGGGTGGGGTGGGGGAGTTTGGGATTATTGGGTGGTATATAAATATCACGCAATGCCCTGTGGATGGTTCAGGAGGCATTGCGTGATAGATAAGGTGATATGTTGTGGCGGATATTTTATTTTTCGCGCATGAATATGTTGATCGGGGTTCCGTGGAAATCCCAGTTTTCGCGTATTTTGTTCTCCAGGTATCTCCGATATGGTTCTTTGACCCATTGCGGGAGGTTACAGAAGAATATGAATGTGGGGATCGGCGAGCCTTTGAGCATGGTCACGTATTTGATGCGTACAAATTTGCCTTTGTTGGCTGGCGGGGGATATGCCGAGATTACTTCGAGCATCACAGTGTTGAGCTGTGATGTGGGGATGATGCGCTGACGGTTCTTGCATACGTCAAGAGCTGTCTCAAGGACTTTGAATATGCGTTGTTTTGTCAGTGCGGATGCGAAGATTATCGGGAAGTCGATGAATGGCGCGAAGCGTGCGCGTATGGCTTCTTCGTAGTGCTTTATTGCTTCCTTGCTCTTGTCCTCTACGAGATCCCATTTGTTGACCACTACAACGAAACCTTTTTTGTTACGTTGTATGAGTGAGAATATCGAGACGTCCTGTGCTTCGATGCCGCGTGTGGCATCGATCATGAGCAGGCATACATCGGAGGCTTCGATAGCCCTGATGGAGCGGATCACGGAGTAGTATTCGATGTCCTCGTTGACTTTGTTTTTCTTGCGTATGCCGGCGGTGTCGACGAGGTAGAAATCGAATCCGAATTTGTTGTATCTTGTGTATATGGAGTCACGTGTGGTTCCGGCTATGTCGGTGACTATGTGACGCTCTTGTTCCATAAATGAGTTGACAAGCGATGACTTTCCGGCGTTGGGCCTGCCGACGATGCATATCTTGGGGATGTCGTCGAGTATGTCGGATTCGTCATTGTCTTTTTCGGGCATTTTGGCTACGACTTCATCCAGCAGGTCGCCGGTGCCGTATCCGCTGACGGCAGATACTCCGTAGGGGTCTCCGAGTCCGAGCGAGTAGAATTCAGCTATGTTGTAGAGTGATTCTCCGGCGTCTACTTTGTTGGCTACAAGAATGACCGGTTTGGATGACCGTCGCAGTATTTCTGCCACCTGGTCGTCAAGATCGGTGACACCGTTGGTGGCGTCGACAACGAAAAGGATTTCATCGGCCTGTTCGATGGCTACCTGTACCTGTTTGTTGATTTCGCTTTCAAACACGTCTTCGCTTCCGATTACCCAGCCTCCGGTGTCGACGATGGAGAATTCTTTGCCTACCCATTCCACTTTTCCGTACTGACGGTCACGCGTGGTGCCAGCTTCATCGTTGGTGATGGCTGTGCGGGTCTGTGTGAGGCGGTTAAAAAGGGTTGATTTGCCGACATTGGGCCGACCTACTATAGCGATTAACTGTGACATATTTCGGGTTGATGATTATTGCGGTTTAGCGAAAAAACAAGTGATAACGCGTGAGGGTTCAATGCGTTTCGAGTGCAAAGGTACAAAATTTCCGTGAATAATTAAGACCATAGGTCAAAGAGCTGATATGAATTATCGTTCTTTGACCTATGGCCCTGTAATTTTTTAGTGTGATTATTCTTTCTCGATGGGGTTATCTATGATACAAGCATCAATTCCGGTGGATGGACGGTATTTCAAGGGGTATGAGCCTTTATGCTTGTCGTAGATCCCTGAGTTTTGCAGGTAGTTGCTTTGGTCGCATGTCGCGAAGATGTGAAGTATTTTCGGGAAACGTTCTACCGGGATATCGGAGAACTTGTCGGGATATTTTATGAACAGGGTGTCTCCTTCCACATGGTTGACAATTCCGTTGAACATCCATCTTACCTCGTTGTCCTTGTCGGCGACTTCGAGCACTACTCCTGGGAGTCCGTTGAAATCGCGGGGTGCTCCTACGTGTGGCAGATCGTTGGTGAACCATGCGGACCAGTCGCGTCCGCCTTTCGAGATTGTGGCTTTCCTGCATTTGTATTCTCCGATGGTCTTTTCCTCATCGGTGATATTCCATTTGTTGTCGCAGGTGAAATCCTTGAGCTTGAATTCCTCTGAGATGATGCGATAGGTGTTGACTTTGCGTCCTGTTGCCGGATAGTAGAAGTAGTAGTCGGGGGTGAGATGATAGGCAAGCCCGAGGTCGCCTCCCTGACCGTTAGGATTGGCGAGACGCCAGCGAGTCTCACCTATGCCTTCATAGCTCTGGTAGAGGGTTACTTTGGGGGTGATGAGTACTATGCGGTCCTCTTCGAATGTGAGATTTTTTTCCTTGTTGAACAGGTATTTCAGGCGGTATCTTATGCCGTATTCGGCTGTGTCGGCATTTGCGTAGTAGGCGTTTGCCTCCTCTTTCATTTTTGCCTGCATCTCTTTTGCCGCAGCTTCGCGGTCACCTTCGCCACGACGGTTATGTCCGGGGTTCTGAGCTGATGCCGAGAGTCCGAGTGATAGCAGCAGTATAGTGGAAATTATTGTTTTTTTCATAATCATGGTTTAATCGGAAAAACGTTCGCGGATGAGGAATGCAGGTACAGTCTGCTTGTATGACATCTGGAAATTGCGGAATTGCTGAGGGTTGGCATACAGTGACAGGGTGGAGCTGACGAGGGCTACGAGATTGCCGTGTTCGTCAAAGATCGGACCGCCGCTTGCCCCGACACCGTAGTCGGAGGTGACTTCCATGATGTATTTGGTGTGTCCGCTGCGCTTGTCGGTAGTGCGTGTGCAGTTGCTCACCATGCCGTCGGTGAAATGGAAGTATGCTCCGCTTGGATTGGAGAGGCAATATACCTTGGTGCCCTGCTTGGCTGCAGTGTTGAGTGGGGCAGGGGTGAGCTTTTTGTCCCGGGTGTCGACCTTGATCAAGGCAAGATCGTTGAGAGGGTCGATGGCTATGACCGATAGCATGGGATATGCGTAGCCGTCACAATCCATTACGAACCTGGAGCGGTCACCCTGTTTTTTGTAGTCGAAGGCTCCGCATATCACTATGTCGCTTATCACATGGAAATTGGTGGCGCATATGCCGTCGGGAGTGAGAGCTACAGCTGAGGCGTTGGAATATGCCGAGTCTTTGCCGAGATATCCTACGTGCTCCATTTTGCCGAACACGAGTGTGCTTTTGCGGCACAGGTCGTAGAGATCTTCTGTGGAGAGTTTCTTTTTACGTAAGGATGCAAGAGTCTTAACACTGGCTATTTTGCCATTATTTATGTCGTCGAGCACATGGTTCATCATCGAGTCGGTGGTCCTTTCGGGATGCTCGTTGATATAGCCGCGCAGCTGGGCTGTGACATTTTCTATTTTTGAGGGGTAGTCGGTGTAATATTCAGGTGCCGTCCCCGATGCTAATGCCGATGCGCACATCATCACGCCGATGCAAGACGGAATAATGATACGTGGCAGAGATGTTGTTATTTTCATTTATGAAATCTGTGATATTGGGTTATGCGGTCGTTTATGGCTTTGATATTGTTTTTCTTGAATTCCTCCTCATGTTCTATCATGTAGCGCGTACGCTCATTGTCGAAGCCCATGGTGAATGTAGTGAACACAAACGTGTTCGCAGGGTCGAGTTTCTGGGAGTCTGTGAGTGAATGGTAGTATTCGTCTATGATTTTGTTGATATTGCGGTATTCGCCTTTGTCGACAAGCTGCATGGCGTAAGCTTCAACGAGCTGAGGTGTGCGTTCGCCGCTTTCAAAACGTTCCTTTATGCGTTCGGGTGTCATTCCGTAGTCGATCGCATGTCGTACTTTTTCCAGGAATTCCTCTGCCGGCATAGCGCATGACAGCCTTGCTATTTCATGCCCGGCGGTATCGGTGACTATGTATGTGGGATAGCTTTTGACCTTGTAACGTGCTGCCAGTTCACTGCCCCCTTTCTCTGCATCGAGCTTGAGGGGTATGAATGTGGCGTTCATATAGTCGCCAACACTTTTTTGAGGGAATACTTGGTCAGTCATTCTTTTGCATGGACCGCACCATGATGTGTAGAAATCCATAAACACGAGCTTGCCTTCCCGGCTTGCAGCTTTGCGGGCTTCGTCGAAGCTTATGTCGCGGAAGTCAGTCTGGCATACGGCTCCAATGATTGTGAATGAGAAAAGGATGGAGGCTAATAAACGTCGCATATAATAATTTGTTCTGATGTCTCTGGGTTGAGACAGGAGAACAGGGGGACGATGTTTTTGTTGCCTGACCATATACGTTTTGTGTTTATGGGCAGATGCTTCATGTCCTCCTGTTCCCTATGTCATTATGAATTATTTATTTCTCGATGGAGCCAAGTGTGCGACCTGCCATCTGGATGCATACCGGGCTCATTTTTGCGATACGGTTACGTATGAATTTGCAGATGTTGGCTGCTGTGGTCGGGTTCTCGATGTCAAAAAGACGAGGGAGATTCATCACCAGGAGCTCTTTATAGTTCTGCGAGAAATTGTCATACTTGTTTTCACAGTATGCGAGGAATTCGGTGTCGTTCATTTTGCCTCTCTGTTCGATGAACTCGAATGCAGGGGTGAACTTGCCATCATTATTGAAGCCGAGGTCGTTCATCTCTTTCTTCAGTTTATTGTAAGCGTTCTCGTCATAGAGCCCTTGTTGACGCTTGTAGCCTGAGAAGTAAGAGCCAAGCTCGGTTTTGTATATATCCGCTAAGCGTTCGCCGACAGATGATGCAGAAGCTTTGCTGAAGTCTTTGATGTGATCAACCATGAAGCGTGTGCGTTCGCTGTCGAAATCGAATGTGTATCTTGTGAAGATGAAGATGTTTTCATCCTTTATGCGGTCAGCGTCGGAGAGTGAGTTGTAATAGTCGTCGATGACTTTGAAACCGCCTTTTTCGTCGCGTTTCTCAAAGTGTTGCATGGCATATGTGTTTACGAGCTCAGGAGTTCGATCGCCAGCTTCGTAGCGGGCTTTGAGGCGTTCGGGCTTCTGTTCGGGGTCAAGGCTTGCATTCACCTTGTTTATGAACACATCGCCTTCCATGGCACCTGTGAAACGAGCTTCTTCCTTACCCTGTGCATTGAGGATAATATAAGTGGGGTAGGCCTTTACGGCATATTTTTTTGCAAGTTCCAGACCCTCTTTCTCGGCATCCATCTTTAGAGGAATGAACTTTGCGTTCATGAAGTCACCGACGTTCTTTTGGGGGAACACCTTGTTGGACATCATTTTGCATGGACCGCACCAGGTGGTGTAGAAGTCGATGAAGATGAGCTTGTTCTCTTGCTTGGCAGCAGTGAGTGCCTCGTCAAAAGAGATGTGACGGAAGTCGGTCTGCGCAGATGCAGACAATACGGCTGCTCCCATGAGCATAGATGCTAAAAATTTTTTCATACTTGATATTGGTAGTAAATGATATGTGATGATCGGGTATTATTTGTCATTAAGGCGACTCAAAATTAGCAATTATTCATTGAACTGCAAATAATAAGTCCGAAAAATATTGTCTTATAAATATAAGACTTAAATAATTTCTGAAAGTTTAGCCTTTAACAGAAAAAACTGCCCGGGAAACAGATTATTAATCGGATGTTTTCCCAGGCAGTGGATTCATTGTCATGTATGAAAGGAGTGTTGTTTTGCTCTTTTCATTCTTTTAATATGGAGGATTAGTAAATCTGACCAGATTTCCATAGTACGGACTTGATCTCTAGGTCTATTTCCCAATCTTGGTTGGTCAGGTGATTGAATGTCGGACCGGATGTATTATCAATGGTCTGCATTTTATAGAGGTGACCTTTTTCTCCATCGAATGTAGCTACCCAGTAGTGATTATAGTTACGAGTGCTGGATACTTCTGGTGCAAGATATGTGATTTTACTGTCAAATTGCTTGCTGGCAAGTTTCTCACTTACGTAATCATAGGCATATAATGTGTTCCCAACTGAGTAATATATCAATGAAGATGCTCCTGAAGCGAAAAAAATATGCTCTCGCTGCATGAAGTTTGTCATCTTGGATAGATCAAGGACCTTGAAAAATGGATCTGTTATTTTAGGCTGAGTTGCCATACCCATACCAGGGCATCCCAATACGAAACGGTACAGATAGTATTTGTCATCATTATCTTTCATGATGGCATTGCAACGAGCATTTGACGGATAGTAGTCATTCTCTCCATATACAATTGTACGACCGTTGGGCTGATTCATCATATATATGCCTGTTTGCATTAATATTGCCGTGTTTTGGATTTGAACGGAATGTGTAAAGCTCAAAGCGGTTCCTTGGATATATGAGAAACAATCATAATCACGGTCATATATAACTATTGGAGACAGTGAGCCGCTATAGTCATTTATAATATGACTAAGTCTCTTACGTGTGTTGTAGAAAATATATGGATAGAATTTGAAATATGTTTTTGAAGTTATTCCATATCTGTTTAATGCCTGGTTCATCTTTTCTGTGCCTTTGTGGGCAAAAGCAAGATCCTCAGTGAGGTATACACGTGGAGCGGTGCTTAGTGGCATTAATGTGTGAACTCCTTGGCGCATAGCTACATCCATCAGTTTCATCGGCACTTTGTGTGGTTCCAGGCACTCAATCAGTCCCATGTCATTGAATTCATCACCTAAGGTTTCAAATTGAGATGTGAATACCGGATTGTAGGTTGCATCCTCAGTCTGTAGATATAGGCGATTCATACGAGAACTGCCTGTAAGTATCAGATTTTTTGGATTTCTTAATTTGCGTTCAGAATTATCAAACACATCTTTTGCATAAATCGTGTCGTTACGACCATTGACCATGGAAAGCATATCAAGACCGACCAGATTGTCGGTGTGAGGCCGACTGCCTAATATAAGGAATCCACGAGTGAACGGAGAGGAAAGACTTACTGTGGTGGAATAATTCTTTTCATAACCTGTTTCTTTATCCTTTACAGAAAGATAGAATGTGTGGTTTCCTGGAGCTGCATTTGCTTTCCATACCAGGTCCTTTTCGTGACTTATTGTGTCATGGACATGAGATCCTCGGCAACGATACCAAGTGTATTCATAGTTGGAAAGGTCATCGCCATTTACAGAGCCAGTGATTTCGGGCCTTATTTCAATTATATCGCTATATGCCATGCCTGGGTATGATTCTTCAATGCCATCAATGATTATCTCATTGACAGGCCTATAGCTATAATTACCTTCATCCTCTACACAAGCAGGCAAAATGCAGCCTATAGTACAGAGCAATATATATAGTTTGGTTTTCATTACTTAGAGTATGATTTAATGATGACTATTAGTTTCCTTCCATGTTTTCGGGACGCGCATCCTCGCCCCAAGGCAGATTTTGGTCCGGTACCCACATCATAGTGCCATCCGGATCCAGGACCCAATGTTCACGACCCTTTTTGTATTGCTCTAAAAGATATTCTGCAAGCAAGGCTTGTGGCATCTTATAACGAGTAGCCGGTGGCCACATATTTTCTTTATCATTCCATGTGGCGATTGTCCATCCGAGTCTTTCATTGGTGAAATCCAAAAGTAGGCGGAATTTATTTTCAGACCATATTCCCATAAAATTATTAACCCAGCCTGGAGGCATTGTAAGGAAATTATTTATGAATATATTGTGAATCGATGGATCTAAATTAAGATTGTTGTATTCATTTAAAATGGTGTTGGTGCTCGGAATAATAGGCATTCTTCCGTATCCTTCATTATCAAATGGAAGGACAAAATGCTCTCCTGGAATAATCCGTACTTGGAGTTGCAGATTCTCATTATCCATTCGTTCTGTTTTGTGGAACAGTATTCTGATGAGGGCGTTCGAACCGCCTGCCGGAATGACTGCATCTGCGACAGGATCAACCAACTCAAATTCCGTGCCATTGATGGCTGTAGTGCTGTCGTTTACAACCTCAATCCCAAAAGGACGGTCATAGTCTTTGATAAATCCAGAGATTTGGACATTGAGCAACAGGAGAGAGTCTTCCTCAAGCATTCCTCCGAATCCTATCTTGGAATATGCCTGATGGCTGTTCTTTGAAGCATTTGACGGATTGATATGATTTTCAAAATGAGCGACTCCCCATTGTTGAGCAAAGAACAGCGCATCGTCACCGCTGTATATGTCGATATCCTCTTTGGTGCAGCTTGCCCACAAGATGGATATGGACAAAATACATGTAAGATATATAAGCTTATTCATATAATTATAGTATAAAATATTAGTTATTTTTCAGTATGAATGCGTTTGTCGATTTCCGATTCAGGAATTGGCCATACGTAGTTAGATTGCAGCATATTAAAATCATAGGATCCAGTACGACTTATGATGAGCGACTCTTGTCTACGCTTATAGAAGAAATACAATTGTCCTTCACCTACCATTTCTCGTGCGAACTCATATACAAGACTGATGTCAAAATTATCGTTGCTGTCAAGATCCGGACTGTTTCGGTGGCTACGTATGGCATTAAGCAGTTCGTATGCTTCATTGCGATCAGTTGTGGCTTCAGCAGCAATCATATATATTTCGCTCATACGGATCATTGGTATCATGTAACGATATGTGGATTCTGTGGCTCCATTCTTGAAATCGGCATATTTGTTGAATACAAGAGTGGTTACAGGATCTTCGTCATCGCCACCTCCTTGGAGAGGATCAGCCATTTCCCATTGGTTACGTCGATAATCATTCGGATAGTCATACAAGATGGATACTTTGGAGTCATCTTTGGTCTCGCCATAGAATGTGAGACGATTGGGCATTGATAGAGCCTGAGCGAATGTATTAGTGTGATATGATGAGCGTTTGCTATTGTACATTGCAAACATTACTTCCGGAGAGAAAATCAGATCGGGCTTTCCATCGGCAACAACTTGCTCAGAAGTTACCCATGGGAATACTTCGAGGGTTTCGGTGTTTGCCTTATCGATAATCTCATTTTTAGCGGTTTTGTAAGCGTTTGTCTTGTCGC
Organism: Duncaniella freteri; assembly: GCF_004766125.1. Taxonomy (NCBI): domain Bacteria; kingdom Pseudomonadati; phylum Bacteroidota; class Bacteroidia; order Bacteroidales; family Muribaculaceae; genus Duncaniella; species Duncaniella freteri. The sequence goes on from NZ_SJSA01000002.1 coordinate 118,723, forward strand.
CCATCCAAAGGTAAGCTCTGGCAAGAAGTCCTTGCACAGCATAATAGTTAAGGCGTAACTGGCGAAATGACATATCATAACTTGCCACGCCGTTGTCCTCTGTCTGGGTATCCTTGATACCTTCTGTGATGATGGGGTCATGATCTTTCAGCAGGTTTGCTGCTTCGGTGAGGTCACCGATGATTTTCTCCATTACAACCTTATTGGAAAGGAATGGTTTGATTTCTCGGCTTGTATCATCCTGATAAGGTATAGATTCGGCATTTGGATCTGCCGAGTAATTGACCCCATGACGACGAAGGATATCGAAGTGCAGCATTGCTCTCATCGCCAAAGCCTCACCACGCAAGATATTGAACTGATTCTGAGTCAACGGAGTATCTTCTATTGAACTAAGGTGATTGAGAATGGTGTTTGTGTACGCTATGAGTGTATATCCCTTGTTCCAAAGAAATGAGTTTTTTGACTCGATATCACTGTCTTTAAAATCGAATGACTGATATAGACGGAATTTATGATTGTTATCGTCGGTGACATAATAATACTGTGCCATTACGTCAAGGATATCCATGAGTTGACCATCAGTATAGTAATCATTGAGGCTGAGATAGACACCATTCATGGCCGAGACATATCCTGAATAGTTTCCGAATAGTACAGGCTCCATGATTTTGTCCTGCATCTCCACCTCAAGCCAATCAGAGCAGGAGGCTAATGAGATGGGTAACATTATTGAGGCTATAGCCTTTATAAATATATTTTTCATAAAGAATGTCGTTTGTTGTATTTAGGTGCGTTAGAAACTCAGGCCGAATGACATGGTGCATGAACGCTGGAATGGGTAGCTAAGACCGCGTTCCTCTTTTATATTAGAGATTCTGAAAATATCGTTCATGTAGAAGCGGATGTCTATAGATGAGGCTCCGATAGTGTTCAGGAATTTAGCATTCGACGTGCGGTAACCAACATTGATGGAACCACAGCTGAATGTGTTTTCAGTCTTGATGAATCGTGTAGTTATGTGAGAGGTGGTTGTGTCATCGATGCGTTTGTACTTAGCTATGTCGCCAGGCTTTTTCCATCGGTCGGTAAGAGCGCGGATGTCCTGATTCTTTTTGCGTGCTTCTCCGGAAATGTTTTCCACTTTACTCATTAGAGTATTGAGAGATACATCTCCTCCCATTTTAAATGAGAATGATGCTCCGAATGAGAAACCTTTGTATAGGAACGATGTGGAGAAGTTGCCTTGGAAATCGGGATTGGAATCTCCTACGAGCACTTCGTCATCGGAATTCCATTCATAAGTTGGAGTTCCGTTTTTCTTTAGGAGTAGTTCGTTACCAGTGGCAGGGTCTATGCCAAGAGAGCGTACCGCATAAAGTCCTGAGGTGCTTGCTCCGTCATACATGCGCAAGAGTGATGAGCTTACGCGTCCCTGTTCATTGTATTGTTCAAGAAGATTGCCGATACCGTAGTATTTGGTGGTGTAATGGTTCACATTTCCACTGATATACCAGTTGAAATCATATTTCTTCAGGATGTAATATGTTGCAGTAACACTGATGGAGCGGTTGTCGGTGCCTCCGACATTCATTGGTGCAGATGTCACGCCGGTGGAGCCTGGCAGGTCGATTCGTACAAGCTGCGGATCGGTCTTGCGGATCTGATAGTCGGCATTGAATGACAAACGGTTATTGAACATGGTGGCTGTTATACCAACATTATATGTATTTGTCTTTTGCCACTTCAGACCGTTGTTGCCCCACTGTTGGATAATATTGGCTATTCCAAACGGATTGTCGTAAATGGTGTAGAAATCATATATTGAGGCAGCGAGCTTGGCATCATAGTTCTGGTTGCCTGGATTACCGTATGATGCTCTGAGCTTAAGGAAATTTATTGTTTCAGAACTCTTGAACCATTTTTCATTATGAATGTTCCAGCCTACACCTACCGACCATGTTGTGGTGAATGGATCATCAATGCCGAACTGAGAAGCTCCACTCATGGTCCAGTTGAAATCAAGTAGATATCTCATGTCGTATGAGTAGTTGCCATTGGCATAGTAACTGACGTTACGAGTTTTGGAGTCAGTTGATGTAGGTTTGGTGCCTTCAGGGTAACCACTGGAGAAGTTTGGGTTCCAGAATGTGTCGCTGGTGTAACCTGACGCAGCAAAAGAGTAGGAACGATTATTTTTTTCGGAGAATTGCATGCCGCCTACAGCGTTTATGGTGTGTGCACCGATTGCAGTTCCATAAGTAGCGTTGATTCGTCCGCTGTAACTGTTGTTGGTAGTGTTGCTGTTGGAGTAGCTGCCTCGTTTTTTGTCTTCTAATTTAGTCTGGCTTGTCTCATTAGGAGATGTGTATGACTCGTTTGTTGACTTTTGAAGTTGATATTGCAGATTACCTCTGATTCGTAATTGACGTGAGGCGCGCCATTCAAATTGGAAGTTGTCAGTAATGGTTGTTATATCACCCTTCTTGAAACTGTTTTGTTGCATGTCCCATACCGGATTCCATATATAAGTGGTGTTTTCATGGAATACATATTTGGGAGGAGTACCTGTTGCTTCATCATATTTGACGTAAAACGGATTCATTTCCGAGAATCTGCTGAATGGTACGGTCTCGTTATTGGAGCTAACATTGTTGATGATGGTCTGGTTGGTGAAATTAAAGTTGTCCACACGATAGGTGAGGTTTACATTGCCGTTGATGACATCACGTTTAGATCCTTTCATCACACCTTCATTTTTGTTGTATGACAGACCTGCGCCATAACGGAACGACTGGTCGCCACCTTGAATATATAGGTTATGAGTATGTGATACTGCATTTTGCAGAGGCTCGTTCATCCAGTATGTGTCATGGCCCATGTCAACAAGTCTACGACGGTTGAAATAGCTGTTGCGCTGTGATTCTCCGATTGGGAGACCATTACTGTCAAGAGCTCCGTATTCTCCGGAAAGAAGCTCAAACTGAAGTTTCTGTTCAGAGTTCATCAGGTTATAGTCGCTGAGGTCGGCCCATGCTACCTGTAGTGATCCGTTGTAGCTCAATTGCAGACGTCCTGCTTCGGGTTTTTTAGTCTCGACAACAATCACACCGTTAGCAGCCTTGGAGCCGTATATGGCTGTTGCTGAGGCATCCTTGAGGATAGAGATGCTCTCGATGCGGTCCATATTGAGGTCGTTGATTGCCTGTAGTGAGCTTTCAAATCCGTCAAGGATGAACAGTGGCTGGTTGGGGTCTGTCTCATATTCCTGAGCAAGAGCCTGAGGGTTCATTTCGCCGTTGATGGTGAGAGAGGGGAGTGTGTTGGGGTCCGATCCCATCAATGTGTTCTCAGGCATGATGATAGAAGGATCGAGTGCCGACAATCCTTTTAGGATATTGTTGGCACTGATCATTTTGAGATCATCCTTGTTGAATGTGGAGACTGATCCTGTGAAGCTTTCGATATTACGAGTGTATATACCGTTGGCAACTGCTGTGCCGAGGACTGTGGCATCAGTCTCAAGCTGAACGGTCATTCGTTTTCCTGCGTTGGCTCTGACTTCCTGGGTCTTCATGCCCACATAGGAGAATTTGAGTACGCATTTGGACTTTTCGTAGCGTAGCGAGAACTCACCCTCTATATTGGTAGCAGCTCCTAAGCCTTTTTGTCCTACTACGGTAACAGATACACCCGGTAGAGGTTCGCCCTCATCGTCAATCACGACGCCGCGGTACACACTGATTTTCGTGTTTTCAGTCCCTGTTCCTGTAATAGTCTGAGCTTCAGCAGGTTTTACCCCCCCCCAATATCAGACACATAACAGCTAAGGGTGCTGCAAATCGCATTCCGATTTTACTCATGCTTGTGATTTTTTTGGATTGATTTATAATGTGATAAATTAAATTGGTTAAATACAGTTCTGTTAAGTAGTGTATTCTATTGCTGTATGACACTGTAGTTTTTTGTGTACAAAATTTATGTTTTCGCAAATTAATGGATAAAAAATGTAAAAAACAAGAAAATGATGCAAAATTTTCCGGTGTGATGTTTTTTTAGAATAAAAATCTGTTAAAACACCACTTTGAGGAAAGAATAAATGCTGTTTCAAAAGAAAAGTGTTAGTATTACACTTATTCATGGGTTCTCTTTTGGTGCCAATATCATAAATAATGCTTACATTTGCATTAAAATTGACATTTATATGAATAGTCCACTTAATAATCTGACAGCATATAGAGTAGTGCTGGGGAGCGGTTCACCACGCCGGCGAGAGCTGCTCGGGCTCCTTGACATAGATTTTACTGTCGATACATCCCATCCTGTTGATGAAATAGTCCCTGACGGAATGTCTCCTGAAATGGTCCCGGAATATCTGTCGCAACTCAAGGCCGATGCATTCACCCTTTTGCCCGGAGATGACAGACTCGTTATAACAGCCGATACGGTGGTGATACTCGACGGTGAGGTTCTTGGCAAGCCTCATGGCGAGGAAGATGCTATGGGTATGCTCCGGAAACTTTCCGGAAATATACAGACGGTAGTAACCGGTGTGACTGTACGCACCGCAGAGCGGAGCATGTCGCTTAGCGCGACTTCCACAGTGGAGTTCGCCACGCTTGCCGATGAGGAGATAGGGTATTACATAAACCGTTACCGTCCGTTTGACAAGGCCGGAGCCTATGGTATACAGGAGTGGATAGGAGCGGCTGCAATAAAGGGTATATCAGGGAGCTTCTATAATGTCATGGGTTTGCCGGTCCATCGGCTGTATGAGGCATTAAAGCTTTTTTGACAAATTTTTATTGAAGCTTTAACTTTTTTGGCACGGTTTTTGTTATCTTTCAAAGATATATTTGAATAAATGGAAACAGTATATACAACAAAATTCAAGGAGATAGTAAATTCCACTCCTGCTCTGGCAGCTCGTCATAACAGCCGCTATGTGATGCCAGAACATCTTTTGCTGGCTCTCATATCCGATCCTGCATCCGATGCCTCCAAGCTTGTGGAGCGGGCTTCGCGCGGCAGCACCTCAAAGCAACTGCACGAGAACCTGGATAATGAGCTCTTCAATGCGGCAGCCGAGAGCGGTTACTCAGGCACAGTGTCGCTGTCGGATGTATCGGTGAGCGACCTCACCGGGCGCATCATAAAGCTCAGTGTGCTTGAGGCGCGTATGCTCAAGAGCAATGTGGTGGATACGATCCATCTGATTCTCGCTATATTTCACAACTCCGATGCTCAGAACTCCTCATTTATGGAGCCGTTCCGTCGCGCAGGGGTTACTTATGAATCCCTTTACCGGCTTCTCGCAGCGGATTCCGACAAGCCCATGAGCCTTCAGCGTGACGGTGATGACGACGATGAGGAGGATGAAGATGAGGCCACTCCGTCGGCAGGGGCCCCATCCGGTCGGCAGGGTGCATCTGCGTCACGGCAGTCGCATGGCGGTGGCAGCCGAGGAAATTCCGATACACCGATGCTCGATAAATATGGCTATGACATGACACAGGCAGCCGAGGAGAACCGTCTGGACCCTGTGGTCGGCAGAGATGTGGAGATAGAGCGTCTTGCACAGATCCTCAGCCGCCGCAAGAAGAACAACCCTGTGCTCATCGGTGAGCCCGGTGTCGGAAAATCTGCCATTGTCGAAGGGCTTGCGTTGCGAATAGTGAAACGCAAGGTGTCGCGTATACTTTTCGACAAACGCGTTGTGTCGCTTGATATGGCATCGCTCGTAGCCGGGACGAAGTATCGCGGACAGTTCGAGGAGCGTGTCAAGGGGATTCTTGATGAGCTTGCAAAGAATAAGGACATAATTTTGTTCATTGATGAGCTGCACACCATTGTCGGAGCAGGGAATGCTGCCGGCTCGATGGATGCAGCCAATCTTCTGAAGCCTGCGCTTGCCCGAGGGGAGATCCAGTGTATCGGAGCTACAACACTCGATGAGTATCGCAAGAATATAGAGAACGACGGTGCTCTCGAACGCCGTTTCCAGAAAGTGATGGTGGAACCCACAACACCAGAGGAGACACGCGTGATTCTTGATAACATACGCGAGAAGTATGAGGCGCATCATAATGTGATATACACATCTGAGGCTCTTGACGCCTGTGTGTCACTCACCGAACGTTATATCAGTGACCGTAATTTCCCTGACAAGGCTATTGATGCCATGGACGAGGCAGGAAGCCGTGTGCATGTCACCAATATCGCAGTGCCTGCTGCTATCGAGGAGCTTGAGAAGGAGATCAATGAGGCGGCAGCTGAGAAGCTGAGAGCCGCACAGGCCCAGAATTTCGAGAAAGCGGCGTCCTACCGCGACCGGGAGCAGCAGCTCAAAGCTCAGCTTGATTCCGCTAATGCCGAGTGGCAGGAGAAGCTTGCATCGATGCGCGAGACTGTCGACGAGGAGAAGGTGGCTGAGGTTGTGGCTATGATGACAGGGGTGCCTGTGCAACGCATAGCTCAGGCGGAGGGGAAGCGTCTTAAGGTGATGGCTCCCACGCTGAAAGGTCAGATAATAGGTCAGGACAATGCCATCGAGAAGATCGTAAAGGCGATACAGCGCAACCGTATCGGTCTTAAGGACCCGTCGAAGCCTATCGGTACATTCCTTTTCCTAGGTCCGACAGGTGTCGGCAAGACCCATCTTGCAAAGAAGCTGGCAGAGTACATGTTTGACACATCCGATTCTCTCATACGTATAGATATGAGCGAGTATATGGAGAAGTTTACTGTGTCGCGTCTTGTGGGTGCGCCTCCGGGATATGTAGGCTATGAGGAGGGTGGACAGCTTACCGAGAAAGTGCGCCGTCATCCATACTCGATAGTGCTTCTGGACGAGATTGAGAAAGCGCATCCCGATGTGTTCAACCTTCTGCTCCAGGTGATGGATGAGGGGCGGTTGACCGATTCGCTTGGGCGTCGTATCGACTTCAAGAACACCATAATTATAATGACATCCAACATTGGTTCGCGTCAGCTTAAGGATTTCGGCGGAGGGATAGGTTTCAATGCTCGTTCGGCTGAGGACAAGGATGTGAGCCAGGGTGTGATACGCAAGGCTCTGAACAAGGCTTTTGCTCCGGAGTTCCTTAACCGTATCGATGATATCGTGATGTTCGAGTCACTGAGCCGTGATGCGATCTTCAAGATTATAGATATCGAGCTTGCCGGATTCTACAAGCGGGTTGCCCAGCTCGGTTACATTCTCACCCTCACTGACGAGGCGCGTGATTTTGTGGCTGACAAGGGTTATGATTCCCAGTTCGGGGCACGCCCTCTTAAACGTGCCATTCAGAAGTATCTTGAGGACTCGCTCGCTGAACTGATCATAGACGATTCCGTGAAGCCGGGCGATGAGATCTATGTGTCATATACGCCAGGGGCGGAGGCTCTTACTACTGAAATACGTCATCCTCAGGAATAATGAATTTCACTCATGCTTGTCGCCGGCTCGTATTGTCGGGCCGCGACTATTTTTTCATAATCCTTGGCATGATTGTGTATGCTGTAGGGTTTACCGTATTCATCCTCCCTCATCAAGTGGTGATAGGGGGGATGTCGGGTTTCGGTACATTGGTATATTATTTCTCCGGAGAGCGCATCCCAGTGGCTGCCGCCATGTATGGCACCAATATACTGTTGCTGCTGTGTGCCTACAGGTATCTTGGTAAAGCGTTTGTGTATAAGACTGTTTTCGGTGCGTCGTTGCTGTCGTTGCTTATAGGTATGATGAACACCTATTTCACGTCACGCCCTCCTCTGGTGACAGATATGACTCTCAGTGTGCTTATGGGAGCTATGCTGTGCGGGGTAGGTATAGGTGTGTACTTCAGCCATCACGGCACATCGGGCGGTACCGACATTGTTGCTGCGGTCATGGAGCGCGTGAGCTCGATGAGCGTAGGGCGCACTATGATGATTGTCGACATGAGTATCGTTGCAGTGTCCTTTTTCCTTCCGTTTGACGGTGATATGGAGATGCGTATCCAGGCACGTACCCAGACCATCATATATGGATGGATATCGATATTTGTATACTCATATATTGCCGACAGGTTTATAGGCGCAGGGCGTCAGACAATACAGTTCTTTATACTTTCCGACAGATGGCGTGATATAGCCTATCGCATCAGCCATGAGACAGGGCGTGGAGTCACTACGATAGATACACGCGGATACTGGACCGATCAGGAGCGGACATTGCTTCTTGTGTGGTGTCGTCTTTATGATGCTCCGGACATTTTCCATATTGTCCATGAGGTAGATCCGGAAGCCTATATCACTGACAGTAATGTGAGAGGGGTGTGGGGCAACGGGTTCGATAAGCTGAAGCTCAAGCCGCGTCGAAAAATAACACAGTAAAATATTAGTTATGAGAAAGATTTTCCTATTGTCAGCCGTTCTCCTTTCCCTGTCAGCCGCAGCACAGGAGAAAATAGAGATGCTGTTTTCGTCACCGGAAGCTAAAGATGTGCACATTGACATGTCGGATCTCACACGAGACCCCGGTATCACTGTGTATCGTCCGGCTAATCCTAATGGAATTGCGGTCATAATGTGTCCGGGTGGAGGCTATTCCCATCAGGCATTCAGGCACGAGGGGCATGATATGGCTCAATGGTTCAATGCGCAAGGGGTGACATATGTGGTGCTCAAATACCGTATTCCCGAGGGTGATTTCAGGCGTCCGCTCTCAGATGCCGAACAAGCGGTGCGGACCGTGCGCAGCCATGCTGAAGAGTGGGGTATAGATCCCTCAAGAATAGGCATTATGGGAGCATCGGCAGGCGGACATCTTGCATCGATGCTTTCAACCCATTATTCCGACTCGGCTTCGCGTCCGGATTTCCAGGTGTTGCTGTATCCGGTAGTGACTATGGACCGGTCTTATACACATAAGGGATCTCGTGACAATCTTCTTGGCAAGAATGCCTCGGAGGAACAGGAGAAGAGGTTTTCAAACGAGCTTCAAGTCACGCCTTCCACTCCTCAGGCATTCATAGTGCTTTCTTCGGATGACCGTACGGTGCCCCCTGCCAATTCAGTCAACTATTACTCGTCATTGATAGCCAATGGAGTGCCTGCCACAATGCATATATATCCTGTAGGTGGGCATGGATGGGGATTCCGTGACAGTTTCAAGTATAAGAGAGAATGGACCGGAGAACTCGAAAAATGGCTTCGCGAACAGGTGAAGTAATTGTGAGGATTTAAATAGATAATAGATATATGAGGATGTGTCATGTTTTTAACGAATTATGACACATCCTCAATTTCTTTTTTACGGAAAAATTTCTTTAATTAAAAAATTATCCATTATCTTTGCAAAGTGAAATAAGATGTGGGGCAATTCACATTTGTCCTGCTATTCTATATGACTGAGAATTAATACCATAAATCATGGCAGAAAAAAAAGAAAAATTATTTGAACAGTTTCCTCCTGTGTCCGCTGCTGAGTGGCGTGCCAAGGTGGAAGCTGACCTGAAGGGCGCACCGTTTGATAAGAAACTGGTGTGGCGCACCAACGAGGGATTCAATGTTCAGCCTATGTACCGGATGGAGGACATCGAGGACTTCGCTACCACAAACTCTCTTCCCGGTGAATTCCCTTATCTCCGTGGCACACGTACCGACAATGACTGGAAAGTGCGTCAGGAGATTATTGCAGAGACCTCCGAAGAGGCTAACCGTATAGCTTTGGATGTGCTTACCAAGGGAGTTAATTCTCTCGGCTTCCATGTTCAGGAGCCGACTGCCGATACCCTTGGGACACTTCTCAATGGAATTGATCTAGCTAAGGTCGAAGTCAATTTCTCATGCTGTGTAAAGAAGGCTCTTCCTTTGGCCCAGGCTCTTGTGGCTTATGTTAAAGAGTGTGGTTGTGCCGAGTCTTTCAACGGTTCAATTGATTTCAATCCCTTCAAGAAGCCTCTGCGCAAAGGTGTTAGCTTTGAAGCATCTCAGCTCGTCAATATGGCATGTGAGCTCCTTGACGCCGTTAAGGATGTAAAGGGTCTGAGAGTGCTCTCTGTTGACAGCGACATGCTCAGCAATGCCGGCTCATATATCTATCAGGAACTCGGATATGCTCTTGCATGGGGAGCTGACTGGATGACTCTTCTCACAGAGGCTGGCCGTTCGGCTACAGAGGTTGCATGCCGCATCAAGTTCAATATGGGTGTGTCAAGCAACTTCTTTATGGAGCTTGCAAAGTTCCGTGCTGCCCGCATGATGTGGGCTCAGGTTGTAGCTCAATACAAACCGGAATGCGAATGTGCTCCTAAGATGGTGGCGCATGCTACAACATCCCGTTTCAATCAGACTCTATATGACGCTCATGTCAACCTTCTCCGCAGCCAGACCGAGACTATGTCGGCTGCCCTTGCAGGTGTTGACTCAATAACTGTCACTCCGTTTGACACTCCCTATAAGACTCCCGATGAATTCTCTGAGCGCATAGCCCGCAATCAGCAGCATCTCCTTAAGGAAGAAAGCCACCTTGATAAAGTGATCGACCCAGCCGGTGGTTCCTACTATGTGGAGACCATCACTGTGGCTATTGCCAAGGAAGCATGGAAGCTCTTTATCGATGTCGAGGACAAGGGTGGTTTCCTTGCTCTCTGCAATGCCGGAGAAGTGCAGAAGGCAGTTCGTGAAAGTGCCGAGAAACGTCACATTGATGTGGCTCGTCGCAAAGATATACTCCTTGGCACAAACCAGTATCCAAATGTCAATGAGATGGCAGCCGACAAGATTGTCAATCTTCAGGGTGCTTTCTCCTGCTCTTGCCATCCGGAGGCTGATGCCTGCGATTGCGAAGCCGGTCTCCCCACCAAGCGTGCTGCAAGTGATTTTGAGGCTCTTCGTCTTGCCACTGAAGCTGCAAGCAACCGTCCCAAAGTGTTTATGCTTACAATCGGTAACCTTGCAATGCGTCTTGCACGCGCCCAGTTCTCCACCAACTTCTTCGGATGTGCAGGTTATGAGATCATTGACAACCTTGGCTTTGAATCAGTCGAAGAAGGTGTTGATGCCGCTCTCGCCAAGGGTGCCGATATCGTGGTCCTCTGCTCAAGTGATGATGAGTATGCAGAGTATGCTCCCGCAGCCTTCAAATATCTCAACGGTCGTGCCGAGTTTGTTGTTGCCGGTGCACCCGCTTGCATGGATGACCTCAAGGCTCAGGGCATAAATGACTATGTACACGTGCGTTGTAACGTGCTTGATACCCTGCGCGATTTCAACAACCGTCTGCTTAAAAAGTAAACCATTCATCCCCATATAGATATGAAACCCAATTTCAAAGACATTGACATTGTAAAAGACGCTTTCGGCGACCGTCACGTCCCCGAAACCAAGGGGGAAGAATGGCTCACCCCCGAGCTTATCCCCGTTAAACCCATATACACTAAGGAGGATCTTGAAGGTCTGGAACACCTCGATTATGTTTCGGGTATTCCTCCATTCCTGCGCGGACCGTACAGTGCCATGTACCCTCTGCGTCCATGGACCATACGTCAGTATGCGGGATTCTCTACAGCAGCTGAATCCAATGCATTCTACCGCCGCAATCTTGCTGCCGGACAGAAAGGTCTTTCAGTTGCGTTCGACCTCGCTACTCATCGTGGTTATGACGCTGATCATGAGCGTGTTGTTGGTGACGTAGGCAAGGCTGGTGTATCGATCTGCTCGCTTGAGGATATGAAGGTTCTCTTCGAGGGTATACCCTTGAATAAGATGTCGGTATCGATGACTATGAACGGTGCCGTACTTCCTGTGCTTGCATTCTACATCAATGCGGGTCTGGAGCAGGGAGCCAAGCTTGAGGAGATGGCTGGTACGATACAGAACGATATCCTTAAGGAGTTCATGGTGCGTAACACCTATATCTATCCGCCGGAATTCTCGATGCGTATCATCGCCGATATCTTCGAGTACACCTCGCAGAACATGCCTAAGTTCAACTCCATCTCCATCTCGGGATATCATATGCAGGAGGCAGGTGCTACTTGCGATATTGAGCTTGCCTACACCCTGTGTGACGGTCTGGAGTATCTACGTGCCGGAGTCAACGCCGGTATCGACATTGATGCGTTCGCACCGCGTCTATCTTTCTTCTGGGCTATCGGTATGAATTACTTTATGGAGGTTGCAAAGATGCGTGCCGCACGTCTTCTTTGGGCCAAGATTGTGAAGCAGTTCAATCCCAAGAACCCCAAATCGCTTGCACTCCGCACACACTCTCAGACTTCAGGATGGTCACTCACCGAGCAGGACCCCTTCAATAATGTCGGACGTACCTGTATTGAGGCTATGGGTGCCGCTCTCGGTCACACTCAGAGTCTGCACACAAACGCTCTTGACGAGGCTATCGCTCTTCCCACCGACTTCTCCGCACGTATTGCACGTAACACCCAGATCTATATCCAGGAGGAGACAATGGTCACCAAGCAGGTAGACCCATGGGGCGGTTCATATTACGTCGAGGCTCTTACCAACGAGATCGCTCATCGCGCCTGGGCCCATATACAGGAGATCGAGAAGCTCGGAGGCATGGCTAAGGCTATCGAAAGCGGTCTACCCAAAATGCGTATCGAGGAGGCGTCAGCACGCACTCAGGCACGCATTGACTCAGGACGCCAGACCATCGTAGGTATCAACAAGTATCGTCTTGACCACGAGGATCCGATTGATATCCTTGAGATTGATAATACTGAGGTTCGTAAGGATCAGGTGGCACGTCTCGTTGACCTTAAGGGACATCGTGATGAGGAGGCTGTGAAGAAGGCTCTCGAAGCTATCACCGAATGTGTTCGCACAAAGGAAGGCAATCTTCTCGATCTTGCTGTCAAGGCTGCCGGACTCCGTGCCACACTCGGCGAAATCTCCGATGCCTGCGAGGATGTCGTAGGTCGTTACAAAGCAGTAATCAGAACTATTTCAGGCGTGTACTCATCAGAAACCAAGCAGGACCCCGACTTCATCAAGGCACAGCAGATGTGCGAGGAGTTTGCTAAGCGCGAGGGTCGTCAACCACGTATTATGATTGCCAAGATGGGACAGGACGGTCATGACCGTGGTGCCAAGGTGGTTGCCACCGGCTATGCCGACTGTGGATTCGATGTCGATATGGGTCCCCTCTTCCAGACTCCTGCCGAGGCTGCCCGTATGGCTGTAGAGAATGACGTTCACATTCTTGGTGTTTCATCTCTTGCTGCCGGTCACAAGACTCTTATCCCACAGGTAATAGAAGAACTTAAGAAACTTGGCCGTGAGGATATTCTCGTGACAGCCGGAGGTGTGATCCCTGCTCAGGATTATGATTTCCTTTATAAAGCAGGTGTTGCCGCGATATTCGGTCCCGGTACCCGCATTCCTCTCTCGGCTATCAAGATGCTTGAGATCCTTGAAGGTGAATAATCATCTCATTATTGAGTAATCCGAGTATTAAATAATTTAGAATGGGGACATAAGAGACTCTTGGGTTTTCTTATGTCCTCCTTTTTAATCTTTTAAATCCAAAAGTATATTATGAACGATTTTTCATATATTACCCCTACACGCTATATTTTCGGGCACGGAGCCGAGGAAAAGGTAGGCAAACAGGCTGTTGTCAATGGTATGTCGAACGTTCTTCTTGTGTATGGCAAGGGGAGTGTGGTGCGCAGCGGGCTTCTTGACAGAGTGAAGGCTGCCCTTGCTGATGCAGGAGTGAGCTATGTGGAGCTTGGTGGCGTACAGCCAAATCCGACTGACGATAAGGTCTATGAAGGTATAAATTTGGGGCGTAAGGAACACGTTGACGGAGTTATTGCTGTGGGTGGCGGGTCTGCTATCGACACAGCCAAGGCAATTGCCGGAGGTATACTTTATGATGGCGATTTCTGGGATTTCTACGCCGGGAAGGCGATCGTGGAAGAGGCTCTTCCAATAGGTGTGGTACTTACTATTCCTGCTGCCGGAAGTGAGGGGAGTGGCAATTCAGTGATTACGAGTCATGACGGTAAAAAGATTTCTCTTCGTACCGATATGTCTCTCCGCCCAAAGTTTTCGTGTCTTAATCCGGAGCTGACTTTCACATTGCCTCCTTATCAGACAGCCTGTGGAATATGTGATATGATGATTCATATATTTGAACGTTATTTCTCTCCGACATCAGGTGTGGAGGTCACCGATAGGGTAGCAGAGGGGTTGATTATGGCGATAATGACTGAAGCCCCCAAGGTAATGTCTTCACCTGTGGATTACGAGGCACGTGCCAATATAATGTGGAGCGGGACACTTGCCCACAACGGATTGTGTGGTACCGGACGTGCAGAGGACTGGACTTCACACTTTATGGAGCATGAAGTCAGCGCGCTTTATCCGGAAGTGGCTCATGGGGCAGGGCTTGCCGTAATGGTGCCTGCATGGATGAGTTATGTGGCTAAGCGTAATCCGGCAAAAGTGGCACAGTTTGCACGCAGGGTGTTAGGTGTCACTGAGGCAGATGATCTCAGAGCTGCCAATAATGGGATTGAACGACTGCGTGAATTCTTTACTTCTCTCGGTCTGCCTGCCTCTCTGACATCTCTTGGTGTGAAAGCTTCGGATATACCTGTGATGGTACGTCGACTTCATGAGAACAAGGGGGCTGTGATAGGTGCTTATGTGCCTCTTGTCGCTCAGGATACAACAGCAATCTATGAGTCGGCATTGTGATGCATGACATTACAGGTCTTATAATCATCGACGATGCATTATCATCCCATAAAATTTATGTCTGCGGTTGTGGCTGTCTGTAGGATTGTCACAGCCGCAGTATTGCTTTCCTGTTTCTCGGGTTATGCATATGCCCAGGATTCCGATAAAGAGTCAATGGGAATGCAGGCCGATCGTTTTCTTGAAGGGATGCCTTCAGGTATGCAACAGAGACAGGCAGCTGCAATCCGTAAAGCCATAGCCGGAGATAGTCGCGACCTGCAATCGGTAAGGAGTTCACGCAATGCTGTACCTCAGCTGTCAGATAATGTCAGGACCGTTATGCTGACGCCGTCATTACGTCTTTATGAGCCGATTGTCTGTTCGGATTCTAAACAGCTTCCTCTGCTGATATATTTTCATGGCGGGGGATGGACTTTCGGAAGTCTTAACAGTTGCGGCCGTTTCTGTGATGCCATGGCTGCTTCCGGTAAGATGAAGGTCCTTGCGGTTGACTATCGTCTTGCGCCTGAACATCCTTTCCCGAAAGGTCTTGATGATTGTGTGGATGCGATAGAGTATGCTGTAAGGAACTCTAATCGTTTAAATATAGATCCGGCACATATTTCAGTCGGAGGAGATTCTTCCGGAGGTAACCTTGCCATAGCGTCTGCTTTGTCGGACAGGTGTGTAGGCATGATTGAATCGCTTGTATTGTTCTATCCTGTCACTAAAGCTTTTGCCGATAATTCTTTGTCATGGAAAAAATATGGTGAAGGTTATGGACTTGATGCGGAGATCATGGATGTGTTCAACAGGGCTTATGCCGGAGATGTAGATCCGTATGATGAGCGTATAAGTGTCGGGATGTGTGACAGTAAGATGCTTGAAAGAATTCCGCGTACTCTTCTTGTTGCCGCCGGACGAGACATATTGTGCGATCAGGGGAAGGAATTTGCAGCCAAGGTAGGGTCCAGAATCATACGTATTGAATTTCCGGATGCTGTTCACCTCTTTATCACTGTTCCAGGTCAGGATAAAGCTTTCGGAGAGTCGGTGTCCCTTGCAACAGATTTTATATTGAACCGGTAATATTTAAGGTATGAATGATATAGAAAGATGTCATGATTATGCAGCTTTGACAAAGGTGTGGTTAGCGTCGGTCAGAGCAACTCACGACTTTTGGGGATGATATGATTGAAATGCTGTTCTCTCATCCTGACGTGATAGGTAAAGGGTACGGTTACAGGTTACTGAGATTTGCAGTAGAGCATAAGGGTGTAAGTAAAGTAGATGTCAACGAGCAGAACCAACGCGCACTTGGATTCTATCAAAAGCATGGATTTCGCGTAACAGGGCGTGATGCTTTTGACCGAGAGGGGATGCCATATCCTATTCTACATCTTGAAAGGTGATTGATGGCTGTGGATGTGTTAAAATAAATGGCGTATGATACCAATGAACATACTTCATATCTTCAACGTTTCAGCAGACGAAGTAGACATAGCAACTGGACAGAACTTAACAAAGATCGGTGCAGGAGGCTGGAGTCTTTGGGGCTTATGACAGATAGCGGTCGGGAGGTGTGTCCTGATTTTTCTGCAGAGTTTGTAGTGGATTCCGATATAGTCGCGGCGTTTGAGTCAAATCCTGTTGCAAGGGCTATTTTTTCAACTTTCCATCCTTTGTATCGAAGAGTAAGAATCGATACCATACAGAGAAATAAGGCTAATCAGGAAATTTTCTATAGCCGGTTGGAAAAATTGATTGATGCCAGTGAAAGAGGGGAGATGTTTGGTGACTGGAATGATAATGGACGGCTTCTGGATTATTAGAGGGTGTTCAGTCCTGCTTTTTTTGCTTGTGAATACTGGTGTTCGCGTGGGATATGATACAGTTTGCCGTCTTTGATAAGGTGCGAGCCTGTCTGATGAAATGTAAATGGGACCTTGCTGTCGGCACATTGCTGTTGCAGTTCTTTGACCCATTCAAAATCGAGAGCCCTGGCATATTTCCCTGATTCTCCCCCTGCCGATACCTCTTCGACAAGCCTTGGGTTGAGGTACTTTCGCAGGTCAATTCTTCCTATCATCGGTGCCACAATGATAAGGCGGTGCTTGATGGGCATATCCAGGAATATAGGGAGACGAAGGTCCGCTCGCTGCTGAGTTTCGGCAGTGCATCCGACGGCTACATTATCGTATCCGTCACCCCAGTCATCTGGGAGGCATTTGTTCAACCTGTCGATTCTTTTGGTGAAAAATACGAATGAGCAATCGCTTCTCTGTCGAATGATATTCCATATGTCATCGCGCCATCCGTCAGCCTCTTCGATCAGCATATCGGATGTGAAACACAGCCCGAATGTCGTACCTGATGGGTATTTCCAATTCTTTTTGCGGTCAAGCTTGAGAGGCAGAAGGAATGAAGATGTCTTTCTGACAAGATCGGATGGTGTAGTTGTGCCGAATGCGGCATCCTCACGGTATACGTAACAATGCCTGCATCCTTCGCTTATCTTGTGGCAGCCGTGCCACGGATTCCACATATGCATAAATTAGGAATATATACCGCAAAATTAGCATAAAATAAATAAACAGGAAAACTTACGATGTTGTCATTTTGTTGTGTTTAATGTATCTTAAAATGATAGGTGAAAATATTAAAACAAAATGAAAAGAGTACTTATAGTAATCGGGCATCCCTATTGGAGCCGGTCAGTAGCCAACAAAGGCATCGTGGAATCACTTGGCGGTCTTGACCGTAATATTGTATTCAGCAATATTAAGGAACTTTATCCTGAGGGGGATATAGATGTCGATGCAGAACAGAAAAAGCTTCTTGACGCTGATGTTGTGGTGTTCCAGTTCCCTATCATGTGGTTCGGAGCCCCATCTCTTATGCATAAATACATGGAAGAGGTGTTCACTTATGGTTTTGCCTATGGCAAAGGTGGCGATAATCTGAAAGGTAAACAGTTTATTGTATCCTTTACAGCCGGAGCCCCTGAGGATGCTTACAGTGCTACCGGGGCAGAGGGTTATACAATGGATGAGTTTATGCCACCTATTTCAGCATTGGCACATTATTGCAGTATGCATTGGGCTGGATATGTGGGTTCATATGGAATGATGAATCCTTCCCCTGAGCGATGTTCCGCTCATGCCAGTCGGCTGCTTGATAAAATAGACAGTATATAAATTGCAGTCAGTTATAATATGCATACAACACATTAGGGATTTTCACGTTATCTAATTATATCTCACGTTTCATCCCATGATTTATCCCCTGCTTTTACGAGTCACTCTTGAGGGTGCTATAAGTGCAGTGAGCGGAGTGCTCACCGATTATGTTATGGTCACGGTGCTTCTTGTCATCGCCATATATTTTACTTTTGCCACTCGTGGGGTGCAGTTCAGGATGATAGGGGAGATGTGTCGTCTTCTCATAAGGTCGGGAAAGCGTGACAATGACACTCGTAAGACTGATGAGCCGCATCATGGTACCATCAGTTCATTTCAGGCTTTTGCCTTATCCATAGCTTCGCGCGTGGGCACCGGAAATATGGCTGGAGTAGCCATAGCCATTGCTTTGGGTGGTCCTGGCGCGGTGTTTTGGATGTGGGTCATTGCCTTGGTGGGAGCATCAAGTGCATTTGTTGAATCGACTCTTGCCCAGCTCTTTAAGGTCAAGGGGGATAAATCGTTTATGGGAGGACCTGCTTATTATATACAGAAAGGTCTCCATTGCCGTTGGTGGGCAGTGACATTTGCCATTCTCATTACGCTGACATTCGGGTTTGCATTCAATTCCGTTCAGTCCAATACCATTTCATCGGCATTTCATTCCTGTTTCGGATTCTCTGTGGAATGGATGGCTGTGATTCTCACTGCCATGACTCTTGTAATCATATGGGGAGGGGTCCAAAGAGTGTCACGTTTCAGTGAAATTGTAGTCCCTGTTATGGCTGTGGCTTATCTGGTTTTGGCTGGAGTGATAATATGCATGAATATCCAGCGTATACCTGAGATATTTGCCATGATATTCAGTAATGCTTTTGGTTTTGATTCTGCTTTAGGTGGCACTGTAGGTTCTGCAATGGTGATGGGAGTCAAGCGTGGATTGTTCAGTAATGAGGCAGGCGAGGGGTCTACTCCCAATGCCGCTGCCACTGCATCTGTGACACATCCTGTCAAACAGGGATTGATCCAGACTCTCGGTGTGTACACTGACACGTTGCTTGTATGTACTGCAACGGCTTTTATAATACTATGCAGCGGTGTGTCTGTTGATGGTCACGATGGCATTGTCCTTACACAGCGGGCTATTGATGCCGAGCTTGGTGGCGGACATCAGTATGGCTCAATATTTGTGTGCGTGGCTATATTTTTCTTTGCCTTCACAAGCATAATAGCCAACTATTACTATGGTGAAACCAATATCCGGTTTATACTTAACAATGAAAGGGTTATCAGTGTGTACCGTCTGGCAGTCGGTGCTATTGTATATTTCGGATCAATAACATCGCTTGATATAGTATGGGGCTTTGCCGATATAACTATGGCTCTCATGACGCTTTGTAATCTTGCTGCCATAGTTGCGCTTGGAAAGTATGCCTTGATGTTGCTTGCCGATTACCGTTCGCAGCTTATGAAGGGGATTGATCCTGTGTACAGTTCGGACACCATGCCGTCAATAGCGGATGAAACGGAGTGCTGGAGATGATAAAATTTATTTTATTCCTGCAATAAGGTTAATTGCAGTCACGTTATAGAATCATAATTTATCATCTTTTGCCTATGGATAAAACTTCTAACCAATCACATCCTTTACATAATATTGAGTCGGCGGAGCCTTCACCATCGGAATTCATCCTTGAAAGTATACGCCAGTTTGCCCGCGTGTACACATCGTTCCCACAGACGTCTCAGTTTGGTGGATTTGTGCTTAACTGATTCATTTGTAGGTAATGTCGTATATAATTACGCTTGCTGTGGCACTTATAGCTGTTGCAGCAATATGCCTGGTAGTGTCAATCAGGCGGTCACTTGACTCAGCGAATGCTGAGAACGTAGCTTTGAAGGTTGAATCAGAAAAATCCAAGCTTGATGTGGAGAGGGCTGTGAACTCCTCGGCAGTAGAGCTTGCCACAGTGCGTCAGGAACTTGAATCGGCCTATAAACGGCTTGACGTGTCCGAGTCGACAGCAGGTCAAAGGATATCTGAGCTAACCTCGGAACTTCGAGTGCTACAGGAATCGCTTGCTAAAGCACGTGAAGAGAATGCCAGGCTTAACACTTCTTTGTCGCATATCGAGGCTGAACGAGAGAGTCATGAGAAGCAGCTTGAACTGAGGTTCAGAAATCTTGCAAATGATATACTCAGGCAGAATTCCTCGGACTTCAAGGCACAGAATGAACAGAGGCTTGAGGAGATATTGTCCCCATTGCGGAACAATCTTGATGAGTTCCGCAAGACGGTGACAGAGACATATAATAATGAGGCGCGAGAACGATTTTCGCTCACAGAGCGCATACGTGAGCTTGTAGATCTCAACAACACCATTTCGCGTGAGGCTCGTGAACTCACATTGGCTCTGCGCGGCAATAATCAGGTGCAAGGTGATTGGGGAGAGATGGTGCTTGAGTCGATACTGGAGCGCAGCGGACTTCAGGAGGGTGAGGAATACTTCCTTCAGATGACGAGTGAGCCTAACGGATGTGCGATAAGGAATGAGGAGGGTGTTAAACTACGTCCTGACGTTGTGGTTAAATACCCTGATGGTCGCTGTGTGATAATTGACTCAAAAGTGTCTCTGACAGCATTTGTCGAATATATAAATGCCGAGGATGACAGAGTCAAGGGAGATGCATCTGTGCGTCATGTCAAGTCTGTGCGAAGCCATGTCGATGAGCTTGCACGCAAGAGCTATCAGAATTATATCGGAGAGGCAAAGCTCGATTTTGTGATGATGTTTATCCCTAATGAGCCTGCTTATATTGCAGCAATGCGTCTTGATTCCAATTTATGGCAGGAGGCGTACGACCGAAAGGTCCTTATTGTGTCCCCGACACATCTTGTGTCGGGACTGCGGCTTATAGAGCAGTTGTGGAGCCGTGACAAGGTCACAAAAAATGCCATAAAGATAGCTGAAGATGCCGGAAAGATGTACGACAAGTTTGCAGACTTTACTAAGGATATGGATAGGATCGCTTCGGGAATTGCTTCGGCATCCAAGGCTCATGCTGAAGCTATGAACAAACTTTCGACAGGCACCGGGAATCTTGTTAAGCGAGCCCAGGATCTTAAGGCTCTTGGTATAAAATCATCCAAGCAGCTTGCTGCGTCCGTGCAGAAAGAAGATTAATCCGTATTTTTAGGCACACAAAAAGGGACAACCGATATATTGAAAAATCCGGTTGTCCCAATTTTTGTTTATACGAGTTATCTTATTGTGAAACCTGCGTTATATACGGCCTCTTTTACGGCTTCAGGTGACACTTCCCCTTCCACTATGGCTGTGCCGGTGGATAGATCGGTAGTCACATTTTCAGCTCCGCTGAGAGCTGAGATTGCTTTGGTTACAGTTGCCTGGCAGTGAGGGCAGGACATTCCCTCAATGATGTATTCTCTTCTCATTGTGTTTTTGTTGGGGTTATGTGTATGTGTATTGTTATGGCTGTGGGATTTTATTGCCGTGTATATAAGAAGCAATCCAAGAAGTATTGAACATACTGTTGGAAATAGTGGTGTTCCGCTGTGTCCGTCATGGCATGACATCAGGTGTGATGTCTGTGGGATAAACCAGCCGGAGGGAAGGAGATAGTCTATCATAAGGCCGAATCCAATTGCTGTAGCTACAACTGAGCCGACATATATGAGCGTGGCTCTGCGTCCCATTGTGCGAGACAGTACCATTACGGATGCAAAGTTGGCAGCCGGTCCCGCCATAAGCAAAACGAATGCGACACCTGGGCTCAGGCCTTTGAGCATTAGTGACATTGCGATAGGGATTGATCCGGTGGCGCATACGTACATGGGTACTGCCACAAGTATCATGACGCCCATTGCCAGGAGGGGATATCGGTTAAGGCTTAAGAACAGTTGGTCAGGGACAAGTACGGTGATCAGGGCGGCTATGACCAGACCTATCACCAGCCATTTGCCCACGCTTGCCACCATATCAACAAGTCCGTAACGTACAGCTTCGACAATTTTTCGTGGCAGGCTCAATCCTGCGTACTCATCTTTACGAGTTGATGCACAGCATGAGGCAGGCATTGTATCGGGAATGGAGTCTTCATCTTGGGCAAGTTTGTTCACGGCCCCACCTCCGATCACTGATCCTATGAGGGCGGCTATCGGTCGCAGGATTGCAAACGGCAGACCAAGCAGAGAGTATGTCGCCGCTATGGAGTCAACGCCGGTCTGAGGTGTGGCTATAAGGAATGAAGTGGTGGCACCTTTTGAGGCCCCCTGTCTGCGCAACGCTACAGCAGTCGGGAGCACTCCACAGGAGCATAGCGGCAGTGGTATACCGAAAAGTGCAGCCTTTACTACCGGCATAATCCCGCTTCCTGCAAGATGACGCGACATGGCAGCCGGTTTTATGAACACATGCAGGAATCCTGCGATGAGGAATCCGAGCAATATGTATGGTGACATCTCGTTTATGATGCCCCAGAGCGATTGGAAGAAATATTGTAATTGCATATCTTAACTTTGCTGTGTTTGAGATTCTACACAGCAAAGTTACTGAACATATTCCATTATCGCGTTACACCATTTCGGGTTTTGTTTATATTCTTGAGGAGATATATAGCCACCGATGTAAGCAATATGGAGCTCATAACTATTATTATTGAGTCTGATCCCCATGAGTTTATATCGGTATCGTTTACTTCAGGGGATATATTGGACTGCCACATTGAATAGACCACAATGCTGTTGTTGATGGCATGCATTAATGCCGGGAGCAATATCGAGCCTGACCAATAAAGAAGATAGCCGAAAAACGCTCCAAGCAACAAGCGTGGAAAAAATCCGAAGAATTGGATATGGAATGCGCTGAACAGGAATGCAGTGAGCCATATTGCGGCATGGTAGTTTATGGACCCTGACGACAGGAGCCTTTGCATAGCTCCACGGAAGAAAATCTCTTCGCTGAATCCTGCGAGCACTCCTACTATGAGAATGTTGATTATGAGATCTGCGACCGATGCCCCTCCGAGAAGAATTTCGACCTGAGCCCTTGCTGTCTCCTCACTCTTGCGCATCCATTCCTCTAAGGCCTCAAGCGACTGTGGAAGCGTGATGTTCTCGTTCCATTCCACAATCATGTTCATTGCCGGTATCGAACACATCAGGGCAACAAATGCAAGAATGGTAATTGAGGCTGATGGTTTGCGGTCAATGCACAGCAGGCGTGCCGGCAGTGGTGACACTATTACTGCTGTTATGATTGCAGGAAGAATGAAGAGAGCTACATCCTGGACTACTGTAGCAATCCGGACTAATTCTGTGGTGTGTCCTCCGCGGATTATCGAGGACATGGTCACAACAGTTATTATGAGTGACACAAATGTTATCAGGAGGAAATAAAATATCCTCATAAGATAACTGTAGCGCAGTGATGGGAGAGGATTCAAGGATGGTTCGTTTGATATCATTTGTCAAGGTAGAATTGGCTGGTGAGCGAGGAGTATTGGCTGGTATATGATCCGTCGAGATTCCGGATGCATATATGTTCTGTATGGCAAGGAGAATGGACATCGCATTCGCGAGTCACCTCATATAGACGGCGGATGGGATTCTTGTCCTGACGAGGTGACACGTCTGCGATTCTTGTAGCAGCAAGTCGTGATAGAGACAGATGATATTGCACATCATCGTCCCGGTCCATAGGGGATATGAAAGAGAGTGTGTCGCCAGGTCGGGTCATGATTTCTGCTGCCCATTGTATCAATGTTTCCACTCCAAATCCGGTGCCGTGGCGGGCAAGTGAGCGGGCGGCATCGGGGGAATGAAGAGCCTCTGTGAAGAACGGCGGATTGGACACTATGCATATGGGATGTTCGATCTCCGGTATATGATTGCCGGGGGACCAGTTGAGCAGGTCGGTATTGATGATATCTATTCTTCCGGACCATGGGGATAGGGAGACATTGTGCATTGCATCAAGTGTCGCCGGTTCATCGATGTCGATGCCTGTCACATGTGTCTTAGGGTATCTTTGTGCCATCATCAGTGCTATCAGTCCTGACCCCGTTCCTGCGTCTATGATACATCCGGCACCATCGGCATGAGCCCATGAGCCAAGAAGTACTCCGTCGGTGCCGATTTTCATTCCGCACCTTGAATCATCAACCGTAAATTGCTTGAATCTGAATATGCTCATAGTGTTACGGACACCGTAGCATGGCGGTTCCTATTTAAAAACGTCATGACCGGTGAAATATTATGTGATATGTTGTATTAAAGAAAAACCGCGACGCTTTTCACAAAGTATCACGGCCCATTACCTAAATATTATATTCTATTGCTATTTATCGAATGCATTTGCAAAATTAAAAAATCCTATGCTTTTTGGCATAGGATTAATATAATTTAACCTAAATTATAAATAGTGGATACATGTCTGTTACATGTATTCCTCTACTTTTTTCAGCAGATCTTTGCTTTCAATCTCTCCGCTGTGACGCCATCTCTCTACGCCGTTACTGTAGATTATGAATGTCGGAACCGATTGTATATCAGCTTCAGTGGATTCCGCCTCATTCTTGTCAATGTCATACTGATAGAGTGGTACGCGATTCTGGAGCTGTGACTTGACTTGATCAACGATAGGAGTCATGCGTTGGCAGTGGGGACACCATGAGGCGTAGAATTCTACAAGTACTACAGGGGATGATTTGATGATTTCATTATAATTCATAGTGATTGTGATTAAGTTAGAATACATCTCAATAACATGATTTGTTGCTATAAGGTTTAAAAGGGTGTTGCTTTCCTCGGTTATATGTAATAACTTTGCACCATATTTGAGATTACACTCATTCAATTTATTATTTATTGATCTTGCTTATTAAACAGATAGATTTATGAGGACTGCTTTGATTACCGGTGTCACCGGTCAGGACGGATCATTCCTTGCCGAATTGCTTTTGGATAAGGGCTATGATGTTCATGGTACCATACGCCGTTCGTCAGTTGATTATCGTGAGCGCATAGCTCATCTTGAGGGACATAAGAATTTTCACCTTCACTATGCTGACCTTGGTGATTCGATGTCGCTCCTTCAGGTAATAGGCAAGGTGCGACCCGACGAGATCTATAATCTTGCTGCCCAAAGCCATGTGCAGGTGTCGTTTGATGCCCCGGAGTTTACAGCTGATGTAGACGCTACAGGTGTGCTGCGTATTCTTGAGGCTGTACGTCAGTGCGGGCTCACACATTCCTGTCGTATTTATCAGGCTTCGACTTCCGAGCTTTATGGAAAGGTTGAGGAGGTGCCTCAGAACGAGAATACTCCGTTCCATCCGTATTCCCCTTATGCTGTTGCTAAGTTGTACGGATTCTGGATCGTGAAGGAGTATCGTGAGGCTTATGGCATGTATTGTTGTTCAGGCATACTTTTCAATCATGAGAGCGAACGTCGAGGAGAGACTTTCGTTACAAGAAAGATAACTCTTGCCGCAGCCCGCATAGCACAGGGAAAGCAGGAGAAACTGTATCTCGGTAATCTTTCGTCGCTCCGTGACTGGGGCTATGCCAAGGACTATGTGGAATGTATGTGGCTGATACTTCAGCAGCAAAAGCCTGAGGATTATGTGATAGCCACAGGAGAGCAGCATTCCGTGCGTGAGTTTTGTCTTTTGGCATTCCGCCGTGCAGGCATAGAATTGCGTTTCGAAGGAGAGGGAGCCGATGAGGTAGGTATTGATGTAGCTACCGGCAAGGTGGTCATAGAGGTGTCCTCAGACTTTTATCGTCCGACCGATGTTGTGAATCTTTGGGGAGATCCAACGAAGGCTAAAGGGAAACTTGGTTGGGACCCTTCAAAGAAAACGTCATTCGAGGAGCTTGTCAATATAATGGTGGATGCCGATATGGCAAAGGTTGCCATCGAAAGGGCTGGCGAACAGGTTCGGACCAATCTTGTAGAATATCTTGAAAAAGGTATAGTGAAATAGCATTGATATCAAGGGGGCGTTTTGACATTGTATGTCATGACGCCCCCTTAATCATATATACAAATGTTGAAGGTTATCACTTTTATCGGACTTGGCAGCTTCCTGGGTGGCGTAGCAAGGTATGGGTTGTCAAGAGCGGCGGTGGATTTAGCCGGAATTTCATCGTTTTGGGGCACGATGGCTGCTAATATCATGGGGTGTTTTTTGATAGGGCTGTTCTATGGAATTTTTGAGCGTTATAATATTATGAGTGAACATTGGCGTTTGTTCCTCACTGTTGGTTTCTGTGGAGGATTCACCACATTCTCAACCTTCATTCATGAGAACTATGCTTCGATTACTGAAGGACGTTTCCTTCAAATGGCTCTGTATGCATCGGTGAGTTTTCTTGTCGGCATGCTTATGGTGCACGTCGGTCATATGCTTGCACGTTGAACCAGGTGGGATTGGGTGATTGGAAATATGTTGAAAAACATACTATTTTCACGAACGGCTTTCTTGGAATTCTCACATTTAAATCGTTACTTTGCGATGGTTAAGCAATACCTTGAATAAATCATTTTATCCGTTCTGAAGAATTATGGACCTTGTCCTGCCATATGATGATACGGTCAAGCCGCTTCCTTTCTATCTTGCTGAGGAGGAGTGGCTTGCAAGGAGATTTCCGCATCGTGATTTCTTCTTTATATGGCAGGTAGAGCCTACAGTGATTATAGGTCGCAACCAGCTTCTCGACAGTGAGGTTAATGTAAGGTATTGCAGAGAGAACGGTATCAGGCTGGTCAGGAGGAAAAGTGGGGGAGGAGCAGTCCTGGCTGACATGAACAACATAATGTTCTCTTACATCACTTCCTCCTCGGATGTCGCAACCACATTTTCTGGATACACCTCTATGGTGGCTCGTTCGCTCAGGCTTCTTGGTCTGGATGCATCGGATAATTCACGGAATGATGTGCTCATAGGCGACCGTAAGGTGTCAGGCAACTCTTATTATCATATGCCGGGAAGGAGCATAGTCCATGGCACTATGCTGTACGATTTCGATGAGGAGATGATGAGCAACGCTCTCACACCACCGTCACTGAAGCTTCGTTCGCATGGCGTGACATCGGTCAGGTCACGTGTAACTACTATTCGCGAGCAGTTACCGGATCTGTCATTAGCCGAATTCAAGAAACATATTCTTGCTACCATACCGGATGGGACTGATACACTGACACTCTCAACTGAAGATGTGAAGGAGATTGAGGCGATAGAACGTGAATACTACCGCCCGGAATGGCTTGCCGGAAAGAATCCTAAAGGTTCATTATGTGCCACTTCTCGTATAGATGGAGTTGGCACTGTTACAGTGCATCTTATGGTTTCACACGGTGTTGTAAGAGATGTGACCATCTCCGGTGACTATCTTGAGACGGCTGATGCATCTTCGGTTGTTTCATCGCGCCTTGTAGGCACCCCATATGAGCGTGATTCAATCGAATCGGTTCTCAATGCCGCTGACTTGCCGGGACTTATTCCCGGATTATCAACCAAAGATTTAATGAATATCATAATATAATATCATGGAAGAAATCAAGAAAACCTGTCTGCACGGTCGTCATGTTGCCATGGGTGCGCAGATGACCCCTTTCGGAGGCTTTGACATGCCCATTCAGTATGAAGGTATTGTAGAGGAGCATAATGCTGTCCGCAATGCCTGCGGAGTGTTTGACGTGTCTCATATGGGTGAGGTGCTAATCACCGGTCCGGACGCAGAGAAATATGTAGGTCACATATTCACTAATGATGTCCGTGAGCTTCCTGCCGGAAAGATTCTGTATGGTATGATGCTTAATGAGCAGGGTGGGACTGTCGATGATCTTCTCGTTTACAAGCGCGCCGACAATGATTTCTTCCTGGTGATAAATGCCGCCAATATCGATAAGGATGTTGCCTGGATAAAGGGTAATGCCGAGGGGTATGATGTGGAGATAACAAATCTCAGCGATGAACTATCCGAGCTTGCCATACAGGGTCCTGACGCTGAGGCTGTAATGGAGCAGGTGCTTGGGATCGCTTGCAGTGAGTTGGAGTTTTATACCTTCAAGGAGTCTTTGCTTGACGGCAGACATATTCTCGTGAGTCGCACCGGATACACCGGAGAGGATGGATTTGAGGTCTATGCTGATCATGATGCGATATGCAGCCTTTGGGATGCCCTCATGGACTCGGACAGAGTCAAGCCTTGTGGACTCGGTTGCCGCGACACTCTTCGTTTCGAGGTGGGGCTTCCTCTTTACGGCGATGAGCTGGCTGATGATATTTCACCCATCGAGGCGGGTCTGTCAATGTTTGTCAAGTTGGAGAAACCTGAATTTATAGGCAAGGAGGTCGTTGAGCGTCAGAAAGCGGAGGGGACAACCCGTAAGCTTGTGGGGCTTGAACTTGCTGACCGCGCTATACCTCGTCACGGCTATGAGGTGCTCAATGCTGACGATGAGGTTGTTGGGTATGTCACTACTGGATATCGTGGAATATCGGTTGACAAGAGCATAGCCGTTGCGCTTGTGGATGTGCCTTACAATGCGAAGGATTCGGAACTGAAAGTGCGCATACGCCGCAAGACTTTCCCGGCACGTGTCACCGCAAAGAAATTCTATAAAAAGTCGTATAAAAAATAGAGCTGTTTAGCCTCCTGGGTCAGAATAGCGAAACATTATAAAAATAAAACAAACATTAAATCACAATAAAATCTACACAATTATGAGCAAGATATATTATGCCCCCTCTCACGAGTATGTAATGGTTGACGGTAACATCGGTCATGTAGGTATCAGCGACTATGCGCAGAAGGCACTCGGCAACATCGTATATGTCGATATGCCTGAACAGGGTGATGATGTCACCGCCGGTGAAGAGTTTGGTGCTGTCGAGAGTGTCAAGGCTGCCGAGGATCTTCTCTCTCCGGTAAGCGGTGCTGTGCTCAACATCAACGAGGCTCTGATCGACAACCCGCGTCTGCTCAATGAGGACCCGATGGGCAATTGGATTATGGAGGTCGAAATGACAGATCTTTCCGAACTTGAAGGGCTTATGGATGAGGCTGCTTATGCTGCTTACTGCGAATCCGAGACCCATTAAAATTCCTGTCTGTCAAGTTTGAACCTTACCATGATTCACAGATATTTTCCGCATACTCCCGAGGATATTGCCAAGATGCTCGGGAGATGCGGCATAGAGAATCTTGATGATCTCTATGCCGATGTTCCGGAATCGCTCATGCTGAGGAGGGACTATGATGTCCCGTCGCAGATGAGCGAGGATGAGGTGCGCCGTTATTTCAAGGAGCTTGCCGAGAGCAATCTCCAGTCCACATGTTTTGCCGGATATGGTTTCTATGATCATTATGCTCCTGCGGTGATTAATCATATCATATCGCGATCGGAGTTTCTCACAGCCTACACCCCTTATCAGCCGGAGATATCCCAGGGTACGCTCCAGTACATTTTTGAGTATCAGACCATGATGACGGAGCTTACAGGGCTTGATGTGTCAAACGCCTCGATGTATGATGGCACTACGGCTGTGGCTGAGGCTGTGATGATGGCTGTAGCCAATGCACGCAAGCGTAACAGGGTGCTTGTGAGCTCTACTTTGAATTATCTTTATGTTGATGTCATCAACACGTATGCCCGCTACCATGGTATTGTGGTCGATATGATACCCGAGAAAGATGGTGTTACGGACCTTGATGCCATGGAACAGATGTTGGCATCGGGGGATGTTGCAGGAGTCGTATTGCCGTCTCCAAACTGCTATGGTATACTTGAGGACTATACCGGAGTTGCCGATAAAGTACATGCTGCAAAGTCGCTGCTTATTATCACAGCTCCGGCGTCGGCACTCGGTGTGATCAAGAGCCCTGGGGAATGGGGTGCGGATATAGCAGCCGGAGAAGCACAGTCGCTCGGTATGCCGCTTAACTTCGGCGGGCCTAATCTAGGATACATGTGCTGTGTCAAGTCTCTTATCCGTAAACTTCCAGGACGCATCGTAGGTGCTACTACCGATGCAGACGGCAAGCGCACATTTGTGCTCACCCTTCAGGCGCGCGAGCAGCATATACGCCGTGAAAAGGCAACATCCAACATCTGCTCCAATCAGGGACTCATGGCTCTGTATGCTGCGGTCTATCTCTCTCTAATGGGACCCGAAGGGTTGCGTGAGGTCAATGAGATATCTTGTGCGCGTACTCATTATATGGTGCGTAAGCTTGAGGAGACCGGGTTGTTTGAGCCTATGTTCCCTGAGCGTCCGTATCTCTGTGAAGTTGCTATGCGATACAATGGGACTGTCGATCTTGATATACTTTTGCAGACATTGTGCGTTGATTACGGAGTGCTTGCCGGAGTGCAGACCGATGATGATTGTGTAGTGCTTTGTGCTACCGAGAAACGTACTGTAGAAGAGATCGATGCTCTTGCCGAGGCGTTCGTTTCCGCACACAATGACTTGAAAGACATCAACTCACAAAACTGATACCGTTATGAACAGAGAATTATACGGAGAAGTGATATTTGACCTTTCCAAGCCTGGACGTAGAGGCTATTATATGTCGCCGGCAGGTTGTGAGGATGCGATCTCCTCAATCCCATCAGGACTTATGCGTCAGCGTCCACTACGTCTCCCTGAGGTTGATGAGCCTGCTGTTGTGCGTCATTATACAAATATGTCGACCAACAATTTCGGAGTTGATACCGGATTCTATCCTCTCGGGTCATGTACGATGAAATACAATCCTAAAATCAATGAGGAGATGGCTTCATTGGCTGAGTTTGCAGGATTGCATCCTTTCCAACCCATTTTCTCGGTACAGGGAGCCCTTAAGGCTTATCATGAATTGCAGGGACTTCTGTCAGAGATTGGAGGAATGTCGGAATTCACACTTAATCCTTATGCTGGTGCGCATGGGGAGCTTACAGGTCTGATGGTGATCAGAGCTTACCATGACAGCCGTAATGACAAGGCTCGTGTCAAGGTGATTGTCCCTGATTCAGCGCATGGCACTAATCCGGCATCTGCTGCTGTGGCAGGGCTTCAGGTTGTACAGGTGAAGTCACTCCCTGACGGCACTGTGGATGTTGAGGCTCTGCGTCCGTTGCTTGACGAGACTGTTGCAGCTGTCATGATGACCAATCCTAACACGGTGGGTATCTTTGAGCACAATATACCTGTGATAGCAGAAATGGTACATGCCTGTGGTGCTCTTTTATATTATGACGGTGCCAATCTTAATCCTATGCTTGGAGTAGCACGTCCTGGCGATATGGGTTTTGATGTGATGCATATCAATCTTCATAAGACATTCTCAACTCCGCATGGCGGTGGCGGACCCGGTTCCGGTCCTGTAGGTGTTAGAGCCGGGCTTGAGGAGTTTTTGCCTAACCCGCGCATAAAGGTTGTAGAACATGAGGGGCAGAAGCTCTATTACCTCACTGATGAGGAGTCATCACTCGGAAGAATATCATCCTGGCTGGGTAACTTTGCAGTCGAGCTTCGTGCTCTTGCCTATATTCTTTCGCTTGGAAAAGAGGGTTTGAAGATGGCAGGACCTCTTGCCACATTGAATGCCAACTATATCAAGGAGTCGTTGAGAGACCTGTATCTGCTACCTATTGATCGCGTGTGCAAGCATGAGTTTGTATTTGACGGTCTGGTTGACAAGTCTACCGGAATAACGACTCTCAATATAGCC
The DNA here is from genome assembly GCF_004766125.1 of Duncaniella freteri. Classification (NCBI taxonomy): domain Bacteria; kingdom Pseudomonadati; phylum Bacteroidota; class Bacteroidia; order Bacteroidales; family Muribaculaceae; genus Duncaniella; species Duncaniella freteri. The sequence goes on from NZ_SJSA01000002.1 coordinate 150,346, forward strand.
AAGCGTCTCCTTGATCATGGTTTCCATGCTCCCACCATCTATTTCCCGCTTCTGTTCCATGAATCGTTGATGATAGAGCCTACGGAGACTGAGAGCATAGAAACTCTTGACAGTTTTATAGAAGTGATGCGTGATATCGCTCGTGAGGCTCGTGAGACACCTGATGTAGTAAAGGACGCACCGCATCTGACACCTGTGCGTAAGCCTGACGATACAGCAGCTGCGCTCAATCCTGTTGTGACATATTTTCAGCTTCAACAGGCATGACACATGACCTTATTATAATTGGTGCGGGGCCCGGCGGTTATGAGACCGCTATGGCTGCCGCTTCAGCAGGAAATAAGGTTGCACTCATAGAGCGCGACCGTCTTGGAGGCACTTGTCTTAACCGAGGGTGCATCCCCACTAAGGCTCTCTGCCGGAGTGCCGAGATGGCTGTGAGCATGCGTGAGGCTGGTGATTTCGGAATAGGGCTTTCGACATCTGAAATTAATATAGATTATCGGGCTATTGCCGGACGCAAAGATGCCGTAGTGGCTCAGTTGCGTGAAGGGGTTGCCGAATTGCTCAAGGGTGTCGAAGTGATATCCGGAGAGGCTCGCTTTGTTTCGACATGCGGGGTCGAGGTGAATGGAGACATTCATACTGCACCTCGTATCATTATAGCCACAGGTTCACGTCCGGCTTTACTGCCTATTCCTGGAGCAGAACTGGCTATGACGAGTGACGATTTTCTTGCACTTGAAACCCTTCCTAATTCTGTTGCCATAATAGGTGCAGGTGTGATAGGACTGGAGTTTGCATCGATACTCAATGCTTTCGGTGTGGATGTCACGGTGATAGAGTATTGCAAGGAGATTCTTCCTCCGTTTGATGCCGAAGTGGCAAAGCGTCTGCGCATGTCACTCAAATGTAGAGGTATAAATATACTTACTGACACTCAAGTGACCGAAGTCTCTCCTGGAATGACGGTGAAATGTCTTGCCAAAGGAAAGGAGAAGACAGTCGAGGCGGAAGCTGTGCTTATGGCTGTAGGCCGTCGGCCTGTTATACCTGACGGTCTTGTGGAATTGGGTGTAAAGCTCAATCGTGGAGCTGTAGTGGTGAATGACTCTATGGAAGTGGAGTGGGAGAGTGGCAATGATCCTGAAGGCGGCACCATTTATGCTATAGGTGATGTCAACGGTCGTTGTATGCTTGCTCATGCCGCTTCGGCTCAGGGTGAAATTGTGCTTGGTCATAAACGCAATCTTGATGTGATCCCTTCCGCTGTGTTCACCATGCCTGAGTGTGCTATGGTCGGTCTGACTGAAGAGCAGTGCAAGGCTCAGGGTCTTGATTTCTGTATAAACAAATCCACATTCAGGGCCAACGGTAAGGCTGTGGCAATGGGAGAGACCGATGGAATGGTGAAAATAATATCGGAAACATCTACAGGCAGGCTCCTCGGATGTCATATATGTGGACCTCATGCCGCAGATCTGGTCACAGAAGCAGCTCTTGCAATGTCTTCCTCATTGACAGTTGAGGCAATAGCTGGTACAATACATGCCCATCCCACACTTTCCGAGACAGTCCGTAACGCATTGATGTACTGACAGAGTACACTTATTGTGTAGTCAATATCGACAATTGGTTTGTTAACCCTCCGTCGGTTATCAATAATATTTGATAGCCGACGGAGTTATTCATATGGAGGATTGTTGTTTGTGACTGTGCACAATTTCATGTTGTTGATTGTTGTAGATATATGGAAAATATTTCAACACAATCATTGCTTATCGCGTTGCTTCTTACATTAATCGCCGGAATGGGTACCGGGCTGGGTGCGTTTATGTCTCTTTTGCCACAAGCTCGTGAGGGACGATTTTTGGCTGGAGCTCTCGGATTTTCTGCCGGGGTCATGCTCTATGTGTCGTTTCTTGATCTCATGCCTCAGGCAATTGCTGAAATGACAGGTGAATTTACTCCGCATTATGCAAATATGTATTCGATTCTTGCATTCTTCGGAGGAGTGTTGCTTATCGCGTTGATAGATTTTCTTGTTCCTGAGAAGGACAATCCGCATGAATACAACCATGTCGAGATCACACCTGTATCCAAGCCGCGATCAGGGCATACAGGGATGATGCTTGCGCTTGCAATAGGAATACACAATTTTCCTGAGGGTATGGCTACATTCATATCTGCCCTTGACGGAGCCACAGTGGCAATACCTATAGTAATAGCCATAATGCTGCATAATATACCGGAAGGTATAGCTGTGGCAATCCCTGTGTATAATGCTACCGGTAGCCATCGGAAGGCTTTGGTGTGGAGTGTGCTGTCAGGATTTGCCGAACCTTTGGGTGCGGTTGTGGGGATGTTGTTTCTCATTAATGTGTGGAGTCCTGTGCTTAATGCAGTGCTTCTTGCAGCAGTAGCCGGAGTAATGGTGTATATCGCCATTGACGAGCTTCTCCCGGGTGCCGAGAGTTATGGTCACCATCATATCACCATAATCTGTGTAATACTCGGAATGATGCTTATGGCAGCATCTATTCTGATGGTATAAGTCTGTATTAACGATATAATAGTTAATGGCTGGGATGACTATGTTAATCTCGTAGTTTTTATTTGTGGGCTGCTTTTTAATAGCTTGCCCTGATGTTATGTTTTGTCTTGTTCCAAAATTAAATTGTAATTTTGCAGTCTGTTATCATGTAATAAACTTCGGTTATGTATAATTTATTGCTCATCATAGGTCGAGGGATAGGTCAGGTGATGTTTCAAAATAATGCGTTATCAGGATTGTTTATGCTGATCTGCATATTTTTGAACTCATGGCAAATGGGGCTGCTTGCATTATTAGGCAATGTGATTAGTAATATGGCAGCCTATTTTTCAGGATACAAGCAGGATGACATTAAAAACGGCTTATATGGATTTAATGGAACATTGGTCGGTATAGCAGTCGGTGCATTTTTGCAACTGTCGGTTGAAAGTTTTATCCTATTGGTCATAGCCTCTGCCGGTTCCACATGGATAGCCGGTCTTTTCAGTAGGCAACGTTTTCTACCCGGATTCACGGCTCCTTTCATTCTTGCAGTGTGGGCAATTCTTGGTATTTGCCTACTGTTCATGCCATATTTGATGCTTATGCCTGATGCAGTCATTGACGATACGTATCATTATTTTCAGGCTTTCTGTCTTGGTATAGGTCAGGTGATGTTTCAGGGACGTACGGTTTTAGCTGGATTATGTTTTCTTTTGGGCATTTTGATTAATTCCCGAAAAGATGCTTTCTATGCTGCTTTGGGAGCACTTATCCCTATTCCTCTATCCATTCTTTTAGCAGTGGATTCTGCAAGCATAAATGCAGGAATGATGGGGTATAATGGTGTGTTATGTGCCATAGCTTTAGGAGGAACCGACTGGAAAAGCTTGGTTTCGGCGGTGTGTGCAGTATTGCTGTCCACTGGATTGCAGATTATAGGGATGAATTTGGGGATTATAACCTTGACAGCTCCATTCGTTATGTCAGTATGGATTATAATAACAATACGTACACTGTTTTATCGATTGCTGTAGATCGATGATAAAATATTTTAACCGCACTCCAGAATTATCAGATATCTTTTTGGAGTGCGGTTTTTGATATATAATATGTTCTTTATTGCTTAGCGTAGTTGAGCACAGTCGGGCTTTCCACATTTACGCCATATTCTTCAGCCCGGTTGAGGATTGCACGTGCAAGTTTAGGCTTGAGCTCTTCAGGGCAATATCTGAAATATGCCTCGGCTGCTCTTACGTGTGCGGCATCAGGCATGGGGTATTCCCTACGTTCCGGAAGTCCGTAGACGCTGTCGGGCAGCTCTTTGCGCTCCTCATAAGTTATACGGTCGTTCATAGCTTGCTAAAGGTTTAATCTGAAGCCGACCTGGAGGAGACCTTGTGCTCCATAGCCAACTTCGCCAAACATTGTGGCTACTCTTGACAATCCCACCTCAGCTCCGATTGGTGATGCCTGAAATGCGAAGTATGTCTTGTTTTTATGCCAGTCGCCTGCTGCCATATGGGTGACATCCACACCTACACCGGCATGTGCATAAAGTCTTACAATAGAGTTGCGCCAATAGTCATACTTTCCATTGAGCATGAACACATGGTAATAAGCGTTGGCGTCGTCGATATGTTTGTAGGAGGTGGAGGAGAATGTGTAACTGAGTCCGAGGCTGAATGATGGGAGGATCTTGAAATTTACACCTGCGGTGAGCGCACCCCAGGCATTGTTGACAGCTCCGTAATCATGCATGTCGGAGGCATCCATCTGTGTGTAGCCGCCATATCCGATCTGTAACTGGGCACGCTGTGCGCTTGCTCCAAAGGCAAGACCGATGACTGCGCACATGACAAGTAGGAATTTTTTCATAACCAAATAGTTTTTTAGTGCAATATGAGAATTTCATCTAATAAACACTAAAAGTTATGAAATGGTTCATCTCAGCAGGTCCTTAAGAAGCGCATTGTCCTACCAGCGTACGCCATTGCTCATGGAGGAGCGTTTGTCGTATTTGAGGTCGGCAAGGAGTGATGATTTCACTGAAATGTGGAAATTGTAACTCTTGTAGGGACCTACGGGCACGAAGCTGGCACGCATGGTGAAGCAGTGCATATCTCGCGATATGTTACAGTTCATATACGCTATCTTGTGGCGGTCAAAGTTGTAGCTTGCCGAGAAGCCGAAGTTCCAATTGGAGGTAGGGCGTATGTTGCCGGATACAGAGAGGTTTTGGGTTATTTTCCCTTTATATTCGAGCTTTTTGTAATCGAAGTCTCCGTAGCCGTAGTTCACAGAATAGTTGAATGTAAGATTCCATGGCACATTCCATGCCATATATCCGTTTTCGCCTATCTGTATGCCGTTCTTCTTATTGTTTGTCCGTCGCGGACCTCCTTGTTGTGGCGACATGTCGTCGTCAATAGGAGTGTCAGGGGTATTATTGTCGGTATTTTTCTTTTCTTTATCCTTGTCGTCTCCGCCTCCAAACCATTTTTTGAAGGTGTCGTTGTTGAATGTATAGCTGAAAGATGTGCCTGTGCTCATGAGCTTGCCCCATCCTTTCCCTTCCGAAAGGCGCAGTTTGTTGACACGCACCGGATTGCCTGATGAGTTTAGTGCGTAGGTGTACACATCCCATGTGGCAGAAAGGTTAAGGTTGAAATTCTTCATAAGCCTCAGCATCACGGAGGTGTTGAGGTTGGACCATCTCATAGAGTCGGCTGCAAAATTGTAGCTTTGAGAGAGTGTCAGGTTTTCGATTAGAGATATCTTCCTTTCGCCTATGGAGTCATTGTCGTCACGAACCTTCATCTCCAGGTTGTTGGCAAGTGAAAATGATATCGAGCCTGTCTTTCCGCGCCCGGGAACACCGAAAAGGCTGTTTGGGAACATGGAATATTCTTTCTTTTGCAGTCTGCCTTGTGAGTCGTTGTACTCGTAGGAGCCGTAATATCCGAAGAATGGCGAAGCAAAGTCAGGAGAGCCTGTGAACGATATGGTAGGTGTGATGACGTGGCGTATCATCTTCACTTTGTTGCCAAGGAACGGAAGCGGTTGGAAGAAGCCGTAAACTTTGGTGTCGAACGACACTGAGCCCGAGAAGTCCCATACATTATAGAAACTATAGGTAGTGTCGAGCTTTTCATTACCTGCAATCGGGTCCCACTCACGTCGCACTTTGGTGGTGTACATACGGTCGGTGAGATTGATTGACGGAGTGATGTTGATATACTTGAATACATTGAATGTTGCTGACACCGGAACCGAGTGTTTCATGCCATTGCGCCAATCCTTGATAAGACTCTTTTTGAAGAATTCATCCTGTTTGGCAGTCAGCGAGTTGTTGAACTGTCCGGAGTAGGAAATCTTGATTTTCTCGTACCATTTTTCATCGCCGACAGCCCTTTTGCGCTTGAAAGGGTAGAGCTGTGACATTGTGATTGTGACGTTGGGGAATGATACTGCAAGTGTTGAGTCCTGTGAACGTTGCGACACGTTGGCAGTTGTCGAGAGTGACCATTTTGAGTTGGGGAACCGGTAGGTCATATTGACGGTTGAACTCTTGGTGTTCTCGGTGAATGCGTTTGAGTAATATGAATTCAGGTCATTTCGAGTGTATCCGCTGGTCGTGAAGTTGACACTTGCCGACAGGCTCATGTTGGGATTTGCCTTGGAGTCCTGCGAATGGCTCCAGAGCACTTGGAAGTTGGTTGACTTGGAATAGTCAGGCATCCCCTTGTCACCGGTTATGGTCTTGAGATAGGATATGTTGAAGTTGCCTGAATATTTGTAGCGTTTCAGATAAGATGACTGAGCTCTGAGTCCCCATGATCCCAGAGTGTATATCTCTCCTGTCAGAGCAAGGTCCATGTTTTGACTGATGGCGAAGTAGTAGCCGCCGTTGCTCAGATAATATCCACGGTTATAATCATCGCCGAAGGTCGGGAATATTATACCTGACGAGTATTTTTCAGAGAAAGGGAAATATCCGAATGGCACAGCAAGAGGCAGTGGCAGTCCGGCGAGAACCATGTAGGCGGGACCTGTCACAGCATCCTTACCCGGGCGCACTTTGGCTTTTGTGAGCTGCATATAGAAGTGAGGGCATTCGTGGTCGTCACACGTGGTGTATCTGGCATTCTGCACGTATATGGTGTTCTCATCAATTTTTTTTGATTGTCCGCCTGTTAGGTATCCTTCTCCCTGCTGTGTGATGACATCTGTTATGAAGCCTTTCTCGGTCTTGAAATTGTATCGCATGGTCTTTGCCTCATATGACGTGCCATTGTCATCGAATATGGGGTTGCCTATGATTTCGCCGATTGAGTCAGGTGTGCCTACCGCATATACGGTGGTGGAGTCCATATCCATCAGTATTTCATTGGCATCAAGCTTGATGCTTCCGTACACTATTTTCCCATCGCCATACATGTATGCTTTGTTTCTTCCTGTGAGCACCATCGAGTCCTTGGCGGAGAAGTCTACAGTGTTGTCGAGATCGACTTTTGTGCGCACTATCTTTGTTGTGTCGCTTCTGCCTGCGGATATGCGAGTGCGGCTCAGGCGTGGACGTCGGGTTGAATCGGAGGTCATTGCCGAGTGACGTTGCAACATCGAGCGTGGCTGAGTGGCTGCAATCGAATCATTTGATAATGAATCGGCGGGTGTGGCAATAGTGTCAGTAATGATAGAGTCATGGCTGACTGTTGTTGCCATCGGTAGTGCTGATAGCGTGTCGTCGCTCTCTGGCTCTACGGCTATAAAATTGTCATCTATGGATGGGGCGGGGGTGGCAGATTTGCTAAGTGAACTGTCGATGCCTGTTATGGCAGAGTCGCTCAGTGATGACTCTACGGTGGCGCGAGGAAAGGTCGCGTCACTGTTGTCAGGTCTGGAAAATGCGCCTACCGATAGGGCGCAAAGCAGCACTATTATTATAATGTATGGTTGAGTATGCCTCAAAAGTCTCAGAATAAATAAACCTGCAAGTAATGGATGAATTCTTGCGCGGGTGTTATATTTCTCTGCAAAGTTATAACTTTCTCGCCAAATAGCCAAAGGTAACATGGAAACCATCCATATAAAATAGTGTTAATGCATTTCGGTCCCATACCTTGCGCTTCTCTATAATTTGTGGGTATCATTAATGAGAATACTGTGTTGGATGGTTTATTATGACAAGATGGCACGTTGAAGTGATTAGATTAGACGTTTCGGTATATAGAAAAAATAAGTGGTGATAGTGAATATTATAGTAAAATATGTTATCGAGAGTGTGTAAATGTCAGTTTTTTTAGTAATTTTGTGGTGAGATTCTCTCATGTGAAAGAATTAACCAAAGATTTAATTAATACCAAACTCTACACTTAATACACCAATGCCACGCCAACACTTTGACTCATTGGATATTAAAATCCTTGAAATGCTCTCCAACAATGCGCGCAAACCATTCCTTGAGATTGCGCGTGAGACTCATATTTCCGGAGCAGCCATACATCAGCGCATACAGAAACTTACTTCGGCAGGTGTTATTCTCGGTTTTCGTACAGAAATCGATCCGGCGGCTGTTGGATATCAGACATGTGCCTATATCGGATTCATTCTGAATGATCCGACAAAGTTTGATGAGGTGGTGGCTCGCCTGCGTGAGATACCCGAAGTGGTCGACTGTCATTTCACAACCGGTACATATGATATATTTGCAAGGATATATGCCCGAAACAATGCCCATCTCCTTGAGATCATTCATAAGAGACTGAGCCTTGGGCTCGGACGTACCGAGACCCTCATTTCGTTCAAGGAGGTGTTCAAGCGTCCGGTGCCCATTGTGTCGGAAAATCTTGAATAACAAGGAGTAAATCACTCAAATCTTGATAGACAACAGTATTTTCGGAGGGCGTAAAGCCCTCTTTCACACATTCGGTTGTAAACTTAATTTTGCCGAGACATCCACTGTGGCCCGTATGATGGCTGACGAGGGGATACGTCGCGTGCAGGATGGAGAGGAGCCCGATTATATAGTGGTGAATACGTGTAGCGTGACGGAGATTGCCGACAAGAAATGCCGTCAGGCGATACGTTCATTTGCGCGTCGATACCCTAATGCACGTATAATTGTTACCGGATGCTATGCCCAGCTGAAGCCCGAGGAGGCTGCCGCTCTCCCAGGAGTGGCGGTACTGGCAGGTAATGACAGGAAGCTAAAGATTATTGAATATCTGCGCGAGCAGGAACTAAAGTCACCGTCAGGCGATGATTCTTCCTGTCATTGTGCTTCGGTGCACCATACCGCAACCAAGGATATACGTGAGTTCTCTCCGTCGTGTTCGCGAGGGGACCGTACCCGGTATTTTCTTAAGGTTCAGGACGGATGTGATTATTATTGCTCCTATTGCACCATACCTATGGCTCGTGGCCGGAGCCGTTCTGGATCTATAGCCGAGATTGTGGAGCAGGCTTGCCGGGTAGCGTCAGAGGGTGGAAAGGAGATAGTGATAACCGGAGTTAATATCGGAGATTTCGGTAAGCTTACAGGAGAGACTTTCTATGACCTTTGTGTAGCTCTTGACGAGATTGACGGAATAGAACGGTACCGCATCTCATCGATTGAACCTAACCTGTTGAGTGATGAGCTGATAAGCTTTGTTGCTCGTTCCAAAAGGTTTATGCCGCATTTCCATATCCCATTGCAGAATGGTAGTGATGCGGTGTTGAAGCTTATGCGGCGTAGGTATGATTCAGAGCTATTCCGTCACAAGATAGAGAGGATACGCGAAGAGATGCCCGATGCATTCATCGGTGTCGATCTTATCGTCGGTGTGAGAGGGGAGACTCCAGAGTTTTTTGAGGAGTCAAGGGCGTTTGTGGAAAGTTTGCCGATATCCCGCCTCCATGTGTTCACTTATAGTGAGCGTCCGGGCACTCGTGCTCTTGATATAACGCCTGTGGTTAGCCAGGAAGAGAAGCATCAGCGTACTCACGTCATGCTTGATGTGTCGGAGCGCAAGCTTGCTGAATTTACTGAAAAGTATATTGGCTCGGTGCGTCCAGCTCTTGTGGAGCATCCTCGCAAGGATGGCTCAATGTCGGCATTTACCGATAATTATTTACGTGTCAATCTTGTCAATCCTAATTCTGAAATGGCTAATACGGTCGTCCCTGTGAGGATAACAGGGATTTCTCCCGAGAATCCCGAGGAGTGTGTCGGAGAGATCTGTGTCTGAATGAGGCAATAGGGCTTAAATATGATTGATCAATTTAAGATTATAGTATCTTATGGAATATTGCGGTAATCGTGTGGCAGTAGTGATACTTAACTGGAATGGAGAACATTTCCTGCGTGACTATCTGCCGTCGGTTGTCGAGCATACCAATAGTGAGATTGCCGATGTGATTGTTGCTGACAATGGTTCTACTGACGGATCGGTGGAATTATTGCAACGTGACTTCCCTGGAGTTGAAGTTATTGAATTCAGTGAGAATCATGGGTTTGCAGAGGGCTATAATCGAGCTTTGGAGTGTATTTCTAAAAGATACAAATACAGTGTGCTTCTCAACTCGGATGTGGAGGTCAAGGATGACTGGCTCACTCCGTTGTGGCGGTTTATGGAGGAGCATCCGCATGCGGGTGCATGCCAGCCTGTGATACGGTCGCTAAAAGAGCCCTGTAAATTTGAGTATGCCGGGGCTGCGGGTGGATTTCTCGACAGGCATGGCTACCCTTATTGCCGTGGACGGATATTCGATACTGTAGAACCTGACGAGGGGCAGTATGACACCCCTATGCAAGTGTTTTGGGCAAGCGGGGCGGCTCTTATGGTTGTTAACAGTGTGTATCTTGAATGTGGCGGACTTGATAAGGAGTTTTTTGCTCACATGGAGGAGATTGACCTGTGCTGGCGCATCCGTCTGAGCGGTCGTGAGATATGGGCAGTCCCTTCAGGACATGTGTATCACCTTGGCGGCGGTTCTCTTCCTGCTTCCAATCCTAAAAAGACGTATCTCAATTTCCGAAATAATCTTCTGATGCTCCATAAGAATCTTCCTGACGGAGTGCGTCGCGGACTTCTGTTCCGTCGCAGGCTTCTCGATACTGTGGCATGGTTGAAATTTCTGCTTACCGGCGATGGCGAAAATGCTTCAGCTATTATAAAAGCTCATAATGATTTCCGACGCATGCGCAAGTGTTACAATGTGCATCCTAAGCAGAATCTGCTCAATGTCGATACCAACATTTTATTTGATTATTATATCAGGAACAGAAAGACATTTTCTTCTTTGAAGAATTAGTCATATAAAGACATGAACTGCACCCCAAAAGTTAGATATGAAAACTTTTGGGGTGCAGTTCATTGTGTGAATGTTGTAGCAGGGTAGAATCGTTCGGTTCAGTGCATTGGATTTTAGAATGGATATCCGATAGCGAGATGGAAGGCAAGCGACTTTCGGAACGATTCCATATTGTAATATCCGCGTTTGGATGTCTTATAGGGGGCATGTATACCAATACCGAGATCGGCTCGGATGACGAGCATGGAGATATTGAAACGTAGTCCGACACCTGTTCCGAGGGCGAGATCCTTAAGGAAATTGGATGCTTTAAGCTGACCTCCAGGACGGCTTTCCTCTGCCTTGAGTGTCCATACATTTCCTGCGTCAAGGAACATGGCACCCTCAAGCGGTCCGAGGATAGGAAACCGGAGTTCGCTGTTGGCAAGGAATATGAATGTGCCAGTCTGGTCGAAGTATCCGTTGATCTGGTCAGCTGGAGCACGATATGAGCCAGGTCCGATGGACCGTACTGTGAATGCTCTTACCGAGTTGGCACCTCCTGCATAGAATTGCTCGCTGTATGGTACCTGTTTTGAGTTGCCGTAAGCATAGGCAGCTCCGGTTGCCAGGCGATTTACAAGCCATATCTTTCCTGCGAGTCGGCGACCGTAGACCACCTGGGCATAACCTTTGACAAATTGTGAGAAGGGTGTGCCGAGAAGTTTTTTCTCGCCATGTCTGCCGCATAGTTCATATATTGACCAGAATATGTTGCCTGCCTGTTGGACGCTTGCCTGAACGTTGATAGTATTGTCGCGGTTCATTGCGCGGTCGTAAGTTATGGAGTAGGACATTTGCGGTATGAACTGGTTCTGGAAACTGAGCGCGATTGCCGGATTGGCTCCCATTATGGAATCGAACACTTCGGTAGTGTTCTGTAGTTTTGTGTATGTGAGTTTGAATAGAGTGAATGAATTGTTGATGTAGCGGGATGAACGCCAGTCATATGATATGCCGGTGTTGAACTGTTCCATTTTGAAATAATGCGGACGGTTGAGCACATCGATGCCAAGTGACAGCCGAGTCCAGTTGAGGTCCCGACGGCTGCGCGGGACGAATCTTGGTGCGAGGAGTCGCGGGAAAGCGAGAGTGGCATTCAGTCCTGCCTCATATGAGTTGAACAGATTGCTACGCCCTGCGCCTGTCTGCCATTCGTATGATCCGGTAAGGGATATTGAAAGCTGTTCGCCCCCTCCGAATATATTGCGGTTGGTGAGCCCAAACGAGAGTCCTGGTCCGAGATACGAATTGGATTTTGAGGAGACATTAGCCTCAATGGATGCTTCCCATGGGCGGTCGAAGGTACAGTCGATCTCTACGTTCAGCAGTCGTTTGTCGTGATGGGTGGTGTCAGGTGTGACTGACATGTTGATGTTGTTGAATATGCCGAGCCGTGAGAGGCGTGACTGGGTGAGATCCATTTGCCGGACAGAGAATGTTCTGCCGGGACGGAATGCTATACAAGAGGGGATTAATGATTTGCGCAATTTTGATGGTTTGTATTGTATCACATCCCCTTTGGATGTATGTATTGTGTCGGGTGTGCCGCCTCCGTTATTGCGTTTGACTGTGGTTGTGATGGTTCCTGTGGTGAAACGGTCAAGAGCCCATGGATGCAGATTGTCCGCGAGTTCCATTCTCATTGCTATCCTGCCATGGGTGATGGTGGAATCAGCAAGATATTGTATGAACTCAGGACGGAAATAATAGTATCCGCGGTTGCGCACGGCATTGGCTATCTGTACCCGCAGAACCGACAGTGAGTCGGTGGAATAACGTGAGCCTGTCTTGAAATATGTAGAGCGGTCAACAACCGAGTCGATGATGTGAAACAGATGGGTAGTGTCGGGGAGCAGACGTATGGAGTCGATGAGATAAGGCTCCCCGGAGTTGATTGTATAGAGAATGGAGGCTTTCTTTTTATTTTTTTTCTGTACCAGCTCATAGGATGTGCTGCCTGAGAAGTATCCGTTGTCGTCAAGGATACGGTCGAGCATGTGTACTCTGACTTCGGGGCGCACATCGCTTACGAGCACCGGTTCGGACGCAAGTTTATTGTAGATCCAATGTTTGAATCCTTTCGGTGGGTTAGGCCAGTTGTTGTAGACCCACAGTCCGATGGGGAACGGTGTGCGCACCGATGCCGAACCTAACAGTGGATTGTTTGGCTTCACGGAGACCGCCTCGGTGAGAGATTCATGTACACCTGACGGAAACGTCTCTTTAGGATCAGGGGTATTGACTTTTACCCCCTTCAGTCCGGTATACAGGATTTCGTCATTCGGAATGCGTCGGGTGGTGGAGCAGCTCCACATCATTGCGGTGAGGAGTGCGCTGAGTATGATGGTGTAGTTTTTCATCTTGATCAATCACGTTTAATACCGAATAGTTCCCAAAGGGTGTTGAGTTTTCTTTTGAGTACAAAACCTACGCCAGTCTGAGTGATTTCTCCTTCGAGTATGCTCTCGAAACCTGTGTGACGGAATATCTTGACATACATCGAGCCTGACCGGTTGAGCATGTATTCAAACGATATGTCGTTGATGAGATTCTGAGAGAAGTTCTCATCGCTGTCGGCATCAGTTGAATAGTTCCCTCCTACCACAATCTTGAACCGGTCATTGAACAGGCTCTTCGATACTTTATAGCTGTAGGATGTAGCTGTCGATGTGTTCCCCTCATATGTGCGGTCATATTGGTCTATGCCGAAGGATATGTCGACACCTCGTATATTGTTTGCCGCCCAGGAATTGAGCTGTGAGGTCAGGAACGAGAAAAGCGGGTTGCCTGAAAGCGATGTGCCTTTGGTTCCTGCTCCTGTGTAGACGTTGTAGAGCAGCAGGTTCATGGCCTGGTTGGCTCGCTGTTCAGCTGACATTGATGTCAGCTCATTCTGGACGGTTATGTCATCGTTGGTGGAAAGATCGAACGACACGTTCATATTATCGAATGTGTTTGTGACGGCGAGCATCACATCAAAGTTGACTACACGAGAGTTCTGTCCGTCCTGAGTGACGTTTGCTCTTACCACATCCACGGCATGTATATTTAGTACAGGATTCATCATGTTGCCGTTGAATGCTATGTAGGACCCATCCTGGAATGCGAAGTTCTTCTCGCTCATCAGCGGAGGGGTGTAGCGGACAAATCCGCTGTTAATGTTGACGCGTCCGGTCAGACGTTCTCCGTTGAGTGGTGACATCGTGAAGTCGAGGTCGCCTGAAGGGAGTACCTGTATACGGTTGGAGCCGTTGGATGAAAGGTCTACATTGACGGTCGCACCTTCTCTAAGATGCAGGTCGGCATTGATGTTGAGAGCCATGTCGGTTGATGATATGCTGTCGGCTCTCAGCGTGGATGTAGTGTCGTTGAATTGGACAAAGTGCACCATGTCCTGTGTGGACTGGGTGGTTACAGTCTCGCTCACTTCCGGAAGAACGTATGTGACATTAGTGCCTTCGAGCAGCGAGATATCGGCGTTGACATTCAGCATATGCATATTGCCTTTGACTCCGGCAAAGAAGTCGAGGAATGCTTTGCCGTACACATCGGACCCTCCTCGTGCACGGTCGCTCTTGACAACCTGTATGTTTCTTGCTGCCATATGGAGGTCGAGCTTCATATCGGATAGCGATCTTGCATCGACGGTGCCGTTTATGCTGAGCGGATTGCTGTTGCAGCCAAGGATGCTGAAATCCTTGAATGTGATAACATTGCTGTCGACAGGGATCTTCTCCTCAGAGAATTTGAAGGATGTGCCGAGCATAGTGACCTTGACAGCTGTGGTGTCAAAATCGATGTATCCGTCAAAGATAGGGTGAGCCATGTCTCCGGTGATCTTCATAGAGCCGTTAAGAAGTCCTGAAAGGGTTGCTGTCTTATTTGGTATGAATGGATTTACCACGTGGAGCGGGAACCGTATCATGTTGAAGTCGAGCATGAACGGTGAGGCAAGGGTCGAATCGTTAAGCACACCGCGTGCTGTGATGGTACGTACGGAGTCTACCATCAGTGCGACATCTGCCATCAGTTTTCCTCCGGGTGAGTTTTCGACATTTACATCAAGGTCAAAATCTCCCACACGGTCACGCCCATAGTAAAGGTCGGACAGTGATACTATACCATTGCCGGTGAGAATAGGATTTTCGTATCTGAAGCTTAGGTCAGCTGACAGATCTCCTTTTACCGGCGGAGCAAACGGATTGATCGACAGCCAGTCCTGTATGCGTATACGAGAGATCTGTACTTTTAGATCCTCCTGAGATCCGGAGTAATGCTTGTGAATAGTGTCGGTAGAGTCATTGTCGTGATGGGCTTCTTCGTGGGCGGTGAATATACGTATGAAGCTGTTGTCGCCTGAAAGTTTCAGATTGGCGTCAAGATGCTTGTTGGTAAGATCGAAACTTATGAAATTATCTTTGTTTAGAGTCCAGGGCTTATATGCTATTGTTGGTTTGACTGGCACGAGTCGCACTGTCACTATGCTGTCAGCAATGTCGGCGTTCATGCCGAGATTGAAGCCTTTTTCACCCTTGATGTTTTTCTGTTTGAAGAAAACAGATGCGCGGTTGAATCCTGCAAAACCATTCAGTGTGACATGTGCAAAATCATCGAATGTGCCAGGACGGTTATCCATGGATGCATGATACACGAGGTATTCACCATGCTGTATGGCATTGAGTCGTACGGTGTCAATACGGGTCGAGCCTGACACGATATTTGTAACAGTTGAGTTTAATGTGAGTAATGAGTCACTGGAAAGGACAGCGGATGCCGAGCCTAATTTTATGCCGGATGATTCGAGGTACTGTGCTGCGAAATTGGATCTGCCCATATCGGCCTGTAATGAGAAGTCGGGTATGGCGTTGTTTAGGGCTTTCACATCGACACGCATGCTATCAATCTGTTGCTGCACCATGGTCATAGCCGGAGTGAGTCCGGATATGAATGAGAAGATTGATCCCGGAGTAGTGAGAAGGATGTCAAGGTCACCGTTTCTAAGAGATGTGCGTGAGCCGTTATCTTCTGAGCGTGCTGTGAGTGATATAGGCTCTTTTGGTGCAATGGTTATGCCTGGTAGATGCCATGACAGTGAATTTACATCAGCTCTGACATCCATGCCTTGCGTGCTTATATTGTAGAAGCCGGATGAGGTTATGCCGAGACGACCTCCGTTGATGGAATCGGAGAGGTGAAGAGACTGAAGATTTATGTCTTTGAGGTCACCGTTGATATTGTAGAGCACGGAGTCGTTGTAGAGTCGGGCGTCGAAATTGATGGTCGCGTCAGCTCCGGGATTATGACTCACAAGTGTTCCTGTAGCCTCGCCGGCATGGAGCGAGGTGTTAAGGTTGATGTCACGGTATGTTTCATTGAGATATGTAACCTGAGAAAGTCTCACATCTGCGTCCACCGATGTGTCCTTTGACATCGGGTTATATCCTTTGCCATTCAGAGTGGTGTGTGCTGTGATGTTGCCTACACCGAGTGATGGCATGAATGCGTCCACCGGAAAATTGTCAAGAGATATGCTGGCATTGTATTTTTCAGGAAGTGCCAGCCATGAGCCGTCGGCAGCGAGTCTGCCTCCACGTGTGGTGACTGCGAGTTTGCCTGATGCCTTGCCGGGATGATAGTCCACGTTGGCTTTAAGCTGTAGTGCAGGGACTACAGGTATCGGTAGGAATGAGAATTTACGGTCAGAGAGTGAGGCAAGTGCTCCATCCATTATTATCTTACCGCCTATTTTATCGGGATTGAAAGGGTTGTCGACAGTTCCGTTACCTTTGAGTCTGAACACGTCGGGCATCGACATATTCAGTTCGCGTATATTGAGCCGGCTTGCCGTTCCATTAACATCCGTGGAGAATGTAAGGAGGCCCATTGGTGCGAGCATGGCTTTCATATCGGGGAATGCCGTTGCAATATCGGATGGCGAGATCGCACCGTTTCCTTTAATATATAGTGGTATGTCAGGGTCGGAAGAGATATTCCCATTCCCCATACGGGCGTCAAACCTGAGCATTGATCGGAGTGTGGATATACTGAATTTCTCGGCTGACATGCTTGTGGAGTCCATGCTGAAAACTCCATCGGCACGAAGTGATAGCCCGCTCCGTTCTACAGCTGTGAATTTACGTAATGGCACACGTATGTCAGTGCCTTGATTGTAGAATGAATCTATCTCTATCTCAATGCCTGAGACTCCTATATAGGATGGGTCGAATCCGGGTTGAGGGATTGCTCCTCGTTCAGCGTACAATGCATAATCGGATGTTAGACGCAGGGTGTCGGCAGTGATTGTCCACATGTCGGACGAGGGTGGTATTATGGTGTCGACAGATGTAGGCGAGGGGACCGAATCAACTTTTGGATATATGTATGCAGCTGCTACGCTGTCAATCCGAAGGCTTTGCCCGAATATCTTTTTTGAGCGCATATCCACTGTTGCAAGTCGCAGAGAGGCATTCCCTACATGACATCCGAGAGAATCGATTGTGGGTAGCATTTCCATTGAATAGTCAACATCGCTGATGTTGATCAGTCCGGCTCGTACAAGCCATGGAGCTGATGCAGCTGTGTCGACTGGGGTGGCAGTGGTGTCTTCAAGCATACGCAATCTGACGCGTACTCCCGATATGTCAGCACGGTCGAGATTTACTATATTTTCATTGAGTATGATATCGGTCGCAGAGATGTCACCGTGGGTTATGTTGGCACGAAGCCACATTATGGAATCGGAATTTCCAAGCTGGTAGAAGGCTGAATCAATTGTGATACCGTCTACTGTCACATGTCCGCGCAAAAGAGGCATTATTTTTAGAGAGAGAGAGGCCTGGCGTGCTGTGAGCATGGTGTCGCCACCTGCCTGAATCACGTTTATGCCACCCGCTTTAAGCCTCAGAGGAAAACTTAGTCGCAGGTGTTCTGCCTGAATATTCATACCGGTGGATTGGCTTACCTTTTCAGTGGCAAAGCCTACAGCCCAGTTCTGGATAGGAGGGATATATAGCAGTATCGGGACGAGCACCACTAATATAACCGGTACCAGAATAATCCAAAGTAATATTTTGCAAACCCTACGGACCAAAATGTGAGAATATTAGAATTGTTGAAACTTGATGAATTGTATATAAGAAACCTGATATTCACTCTTGGTGGGAAGTGTTTATCAACGGTTATATTTTAACAACCCTTAATGCAGCCAAAAAGTTTTGTAAGATAGATATAAAAAACTCTCGCTGACAACTGCCGGATTGGCTATTAGGAGCGAGAGTCTTTGAATCTGTTTATTGGACTGACAGTAATAGCCGTACAGTGTTGTATATAGTGTGCGCCATTACTGGGCAAGAGATACAAGGAGCCCCTTGCCGTCCTCAGTGCTCTGGAACATGAGCTTACCTTCGCGGGCAAGCCATCCGAGAGCAGCATAAAGTTCTTTTTCAGTTTTAATTTTAGCCATCTTCTTAAGCTGTTTTGTGTCAACAGTTTCAGCTTCATTTAGGGCAGCCCATACGAGACCGGCATTCAGCCCGATAGTTTCAATGTTCATTGTTAAGTATGTATTAATTGGTTAAAAATAGATTGCCTTTAATGATAAAGTGAATATCAAGTATTTAAGCAATGCGACGCGCAAATTTAATAAAAAATTGTTAAACGTCAGTCATCTTTGAAACAAAAATGGCTGACGTTTAGTTCAAAAAGCTAAAAATTTTATTGTCAAACCCTTACATCTAAGCGATAGGGCAACGATATATAGCTTGTTTTACCGTGTGAGTATTGATGAAGTATATGGTGCGACAGAGCCTGTTATTTTACCGGATTTCACTTCAAAAGATGTGCCGTGTAAACTGTCGGAGTATGTTCCGTCAGGGAGAGTTGTTGCAATGTCTATTGCCTGTGGCTGTCCGGAGATATTGATTATGACGAGACCTGCTTTTCCGCGTTCAACAGAAATCACAGCTCCGTTGTCGGATGATGTCACTTTTTCGGGCTGTCCGTGCATTGCACGGCGGAACTTGTTGATTGCCACTACTTCCGGGTGTTTGAATTCATCATTCCCGCGAGCACCTACACGGTTGTTTCCCCAATAGTTTTCGCGGGTGCTTCCTGCCGGGCGGCTATAGAACAGAGGTGTGCCGTTCTGACGAGCTGCAAGGAATACATATCCCATTCTTACCTGTTCATCGGTAAGGTCGGCTGACTCATGCTGGTTGCAGTATGTATCGTGTGATTCTACCCATGTCACAAGGTGTTTGCCGTCGACAGGGTGGTGCCATGTGAGGAGTGAGTCGGCATTGAAGTCAGCTTTCTCAAGCACGTTGCGCAGTGCGTGCCCATAGTTGCTTGCCACAAGATCCATGTATTCACCGTACTCCGCCTCCTTTACGTTGCGGTCCTGAAGGACTTCTCCATATATGAAGAGTGAATCGCGTGGCACAGCGAGCCTTACGCCCTTGACCTCTTCCCGGCCGGTAGCGACATCCCAGAAATTGTTGCGTTCGGCGAGTGAGTCCAGTGGATCGGACGGCAATCCTATGTGCTTGGCAGTGTCGTAACGGAAGCCTTTCACTCCGAGGCTGAGCAGATCGTTTACATAATTCATGTAGTAAGCCTGGAAATCGGGATTTTCGGTATTGACATCAGGTAGCCCGCCCATCTTGCCGGTGGTGCACTGGTATCGGTCATTGTAGTCGATTATGTCAGTGAGTCCGTTGGCATGGAACAGTTTGTCATGTCCGCCTACGGCATTGTCGAGGTCAGGCAATACTGCCGAGTGATCGACTGCTGTATGGTTGGGGAGTACATCGACAATGATTTTTACATTGTATTTTGAAGCACTGTCCATCATGGACTTGAATTGGTCGCGTGAGCCCAGCAGATAGTTGCCTATTTTCCAGTCGGTAGGCTGATAGTAGTAGTACCATTTTCCTTTGATCGAGTCGCCTGGCTGAGAGTATAGTGCCATGCCGCCATCCTCACCCACAAAACAAGTGTTAGCCGGGGATGTCTGCACATAAGCATATCCAGCCTCTGCTATATCTTTCATGTTTGCTGCGATTGTGTCGAATGACCATGACCAGGCATGAAGTATCACCTCATCGTTGGTGTCGGCTTCGGGAGCCTGATCCGTTTTATGGCAAGATGTAGCTATAATGCTCCCTGCCATAGCGAGGAATAAAATTTTTTTCATAGATGGAATTATATGTAAGTATGATATTAGCCGGAAAAGAATTGGTAATCGGGGCTTTGGCTACTCTCTTAAGCCCCCTGATTCATATATAGAGAGTGATTGTGATAAGATATATGAGGGATGCAGGAATCACGAGCAGCAGCGAGTCAATACGGTCAAGGATTCCGCCATGGCCAGGAAGTAGATTGCCTGAGTCCTTGACTCCAAGAGTGCGTTTTATTAGTGATTCCACAAGATCGCCCCAGGTGGCGAAGATGGCTACAGTCACGCCCATTCCGCAGAGCGCGGCGAGAGGGATTGATTCAAAATAAATTCCGAATCCGTATTTCATAACGAATGCCGATGCTGTTGCGAAGAGTATTCCGCCGAAGAATCCCTCCCATGTTTTCCCGGGGGATATGCGTGGGAACAGTTTGTGCTTTCCTATCATTGAGCCTACAAGAAATGCTCCGGTGTCGCTGAGCCAGATCATGATGAACATTGCAAGCAGGAGAGCTGCCCCGTCAGATAGCGTGTAGTACATTGACATGATGCCGAGTGGCAATGCTATGTACATCTGCCCCATATAAGAGTATGCGAGGCTGGCAAGGGGGGATGGTTCCTGGCTGTAGAGCTGCATCACAAGACGTATCACCATATAAAGAAGATACATGATAAAAAATGTGCCTCCGAGTACTGCTGTGGTGTGGGGGGTGAGGAGTCCTATATTTACGCAACTGAGCCCTACAAAGAGTATGAGAGTTCCTGCTATGTCAGAGATCAGAGTGATGACATTTTCACCACCGTTTTTTGCTATGGTGAGATTGGCGAACTCATTTATGGCGAGTATGGCAAACAATGCGAATAGCGATACGAACCACCATCCGCCGGCAAGAACGGCAGCAACGATGAGTGCAACGTATATTACGCCTGTCAGGGAGCGTTTCAATAGGTTCTTCATTGTCGGATTTATTTGTTTCTGCAAAAATAGTGAAAAAATACCAAAAAAGCTTGGGAAAGGCTCTAAAATTTAGAGCCTTTCCCAAGCTTTGTGGAGTTGCTAAAGTTTATTGTGGACTTACACCAGATGCGCGATGAGTGATTCGCGGTCACCAGGCAGTAGGTCTATCACAGGGATCTCGACCATTGTGTATGCTCCTGGTGCAAGACGCATTGCGGCTCGTGCCACAGCTACAAGGAGCTGGGCTGTGAGCGCGGGATTGTTGATGCTCATAGTGAACTCAAAACGCTGGTTCTGAGTCTGCCCTGAAACACCCTTGCGCACCATATGCACACCGTGGCCCATATCCTTTACTGCATCCACACTCTCCACTGCCATAACGTGTGTTTCGTCGGAAGCAAAATAGGGGTCCTCCTTTACAGCTTTGGCTACCTCTTCGAGAGTTGCTCCGGGCAGGAGTTCCACATACACCATACGGCGGTGCATTCCGTCACCCTTAGGCATGGTCATGGAAAGGGCGTTCTTCACTCCTGGCTTTGATTTGACACATACTGTGTGTCCCATGCTCATGCCGGGTCCGAAGTTGGTATAAGTGATGCCTTTAGGGGCAGCTGCTTCAAGAAGGGTCCTTATTATGGAATCGCTTCCCGGGTCCCAGCCTGCTGATATGACTGACACTTTTCCGGCTTTTACCGCAGCTTCGTTGAGGGAGCGGCGGAGCGCGGTGATCTGGGTGTGGATGTCAAAACTGTCGACAGTATTGATTCCCAAGGCAAGGAATTCGAGAGCGTATTTCTCGACTTCACGCGTGGGTGTGCAGAGAATTGCCACATCGACATGTCCGAGCTCGCGGATATCGGTTACGACTGGATAGGGTGTCAGTTCGAGGGGTTTCTCTCCGAGGTTACGGCGTACTACGCCGGCTATCTCCATATCAGGAGCGGCTTCGAGAGCCTGAATTGTGAATTTACCTATGTTGCCATAACCGACAACTGCTGCACGGATTTTAGTCATAAATGGTCGAATTAGTTTATATGTTTATTTCTTGACGATAGCTTCTGTATCGCGGGCGATCATCAGCTCCTCGTCAGTGGGTATTACCACTACTTTCACCTTGGATGCCGGGGTGGAGATTACTTTCTCTTCGCCACGTACCTTGTTGACTTCCATGTCGATCTCTACACCCATGAATGCGAGCGGAGCACAGACATTAGAGCGGAGTGAACACTGGTTCTCGCCGACACCTCCTGTGAATACTATGATATCGACGCCTCCCATTTCGGCTGCATAGGCTCCGATATATTTTGTGATGCGCTGCTCATACATGTCCAGCCCGAGGCAAGCGCGAGGGTTTTTGGCGTCTACGGCTGCTTCTATCTCACGCATGTCGCTTGATATCTCGCTGGTGCCGAGCATGCCGCTCTCCTTGTTGATGATCTTCTGGAGTTCTGTTGCCGACAGGTTATGCTTGAGCATAAGGTAAACGAGCGCGCCCGGGTCAACGTCGCCTACTCGTGTTCCCATCATGAGACCTTCAGTGGGAGTGAGCCCCATGGATGTATCCACGCTTTTTCCGTCGACTACAGCTGTTATGGAACCGCCGTTGCCGATGTGGCAGGTGATGATTTTCTGTCCGACAGGAGAGATCCCAAGGAATTCACACACGCGCTGTGACACATAGCGGTGGCTTGTGCCATGGAAACCGTAGCGGCGCACACCGTCCTCTGTATAGTATTTGTAGGGGAGGGCATACATGAACGACTTTGCGGGCATGGTCTGATGGAATGCTGTGTCAAACACTGCTACCTGAGGCACTTCAGGCATGAGGGCAGTGATTGCGTCGATACCGGTCATGTTGGCGGGGTTGTGGAGGGGGGCAAGGTCATAGCACTGTTTGATCATGTCCTTGACCTCATCGGTGATAAGTACGCTTTGGCTGAACTTTTCTGCTCCGTGTACCACACGATGTCCTACAGCATCGATCTCAGCATAATTCTTTATGCATCCTTCAACAGGATCAGAGAGGAGGTTGAGAATAGCTTTTACCGCACCGTTATGGTCGGTCTGGCCAAGCTCGATAATGGCTTTTGAACCATCGGCTTTTTTGTATTTGAGGAATCCGTCGGCAAGACCGATTTTCTCTGCTCCACCTTCAGCGAGAACAGCGTCGGATGATGTATCAATGAGCTTGTATTTTACGGAACTGCTTCCGCAGTTGAGGACTAATATTTTCATGGTTTATTTGTTTTCTTTTAGACCGATTGCCTGGTTGCAGGTGATGATGATTGTTTTGTAGATATCCTCGGGGAAGCATCCGCGGGAAAGGTCGTTGACCGGAGCGGCAAGACCCTGTAGAACAGGACCTACAGCCTCAACACCGCCAAGACGCTGAACGAGCTTGTAAGCAATGTTGCCTACTTCGAGAGACGGGAACACGAGGACGTTGGCGCGACCTGCGAGCGGACTGTTGGGGGCTTTGCTGTTGGCTACGCTGGGTACGAGTGCGGCATCAGCCTGAAGTTCTCCGTCGAGCTGTAGTTCGGGAGCCATGCGGTGAGCGATCTGTGTCGCTTCAATCACTTTATCGATGCGCTCGTGCTTGGCACTTCCCTTAGTTGAGAAGCTGAGGATTGCCACGCGGGGTTCCATGCCTGCGATGTCGCGGGCGGTCTGTGCTGCGGATACGGCTATCTGTGCGAGCTCTGTGGCTGTTGGATCGGGGATTACTGCACAATCGGCAAAGATAAGGAGTCCGTTTGTGCCGAAGGACGAGCCTTCGGGGAGCACCATTACGAATGCGCCTGACACTACGTTTATGCCTGGCATTGTCTTGATTACCTGAAATGCTGCGCGGAGCACATTGCCGGTGGTGTTGAGTGCACCTGCCACCTGTCCGTCGGCATCGCCGCTCTTTATCATGAGGCAGCCGAGATACAGCGGGTTGGCTGTGGTGGTGCGGGCCTCTTCCATTGAGATACCTTTTTTCTTGCGGAGTTCGTAGAACAGCGGAGCGTATTTGTCAATGATAGCCTCGTCAGTAGGGTTGACTATCGTTGCCTTGTCGATGTTGGTGAGTTTGAGCTCCGATGCCATCGTGTTGATCTCCTTTGGGTCGCCAATCAGGATGATGTCGGCAATGCCTTCCGCTATGATGCGGTCGGCGGCTGTGAGTGTACGGGGCTCGGTCCCTTCCGGGAGCACGATGCGCTGGCGTGAGGCCTTGGCTTTCGCAGTAAGTTTTTCAAATAATCCCATAACTGTATTCAGGTATTATAATTTGGTTGTTGATTTTGTCGGATGAATTGATGATTGTTGTTGGTACAAATTTATTCATCGGCAAAGTTACAAACAATTTCCCCCAATGGCAAAAAAAATTGTCATTGGGGGAATGATTTTATCAAATGTTATTGTACCCTTATTTCAGAAGGGGTTTCCTTATCGTTGTCAAGTGTTATTTCAAAACGAAGGGTCTTTTCTGTGGGGTCGTATTTGTAGTTCCTGATTTTGCGATCGTCAACAGTCACGGAAGTGGGAGTAAACCCTGTACGATGAATCACAAATGAGAGTTTTTTTGTTTTCTTGCTTTCCGGGTAGCTCCCTGTGGCTTTTATTTTAATATTTATTGAGGAAGGTGTGGTTTCGCCTGTGAAAGTCACTAAGCGGTATTCTTTGTCGGATAGTGAGGAGGTTGAGCCTGGGTTGTCCTCATAGAGCGTATAGGATGATTCCCCTTCGGCGGGATAGTAGTTGATCGTGTACCGGTCAGTGCGGTAGTCGCCTGTGTTATCCATCGGGTAATCGGCAGTGGGTATGAATGATCCCGCACGTACGAACAGAGGTAGGGTTTCAAGAGGTGCGGCATACGATATGGTGTCGCCCTCATGATATGTCGTTTCGGGGTTTGTAATGTCTATCCATTCACCTTCAGGGAATATTATTCTGCGTTTAGTCGCCCCCTTTGTAAGAACCGGAGCAACGAGGACATCACGCCCCCAGAGGTACTCGTCGGCAATGTCATCGTACTTCGCACTTCCGTGACTATAGAAATTGAGGGGACGTACGAGCGGCAGTCCGTCAGTGGCATTTTCATAGGCAAGAGTATAGTTGTAAGGGAGCCATCGGTATCGCTCCTTTATGAGCGGTAGTATTATGTGCTGCTGCTCCGGATAGTTGTATGGTTCGGCGGTGCGCTGTGCGTGAGTGCGTAGTACCGGTGAAAATGTGCCGAGCTGTAGCCAGCGGACATACAGTTCGGGGTCGTATGGGGCAGATTCGTCAATCGCGAATCCTCCGACATCGTGGCTCATATATCCCAGTCCGCTCAGTCCGGAGTTGAGCATGATTGTGATCTGAGGTTGCAGTCCGCCCCATGAGCGTGACACATCGGTCGACCATGGAAACACGCTGTATTGCTGAAGCCCGGTGGTGCCTCCACGCATCATTGTCATGAGTCGGCGGTCAGGGAATTCCTCTTTGTACAGATCATAGATTATCTTGCTCCAGTCATTGCCATATTTATTATGGTATTGGCGTGTGGTGAGTCCGTTTGCGTGCAGTCCGCTTTCAGGGTGCACTTCCGGTTCGCCGAGGTCTCCCCACCATCCTCCTACACCATCAAGAGTGAGCTGTTTGTATCGTTCTTTTAGCCATTTCCTGGTATTGGGATTGGATACATCAAACATCCCTCCTTCGCCTACCCATATGGTCACTTCCTGTGGGGCTCCTGTTGAGTCTTTGAGTAGTAGGCCGTTGTCACGCAGATAGTTGTAGTTGTCAAGGCCTTTGCCGTTACGTAGGATATATGGCTGAGATATTATTACAGTGTTGACTCCTCTTTTCTTGAGGTCGGATAGCATTCTGCGATGGTCGCGCCATTGTGACGGTTCCCATGAGAGTCTGCCCATATCCTGCTCTTTGCCGTACCAGTATAGGTCAAGCACTATGCCGTCGAGAGGGTAGCCTGAGCGTTTCAGGGTGTCGACGACTCCGATGGTCTCATCCTGTGTCCTGTAGCCGTATTTTGATGTTATGTAGCCAAGTGACCACAGTGGTGGGAGCGGCTGATGCCCGGTCAGGGTTGTCAGTTTTGGCATTAGTGACGCAAGCGTGCCGGCGGAATTTATGAAGTAGTATGAGACCGGTTCTTTGGCTTCTGTGGTGTATACGATAGGATTTGACATTACCATGTTGGCAGCCGCATAGTCATCGAACACTACGGCATAGCCGTTGGAACTTAGAAATAGCGGCATGGTTATGTTCATCTGCTTGATGCGAGGATCGCCGGCTGTGTAGCCATAGTTCTGTTTGTTGTACATCACGAGGGTATCGCCTGCGAGGTTGAAGCTGTAGCCTCGTTCGCCTGCTCCGTAGAAAGAACCGCTCCCCATCGTTGACAGACGGATGGATTGTTGTCCGTCGGATATTTCCCTTATGCCATTGTCGCTTATCGAACGATCATGCCCGGCTGTGATGTCAACTGCACCGGTGACGGTATTGACCCTTACGGTTACCCCTGTTGAAGTGGTGAACAGTTGCATGTCTCCGACAGTGGTTACTGAACAGTCAGGTGAGGCTTGGGCCATTGGTGGCAATGTCGCTGAAGGAGTTTCGCCTGGTGCGAAATTCTCTACTCGGATAATGTCGGGGGTGAGTGCCGATACAACAACATTCCGTCCTTGAATGGTAGTGGTGCTAATGGACTCTGCATTCAGTAGTTCAGTGACCATCGAAGCCAGCATTATTACACAGATGTAGCGCGTGGCAATGGATGTTTTGTTCATTTTTAGGAAAGTAAGTATGATGATATAAGGTATTACAGTCTGCAAATTTACTTGGTATTTTTAATAACTGATACCGGATAATTGTTAAAGTTTAGTTAAAACTCTTGACAGGAGGCTATAATGATAGTAATTTTGTGACGTTTTTATTATAATATGCCTAAGAAGCGTTTTCATCATATCCCATTGTTCAGCACCCGGGCTACGGCAACAGTGTCAGTGGCTCTTGTGCTAGTGATTCTCGGCATTGCTGCTCTTGTAGGCATTGCTGCCCATGTTCTTACTCAGTCAGTAAGGGACAATATGGGATTTGTAATAATCTTTAATGACGGTGTGACCGCCGATGACATCTCCAAGATAACTGACGGACTGAAAAAATGTAATTCTGTAAGTTCCACCGTATATTCATCACCCGATGATATCCTCGAACGCTGGCAGAAAATGGTCGGCGAGGATGAGAACATAATGAGTCTTGCAGGAGTGAATCCTTTCACTCCTGAACTTGAGGTGAAGGTGACTAAGGAGTATGCCTGTGCCGATAGTATACAGATGCTTGTGGCACCAATAAATCTTATGCCGCAAGTGAGTGATGTGAAGGTGCACAATGAGCTGATTGATAGTGTCAACCATACCCTGCATAGTGTGTCTCTTACGCTTGTGTGCATTGCAGTGGCATTGCTTGTGGTCTCCTTTGTGTTGATATTCAATACAGTGAGACTTTCGGTGTATTCCAAGCGTTTTCTTATTAATACAATGCAGCTTGTCGGAGCTACTTCCGGGTTCATACGCCGTCCTTTCCTTATGGAAAGTGTTGTCAATGGTGCTGTGGCAGGGGTGTTTGCGTCAGGGATAGTCGCTGCTATGCTCTATTATTGTCAGATGTTTGCGCCATCCGTGAAATCAGTGCTTGAGTGGAGAGACGCCGTAATGGTCATGGTCGCTATGATAATTATCGGTATGGTGATATGCCTTGTGGCAGCTGTTTTCGCATGCAACAGATATCTCTCTTTAAGTTACGACGAACTTTATAAATAATCATCATAAAAATTATGGCATATAAGAACGAACGCCGCAGGTCAGAGAATGATGTTCTCGACAAACAGAGCGAGCGCGAAATGCCCTTTCTCCGTATCAATTTTATACTCATGGCAATCGCCGGGATCATGATAGTGCTTGGGTTTCTGCTTATGGCGGGAGGGTCAAGTGACTGGGGTGCATTCAATCCTGATATATTTTCGACTCGCAGGATTGTAGTGGGCCCGACAATCGCTTTCCTCGGATTCATATTCATGGGAGTAGGGATTATGTTCTCACGTAATAAAAAGTAAACGGTGCGGATATGGATTGGATTGATGCGCTTATCCTTGGCATAGTACAGGGGCTTGCCGAATATCTACCTATAAGCAGTAGCGGACATCTTGAGATATTTCGTGAAATCCTCGGTCTTGATATTTCAGGGGAGGATGCTTTGGAGTTTGATGTGACTCTCCATGTTGCCACTGTACTGAGCACGATTGTGGTGCTTTGGAAGGAGTTCATGCCGTTGTGCAAATCGTTTTTTACTATAGCGAGGGACGATAAGTTTTTCTATGTATGTAAGATTCTTTTATCTTGCATTCCCATTGCGATAGTAGGGCTATGCTTCAAGGATACTGTGGAGAGCTTTTTCGGTAGCGGTCTGACAATAGTCGGTATATGCCTTCTTGTTACAGCTTGCCTGCTCAGTTTTGCCTATTATTTCCGTAATCCGGAGCGAGAGGCTCGATATCACACTATGGGACATGATATCACATGGCTTGATGCTATTGTGATAGGTTGCGCTCAGGCGGTAGCGGTCCTTCCCGGGCTCAGCCGTTCAGGCACAACCATCGCTACAGGTCTTCTTTTGGGTGACAGGCGTGACAGGATCGCTCAATTCTCATTCTTTATGGTGATAATCCCCATTCTTGGGGAGGCACTGTTGGGGATGAAGGATATTCTTGCTGGCGAAGGCATGGGCGAGACAGTAGGTGCCGGACCGTTGCTGATCGGTTTTTTTGCCTCTTTCATTGTTGGATGCATTGCCTGCAAATGGATGATTGAGATTGTCAAGAAAGGCAAATTGATTTGGTTCGCACTTTATTGTGCATGTGTCGGAGTGCTTTGTCTTATATGGTAAGCTATTAAATCTATGGATTTTATCACAGGAGAGATTCTATATATTGACAAGCCTCTTGAATGGACTTCGTTTGATGTTGTCAAGCGTGTTCGCGGGGTGTTATTGCATCGTCTTCACCGTAAGAAGATGAAGGTCGGACATGCCGGGACCCTCGATCCTCTTGCTACAGGAGTCATGGTTGTAGTGACAGGAAAATCAACTAAACTTATAGAGCAGCTTCAGGCCGGGGTTAAAGAGTATGTGGCTACAATCCAGCTTGGAGCCACGACTCCGTCTTATGATCTTGAGACTGAGATCGATGCCACTTATCCTACTGAGCATATCACACGAGAGGCTGTTGATGCGATTCTGCCTGATTTCATTGGGCGCATTGAGCAGGTGCCTCCGGCATTCTCGGCATGTAAGGTCGATGGTAAGCGTGCTTATGATATGGCACGCAAAGGCAAAGAGGTCGAGCTCAAACCCAAGATACTTGTGATTGATGAAATAGAGGTTGAGGAATTCGACTCTGATAAAATGACACTCCGGCTACGCATAGTGTGCAGCAAGGGAACATATATCCGCGCTCTTGCCCGGGATATCGGCAAAGCCCTCAACAGCGGAGGTCATCTGATAGCTCTGCGGCGCACTCGTGTAGGTGACATGAGAGTGGAGGACTGTCTGACAGTAGAGCAGGCTGTTGAACTGATACGCACTACTGACATCATAATTCCTGATGAGGAAAACAATAACTGATCAATACTATTTATCGTATATAACTGACTGAAAGAGGATGAAACTTTCACAATTTAAATTCAAGCTCCCTGAAGAGCTTATAGCGCAGCATCCTGTTGGGGAACGAGACGAAGCTCGACTGATGGTGGTGAATCGTAAGGATGGGACGATCGAGGACCACTCATTTAAGGAGATCATCAATTATTTTGATGAGGGAGACTTGTTTGTCTACAATGATTCTATGGTGTTCCCGGCTCTTCTCTATGGCAATAAGGAAAAGACCGGTGCCCGCATCGAAGTGTTCCTGCTCAGGGAACTTAGTGCGGAGAATAAGCTGTGGGATGTTCTGGTGGAACCGGCTCGCAAGATCCGTATAGGCAACAAGCTGTACTTTGGCGACGATGAGTCTATGGTGGCTGAGGTAATCGACAATACCACCTCGCGTGGACGCACACTGCGTTTCCTCTATGACGGATCGCATGAGGAGTTCAAGGAGGAGCTTTACAAGCTCGGGTCAACACCTTTGCCATTCTATATCAATCGTGATTCCGCTCAGGAAGATACCGAGCGTTATCAGACGATATATGCTCGTAACGAGGGTGCTGTTGTGGCTTCAGGAGCCGGACTTCACTTCTCGCGTGAACTTATGAAACGCCTTGAAATCAAGGGTGTTGGTGAGGCCTTCATTACCATTCACAGCGGTCTTGGCAATTATCGTGAGATCGATGTCGAGGATCTTACCAAGCATCGTATGGACTCAGAGGAGATGGAGGCATCACAGGTGCTTGTTGACAAGGTGAATGCCACCAAGGATGCCGGTCGTAAGGTATGTGCCGTAGGTACTCAGGTGCTGCGTGGTATAGCAAGTGCCGTGAGCATGGGCGGTCATATGAAAACTTATTCTGGATGGACCAATAAGTTCATATTCCCTCCTTATGATTTTACTGTCACTGATGCCCTGGTGTCAAATTTCCATCTTCCGTATTCTACAATGCTCATGATGGTTGCCGCTTTCGGCGGTTATGACCTCGTGATGGAGGCTTATAAGAAGGCGGTCAAGGAGGGTTATAAGTTTGGCGTCTACGGCGATTCAATGCTTATCATCTAATTGGCTAAATTTCTTACAATACCTAAAACCGGGGAAGGGATCTATCGTGAAAAGATGAGCCGTTTCCTCGCATTTGCACTCCCGGTGTCGTCAGTCGATGATGCCAGGGAGTGCATAGCTCTTTATGCCAACGAGTATCACGACGCACGTCATGTATGCTGGGCATACATGATCGGTGCTGACCGTCTTACTTTTCTGTCAAGCGATAATGGAGAGCCATCGGGTACAGCAGGCAAACCGATCCTGGGGCAGATAAATTCTCTCGGTCTTACCAATGTCGTAGTGATTGTGGTGAGATACTTCGGAGGTATAAAGCTTGGGACATCCGGTCTGATTGTCGCTTATCGTGAAGCCGCGCGCATGGCACTTGATGATGCCGGAGTAGTGGAGGGACGCGAGATGACAACACTGTCGGTGACATTTCCCTATCTTGCCATGAATGATGTGATGCGTGTCGTAAAGGGTGCTCATCCTCGTGATTGTGTAAGGATTACCGGGCAGGAGTTTGACAATACATGTACAATCACCCTATCACTCCCGCTTGACGTTCTTGAAGAGCTTGCCAGCCGACTTGACAGTATTTCCGGAACGTCATTAAACTATTAAACCTCCAATATTGTTACTATATCGAATGAGGAATTTAAGGCTTATTGACATATAGTCTGCTGAAAATTCAGTATCTTTGTCAATCGATATCTCCTCATTTCTTCATCACAAATTCTCACACTGAAAGTTATAACAACTTCAATCAATGACCACCGACAACAGCAAAGATCTGCTCCCGATGATTATCGAGGGAATACAAGAACGCAAAGGAAAAAACATCACTGTGGTTGATCTCAGCAGCATAGAGAGTGCGGCTGCTTCCCGCTTCGTTATATGTGAGGGCACCTCCACTCAGCATGTAGCCGCTGTTGCTGACAGCATCCGCGAATACATTTTTGACAAGTCCCGTATCAAGCCTTACAATTATGACGGATATGGAAATTCACAATGGATAGTCATAGATTACGATGATACGCTTGTGCACATTTTTGTTCCTGAGATGCGTCGACTCTACGATCTTGAAGGGCTTTGGAGCGATGCGTCCATCACAGATGTCCCTGATCTTGACTAAGGCATAAACCAATATACCTCAAATGGATACTCCTAACAATAAACCTAAGAAATCTGGTATACGTTTCAGTATGTACTGGGCGTATGCCATAATAATAGTGTTCCTTCTCGGGATGCTCTATATTGATGATAACTCTCTGACAAAAGATGTGAGCTACTCCAAGTTCGAGCAATATGTCGAGTCGGGAGGTGTCAAGAAGATTACGGTCTTCACCAATACTAACAGGGCTGAGGCTGAAGTCTCCGATTCGCTGGCAAGCACCATATTCCATGAGGCGCAGTTCAAGCCTGGAAGCGGTACTGTAGCCCATATCATCACTGACATCCCTTCTGCCGATAAGATGAAGGATCAGATTGATGCCTGGAGCGAGGCAGGAAAGTTCAATGGCGAGGTAAATTATGAGAAATCATCGGATTATACCTCCATGCTGTGGACTTTCGGTCCTATCGTGCTTTTGGTGGCTTTCTGGTTCTTTATGATGCGGCGAATGTCGGGCGGTGCCAATGGTGGCGGTCCAGGCGGTGTATTCAATGTCGGGAAATCCAAAGCAAAAGTATTTGAGAAAGGGGAGGCAACCAATGTCACTTTCAAGGATGTGGCGGGTCTTACCGAACCTAAGACTGAGATTCAGGAGATTGTGGAATTCCTGCGCAACCCTCAGCGTTACACCGATCTTGGAGGTAAGATACCTAAGGGCGCGCTTCTTGTAGGACCTCCCGGAACAGGAAAGACCCTTCTTGCAAAAGCTGTGGCAGGTGAGGCAAATGTGCCGTTCTTCTCTATGTCAGGCTCGGATTTTGTCGAGATGTTTGTAGGTGTGGGTGCATCGCGTGTGCGAGACCTGTTCCGTCAGGCAAAGGAAAAAGCTCCGTGCATAGTGTTTATAGATGAGATCGATGCTGTGGGTCGTGCTCGTGGCAAGAATCCTAATATGGGTGCCAATGACGAACGTGAGAACACCCTCAATCAGCTTCTCACTGAGATGGACGGCTTCGGGTCCAATAGCGGAGTGATAATTCTTGCTGCTACCAACCGTGCCGATATTCTTGATAAGGCTCTTCTGCGTGCCGGACGTTTCGACCGTCAGATAACAGTGGACCTTCCTGAACTAAAGGATCGTGTCGAGATCTTCAATGTCCATCTGCGCAACATAAAGAAGGATGATACGGTGGACGTAGAGGTGATGGCTCGTCAGACAGCCGGATTCTCAGGTGCTGATATTGCCAATGTGTGTAACGAGGCTGCGCTTATCGCAGCCCGCAATAATAAGAAGACAGTCGACCGCGACAGCTTCATGTCGGCTATCGACCGTATAATATGCGGTCTTGAACACAGTTCCAAGATCATATCTCCTGAGGAGAAGAAAGCTATCGCGATCCATGAGGCAGGACACGCCACGGTGTCTTGGTTTCTTGAGTACTCCAACGAGATGGTCAAGGTGTCGATTGTTCCACGCGGCATGGCTCTTGGTGCTGCATGGTATATGCCGGAGGAACGTCAGATCACGCCTCTTCAGGCTCTGCTTGATCAGATGTGCATGACATTGGGCGGGCGTGCTGCCGAGGAGCTTTCTCTCGGAGAGATTTCTACAGGTGCGCTCAACGATCTTGAGAAAGTCACCAAGATGGCATATGCTATTGTAGTGTATTATGGCATGAGCGAGAAGCTCCCTAATGTATGTTATTATGATTCCACAGGTCAGTCTTACGGTTTCTCCAAGCCCTATGGCGGAGAGCGAGCCAAGCAGATTGACGAGGAGGTGTCACGAATCATTAGCGAGCAGTATGAGCGGGCAAAACAGATTATCAGAGATCATAAGGAAGGTCATGCCAGGCTTGCTGAGACTCTTCTCACGAAAGAGGTGATGTACTCCGAGGATCTCAAGGAAATATTCGGTGAGCGTCAGTGGCGTTCTCGCACTGAGGAGATAATGCTTCTCCAGGCAGAGCGTGATGCCGCCCGCGAGGCAGCTAAAGCCGCAGAGAGTAAATCCGATGTAGAGGAAGAGAAGGAAAACTCCTCTGAGCCGCAGGATGTAGTTGCTGTAGAGGTGAATCCGGTAGAGGAGACTAAGCCTCAGGATGATAACGATGACTCATCAGTTGCCACACCGCCTCCATTCAAAGGAGTGTAAAATAGTTATCACACCATAATATTAAGGCTCGAACCAAACATCGGTTCGAGCCTTAATATTATGGTGTGATATTTTGAGAAGAGTGTGAGGTTTTATACCATCTCGGCTATGACAGCTTTGATGCTGTCGGCGAGGTCATCGGCTTCTTTCATGGTGTGAGCTTCGCTGTAGATGCGGATTATAGGCTCGGTGTTGGATTTGCGAAGATGTACCCATGAATCGGCGAAATCGATCTTCACTCCGTCTATGTCAGAGATCCTCTCTCCTGCGAAACGCTTCTTTACTGCTTCAAGAATTGCGTCGACATCGATCTCAGGTGTGAGTTCTATCTTGTTTTTTGCTATCTCGTAAGCAGGATATGTGGCACGCAGTTCACTCACTTTCTTGCCGCTTTTTGCAAGCAGCGACAAGAAGAGTGCTACGCCTACAAGAGCGTCTCTGCCATAGTGTGATTCCGGATATATGACACCTCCGTTGCCTTCGCCCCCTATCACGGCTCCTGTCTCTTTCATTTTGGTTGTGACATTCACCTCTCCGACCGCTGCGGCAGAGTAGGAACAGCCATGGCGTTCGGTGACATCGCGAAGTGCGCGTGAGGAACTGAGATTCGATACGGTAGCTCCGGGCGTATGTGACAGTACATAATCTGCAATGGATACAAGGGTGTATTCCTCGACAAACATTCTTCCATCTTCCATTACTATGGCAAGACGGTCAACGTCGGGATCTACTACAAATCCTACATCTGCTTTCCCATCAGCCATAAGTTCGGATATTTGGGTCAGGTTCTGCGGTATAGGCTCGGGGGTATGGGCAAATCTGCCTGTGGCTTCACAATTAAGCTCAATGATATTCTTTACGCCCAAAGCTCGCAATAACTGTGGGATAATTGTTCCTCCTACAGAATTGACCGCATCGACAGCCACTGTAAAATCAGCCTTTGCTATAGCTTCCGTATCAACGAGATCAAGGGAAAGGACCTTTTCTATATGACGACGGTTGTATGTGTCGTTATGGTATACGTGTCCGAGATCGTCAACTGAAGCGAAAGAGTATTCACCGGCTTCAGCTATGCGTAGCACCTCCTTGCCTTGAGCGTCATTAAGGAATTCCCCATTCTCATTGAGGAGTTTCAATGCGTTCCACTCTTTAGGGTTATGGCTTGCAGTGAGTATGATGCCGCCACAAGCCTTCTCCTCTACCACAGCGATCTCAGTGGTTGGGGTGGATGCCGGACCTATGTTGACCACATCCATTCCCATGGCAGTGAGCGTGCCTATTACTATATCGCTCACCATCGGACCGCTCAGGCGAGCGTCACGCCCTACTACTATGGTGCGGGAATTGCAGCTGCTGTTGCGATTCATGAATGTTGCGTAGGCAGCTGTGAACTTTACGATATCAAGAGGGGAGAGGCCTTCGCCGGGTACGCCTCCAATGGTGCCGCGTATGCCGGATATGGACTTTATGAGAGACATATATCTTAATTATAATACTGTTATCGCAAGTGTATGTGTATATGGATGGTGTTACATTGCCGGTTTGTTGTATGAGACATCATAAAGGAATGGCACGACGTAGCTCATATCCGATGATGGTCCGGCTTGTGACTTTATGACAACATTGACCTTGCAGCCATATCCGAGAAGCTTCACAGGGATCTGTAGACCTGTTCCGTATTGTGCCGACTGCTGTATCTCATAATCGTCAAACAGGAAATATGTAGGTTCGGTGTTCATGTTGTCCATATTTCCTGCACCGATGTTGTCG
Source organism: Duncaniella freteri (assembly GCF_004766125.1). Classification (NCBI taxonomy): domain Bacteria; kingdom Pseudomonadati; phylum Bacteroidota; class Bacteroidia; order Bacteroidales; family Muribaculaceae; genus Duncaniella; species Duncaniella freteri. The sequence goes on from NZ_SJSA01000002.1 coordinate 186,130, forward strand.
TCGCTGCCTACCACATAGTAGTTTAGGTCGTAACGCATGTATCGGAAGTATACACGGTCGCCTTTTTCTGGTATCTCACCGCTCCCTTTGTTTATGACCTGCATATACACATATCCTTCATCGTCCACACAATAATATGGAGCGTCTTCGCCTACCTCAAAATTATTGTCAGCAGGAATCTCCTCGATCACTCGGTGCTCGGCAAGGAACGCATTGACCAGTTGGTTCTCCTCGTTTAGAAGATCGGCATAGCTTTTGGAATCGCTGCATGATGTTGCGGCAAGCAGGAGGGCCAGAATAGGGAATATGGATAAAATTTGACGTTTCATTCTGTTGTATGTTGTGAATGTGATCTGTATTATAAGTATTTATTGGTGAGACCTATTCCAATAGGCTTTCATAATCGGGAATTATCTGAAGTAGATAGGAGAGGGCATCAGTAAGTGGTCCGTGGTATTCGCCGCCGGAAGCATTGATATGCCCTCCTCCTCCAAATTTTTCTTCACATACCAGATTGACAGGGAATACCCCTTTGGAACGCATGGATACTTTCACGAGATCCTTGCTGTCCTCACGCATGAATATCGACCATTGCACTTCGGGGATTGTGAGCGGGATATTGACCAGCCCTTCTGTGTCACCTTTGGAGTAATCAAAATCACGTAGCTCGTCACTGCTTAGTGATATGAGTGCCATGCGCCCTCCACACATATATTCTGTACGGTACTGGGCATAGCCGTTGAGGCGTATGCTCGACTGCGAGGCATTATTGTGTACGAGTTTGTAAAGGTTGTCTTTGTCAATGCCTTTACGCAATAGGTCGTGGACAATGAGGTAGAGATCGGGATCGTTGGAATTGTATGCGAAATTGCCGGTGTCGGTCATCATTCCGGTGTATATGCACGCTGCCGAACTGCGGTTTAGGTAGCGCGCCCATCCGGCTTGCCAAAGGAGGATATAGAGTAGGGCAGATGTAGATGACACTTCCGGTCGGGAAATCAGGACATCACAACTGATTACTGGGGCGAGATGATGGTCTATGACAATACGTCGTGCCGCTGACTTTTCCAAAGCTTCACTCAGGCGGTCAACACGTTTCATATCGTTGAAGTCAAGACAGAAGAGCAGATCGGCTTTTGCGATGAGTTCCTGTGCTTTCTCTGGTGTACGTGTGGATGTGACAATGTCGCGGACACCTGGCAAAAACTGCAATGCTTTTGGTGGACAGTCAGCTGTGACTACTGAGGCATCCTTTCCGAGAGCCCGCAACACAGAGCATAGAGCAGAACTTGAACCTAAGGCGTCTCCGTCAGGGCTTACGTGGCAGGTGATAACTATGCTGCGCGCACAAAGCAACAACTGCTTCACGCGCTCCACAAGCTCAGGGTCAATCACTGTGTTGAACCGACTTCTTCGTTCTGGTGTGTATGTCCTCATTTTAAAATGCAATTGCAAAGTTATAAAATTTTTCAGCAATATCCATCTCCGCCTGCTCTAATTTTTGGGGAGCGTGACTGAGAAGCGTGCTCCTGATGTGTAGGATGTGTCAAGCTCAACATCTCCTTCGAGCCTTTGGGCGATCAGCCGGGCGATGGTGAGTCCGAGACCTGCACCCTGCGAGTCACGGTCAATCTTGAAGAATCTGTCGAAGATCTTGTCCTTGTTTTTGGCATTTATGCCTATGCCGGTATCCGTGACAGTAAATATAATCTTTGAGTCGGAGTCGTTTGTCCTATAGGACAGAACAATTGAACCTTTATCGGTGAACTTGGCGGCATTTGTGAGCAGATTGTTCAGGATCTGTTGCAGGCGTGTCGGATCGGAGAAGATCTCTATCGGTCCGCATTCGGGGGCGAGCGATAAGGTGACACCTGGTTTTACACGGTGACGTACACTGTCGAGAGTTGCCTCACATAGGAGTTTGATATTTATCACCACCGGTTGCACTGATATGGGTGAACTGTCAATCTCCGACAGTCTCAGCACATCGTTGATGATTGTGCTGAGCAATTCACTGTTTAGTTCCAGAAGGTCGGCGAAGTGTGTCAGATGCCGTTGGGATATCCTTTCCATGTCGTCCGACGATGCGTTGCCTACACAGTCAGCTATCAGATGGGAGTACTCGTTGATGGCTTGTAACGGCACTCTCACTTCGTAGCTCATGTTTTTTATGAAATCGGTCTTGAGATTATTGGCTTTCTGAGCTGTGTCTCGTGCTCGTATCAGTTCCGCTCGTGATTGCTTGAGGTTTTCGCTTTCCGACAACAGTTTTTGGTTTGTCTCGGATAGATTGCGTATGAGCATGCGGTTTTTTCTGAATTGGAGGAAAAGGAATATGGCAAGTATTATCAGTATGATTACAGCACATATGGATACAAGTATTATTGTGTGCTGGAGTGATGCCACTGATTCACTTTTCTCCTTTGCCATCTGTGTGACGCGGTACTTCATGTCGTAGATGGCATATGCTGTCTGTAGTTCACGGTATGAACTGTGGGATTGTTCTTCTATCTCGTCTTTGAGTACCTTTATGTAATCACTTGAGGCTTTGAGCAGGATTTCCTTGTCTCCGAGGGCTTCGGCGCATTCTATCTCCAATTGAAGTAGGAGTTTGTAGCGTGCTTGTGTCATAGGTTGATTTATTGCCTCTTTTATGAGAGGCAATGCCCTGGAATAGTCCTTGTAGAACATAGAGTAATAGATGTCAGGGAGCTGTGAGTTACTGTAGGTTTCGTGTATTGCCGGATCGAATGGCAATTGGACAATGGCTTTTGAGTAATATTCGTTTACCTTTGCTGTGTCAAGAATTTCAAAGTTGGAAAGGAGTCGGGTGTATATCGTGTAAAATGACGGATGATAGTTGCGGAATTTTCTTCCTTTGGCTGAATACTGCTTTTTTAGCAGTTCGATGTTCCTCAGGGTATTTAAGTCGGCTTCCATCGACCGCTCTGGATTGGTGAAGGAGTATATGGATGCTGCGTGCACGTTGTATGCATTTCTTAGCGAATAGGCATTTGAGGGAAGCCTGTTGATGATATTTTTGAGTGAATCCATATAGGACACCAGTAGATTGCTGTTGGGGATATCGGACAGCAACAGGCATATCCCATGTGTGAGAGCGGCTCGGTCATAGAGATCGGAAGGTGGATTGAGCATGATCTCTTCCATTCTTTCCTTCAAAGCCTCCTTGCGTTCTTCTGTGTCGCTGTAGTAGGCTCTACGCATATTCTGCATGAATCGAATGAATGTTACAGTCTCTTTCCGATCGTTGCTTTCAGGGCATTTCAGGGCTTTTTCTGTGAGATCGCGGAGCATGGAGTCGCGTCGCATATATCGATTTGCCTGATTGCGGATAATGTCGAGTGCCGAATTGTAATCATGCGCACGCATTGCTGTGTAGTACAGGCTGTCGCCTATCTTGTTGGATTTCTCACGAGGAAGCACATCATAGAGATTCAGCATTATAGGGAGAGAGTCGGTCGGGGTTTTTGCTCCATGTAGTTCTGTGCGCAGGGAGTCAATGACAAACATTGTTCCTGATGTCGCATGAGTCTTTATACAGCTTACCGATAAGGCTATTATAGTGATGATTATGGAAAGAAATCTTTGGGGCATATTAGGATTGTAGTGATGATATAGTGGATTGGCTTTGCGATTATGAGATTTGTTGGCTTAAATATCCAATTCAAGCCCTGGGCGGCGTACTATCTTGATGATGCCGTCAGGGGTGTCGGTGATGTTGTCGGCATGGGTCTCTTTTAGTTCCTTGAGCGGGCGGAAGCCCCATGTGACACCACATGAGTCCACACAGGCCCTGCGTGCGGTCTCCATATCCACTCCTGAGTCACCGACATATAACACTTTTGATTTGCGAGTGGGGACTTTGCCGAGAATTTCGAACACTATTGACGGGTCAGGTTTTACAGGGACACCTTCTTTCTGTCCCTCTACGGCAGCCCATGGTATGTCAGGGAAAAAACGCTGGATCAGTGTCTCTACCGCATTCTGGTATTTATTGGATGCTACTGCCATTTTTACCCCCATGTCGTTGAGCTCATGTAGCATTTCCGGTATTCCAGGGTAGGGGACAGTCGCATCAGCAAGATGTTCGTCGTAGTATTCGCGGAATTTTTCGCGAAGTGCGGTTACATTTTCCGGAGAACGTTCATCTTCAGGAAGAGCGCGTTCGATAAGCCTTGTCACACCGTTCCCAACAAACATCGGGTATGCTGAGATGCTGTGTTCAGGGTAGCCACTGTTTCTGAGCGCATAGTTTGTGGCAGCTCCGAGATCTGCTATAGTGTTGAGCAATGTGCCGTCCAGATCGAATATTACGAGATGTTTCATTGTGCTGTTATGTTGTTCGGTTCAGAATGGGTATCCGACTGAGAAATGCACTGCGGTGTCTCTGTGCCAGTCGAAGTGGAATAGGGGCCATCTTTCCTGTCCTTGTGCCGGATTGTAGGCTTTGACACCGAGGTCGAGACGCAGCAGGAAATAGTTGAAGTCCATGCGCAGTCCGAGTCCGTAGGCCCAGGCTATCTCTTTCCAGAATGTGTTGAAGTGAAACATTCCTCCAGGCTGGTTCTCATAGTTGTGTATGGTCCATATGTTTCCGGCGTCGATGAATGCTCCGCCTTCGAGCACCCAGAAAAGCTTTGCTCTGTATTCAAGGCTCATATCGAGCCTTATGTCGCCACATTGGTTGATGAAGTAGGACACGGAATTGTGTGAGTTGTATCGTCCTGGACCAAGAGTGCGCACACCCCAGCCTCTTACTCCGTTGGCACCTCCGGCATAGAACCTTTTCTCGAAAGGAAGAACCCTTGAGTTGCCATATGGATATCCTATGCCTCCTCCTATATGGAATGCCAGTGAGTGACGGTGGTCGAAGTTGCGGGTTATGGCGTAGTCGACTTCCCCTTTTATGTATTGCGAGAACTGGGTGTTGAACACTTCATACACTCCGCTCTCAGAGCGTTTACCGAAAGCCTTCGATCCGAGATAAAGCAGATTGCCGGCAGTCTCGGCTGAGGCTCTGATTGTATAGACTATCGGCTGTATGCCTCGCGCTCTCCCTACAGCTGATGCTATCCTCTTGTTGGTGTGATAGTATCTGTATCCCATACTCATGATGAAGTGGTCTTCGTAGCTGTAACGGAGCAATGGATTGTCGGGGGCTATAGCATCAAGGAATCCGTTTGTACGGGCAGGCAGATATACGTAGTTTATGTCAATAAGGTCAAATTCGTGCCGTCGGGTGTTGGTGCGGTTCACCCATTTGTATCTCCACGCTGCTCCTGAGATAATGCGGGTATATTCCGGTCGTTCCTGGTAATTGAAAGAGAGAGCGAATTCGGATGATACGTTGAATCTCTGCCTCATGCTCAGAGGGGCAAATGGGAATTCAAAGCGCGGGAATGTGATGCCTACTTCTCCGGCATATTCTGTGTATCGGTCGTTAATGAGCCCGTTGAATGAACCGGAAAGGCTCTCGTAGTTCATGCGTAGTCGGCCGGTGAACAATTGCGAGCCTTTGGCGAGATTCCTGTGCTGGTAGGTGGCTCCCACGCCGAAGCCAAGATCCCCTTCTGAATTTGTCCCCTCAATGTCGAGAGTTATGGATTGCTTTTTGTTACGTGAGAGCCGTATATAGGCATCGAGCAGTCTGTCTCCGTTATCAAGGGTAGCCTCAGGGACAAGTTCGATGTTGATTGACTTAAGGATACCGAGCCGGGCTATGGACTCATATGTGCGGTCTACGTTGTGGGGGCTGTAGAGTTGTCCTGGGATCAGGAAGCACTTCTCTTCGAGAGCTCCGGGCTTAAGATATCGGTCGCGTCCGTACACTATATCTACCCCCTTGTAGCTTACTGTGTCAAGGTTTGAGCGGTCACCATCCGAGTCGGTAATGAAATATACCTTGCCGATACGGTATAGAGTATGTATTGCAGCCGAGTCGGCTGCTGTGTCAGCCCCATTGGGTCGGCGTGGAGGTCTCACAGCCATGGTGAGGTCTACGGAACAGGAGTTTGCAGCCGTGTCGGCATAATATGTTATATAATCCTTGTTGAAAGCATAATAACCGCGGTTGCGAAGACGTCGTGTTATAAGTGTGCGTTCCGAATCAAGGTTGTCGCGATCGAATTTATCGCCAGTCTTTACGGTGAATTTAGTTGAGTCAGCCATTATCACAGAGGCCACAGCCGAATCAGGGATATCGTAGGTGACGGAGCGTATCACATGAGGTTCGCCTGTAAATATGTTGTATCTGACATCGATCCTCCTTTTTTCGGTTCTTATTGTTGTGTCAACTTCTACATGGGCGTTTAAGTATCCGCGATTGATCATCGCGAGATGCAATTGGCGAGCAGAGGCGTCAGTGAGAGCCTGTTCGTATATTACAGGCGGTTGTCCCATACGGCGCACCCATCGGTTATACCATTTTGTGGAGTCGTTGCCCGACAGATTGTATGTGCCGAGCTGAAGTTTCCAAAAGCCTAACACTTTATGGTTAGGTGTCTGGCGAAGGTAATTGTAAAGGTCCGCTGAAGGTATATCCTTGTCACCCTCGACACTTATATTCACCTTGTCGAGCAGGTATCTTCCTTCCGGGACATGACGCACCGCACTGCACCCCTCCAGCAAGAGCGATACAGCAATGCCGGCGGTTACTAAAGCGTTATTGAGCCAGTTTCTCATTGCGTATGCAAAGGTACGATATTTTTTCTTTAGAGGAAAGAAATTTGCGAGATACGGGAGTGTTTAGTAATTTTGCACATATATTAGAAAATAAGAAATATAGTACGAAGGAAATGAAGAATAAATCTCCACTTATGATTGTTGCCGTTGTGCTGGCTGTGTTGCTTCTCGTTGCCGTAGGGTTCGGTGTCACTCAGGTTGCATCACTGAAGTCTCAGGTGCAGCAGGCACAGTTGCAGAACGAGGAATTGCGTCTTGATAACGAGCAGTTACAGCTATCCAATGAGTTTGGTGTCCTGAATTCGGAATTCCAGCAGTATGAGGATCAGGCTCAGCGTCTTGCCAATGATACTATTCTTGCCAAGTATACGGCTGCCAAGGCTAAGGTGGAACAGCTCATGAATGAGCTGAAGAGCGAGAAAGTGAAGTCGCAGGCACGTATAAAGGAATTACAGAACGAAATAGCAACCTTAAAGGGGCTTTTGCGCCATTATATAGCTCAGATTGATTCACTCAACAGGGAGAATGCCGGATTAAAGGCTGAGAACAGTGAAATTAAGGCTCAAAACGAGCAGTTAAGTTCTCGTGTAAGGGAGGAGACTCGTAAGAATGAGAATCTTAGCGAGCGCATGACTCTTGCCGAAAAACTTAATGTGACAGGAGTGACACTGACCCCTCTTAAGAAAAACGGCAAGACAGAGAAGAATGTGACAAAAGCCAAGCAGCTTATGGTAAAGTTCACGATTCCGCAGAACAATTCCACTCCTGTAGGAGAAAAGACAATATACATGCGTCTCGTGAGTCCTGAAGGTCAGTTGCTCGGCGGTGGAGGATCATTTCCATTCGAAGGCAAGTCCGTGCCATGTACAGCACGCAAGAATATTGAATATTCAGGTGATGAGATAACAGGTATAACTATATATTGGGATGTTAACACAGCTTTGACTCCCGGGGAGTACACCGTGGAACTGTTCACCGACGGTTACCGTCTTACTTCAAGAAGATTCACTCTTAAGAAATAATTCATCTTCCGTCAAAGGGAGGTAGATCTGCTTGATATATGCAAAATTTTTGGGAAATCATCAATGGGGTAGAACTCACGTCGACTACAGCGATAGTGCGTATAGTCCTTAGCCTTGTGCTTGGCTCGCTTATAGGCATAGAGCGTAAGCGTAAAGGGCAGATGGCTGGGTTGCGTACCTTTTCGCTGATATCGATGGGTGCTTGTATAGCCATGATGCTTTCCATATATGTGTGTCAGGAGACTGTGGGACTTCTTCGCGGGGACCCTTCACGCATTGCTGCACAAGTGATATCAGGCATAGGTTTTCTTGGTGCCGGAACCATTATTCAGATGAAGGGGTCTGTGAGAGGTCTCACTACGGCTGCCGGCATATGGATCATAGCTACCATAGGTATGGCTGTGGGGTGCGGACTGTACCTAATCTCCATAGTCGCCACACTTCTTGTGCTGTTCATATTGACTCTTTTGGAGCGTCTTGAGCATCGTGTCAATGTAGGTAACGAGGCTCGTACAATACGTCTGAAAGTAAGAGGGATAGTGAAGTCGATAAAGCCTTATGAGGATGTGCTCGGGCGTTTTGGCATACATCTTTCGAAGGTGTATGTGGAGTATGACTACGATTCGGATGTGACCAGGCTCAATCTGCTGATACTCATACGTGAGCATAGCGACTTCATTGATGTCTTTGATGCATTGCATGAGGTATATCCTACTATAAATATTTCGCTATCCAATCAAGCTGACTTGTCATGATGACATTGAATCTGATTCTGGCTAATGTGCAGGCTGCTACAGAGGCTTTTGATATAAACGGTCTCATCAGTGATCTTGCATTCATACTTATTCTTGGTGCTGTGACCACTCTGCTGTTCAAGTGGATGAAACAGCCTGTAGTGCTCGGATATATTGTTGCCGGTTTCCTTGCCAGTCCTCATTTCACATATCTTCCTTCGGTGACTACTGAGGCTAATATTGATTTCTGGGCTCAGATAGGGATAATAGTTCTGCTTTTTTCATTAGGACTGGAATTCAGTTTCCGAAAGCTTGTCAATGCGGGAGGCTCGGCTGTTGTGACAGCATTGTTTATAGTGTGCGGAATGATGGTCGCAGGGTTTGCTGCCGGCAGTATATTGGGATTCTCAAGAATCAACAGCCTGTTTCTTGGCGGTATGCTTTCCATGTCATCTACCACAATCATAATAAAGGCGTTTACCGATCTGAATCTTAGGCACCGTAAGTTTGCATCGCTTGTTTTCGCTGTGTTGATTGTTGAGGACCTGTTTGCTGTGTTGATGATGGTGATTCTTTCTTCGATAGCCATTAACAACAGTGTGGAGGGGGGTGAGATGCTTTATAGCGTGAGCAAACTTGTGTTTTTCCTTATCATATGGTTTGTGGTGGGAGTTTTTCTCTTGCCGTCGTTGCTTAACTGGCAGAGAAGATTCCTGAATTCCGAGACTTTGCTCATAGTCTCGATGGGGCTTTGCCTTGGTATGGCGGTGTTCTCTGTGGCTTGCGGATTTTCCCTTGCGCTCGGAGCTTTTGTGATGGGCTCTATCCTTGCAGGAACGAGTTTTGCCGAACGCATAGAACGTATCACAGTACCGGTCAAGGATCTTTTCGGTTCCGTGTTCTTTATATCTGTAGGTATGATGGTCAATCCTACAATAATCGCGGATTATTGGATGCCGATACTTATATTGTCGGGAGTTGTGATAGTGGGTATGATATTCTTCGGCACTTTCGGAATGCTGCTTACAGGGCAGTCGCTCAGAGTGGCGATAGAGAGCGGCTTTTCACTGACCCAGATAGGTGAGTTCGCCTTTATTATCGCATCTCTCGGTATGGGTCTTGGAGTGCTTGACGCACAGATATATCCTATAGTAGTGGCTGTGTCGGTAGTGACCACATTCACCACTCCTTATTTTATAAGGATGGCACCTCCGGCTGCCAGATGGGTAGAGAGCCATCTGCCGCAGAAACTTCATTTCCTTATTGACCGTTATTCCGAAAGTGCGACAGCCGAACAGAGCGTTGTGAAGGAGTTGTGGCGTAGTCTTCTGAAACGTTATCTATGGAGGGTGGTGCTTTATTCTATGGTCCTTATAGCTATGTGCATCATCACTCAGCGTTATCTGATACCTTTCGCGTTGGGTGTGTTCCCTAATTGGGGTCGCCTGTTGGGCACAGTGGTGGCATTGTTCCTTATGACACCGTTCCTTATGGCACTGACTTATCCGGCATCCAAGAATACTGAACGTAAGCGTCTGAGGGAGTGCAATGCAAAGTTTGATGTGCCTCTGATCATCATGACAGTTGTTAGGTTGCTGATCGCTATGATGATTATAGTATATCTTCTCAGCTCGGTCTATTCTATGGCAGTGGGGTGGACCCTCGGGGTGCTTCTTTTCATAGCTCTTCTCATGTCCTATTCCAAGACGGTGAAGGCGCGTCTGTCAAAGATAGAGACTCGTTTTATCGACAATCTCAATGAGCGTGAGCTGCGCCGTTCAGGAGCCAAGAATTCTCTTGTGCCGAATATGCATCTTGCATACATGACAGTCGGTTATGATTGTCCGTTTGTGGGCGAACAGCTGAAGAATTCAGGACTCCGTTCGCGTTACGGAGTCTCGGTGTCCTCTATTCAACGAGGCAACAACATGATAATGGTTCCGGCGGCTGAGGCAAGAGTGTTTCCGGGTGATATACTTGGTGTCATAGGTAGTGATGAGGAGATACAGGCTCTACTTCCGGTAGTTGAGGCCGACAATGACACGGAGGCTCCGCCTGCTGTCGACAATGTGCGCCTGACGAGTGTGCGTCTGCGAGAGGATTCGCCTATGGTTGGCAAGACAGTCGTCACATCCCGGCTCCGGGAGACATATGAAGCACTCCTGGTTGCTGTGCAGCGAAGCGACTGTTATATCCAGGCTGATGCTGTCACGGTATTTGCGCCAGGAGATGTGTTGTGGATGGTATGCGATGTGGACCGAGTTAAGGATATATAGATAGTAAGTTAGGAATATAAGCGTATCGGTTGTATGGTGTCTGAAAAATCGCTTGCGCCCGGCACAGTGATAAAGGGCGTAAAACATTCTTACCGTGTCGTGGGGGTATTGCGCAGTGACGGTCAAGGTTTCACTTATAAGACTGTCGTCTCTGTGTGTCGTTCCGGCTCTGTTGTCGAGGTGCCGGTGGTGGTCAGAGAACAGATGATGGTGAGATGTTCCAGCCGTGGAGCAGACGGCATGACCGTAATAACCCCGGATGATATCGCTCCTACGGTCAACAGTTGTCTTGAGGCATTCATACGTGCATGCCGTGAACGTATCAATCTGTCGCGCGGTTGTCCTTGGATTATAAATGTCATAGAGACATTTCATGCCAACAATACATATTATTATGTGGTTGAGTATCTTGATGGAGACACACTTGAGGAGTATGTTCGGGATATGGGAGGCCGGCTCACTTTCGAACAGACACGCAAGGTGCTGTCGCCAATCTTTGATGCAGTGATAGCATTGCATAATCATAGAGCTGTGCATGCCGATATACATCCCCGTCATGTGCGTTTTGTGAAGCGAGAGAGAGAGAAGATACCGGTGCTTTTCAGTCTGTATGCAACGATGCATTTCAGTGACAGGGGAGTGATGCGTTGGGATCTCCCTCCAATGACATGTGAAGAAGGGTTCGCTCCCCCCGAGCAGTATAATGCCATAGACCATTTCTGTCCTCAGATCGATATATATGCGCTTGCCTCAATGGTGGTGTTCTGCTTGTCAGGTAACATTCTTCCTGACTCGCGCAAGCTGACAGAGGAGATGGTAAGAGAGACGTTGCCGCCTACGATTCCGGAGACTATTGTATCCGCGCTTCTTAACGCGCTGTACCCCGACCAAAGTGTCCGTACTTCAACGGTCCCTAAGTTCCGTGAGGAGCTTGGGGCATTCCAGCGATCCGCTCTTTCGCAAGCACGCACACTCATTGATGAGATGTCTCAGGATAAAAAGACTCCTCGATGGCTTAAATATCTGCGTCGTTTTTGTGCAAAGTCGAGGATTTTTCGTAAGTTTGTGAATTAATACAGGTGCTATGGCCTTTCATAGAACAGGCAATGCATCAAGTTTTATAATCGTCAATATGAAAAAAAAGACTCTCAACATCCTCAAGAATGACCCTTGGCTTGAGCCGTATGCCGGAGCTATCGTCGGGCGTCACAATGATGCTGTAAATAAGGAGATCGAGCTTTGCGGGCCTGATGGGAAACTGGACACTTTCGCCAATGCCCACAACTATTTCGGTATTCATCGTACTGCTGACGGATGGGTGTTCCGTGAATGGGCTCCTAACGCCACAGCAATAACTCTGATTGGCGATTTTTCGAGATGGAAGGTGATGAAGAAATATGCCCTCAAGCCAAAGAAAAATGGCGTGTGGGAACTGAAATTCAAGCCTGACGACATACATCACGGCGATTTCTATAAGATGATAGTCTCCTGGGAAGGAGGAAGCGGAGAACGTATACCGGCTTATGCGACACGTGTCGTGCAGGATGAGAACACTCATCTGTTTTCCGCGCAGGTGTGGTCTCCGGCTCCATATAAATGGAAAGTGAGACGCTTCCGCCCTGATACACGCCCGCTGCTTATATATGAATGCCATATAGGCATGGCTCAGGAGAAGGAGGGGATAGGGAGCTACACAGAGTTCCGTGACCTTGTGCTCCCGCGTATAGCAGCCGACGGTTATAACGCCATTCAGATAATGGCGATACAGGAACATCCATATTACGGCTCTTTCGGTTATCATGTGTCAAGCTTTTATGCTCCTTCAAGCCGGTTCGGAACCCCTGAAGAGCTGAAGAGCCTGATTGACCGTGCTCATGAACTCGGTATTGCCGTGATTATGGATATTGTGCACAGTCATGCAGTGAAGAATGAAGCGGAGGGACTTGGACGACTGGACGGTTCATACAATCAGTATTTCTATGGCGACAGCCGTCGAGAGCATCCTGCATGGGATTCATTATGTTTTGATTACGGCAAGAATGATGTGATCAATTTCCTGCTATCCAATTGCAAATACTGGCTTCAGGAGTTCCGTTTTGACGGATTCCGCTTTGACGGGGTGACCTCGATGCTTTATTACAATCATGGTCTTGGTCAGGCGTTCGGATCGTATGATGACTACTATAACGGTGGTCAGGATGCCAATGCCATAACCTATCTTACCCTTGCCAATAAACTGATTCATGAAATCAACCCTTCAGCAATAACTATTGCGGAGGAGATGAGCGGAATGCCTGGCATAGCAGTTCCTTTCAAGGATGGAGGCATAGGATTTGACTATCGTATGGCAATGGGCATTCCAGACTATTGGATAAAGACCCTTAAGGAGCGCAAGGATGAGGACTGGAAGCCTACATCAATATTCTGGGAGCTGACCAATCGCCGTGCTGATGAGAAGACAATATCGTATGTCGAGAGCCATGATCAGGCTCTTGTCGGAGATAAGACTGTCATATTCCGTCTGATAGACAAGGATATGTACTGGCATATGATGAAGGATGATGACAATATGGCGGTTGCACGAGGTATGGCACTCCATAAGATGATACGTCTCGTCACAGCTTCTACCATCAATGGAGGTTACCTCAACTTTATGGGCAATGAATTCGGTCATCCGGAATGGATCGACTTCCCAAGGGAAGGGAACGGCTGGAGCTACAAGTATGCACGCCGTCAATGGGATCTTGTCGATCGTGAGGATCTTAAATATATGTTCCTGAATGCTTTTGATAATGACATGATCAATATTATTTCGGGAGTATATAATTTCCAGTCATTGCCTGTTGTCAAGCTTTGGGAGAAGGATGACGATCAGGTGCTCGCATACATGCGTGGCGATCTGGTTTTTGTGTTTAACTTCTCTCCAGTCAAGGCGTTTACAGGGTATGGTATTCTTGCTCCTGCCGGAGAGTATGAGGTTGTGCTGTCCACTGACTCTCCGAAATATGGAGGTTATGGCAATATTGATGAGAATGTGCATCATCTCACTCAGCATGATCCTGTCTATGCGCCTGTGGGACGAGAGTGGCTACGGCTTTATTTGCCTCCAAGGTCTGCGCAGGTACTGCGTATGAAGAAATCCTAAGAATAATGTTTAAAACACCATTATATATGTCAAAAACATCAGTTATGCTCACTGGCGCATTACTTGCACTGAGTGCTTGTGCCATTGAGGCTCAGTCCAATTATTCAGTCACTTTCCCGGTGGGAGCTAAGGCTGATAACACAATGGCTTATCTCGTTGACTGGGATTCTGCTCAAAAGATTGATTCGGTCATTGTCAGCAATGGGACTGTCAGATTTGAAGGTAAGGTTGACGCTCCTTCTATCGGTCGCATTATGGTAGGAGGCAAGCGTGGTCCTGTTTTCTTTATAGAGAAAGGCGATGTCACTATCAATGAGCGTGGCGAATCGTCAGGTACACCCCTCAATGACAAGTTTGTAGAGTATCGCGGCAAGATGGCTGCTCTCTCAGATGAGTATAAGAAGCTTGACCAGAACGATTCTGTGCAGGCTGCACGAGGCAAGGCGATAATTTCCGACTATAATGCTATGCCTGTAAATGCATATGCAGCTAATAAGGACAATGTGTTCGGCCTGTACATGTATATGCAGGGAGCATATGAGCTGCCTTTGGCTCAGGTAGAGTCCGATATGGCTCAGAACAAGATGCTCGCTTCTTCAAAACAGCTACAGGCTCTGCACAAGACTCTAAAGATTCAGTCAGAGACTGGAGAGGGTAAGCACTATAAGGATTTCGTAGTTGAGTACAATGGCAAGAAGGAGGCTCTCAGTGACTATGTCAAACCCGGACAAGTGACTATAGTTGATTTCTGGGCAAGCTGGTGCGGACCATGTGTGCGTCAGCTCAAGGTGCTGAAAGAGCTTTATGCAAAGTATAAGGACAGAGGGCTCAATGTTGTGGGAGTCGCTGTCTGGGACAAGCCTGAGGACACGGAAAAGGCTATAAAGAGTCATGAGCTGCCTTGGCCTTGTATTGTGAATGCGCAGACGATCCCGACAGATCTCTATGGTATCCAGGGCATTCCTTGCATTATTGTAATCAATTCCGAAGGTATAATAGTATCACGTGACAAGCAAAGCGAAGCTCTTGTCAAGGATGTTGACGAAGTGATGGCTGCATATAAGCCTATGGCTGCTGTAGTTCCTGCTGCTGAGGAGCTTGCTGATACTGTAGCAGCTTTCTGATAGATAAAATAAGAACTTATTTTAATACAAGGAAATTATATGGATACTTTATGGGATATCCGTATAATTTCTTTTTTATAGTCGGTTAGATATATTATGACTGAAAATGACCTTAGGGAGCTTCTTGACTCCGAGGCGTCAAGAATCAATGCTCCTTCATTTATATGGGAGGACCCTGTGCAGTTTCCAAGACGTTTTGATGATCCGCGGGATATAGAGATTTCTGCGATGCTTACGTCTGCAATAGCTTGGGGGAATCGTCGTATGATATGTCGAGATTGCGATAGGATGCTTTCTCTTATGGAAAACAAGCCTTATTCATATATGATGGATGAGGGTTATGAGGATCTTGATGACGAAAGTAACATACATCGCACTTTTTTCAATCGTCATTTCAAGTATTTTCTTAGAGGGCTGCGTCGTGTGTATGTGTCATCGGGTTCTCTTCAGGAGTTTGCACGTAAGGAAGGAGTGGCATCAGCCGAACTTCCGTCATGGACTCTTGTGGAGTCTCTGAATAGAGAGCTTGCTATTGCTAATGGAGAGAATGCCGATACAGCTGTTGCCTCACGATGTCTGCCACAGAATCTTTCTACTACAGCACTTAAGCGCGTCAATATGGCACTACGATGGCTTGTCAGGGATGACGGTATTGTGGATATGGGCATATGGGATGTGATCAAGCCTTCGCAGCTCTTCATTCCGTTGGATGTGCATGTCGGCGATGTATCACGCGAGTTGGGTTTGCTTTCACGTAAGAGCGACGACAAACGAGCGGTCCTCGAACTGACAGGGCATCTGCGCAGGTTCAATCCGTCAGATCCGGTGATTTATGATTACGCGCTTTTCGGTATAGGCATGAGGCTGTGATTGTCAGTCGACATCAGGGACAGGATCAGGCAATATGGTCACTTTGGAGTCCTTGTCAACCATTTGGCGCACTATCAGTATGTCCTCGTTGTGCATACGCATGCATCCGTGGCTGCGCCGACCAGGCACGGAATAAGGTGAGTTAGTGCCGTGTATGCCTATGCCCCAAAATCTTGGCGTAATGAGTGACACGAAGTATGGACCGTAACATTTGTCCTGGGTATCCTTATAGGTCCAGTCGGTGGAGTTGTATACACCCATCAGTCCGAATGTGCCTTCCGGTGTGCGCCAGTCATCCATTTTTTGCTTCTGCCCCCTTTTAAGTGATGCGCATACCCTGTAACGGCATAATGTATCGCCGAACATGTTGATCACATACAGCCGTGTGTGAGGCTTGTCGACAACAATATGTTTGGGTAGTCTCATCCTGCCCGGGGCTGATGATGAAGGCGAATCGAGAATGGTCCATTGCTCCTCGTCAGGATCAGGTATGCAAGGTGTGGAGGTTCCTTTGTAGCCCATAACCAATGCCGTCACTTGAGGTGACAGTTCATACTCCTCATCGATAGTGTCAGCTAAAGTGAGGGTTGGTGAAAAGAGGCATAGCAGTGATAAAAGCAATTTCATAGTGCAAATGTACGTATCTTTTGACAAAATTGGTTAAAAACATTGTTCATATTTTGCGAAAAATAATTACCTTTGCACGCAATAAACTTAGTCTTTATGTCATTTATTGCTGATAGAGTAAAAATGGACGGGCTCACATTTGATGATGTCCTCCTTATTCCGGCTTATTCGGAAGTATTACCCCGCGAAGTAAATCTTACCACACGTTTTTCACGCAACATTACGCTTAATGTGCCTATTGTGTCGGCTGCAATGGATACCGTCACTGAGGCGGCTCTTGCCATAGCTATAGCCCGTGAAGGTGGTATCGGTGTCATTCACAAGAATATGCCGGTTGCCGAGCAGGCTCGTCAGGTGCATGCTGTGAAACGCGCTGAGAACGGAATGATATACGATCCTGTGACTATCCGTCGAGGCTCTTCTGTGGCTGACGCTCTTGCTATGATGAAGGAGTATCACATAGGTGGTATACCTGTGGTTGATGATGACCGCAAGCTTGTTGGCATTGTCACCAATCGAGACCTCAGATTTGAGCAGGATCTCAACCGTCCTATTGACGAGGTGATGACAAGTGAGAATCTTATCACCACCAATCAGTCAACCGATCTTGAGGAGGCGGCACAGATACTTCAGCAGCATAAGATTGAAAAGCTTCCGGTTGTCGATAGTGACAATCATCTTGTAGGTCTTGTGACATATAAGGATATAACTAAGGCAAAGGATAAGCCTAATGCATGCAAGGACCGTCTCGGTCGTCTAAGAGTGGCTGCCGGTGTGGGTGTGACACCTGACACTATGGAGCGTGTCGATGCTCTTGTCGAGGCCGGTGTCGATGCTCTTGTGATTGATACTGCTCACGGACACTCGCGCGGGGTGATAGGTGTTCTCCGTGCTATCAAGGAGAAATATCCTCAGGTGGATGTTGTTGTTGGTAATATCGCAACAGGCGAGGCAGCCCGATATCTTGTTGACAATGGTGCCGATGGAGTCAAGGTTGGCATTGGTCCTGGTTCGATATGCACCACCCGCATTATCGCCGGAGTAGGTGTGCCGCAGCTCAGTGCGGTCTACGACGTGGCAAAGGCCCTCAAAGGCACTGGTGTACCTTTGATTGCCGATGGCGGAATCCGCTATTCTGGAGATATCGTAAAGGCTCTTGCGGCAGGTGCGTATGCCGTTATGCTTGGCGGTATGCTTGCCGGAGTTGAGGAATCACCCGGCGATACCATAATCTACAATGGCAGAAAGTACAAGTCATACCGTGGCATGGGATCGCTTGAGGCTATGGAAAAAGGCTCTAAGGACCGTTACTTCCAGGGTAATGTCAGCGATGCCAAGAAGCTCGTTCCGGAAGGTATCGCAGCTCGTGTGCCTTACAAGGGAATGCTTTATGAAGTGATCTATCAGATGCTCGGCGGTCTGCGTGCCGGAATGGGCTATTGTGGAGCAGCTGATATAGAGCGTCTGCATGAGGCGAAGTTTGCGCGTATCACCAATGCCGGTGTTGCTGAAAGCCATCCTCATGATGTTGCCATCACCAGTGAGGCTCCCAACTATAGTGCCACCAGCCGTAACTGATAATTTGAACGTATAATGAACCGGGGTCTGCATTGCGGGTCCCGGTCTTTTTGTGTACAATATTGTACATTGATGTTCGTTATTAAAGAGTATTTAGATTAATTTGCAATGAAAAAGTATCTCATACCGATAGCAACAGTGTTTGCAGCGATATTAACAGTCTCAGCCTCTCCTCGTAATTCTGATCCGGTTGTTATGACTGTCAACGGCAAGGAGATAAAGCTTAGCGAATTCGAATATCTGTATAAAAAGAACAATCTACAGCAGGCAGCCCCGCTTTCGATAGATGATTATGTGGATATGTTTGTTGTATATAAACTTAAGGTCGCTGATGCTGAGGTCGCAGGAATTGACACTACCAAGGCTTTCCGTGACGAGTTCAATGGGTATTGTGCTGAGTTGTCAGCTCCTTATCTGAGAGATTCGCTTGTGGAGCAGCGTCTTGTGGCGGAGGCGTATGACCGTATGCACCGTGAGCGTTGTGTCAGCCATATATTGCTTCCGTATGGTAAGACTCTTGCCGAGAGGGAGGCTAATCGGGCACGTCTTGATTCAATACGTTCGGTTATTATGGACGGTGCTGATTTCGGAGAGATGGCTATCAAGTATTCATATGATCGATCGGCAGCAAGGAATTTTGGGAATATGGGATATATTCGGTCCGGTATGCTCCCTTATCCGTTTGAAAAAGTTGCTTATGACACACCTGTGGGGGAGATATCTCCTGTGTTTGAGGATGCGCCGTATGGATTTCATATTATAAAAGTTACGGATGAACGACAAGTGGAAGGAGATGTGTCGGCTCGTCATATACTTAAACTGACTAAAGGACTTTCCCCTGATGATGCGGCGGCAAAAAAAGCTCAGATCGATTCCATAGCGACATTGCTTAAGAACGGAGCGGATTTTGAAGACCTTGCTCGCCGGGAGAGTGAGGATCCCGGTTCGGCGATACGTGGAGGGAATCTCGGATTCTTTGGCAGAGGGATGATGGTGCCGGAATTTGAGCAGGCTGCATTCTCGCTTAAGCCTGGAGAGATGTCCGAACCGTTCAGTACAGCCTATGGCTATCATATAGTACAGACCCTTGAGCGCAAGCCTTTGCCTACATTGAATGAATCTCGCAGTCATATTCTTGAGATGATGAGCAGAGATGAGAGATCCGTATTGCCACAGAAAGAATTCCTTTCAAAAGTGAGAGCTGAGCATGGCATTGATGTTTCGAGTGAAGCTATGAATGCCGTCCGTTCGATTGTTGAGGGAAGCCATGACCGTTCTGCTGCCCTTAAGGCTCTTAGGGTTTCGTCTTTGGTTCTTGCAGAGTTCCCATCCAGGAAGCTCAAGGTGTCGGATGTTGTGGAGAGGATGCCTGAACTGCCAGAAGTGGACCTTGGGATCTTGTTCAGCTATTATGTGGATGAGTGTATTGATAATGAAACCATAGAGTTGGCTAAGGCGCGCCTTGCTGAAACCAATACCGATTATCGCAACCTTGTTAACGAGTACCGTGACGGTATATTGCTGTTTGAGATAAGCAACAGGAATGTATGGGAGCGGTCAAGTGTCGATGTTGAAGCACAGAACAGTTTTTTCCGTCAGAATCGTACAGCCTATTCATGGGATGTCCCTCACTTCAAGGGCTACGTGATTTCAGCTATGAGCGATTCTGTCGCATCTGAGATACAAGGATTCCTTGCAAAGAATCCGATAAATAAGGATATGCTTTCTGTATCGCTTGAAGATCGGTTTGGTGCGGATGTTAAGGTCGAGCATATCCTTGCTGCCAAGGGTGAAAATAAGATAATAGACAATATAGCCTTTGGTGGAGCCGAAGTGTCACCGGAAGGGAAGTGGGTGGCATGGTTTCCATACGCCTACAAGATAATCGATGTACCGGAGGAGGCATCTGATGTTAAGTCGGTTCTTGTTTCTGACCTTCAGCAGCAGCTTGAAGCTGACTGGGTGAAATCACTTCGTTCGAAGTATAAAGTGAAGATCAACAGGAAAGCTATAAGGAAGTTTGTATCAAAATGAGATCCGTATGGCAGGTTACATTTCTTAGAATGTGAAATGGAACATGAACCGTAGACCGCCGCGGCATGCCTGAGGATTGTTGCGATAGGTGAGTCGCCATGTGTAATCGATACGAAGAACCTTGAATACATTGTCGATACCTATACCGGCTTCCATGTAGGGGGTAGAGCTCATAAGCTGGGTGTGGGCATCGGTAGGGAAAACGAACAGTGACGGATTTTCCCAAGGGCGGTTGCGATGGCTCAGATGTCCGTAAAGTCCGCGGAAAACTATGGCTTCGCGTAGTTTGAGTTTCTTTAATAAGGGTATGTAGTTGAGTATCGCTCCGTTAGCCCAGTAAGTGAGGTCCCATTGCGCATAACTGTCATTGATGAACTCCATTGGGTTGAGGCATGAGAATGATTCTGCCTGAAGGAAGTATGACAGGTTGGCATTTGGTATAAGCAGATTCGGATAGGGTGATCTTGTCCATACATGACCGCCCTTAAGAAATACGTCCATATACCCGAATGCCGAGAACCAGAATCTTTTACTGAATGATGCCTCGGTTGAGAATAATGCGAACGGATTTCCGAACACTCCTTTCGGTGCCCATGTGTGGCTGAGCGTGAACACCGGAGCGTCAAAATTGATAGGCACACGGCCGGATCTCATCTGATAAAACTTTTCGCCTGGGGCATACCGCAGTTCTATGGTTGCTGAATTCATCGTATAGTGATGGAATGAATTCCCCATTCCGTTGACGAATTGCATATATCTTGTCGGTTCCTGCCTTTCGCTCTCCAGCTTGGCTTTGATTGTGAAATTGTTCTCCATCTCAAGCGTGTATTCCAGTTTGCTCACTCGGTGATAGGTCATCTGTATATCCTCCATACGCTTGGCGGACATGAACATATTGTCCTGATTATTGAGTGTGAAATTCTGTCCGAGCATATCCATGTCATATAGCTGGGTGAAGCGTAGAGAGTGAACAGGGAATTCTCTTGAATGCTGACGCTTGTCGCGGAATGAATACTCCACTTCGCCGCTGTATTTCCATTTATGATCACGGAAGCCTCTTGCCACATATCCTCTGGCAAACCATCTTGGTGACAATGCGGCAGTGGTCATTCCTCCGGCTCTTAGGCGGAATCCTTCGATTGTATTGGTCGAGAAAGTCGAAGTGAGTGGCCCGATGTCAAATTTTGATGGGTTTCCTGTGGTGATATATCCTGAAGTGAAAGTCTTTAGTGCCTTTTCTCCCCAATAATATAAAGGAACGGATCGCATTCTCTTTATCATATTTTCCATAGAGTTCTCTCCATGTGCAATCCGTGTAGTCCGATTCTCTTTCCAGAAAATCGAGTCACGGTCATATACCCCTTGTGCATACACCTGGGATTGTCCGCGATCAAATATTGATTGATCGGTGAGACGGTCAAAATTATGTCCGGTATATACGGTGTTGCGTCGTGCGTACATTTCCGGCATACCTGGTATTATGGATGCCTCTATTATCATATCATCCTTTGTCTTTAGGCGTGTACCGTCGGGTAGCTGCTCATAATCCTGTGAAATGAGCATGTTATTGATGAAATTAAGGTTTATGTTGTGGGGCACATGCATCACTATTCGCTTTATGAACATGGTGGAGTCTCCTACCGGGACATAGAAACGCCCTGTGAATCCGAATGAGGCAGAATTTCTTGGCACAAAGGTAAGCTCCACGCATTCCACCGAGTCAACAGGCACGGTATCGGTGAGATAGAATTTATAGAAATCCGGTGCGATACGTGACAGGGGGCTGACGAAGCGGTTCTGAAGGATGTTGATGTCATTATTGTAGACATCGACTTCGCGCATCACATCCTCATAGAATGTCTTCATGCTCTCTTGGTCAAGAAAATTGTCCATTCCTGACTGGCGTAGGCCTTTCACATATTCCTTTTCGCTCTGAGGAGTGTTGCGATAGTTGACCTCAGAGGCTTTTTCCCGTAAGGCTACATTGAGGATGGGTTCTCCGGTCAGAGCTGAAGTGTCAATGTATTCTTTTATGAAAGAGAATTTTTTGTCAAATCCTCTTTTTGCCGAGTCATTGAACTGGTAGTTGTTGATCGCAAGAGTTATGCGTTCGTATTTGTCGTAATTGTAGTCAGGTTTCCGTCGGGGATCTCCAATGTCCTGTGTGGCACGGATACGCTCCATGAATGCCACTGCTGGATTGTTTTTCTTAGTGTAATGCTCCTTCTTTGGTTTGGCTATCACAGTGTTGAGCAGTACACCTGTGGAATGCAGATCGAAGTCTATGATTATTTTGTTCCCTTTCTTGGCTGGCAGCTGTTTGGTGTCATATCCCATAGATGCAGCCTGTATGGAATCCCATCTTAGAGCTGTGGTTATCGTGTATTTGCCATTGTCGTCAGTGAGTGTGCCACGGTCGGTTCCTTTTAGAAGGACTGTAGCGAATGGTATCGGTTCATGTGTGAGAGAATCCCTCACCACTCCGGTGACTGTCACATTATCGGCATGTACCTTTATAGGGTTTGCAATAAGAATGAATATGATGGTGCGCAAGCGCATTTGTAATCGAAAAATTTTGATAAAAATCCTATTTTAGAAACTCTATTTTATTTAATTTTGCAAAATTACGGAAAATCCTGAGAACATCTCTCCTCATATGTTATTAAATGATGTTATGGGAAAGGAAATAGAACGAAAATTTCTTGTAAAGGACAATAGTTTCATCCAAATGACCACCGAGTTGCTTCATATATGTCAGACTTATATATCAGACAAGCCTGAGGCGACAGTCCGAATCCGTGTGTGTGACGATCATGCCTGGATCACGGTGAAAGGTAAGAATGATGGGGCGGTGCGTGATGAATGGGAGTATGCGATACCGGTTAATGATGCAATGGAGATGGCTGAAAGACTGGCGGGTGGATGGAATATTGATAAGACGCGTTATGTGGTGATATATGAAGGAGCTCGCTGGGAGGTGGATGTGTTTCACGGAAGGCATGACGGTCTTGTCCTTGCTGAGATTGAGCTTTCGTCTGCCTCTGATAGCTTTGTCCTTCCTCCGTTCATCGGTGATGAGGTGACAGGAGATCCGCGATACTATAACTCGGTGCTTGCGGCTCATAAGCAGTTGTAACGCATAAAAGATGGTGAGTCATAATGCACAATTATAAAGATTTACCCCTGCTACAGCTACCTGTGGCAAGGGTAATTTCTTCAAAAAGGGAGTTTTGACACACCCTCTTTTGTGAATTATTCAGAATTGTGTTTATTTGTAGAGGTAACGCTTGATAGAGCGTTTCGGGGTCTTTTCGAATTCCTCCTGCTGTATGCGGTACGATTGCACTTGTGAGTATCCGGGGAGGCTTTCATTTAGTGTGCGAATGTTCTCGTCCATTATCTTTTCGATATCCGAATCGGTGAAGCCTTGTGACTGGGCTGCTTCGAGGTCGGGGAATATGAGTGCTACCAGGCGTCCGGCTCCGGAGTCGACGATGAGTGATTCGGAGACGTAAGGGAGGTTATTGAGCTTGTCCTCAATCTCTTCAGGATAGATGTTCTGTCCTGACGGTCCGAGAATCATGTTTTTGTCGCGGCCGCGCACATAGAGGAATCCTTCCTCGTCAAGGTTGCATATGTCACCAGTGCAAAGCCATCCGTCATCATCGATAGCCTCGGCTGTCGCTTCCGGGTTCTTATAATATCCGAGCATTACATTTGTGCCTTTCACGTAAAGTATGCCGGGGACTGATGCCGGATTGGGGGACGAAACTTTGGCTTCGATGCGATCGACGATGCGTCCGCAGGATGCCATGCGGTTGTTGGTGCAAGGGGCATAAGCGATTAGCGGTCCGCATTCAGTCATGCCGTAGCCCACAGTGTACGGAAAGTTGCATCGGCGTAGGAAACGTTCCACATCTTTGTTGAGGGCGGCTCCTCCGATGATGATTTCCTGTAGGTTGCCTCCAAATGTCTCTTTGAGCCGATCGAGGATGCGTGCGAGCAGACGGTCGTCGACAAACGGAACCATCAGCATCAGTTTCATCAATGGTTTCTCAAGAAGCGGGAATACTCGTGTGCGTATAATCTTCTCTATAATCAGGGGCACGGCTACTATATAGCGCGGGCGCACCTGTGCGAATGCCTCCACCAATATGCGTGGTGATGGTGTGCGGGTGAGCACATGTATATGGTTGCCTGATACGAATGGACGGAGCATATCAATGGTGAGGCCATACATGTGTGCCAATGGGAGCATGCACACTACGCCGTCTCCCGGGTCGGATGGCAGATAGTCCATGCAGTAGCGCACGTTGGACCAAAGTGAACGGTAGGGGAGCATGACTCCTTTGGAAAAGCCTGTCGATCCGGATGTATATGATATCAGGCACAGTTCATCATTGTCCTCTTTGTAGTAGTTGACATCCTCAGGTGTGAAACGGTCAGGGTATGCTTGACCGAAAAGTTCATTAAGATGAGCACGTGTATGGGTCAGTTTTTCATCATTGGAGTGGATCAGTGAGAAGTCACGTGTACACAATGCTCCGGAAATCCTGGTCATGCCATCGGGATTGAGGGCTTCCCATACAGCTTCGTCAATTATTGCAAGTTTAGCATCGGAATGGTTTATAAGATGCTGGATATTGTCGGGCTTGAAGTCGGCAAGTATAGGTACAATAACAGCTCCGTAAGTAACTGTAGCCAAAAATGCCACACACCATTGGGATGAGTTTTTTCCGCAGAGAGCTACTTTGTCGCCAGGTACAATACCTATCTCTTTATACAGTATATGTAACTTTGCAATCTTGCGAGCCACGTCTTTATAGGTCATTGTCGTGGCACCAAGATCGGTGAATGCCGGTAGATTCCAATTGCGACGTATAGAGTCTCTGAAATATTCGTTGAGGCTTTCGCGTGCTTCCATTTATTGGGGAATGATTTTAAAAGTGATTAATTTACACTCTGCGAGCGATTTTTGTATGCAAAATTAGGCAAAAATCCTTACAATTCAACACTGCTATAAAAAAATACACTGTTTTGCTTATGCAGCGGGAAATAGAATAGGGCAGAATGGAAGAATATTATGTGCTAATCAGGATTGTGCCGTGAATAGATTGACTTGGATATAATAGAATAGATATCAGCGAGTTCACGTGTCAGCATTGACTGGTGCTTTTCCATCACAGCCTTATCTCCTCTGACTGCCGGACCGGTCTGTCCGTCAGCCGGGCAGCCGTCAATTGCTTTGCGAACGGTCTCACGCAATAGGGGATGCAGCACTTCAAGTGTCAGACCGTCACGCCTCAGGAGGTCATCAGCAATGGTAAACATGTGATTGGAAAAATTGCAGGCGAACACTGCTGCAACATGCATACGTCTGCGCAGATCTCCGTCGGCATAATACACCTTTTCCGACATTTTCTCTGCCATATGTCGTATTTCATCCGTTATACCAGGATTGCATCCCTCGATGAATATCGGCACTTCTGTCATATCTACAGGCACCTGCTTTGAGAATGTCTGTAATGGATAGAAAACACCGGTCCTGTCGGATTTCCCTGTCAATGCCTCAATAGGCAGGGAGCCTGAGGTATGAAGCCAGAGGGCATTGTTGCGTGGGATTTCTTTTATGACATTATCCACAGCATGGTCGACAAGGCTTACCACATACACGTCGGCATCGTGGACTATCTCGGATGGATCGTTCACAAATTCAGCTGCATGTAATTTATGCGCTAATTCTTTAGCGGAATCTATGGACCTGGAAAATACCTGCACCACATTCCCGACATCCGATTTCTCAAATGCCTGAGCGAGATGGGTAGCAACGTTCCCGGCCCCTATAAATACAATGGAAAGTGGGTGTCCGGTGGTCTGTGGGATCATATCACCATTTGCCGATATGGACATTCTCCCACTTTAGTTTTTCTGTGTCCTGTGGCTTGCGTATTTCATTCGGGTGTCCGAATGAAATAATGCATAGCACCGAGCATTCTTCTGGTATGCCGAGTATCTCCTGTACGTACTGGTCGGAAGGGGTTCCATCGGCTGCAAATCTGCCATATACCTGTACCCAACAAGATCCGAGTCCGAGAGCTGCCGCCTGGAGTTGCATATATGAAGCTGCTACTGAAGCATCTTCAACCCAGGCTTCTGATTTTGTAGAATCAACAGTCACAGCAATTGCCAATGGGCAACCTGCCACTGACATGGCTCCTGCCGGCTTGCATGCTGCAAGCTGTTCGAGTGTTGACTTGTCCTCGATTGCAACTAATTGCCATGCTCTGGCACTCTTGGAGGTAGGGGATAGCAAGGCTGCCTCCAGGATGAGTCTGACATCCTCTTGGGCTATTGGTTCGTCGGTGTATTTACGTATTGAACGCCTATTGATTATCAGTTCGTGAAAATCCATAGCAGTTTTGTTTGAGGCGGTAAGAGATGTATGTGTGGTAATAAGGATTTATCTGCGGCATATCCATACAGTAGGATATTTGTCACGCAGTGTATTTGCATGGACAGAAGCTTCATCCATAGAGGATGCTGAAGCAGCATATACTCTAAATTTGTCTCCCATCTCTATGATGGAGAGGGTGGAGTCGTCTCCGATATGCTTAATAGCCAGTTTTTTCGATGGGAAAGACCCTACCACGAGTATGTAACGTCCGGGTAGATCTGAGGGTTGTGCGGTTACATGCGCTGTGCTGCATATATCCTCTTTCGGAACAGAGATGTTAAGTTCGATTTCTCTTGATATCTGTATGGTTTCCTCATTATTTATTGGAGCGATATTTGATGCCTCAATATTGCTGTTGCGTAGACCGGAGTCAAGAGATGCGAAATTGGTGTGGCGATTTCCAAGCAGATTGCCTGTTGTAAGGAAAAGTCCGCATACAACAATCAGTATGATCATTGATGCTGCCACCTTAAGAGGTGTGGGAATGGATATGATTTTCGATTCGTGAATATCTTCAGATGTTCTTTCCAAAGATGCATCTTCAATAATAGGGGTTATGGCTATTGGTGAGAAGCCTCCATATCGGAATGATACAGCCGACGATGCGGATGGTTCGAACACGAGCGATCCTTCGGATATCGACATTTCGCCCAGATTGCCTAATGGGAGCGTTTTGACTTCTTCGAGTTGGTTGCGGAATGATGATATTGCAGTATCTATCTCTGCACGAGCTGAGTCGAGGGATATTCCGCAACGCCGCGCCACGCTTTCGGCAAGTAAACCATCGTTGATGGTGAGTGCCTGATTGAATCCGAGAGAACGTGTCGGTGGCATAAACTGACCTGACTCCGAATCATAGCGGGCTGGGGTCTCATGCGCTAAGAATGCACCGAGTCCGGGAGCCACAACACAGTCATGGTTCATGAGCAGATATTCTATGTGAGCGGTCAAGTCAATCATGTTGCAAAGTTAAGCATTTTTTCCTGTTCAGGCAAACTAAAAATCCGACCCCATCACCATTTTGATTTATAACAAGCTGATAGATAATATGAAAATAAATTTATGCAAAGTGCAGCTTTAATGCATGCATTTGTCATTTAGCTCCACTCTGTTAAAGCATTGCTTTAGCGGTGCTAAATATGAAAATCATGTAATGTCAAAAAAACCAGTAGGATCCAATCCGGATCCTACTGGTTTTTATTTGTATCGTGATGATGTGGGGTTACTTGTTTGCGCGTTTGCGTTCGATCTCATCAAGAATGATTTTGCGCAGGCGCAGATGGTGAGGTGTCACTTCCACATATTCATCTTCTTTGATATATTCCAGGGCTTCTTCAAGAGAGAATACTACCGGAGGAACAATGCGCGCTTTGTCGTCAGCTCCGCTGGCGCGCATATTAGTGAGTTTCTTGGATTTGGTGACATTGACTACAATGTCATTGTCCTTGGCGTTTTCACCTACAACCTGTCCGGCATAGACTTCTTCTTGCGGGAATATGAAGAAACGTCCGCGGTCCTGAAGCTTGTCTATGGCATAGGCGTAGGCTGTGCCGGCTTCCATCGCAATCAGAGAACCGTTGGTGCGGCGTTCGATGTCTCCTTTCCATGGCTGGTATTCATGGAATCGGTGAGCCATAATTGCCTCTCCTGCTGACGCTGTGAGCACATTGTTGCGTAGTCCGATGATGCCACGAGAGGGGATGAGGAATTCCAGATGGACTCGGTCGTTCTGTGTGCTCATGGTGATCATCTCGCCCTTGCGGCGTGTTACCATGTCGATGATCTTGGACGAGAATTCTTCCGGGACGTTCACTGTAAGCATCTCGATTGGCTCGCATTTTTTGCCGTCAATCTCTTTTATGATTACCTGAGGTTGTCCTACCTGTAGCTCGAATCCCTCGCGACGCATGGTCTCTATAAGCACTGAAAGGTGGAGCACACCGCGTCCGAACACAATCCATACATCCTCGTTGTCGCTTTTTGTGACTCGGAGAGCAAGATTTCGGTCAAGCTCTTTGGTGAGACGGTCAGCAATGTGGCGTGAGGTAACAAACTTGCCGTCCTTGCCGAAGAAAGGAGAGTCGTTTATGGTGAATGTCATCGACATGGTGGGCTCATCGATGGCTATGCGAGGAAGTGGCTCGGGATTGTTTATGTCAGCCACTGTGTCTCCGATCTCAAATCCATCAATGCCAACAAGCGCGCATATGTCCCCGCTCTTTACGCTATCGACCTTCTTGCGGCCCATGCCTTCGAATGTGTGCAGCTCCTTGATGCGTTGCTTCACCACAGAGCCGTCTTTTTTGCAAAGTGCGATATCCATTCCTTCACGGATTTCGCCTCTGTGCACACGACCAATGGCGATACGTCCTACATAATTGCTGTAGTCAAGCGAGGTGATTAGCATCTGTGCATCGCCTTCGTGTATCTGTGGTTCGGGTATGTACTCTATGATGGCATCGAGCACGGCTGTGATGTCCTCGGTGGGGTTGTTGAAGTCGGTGCTCATCCATCCCTGCTTGGCAGAGCCGTATATGGTGGGGAAATCGAGCTGTTCCTCTGTGGCATCAAGGTTGCACATCAGGTCAAACACCATCTCCTGTACTTCATCAGGGCGGCAGTTGGGTTTGTCCACCTTATTGATCACTACTACAGGCTTGAGTCCCATCTGGATTGCTTTCTGAAGTACAAAGCGGGTCTGTGGCATCGGCCCTTCGAAAGCGTCTACGAGTAGCAGGCAGCCGTCTGCCATGTTGAGAACTCGTTCCACTTCACCTCCGAAGTCAGCGTGTCCCGGAGTGTCGATGATATTGATCTTGTAGTCCTTGTAGGTGATAGATACATTCTTGGAAAGAATTGTTATACCACGCTCGCGCTCAAGGTCGTTGTTGTCGAGTATAAGTTCGCCTGTGGACTGGTTGTCGCGAAACAGTTTGCCGGCGAGCAGCATTTTGTCTACGAGTGTGGTCTTGCCATGGTCAACGTGTGCTATAATGGCAATGTTTCGGATTTTCTGCATCTTTCTTCAAAATTTTCAGGATGCAAAGTTACGACTTTTCTGTAAATTGTGAAAGTATTTTTTTTACGTTGACATAGGGTATTGAAAATAATGGTCAGTACATCTGGTAATCGGTTGTGAGGACCTGGAATTCCGTGCGGCGGTTTATCTGGTCGGCTATTTCCCTGTCAGTTTCAGGCAGAGTGAGTACATATGTCTCGTCAAGCAGTTGTCCTTCCAGGAATTGGGGATATTCACGAGCTATTCGTTTGCTGACGGTTTTGGGTGTGCTTTTGCCGTATCCTTGGGCTCGCATCCTGTCAGGGGCAATGCCAGCCTCGGTCAGATAGTCCACAACGCTTTTTGCTCTGCGTTGAGAGAGTGATATGTTGTATTCTTCAGGCCCATGCCTGTCAGTGTGCGATGCCATCTCAATGGTTATATTGGGGTTGTCACGGAGTTTTGCTGCCAGTTCATCAAGGGCTTTCCGGGATTCCGGACGAAGAGACGCTTTGTCAAAGTCATAGAATATGTTTTCAAGTATATTCGGTTTTGTCACCGAGGCAAGTATGAAGTCTATACCGTATTCGGCGTCTTCCTCTGCGGTGTCAGATGTGAACTGCTGTTTGGCATTGAGGTGTCCTTTTGCTCCGGCAAGCATCACATAGTTTACGCCTCTTTGTAGCTGGAACGAAAAAGAGCCGTCGGGTTTTGCATAGGCTTTCTGGTTGGAGCCGTCATTTCCGACTATGCGTATGATTGCGTTCGGCACAGGCTCTTCATCATTGTCAAGCACCCATCCGGAAATGAGTATCCTGAGGTCAGGCAGTTCGAATGAGTACAGGTGGTCATATCCGCGAGAGTCGCCACGATTAGAACTGAAATATCCGGCTTCGCGTCCTGGGGAGGCATAGGTTATGCCGAAATCGTCACTTTCTGAATTAATGGGGCTTCCCATATTCTCAACGAGCCAGCCTCCTGATGGGGTCAGTGTCGCGCGGAATATGTCCAGTCCTCCGAGCCCTGGATGTCCGTCGGACGCAAACATCATTATGGAGTCTGTGAGCATGTAGGGGAACATCTCATCGCCCGGGGTATTGATGGCTTCCCCGAGGTTTTCAAGGCTTCCGGACCGTTCCTTGAGGTTTATTCTCCAGAGGTCTTTGCCTCCATATCCCGGCATATCTGACGTGAAATAGAGCCATTCCCCTGATGGGCTGACGGCAGGGTGTCCGTAGGAGGACAATGTGTCGGCGGTGATATCAAATTTCACCGGTGCGCTCCATTGTGCGTCTTGGCGTGAGGATGTGTATATTGCAGTGCCGGTATCGGCTGAGGGGTTGCGCTCTGCTCGTGTCAGATACATTGTGGAGCCGTCGGGGGAGAAAGAGCATATGCCCTCATCCCATTCCGAATTCAGGTCCCCCTCTACCGGTTCAGGACGTTGCCATGCCCCATGTTCGTTTTTTCGTGCCATCCATATGTCGCTGCGCTTCATGCCGGTGATTTCGCTTCGGGCCGTGCCCTGTACCTTTTCATTGGTTGTTGAGAGGTAGAGCGTCTCACCGTTGAACATCGGGGCGAAATCGGATCTGCGCGAATTGAAGGTCGTGGCATTGCGCACCACATACCTTGTCCTGTTCTTTTTCAGTTCTGCGGCTTTTCTCGCTCCTGACAATTGACGGGAGGCATTGTTGTCACCGGGAAAAAGCCTGAGATATTCCTCATATGAATCGATTGCTTTGGCATATGCTCCCTGCCCATGTTGTGCCTGTGCCAGACGCAGAATTATTGAGCTGTCGGGATATCCGTAACGTAGAGCATTCTGATAGGC
Source organism: Duncaniella freteri (assembly GCF_004766125.1). NCBI lineage: Bacteria > Pseudomonadati > Bacteroidota > Bacteroidia > Bacteroidales > Muribaculaceae > Duncaniella > Duncaniella freteri. The sequence goes on from NZ_SJSA01000002.1 coordinate 217,528, forward strand.
GGTGGCAGCACGTGCATCCTGTCCTAATAGGCGGTGGCATTCAGCCATCTTGTAGGCGACATCTGCGCGCTGTTCACGTTGTTTGCGAGGGCTGAGCTTATTGTATATCTTTCTATAGGTCTTTGCCGCGTCAAAATATTCTCCCCTTGACAATTGTTCGTCGGCAACACTTATTTTTGCACCGGAACATGCAGCCAGCAATAACGCTGCTGACAGGGCTGTATATATTATCAGAGGTGTGAGGCGTGTCATCTAATGCTTCTGCGGATAATGTTTATAGTTTATTAACGCAGGCACGCCTTTAAAATTGTGAAAAATAATGATTAAAACTGTTGTTGGGTTCAGAGCATATGTGTCTTATTCGAGATCTATTCTCAGACCTTCATTGGCAAGGATTGTCGATGGAAATATTGCGGCAGCCTCATCGAGAAGAGGTTTCTCGCCTTGTATGTAGCGTTTGGAAAAGTGACCTATAATAAGGCGTGACGCTCCGGCATCGCGTGCTACAGTTGCTGCCTCTGAGGCAGTGGAATGTCCTCTCTCTTTGGCTGTGGATGTGAGTGAGGAGTGGTAGGTAGCTTCGTGGTACACTGTGTTGACTCCGGCAATATCCTTGACGACACGAGGGTTGTACATGGTGTCGCTGCAATAGGCATAGCTCACGCTCGGGTCAGGAGGGGTTGTGAGGCGGTCGTTGGGAATCACAATGCCGTCGGGTTTCACATAGTCGGCTCCTTCCTTAATGCCTTGCAGGAGTGATATGGGTATGGAGAGAAATTTTACCATATCACCTCTGAGATGCCTCAGTTTGGGCTTTTCGCGGAATATAAATCCTGAGCATGGAAGTCGGTGATACAGTGGGAATGTTTCTACAGTCAGTCCTGAATCCTCATATATCACTCGGCGTTCTCCCGGCTCAATGATGTCATAGACAATATTGAAGGAGCATTGGCGGTTGAAGAAATCCATCCATGATTTGAGAAGTTCGGCTCCTTCGCGGAATATGTGTATGGTGACAGTCCCTTGAATATCGTGTAGCGACATTGTGGAAAGCAATCCTGGAAGCCCGAACACATGATCGCCGTGAAGATGGGATATGAAGATGTGGCTTAGTCTTGAAAATTTCAGACCCATGCGTCGGAATCCCGATTGTGCTCCCTCTCCGCAGTCAATCATGAATAATTTATCACGAAAATCCACCACCTGGCACGACTGTTGATGTCGTGCCGATGGTGTAGCTGATCCGCAGCCAAGTATGTTGACCTGAAATTTTGCCATAATGTTACAAAATTAAGCATTTATCGCGAAACATGTAACTAAAATTGCAGGAAAAACATGCTATGGATTCGAGATCAGATATGTCAGACGCTTAAAAATAGCTGAAATGTGGCTTATAAAAATAGTGGAGCGATATATTTCGATAACGCCCAACCTCCGGCAAGGAGCCATATATATAGCAGGAATGCGAGTATAAAGGGTTTTGCACCTGCTTTTTTGAATTTGTCAATGCTTGTCTCGGCTCCGAGGGCTACCATTGCCATTGTGAGGAGGAATGTGTCGATGTAGTTTATGGTATCGACAGCTGCCTGGGGCAATAGGTTCAGGGAGTTGAATCCGATGACGGCAAGGAATCCAAGCGCAAACCAAGGGACGGCGACTTTGCCTTTGGAGGCAGATGCGTTGCCTGCCTTTGGTGCTTGTAGTGCTATCCAGTATCCGAGACTGAAAAGCACAGGGACGAGCAGCATCACGCGTATCATCTTCACAATGATTGCCACATTGGAGATCTCTGTACCCATGGCATTGCCTGCGCCTACGGTGTGTGCCACTTCATGAAGAGTGGCCCCGGCATATATCCCCATTTCATCCGGTGTCAGTCCCAGAAACCCTGAACGGTAGGCTATAGGATAGATGAACATTGATATTGTGCCGAATATCACAACTGTTGCTACTGCTACAGCAGTCTTGTAAGGTTTTGTCTGTATTGTCGATTCGGCTCCGAGCACTGCTGCCGCACCGCATATCCCGCTTCCGATGGATGTGAGAAGGGCTATGTCGCGGTCCATTTTCAACAGTTTGCCGAGATATACGCCTCCGATAATAGTCACGAACACTATTATGACATCAATCAGTATCCCTGCGACTCCTACATCGATTATATCCTGGAATGTGAGTCGGAAACCATAGAGTATGATTCCAAGGCGCAATATCTTCTTGGCGCAGAATTGTATTCCAGGCACCCATGTTTCAGGCAGGTGGTTTCTGAGGCTGTTGGCATAAAGCATACCGAGTATGATGCCTATGATCATCGGACTGAATGATATCTCCTTAAATATTTGTGCTTCTCCGATGTAGAAAGCGGCGCATGAGAATAGAGCAATCAGCAGTATGCCATGAAGCATGCTACTCCTTTTTTCTGTAAACATAATTTGCAATCAAAGATTTTTAATTAAGTGAACTTTCGACAAATACAGTTAAAGTCGGTTGTCAATATTAAAAACACAAATGGATTTTTTATGTTCACGTCGCCCGCGGTTTAGTTATCAGGAATTATGGTGTCAGGGGAATCGCTGACGTATTATTTTCCCTGACGTTGTGTGCTGTATTTTAGTGACATGTATTATGTCATGTGGTGTGTGATGTTGCGGCAGCAGCGGCCTCAGCCGCTGTAGCAGTTCGCTTGTTAACGCGCAGTTGTCGGTCACTATTACGGCTTCTTCTCCCCATTGTTGGCTTTTACGTGATGTGACGTAGGCTGTTACTCCGGTAGGTAAGATTGATTGTAGGATTCTTTCGATTTTTTCAGGATGTATTTTTATCCCTCCTGAATTGATCACATTGTCGTATCTTCCGAGCCATTCAAACTCACCAGTGGAAATGAGCTTTACCATATCGTTGGTGGTCAGTCTCCCACAGGATAGGGTAGAGGAGTCAATCACAAGACATCCACGGCTGTCAATGGAAAATATGAATCCCGGGAGGCTGCGGTATGTGTTGTAGCCGATGAGCCGTAAGGCAACATGGCTGCAAGTCTCAGTCATGCCATAAGTGGCGAATGCTCTTATGCCTGAGCGAGACATGGTGTGCTCCTGAAGTGGTGATAATGGCGCACCACCGATTATTATATTTCGGGTCTTATTGGCGATAGGTGACTTAAGCAGCCCTTCAATCTGGGAAGGGACAATCGGGATCAGATCGCAGTTATCGATCTCAAGTGACTGGAATGGATGTGAGGACGGGCGTTCGGTGATCAGTTTGCATCCTGCTTCAATGGCTCGCACTATCTGCATTTTGCCTGCGATATAATCGGGGGAGAGCGGAAGCATGATGGTGGAGCCTGAATTGATGCCGAAGAATTTGATGGTGGCTCTGGCTGATGCCCGCATGTCATCTTTTAGGAGGAGAATATCTTTGGGTGTCCCGGTTGTTCCAGATGTGTGGGCTTTTACGTATCTGGAGCTGTTGTTCCACTCATTAATGAATTCTGCCGCCTCGTTGGTTAGAATGCTTTCGTGGTGAAGTGTATGGCTCATAGATGCATGATGTGTTGCATGTCCCAGTTGTTGTCGGGGTCGTACCACAGTTTTTCTCCGTTCAGTGTCAGGGGAGAGGGTATGTTGTTGTCATACAGCTGTCCGGTGCCTAATCCCTGAGGCATTTCGGGTTTGTGGCTGGCAATCCATTGTGCGATGGCGTTCAGTCCTATGTTGGATTCGAGTGCCGATGTAGCCCACCATCCTATGCCTCGTTCTTTTGCGAGATCTATCCACTCGTCCGATGCCGTGAATCCTCCTGTAAGGGTAGGCTTCAGGATTATATAGTGAGGCCGGATTGTCTCAAGCATCTTTATGCGTGAGTCGTTGTCGTTCAGCCCTATAAGCTCTTCATCAAGAGCGATTGGAATGGGGCTTTGTGAGCAGATGTGTGACATTTTGTCATATTGTCCCTGACGGATCGGTTGCTCTATTGAATGGATGCGGAATCGGGATAGGCTGTCGAGTCGGCTGAGCGCGTCTTCTGCTCTGAAAGCCCCGTTGGCATCAAGCCTTATCTCTATGTCGGGAGCTTGATTGCGGATATAGGAGAGCAATTCAAGTTCCTGATTGAAGTCTATGCCTCCTATTTTCACCTTTATGCAAGAGAAGCCTTCTTTGAGTTTTTGGTCAATGCGTGAGCGCATTGTCGCTTTATCACCCATCCATATCAAGCCGTTGATCGTCATTGGGATTTTCCCGGAAGTCCATTCCGAGGGGAACAGACAGCGGTTGCCGCCGTTCATGAGATCCCTGATGGCTGACTCGATGCCGAATCGTATTGACGGATACTCTGATAGCGATTCAGTGTTGTTGGCATATCTGTTGATGCCTTTGCATATATCCGTAAGGATGTTTTCGTATTCCGGGGTGTCGTCAGAGCTTAATCCTCTGAACAGCCCTGCCTCACCTATGCCTATTACCTCAGGACACGACTCATTCCACGCCTTTATGTAATAGGTGTCCTTATAGGAAAGCCGCTCACGAGAGGTAATGGCTGTGAAGCGGAAGCTGAGACGGTATTTAAGCCATTCGGCTCTCATTATCCTGGAAATTTTGGAAATTGGTCAAAGTCGGGGGTGCGTTTCTCAAGGAATGCGTTTTTCCCTTCCTGAGCCTCTGCCATGAGATAGTACATAAGTGTAGCGTCTCCAGCGAATTCCATCATGCCGCGTTGTCCGTCGAGTTCAGCATTCAGGGCTCTCTTGATCATGCGTATAGCCATCGGAGAACGGCTCAGTATGGTTTCGCACCATTCCACAGTCTCATCTTCCAGACGGTCAAAAGGCACCACTTTGTTGACCATACCCATGTCTTCCGCCTCCTTTGCCGTGTACTGACGGCATAGGAACCATATCTCTCTGGCTTTCTTTTGTCCCACGCAGCGTGCGAGGTAACTTGATCCGAAGCCGGCATCGAAACTCCCGACCTTGGGTCCGGTCTGGCCGAATCTCGCATTTTCGGAGGCAATGGTGAGGTCGCACACCACATGTAGCACATGACCGCCGCCGATAGCATAGCCGTTGACCATCGCGATCACCGGTTTGGGTATTGAGCGGATAGCTTTGTGGAGGTCGAGCACATTCAGCCGAGGTACCCCATTGTCATCAATGTAGCCTCCTATGCCCTTTACTTTCTGGTCGCCACCCGAGCAGAATGCTTTGTCGCCGGCACCTGTGAGAATGATCACGCCTATGTCACTTGCCTCACGGCAATAAGCCATGGCGTCAAGCATCTCAAAATTTGTGTGAGGACGGAACGCATTATACACCTGCGGCCTGTTTATCGTTATTTTTGCAATCTTGCCGTATCTTTCAAAGAGTATGTCATCGTACTCCTTTATCTTTGTCCATTCTCTTTTCATAATGAATTGGGGGATATGTCTATTTTTGTCTGCAAAATTAGTGAAAAATCTTTTACTTTTGCTTGTATCCTTGATGGAAAAATTGTACCTTTGCACCCGAATTCTAATACAAATCACTAATTAATGGCAACAAAAATCAGACTGCAACGCCATGGTCGCAAGAACTATGCGTTCTATCCTATTGTTATCGCCGATAGCAGGGCACCACGAGATGGTAGATTTATTGAAAGGATAGGTTCTTATAATCCGAACACTAATCCTGCTACAGTAACTTTGAACTTCGAGCGTGCTTTGTATTGGGTAAACGTCGGCGCACAGCCTACTGACACAGTTCGCACTATTCTCTCTAACGAGGGTGTGATGCTCATGAAGCATCTTCAGGGCGGTGTTAAGAAAGGTGCATTCGACGAAGCTGAGGCTCAGCGTCGTTTCGATGCCTGGAAAGCCCAGAAGAATGAGTCAGTCAACAAGTTCCGCGCTTCTATGGCTGACAAGAAAGAGCAGGATGCCAAGGCTCGCCTTGAGGCTGAGCAGGCCAAGAACAAAGCTAAGGCTGAAGAGGTAGCCAAGAAGAAGGCTGAACTCGCTGCTGCCGCTGCTGAGGCCGAGGCTGCTACCGAGGAAGCTCCCGCTGCTGAAGCTGAGGCTCCCGCAGCAGAGTAAAAACTGCTCGTAACATTACGATGTTAAAAACAACTTGAGGATGAATTTCGCTTTTGTGAGGTTCATCCTCAATGTATATATTGACTCTTACCCTCACAGCCATGAAAAAAACAATAATCATTGTGGCTATAATAAATTGTATAGCCATCAGTTCTTTTGCCCAGGAGTTTGGGAAGCATTTTGCTGACTCCACTTTACGACTGGATTATATATTCGGTGGAAAAGTCTCTTGCGACGGTAAGCCGGAGTGTCAGGTGTTATTGGATGGATTGGTCCGCACTCCTGGTTGGTCGGGTCGCAGGAACAATCTTGTGTCCATGCCTCTTGCCGGCAACGGACGTGTGACTGTCAGGGACAAGGAGTCGGGCGACACTATTTATGTCACAACTTTTTCAACACTGTTTCAGGAATGGCTCGCTATGCCTGAGAGCAGAGAGGTGGCACGCTCGTTTGAGAATAGTTTTCTTGTCCCTATGCCAAGGAGGCTTGCGACAATTGATGTGGAGCTTTATGACAGTAATCGGAAAAAAGTAGTGGAGATGTCCCACAATGTCAATCCTTCCGATATTCTTATTGTAGACAGGAGCAATGTCAATCCTAATCCTAACCGTTATATTCACAGAAGCACCCATCCTGAAAGAGCTATAGACGTTGCGATTCTTTCGGAGGGTTACTCTGCTACCGAGATGGATTCATTTTATAAGGCTGCTGAGATTGCTGTGGATGCGATTCTGTCTCATGAGCCTTTCCGGTCACGTGCCGATGAGTTCAACTTTGTGGCAGTAGGCGTGCCGTCGTCTGACAGCGGAGTAAGTGTGCCCAGACTTGGGGAGTGGAAATCGACTGCCGCAGGTTCGAATTTCAGCACATTCTATTCTGACCGCTATCTTACTACCCGTAATGTGAAACGTGTGCATGATTGCCTGATAAACGTGCCTTACGAACATATCATTATTCTTGCCAACACCACTGAGTACGGTGGCGGCGGGATATACAATTTCTATACGCTGACAACAGCTGGACATGCAAGTTTCCGCCCGGTTGTTGTACACGAGTTCGGACACAGTTTCGGAGGGCTTGCCGATGAGTATTTCTATTCCTATGATGATCCGGCAGCGGGGTTGTACCATAAAGGGGTAGAGCCTTGGGAACAGAATATCACCACTCTTACTGATTTCGATTCAAAATGGAAGGATATGCTTCCTCCAGGCGTCAGGATACCGACATCTCCGGCGGAGTCATCCAGCTATCCTGTAGGTGTATATGAGGGTGGGGGATACCAGTCGCGCGGAGTTTTCCGTCCGGCTAACGATTGCCGTATGCGCACCAACACATCCCCGGCATTCTGCCCGGTCTGCATCCGTGCCATCGACCGCCTTATAGACTTTTATGTCAAATGACTATCTGATTAGAGTATCGGGCTGAGCAGACGGCAGAGAGACTCTCTTCCTTTTCGCATTGAAGGTCTGCGGTTCCATTCGTTCAGCTTTATCTGGGAGCAGTCCTCCATGTCTTTCTTGTAAAGATCGGCGATTGCATTGTTCACATCACGGGAATACATTACGATATTCTCTTCAAAGTTGTGCTCGAAACTCCGGTAGTCGAAATTGGTGGAGCCGAGTGTCACAAAATCGTCATCAACAAGCAGGAGCTTGCCGTGAAGCATACCGGCTTCATAGAAATATATCTTTATTCCCGCAAGAAGGCTCTCTTCCACGTAACTTCCTGATGCATGGGTCAGGACTGCTGAATCGGATTTTCTTGGGAGCATCAGCCTGACATCTACTCCGGAAAGCGCAGCACATTGCAGGGCTGTGAGGAGTCCTTCGCTCGGAAGGAAATAAGGAGTCTGGATAAAGATTCGTTTCTTTGCGCCGGATATTGCCTTGATGAAGAGCATATGGGTGTTCCCCCATCGGTTGGTGGGCCCTGAGGCTACGATCTGCACCATCACATCCTTGATGGTGTCTCTATGGTCAGTGTCGCAATCGCATTCAGCCACTTCATCGGTAAGCAGTTCATGCCCCATGAATTTCCAGTCTATGGCAAAGTTGTGTTGCAATGCTACAACTCCGGGACCGGTGATTCGTGCGGCCATGTCGCGCCATCGTCCGAACATGCCACCGTCGACATATCTCTGCGCCACGTTTATTCCGCCTATGTACCCGATTCTGCCGTCTATTATGACAGCTTTGCGATGGTTGCGCCAATTGAGCCTGCCAAGTTTCTCCGGGAATTGTATGCGGAAGAATGAGTGGACTTCAATGCCATTTGACCTTAAACGGTTGAAGAGTTGAGCTGTCTGAGATCCGAATGATCCTACATAATCGTATATGATGCGGATTCTGATCCCGGCGCGTGCACGTTCAATGAGTATGTCGGCGAGTTTCTGTCCGAGATTGTCGTTGGAAATGATATAGAATTGTAGGTTGATGTATTTTTTTGCTGAAGAGATGTCGGAAAACATTGTATTGAACATCTCTCCTCCGTCATTGAATATCCTTACACTGTTGGACGGATAGACCATCGCTTCGGCTACGGAGTATCCGAGCATCGCGCGCTGACGGTTGTCAGGTGAGAGTTCCTTGCTTAGTTTCGGTAGCGGACGGTGTGAGTCGGAGTTGAGCAGCTTGCGGCGGTTGCGTCGTGAAATCATTTTTACGTTACGCATGCTGCGTCCGAATACAAAATACAGGATGGTCCCTCCAATGGGAAACAACAGTAGAGCCATTACCCACCCCAAGGCCTTGAGAGGATTGCGGTTTTCGCTCAGCACTGCTACAATCAATGTGGTGATCATGAGAGCATAGGCCGCCACCAATGTCCACAGCAATATGCTGCCATAAGCGAAAAGCAGAGGAAAATGACAGTATTGGGTCATAAAAATTGGATTACAATCGCAAATATCGCAAAAAAATCTCTAACTTTGGAGAAATTTTGAAATAATTTAGCTGTTAAGATGAGAAACGGTTTTCTTCGAGTTGCCGCATGTGCTCCTCATGTAAAAGTGGCTGACGTGGACTACAATATAAGCCGTATAATCGAGAAACTCGATGGCTTGGTCAAGCAGAAGACAGAGCTTGCAGTATTTCCCGAGATGTCACTCACAGGCTATACCTGTGCCGACTTGTTTCATAATTTCATGCTTATTGATGCCGCGGCGGCGGCATTGGCGCGTCTTGTCGACTACTCCAGAGAAGTAAGGGTGATTGACTTTGTGGTAGGATTGCCTGTTAGAGTGGATGGTGCCATGTACAATTGTGCGGCATTGGTTCAGCAAGGAGAGGTCTCGCTCGTGGCTAAAAGCTATATCCCGAATTATAATGAATTTTATGAACGTCGATGGTGGCGTCCGTTACCGTTTCCAACTGAAAGGGAAGTTATGGTAGGCGATGTGAAGTGCCGGCTGACTAATTGCAATATCTTCAGGAGCCATGGCGCACAGATAGGTATCGAGATCTGCGAGGATTTGTGGGTGCCTATACCACCATCGTGTAGGTTGGCTATGGCTGGGGCTCAGGTGATACTCAATCTCTCGGCATCCGATGATCTTATAGGCAAATATGATTATCTTAAGAAACTGATATCTCAGCAGTCAGCCCGATGCTTGTGTGCATATGCATATGCCGGAGCGGGGTGGGGTGAGTCCTCTACCGATCTGGTGTTTGACGGGAAAGCTGTTATAGCAGAGAACGGCTCGATAATTGCCAGCAACCGACGTTGGGAACCGGATCACAACACTGTGGTTGCCGACATTGATATACAGGCTATTGACCGCGACCGAATGCACACTTCCACATTTGCAGACTGTGCTGTCAATGAGGCTGTGGGTATAAGTGTAGCGGATAGCCATATATCGCATCATGCATCAGGATATGATTGGAGCGATGATGATAAATTGTTGAGACATATCGATCCGCATCCGTTTGTCCCTTCTGATCCTGCTGTTATGGATGAGCGTTGCGATGAGATATTGAACATACAGGTCGCAGGTCTGGCAAAGCGTCTTGATGCCATAGGTTGCCGTACTCTTGTTGTGGGTATTTCCGGAGGGCTTGATTCCACACTTGCTTTGCTTGTTGCCGTAAGGACCTTTGACCGCCTCGGTCTTGACCGCAGAGGGATTGTCGGTATCACAATGCCTGGATTCGGCACTACTGACCGCACGCACAATAATGCTACAGCATTGATGGAAGGTCTTGGTGTGACATCTATGGAAATTCCTATTGCAGCATCGGTCAATCAGCATTTCTCGGATATCGGACATGATCCGGCAGTGCATGATGTCACATATGAGAATTGTCAGGCTCGCGAACGCACTCAGATACTAATGGATATGTCAAATCGTCTCGGCGGAATTGTCCTCGGGACCGGAGACCTTTCCGAACTGGCTCTCGGATGGGCTACATACAATGGTGACCATATGTCGATGTATGGTGTTAATGCCGGAGTGCCGAAGACTCTTGTCAGACATCTTGTGAACTATTATGCGCATCAGCAATCGACTTCTGACAGTGTGCGCGGTTTGCTTCTTGATATAATTGACACACCTATCAGTCCTGAGTTGATCCCTGCTGCGGCTGACGGGGAGATTTTGCAGAGGACCGAGGACCTTGTCGGTCCATATGAACTGCATGACTTCTTTCTGTATTACATGCTCCGTTATGGCTTTACTCCAGAACGTATATATTTCCTTGCTCGTCATGCGTTTAAGGAGTATGATTATGACGATGCGACAATCCGAAAATGGCTTGATACGTTTATGAAGCGTTTTTTCCAACAGCAGTTCAAGCGTTCATGCCTTCCTGACGGACCTAAGGTCGGCTCGGTGTGCCTTTCACCTCGTGGGGACTGGCGTATGCCATCGGATGCGTCGTCGGCTATTTGGAGAAAATAGATACGTTTATATACCATGAAAAAATTAGGACTTCTCCCGCGTATCGCTATCGCCATTGTACTCGGCATTCTTATCGGTTTCATAGCTCCGCAGTGTCTTGGCGAGCTCTGTGCTACTTTCAATGCCATTTACGGTCAGTTCCTTGGATTTATGATCCCTATGATTATCATAGGTTTTGTGGTCCCTGCCATCGGTGATATTGGCGCGAGGGCAGGCAGACTGCTTGTCGTGACGGCTCTTTTGGCTTATGGCTTCACTGTGTTTGCGGGACTCGTGTCGTACACCACAGGTTCAATCATATTTCCGGGGCTTATAGCCGGAGAGGCTGAGGTTGCTGTTGCCGAGAGTGCCGGTAAGCTGTCGCCATGGTTTACCGTCGAGATGCCTCCACTGATGGGGGTTACCACAGCTCTCGTACTCTCGTTTTTGCTTGGTCTCGGCATAGCTTTTTCGTCAGGCAATGCATTGCGAAAAGGCATGGGGGAGTTCCGCGACATAGTGAGCAAGACTATAAATACTGCCATATTGCCGTTGCTTCCGGTGTATATTTTTGGTATTTTCCTATGTATGACAGTCGAAGGCGAGGTAGGGATGATACTAAAGAGTTTTATTAAGATCATCGGGATTATATTCCTCTTGCATGTGTTTGTGCTTGTGGTCCAATACTGCATAGCGGCACCGTTTGCCCGCCGTAACCCGTTCAGGATGCTTTACACAATGCTTCCGGCTTATTTCACGGCTCTTGGCACACAGTCATCCGCTGCTACGATTCCTGTCACATTGCGCCAGTCGATCAGGATGGGAGTCAGAGAGGATGTGGCAGGTTTTGTGATACCGCTTTGCGCCACGATACATCTTAGCGGAAGCACTCTTAAGATCGTTGCGTGTGCGTTAGCTATAATGATCATGCATAACCAGCCTCATGACCTGCCTCTGTTTATACATTTTGTGATGATGCTTGGCATAACAATGGTGGCAGCTCCGGGAATTCCGGGAGGAGCGATCATGGCATCACTCGGAGTGTTGCAGTCCATACTTGGTTTTGATCAGGAGGTCATAGCCCTTATGATAGCCCTTTATATTGCAATGGATTCATTCGGCACGGCATGTAACGTGACCGGCGACGGTGCGATTGCCGCTATAGTTGATAGAGTTTCGTGAACGGATAGGTGTATTTAACATATTATAATATAAATATCAGCCATAGCCACATGGATATTACAGCAGTGGTTATGGCTGATGTTTATAGTGTTGTTGTGAGACTCAGTTGTTATAATTTACAGCGGGTTGAATGACCAGCAGTCGAGGTTGAAAAGATTGCCTGTCTGTTTCTTTGTGCCTCTGAACACAAAGTAGAGGTCATGGATTCCTGTGGTTTTCTTTACAGGGGTTGTGAATTCTCTCAGCTCATCTTTTGTGTGACCTATTTTGACGGTGCCGATTGGCGCATTGTCCATGCTGTCGACGTGTATCTCTATTATGCCTCCGTAAAGGTGGGATGATGCCCATATTGAAAAGTCCTTTGCACCCTTTCCGAAGTCGACTCCTTTCACGAGCAGGTAATCTCCGTCGTCAATGCCGGTGACGAGCTGGTTCCACTTCTCTTTTCCCCAAGGATTTTTCTGGATGGTCTGCAATCCTTCACTCCATGCCATGGTTTCGGCTTCTACTTTTCGGTATGGGTTGAACGGCTCAATCTGTGCTACTTTGCAGTCCAGGAAATAGGGTAGCTCTTTTATGGTTCCGTCAGGGTTATATTCCATTTCGGCTACTGATACGGATCTGCGTTCGGCATGGCGGTGCTCTTTGAGCCTGAACACGTCATAGTTCTGCCCGAAGCAATATGACTTGCCTTTGTAGTCGACAATTCCTGGGTGATTGCCTCTGGTCCTTGGAGTGTGGTCCATGATATGTCCTTTGTATTCCCATGGGCCGAGAGGGGAATCGCTCATTGCATATCCTATACCTTCGGGGCAGCATGTCGATGCAAATGCCAGGTAATAGTGTCCGTTTCGCTTGTAGAACCATGGGCCTTCCTGATAGTCGGTGATCTTTGGGAAGAACAGAATCTCTCCTGAGTATGAAATCATGTCCTCGTTGAGCTTTACGCAATACAGGTTGGGGTTGCCCCAGTACATGTATGCCTGTCCGTCATCGTCGATGAAAACGGTTGGGTCTATGTCATACCAGTGTTCTTTCTGCCACACCAGCGGTTTGCCTATAGGGTCAGTGAAAGGACCGTATGGGGAATCTGCGGTGAGTACACCTATGCCATGTCCGTGTATAGGACAATACATATAGTATTTGCCGTTGCGTTCCACCACCTGCTGGGCCCAGGCTCCGTTCTTTCCGTCATGCCATTTGAAATTGTCGAGAGATGCTACAGCTCCGCGGTCCTGCCAGTTGACCATATCGGTTGTGGTGTATAGCAGCCAGTCGTACATTTTGAATCCCTCGGCATCGCTTTCATCATGCGATGTGTAAAGGAATATTGTGTCGTTATGGAGCATTGGAGAGGGGTCGGCTGTGTATTTTGTCTGAATGATGGGCATGTTCAATTCAGGTACGTCAGCAATAGCTGCCATTGAAGAAATGACTGCCGGTGTAAATGTTAGAAAGAAACGTAGATTCATTGATTGGTTTATATTGGTTTTGGTTAAATATATCGTTCGCAAAGTTATGAACAACTTCCATAAGAGCCCGTTTTATAATGTATCATAATCGTTAATAAATGTCGCTGTCACCAAACATTTCACCAATAACACGCTATTTTTGCTCAAAAAAGATTAACTTTGCCTTAGAAAAAAGTAAATATGGAGATACTATACGAAGATAATCATATAATCATAGTCAATAAGGCTCCCGGGGAAATTGTGCAGGGTGACAAGACTGGTGATGAGCCGCTCGTAGAGACCCTGAAGCATTGGATAAAGGAGAAATATTCTAAGCCGGGCAATGTGTTTTGTGGGGTAGTCCATCGTCTCGACCGTCCGGTAGGAGGTGTTGTCGTTTTTGCAAAGACTTCCAAAGCACTGGCACGTATGAATGAAATGTTTCGTGACGGAAAGGTCGACAAGACTTATCTTGCATTGAGCCGAAATCATCCTCCGAAGGACTCTGAGAGACTGACCGGATATATTTATTCGGTCGAAAAGAATAACAAGAGCTATATTTCCTCCACTCCACGCAATGGGGCAAAGGAGGCAGCCTTGTCATATCGCTATCTTGGGGCGTCTGACCGTTATCATCTGCTTGAAGTGAACCTTGAGACAGGAAGAAAGCATCAGATACGAGTGCAGCTATCCTCCATAGGATGTCCGGTGAAAGGTGATCTTAAATATGGTGACAAGAGATCAAATCCTGACGGATCGATATCTCTACAGGCTCATAGAGTAAGGTTTGAGCATCCTGTGTCGGGAAAATTGATTGATGTTGCCGCTCCGCTCCCTGCCGATCCTTTATGGCAGGCTTTTGTCGGGATTGTAAGTGAGAATGATGCTAAGGCATCTGTTTCCGCAGATGCCGATGGATCTGTGGCGGTGCAAAACGGTGACATATAATGATGAGGATTGATGTCGGGAATGTACTTAGGCAAAGGGCTCCCCGCCATTACCGGTATATCCCGGGGTGGGCGGTAAGATGGCTTGAGCGTATCATATGTCAGGACCGACTGAACACGCTTCTTGAACATAATGCCCAATGTGAGGGTGCTGATTTTGCCCGGGGAGTCATTAAAGATCTGTCGGTCAGTTACTCTTTGGCTGGTAATATCCCCGATGGAAAGGACAGGCGTGTGATACTTGTTTCAAATCATCCGTTGGGTGGACTTGACGGTCTGGTGCTTGCGTGTGTAGCCGAGGACGTTTATGGAAAGGAGGCTGATGCGAAGTTTGTGGTCAATGATCTGCTTGATTTTGTAGAGCCTTTACGTCCGATATTCCTTGGTGTCAACAAGCATGGCACCCAGTCTCGTGCGAGTGTCGAGAGGATAGACAGGGCTTTTGATGGTGATTCACCTATACTCATGTTCCCTGCCGGACTGGTGTCCAGGCGTAGGCAGGGAGGGGTGATTGCCGATATGCCATGGCGCAAGATGGCAGTAGTTAAGGCCATTTCATCGCACAGGGATATAATTCCTGTACATTTTAGTGGTGAAAATTCACAGTTTTTTTATAAATTTGCACATCTTAGGTCTCGGTTGGGGCTTCGTTTCAATATTGAGATGATACGCCTTCCGAAAGAGATATTCCTCAGCGAAGGTTCTCATTTCACTGTGACGTTCGGCTCCCCAATATCCTGGCGGTCGCTTGAAGGTGGTAGGAATGCTGAACTGCAAGCTGATCGGCTGAGATCAATAGTGTATCAATTGCCTTGTCAAAAATAGTATATGACACACCCCATCATAGATCCGATTGCTCCTGAACTTATAGAAAGAGAGCTCACTCCCGACCGCTTGTTGCGACCGTCCAATAAAGGAGGAAATCTCATTTATACTTTTGACGGACGTGAGTGTCCGTCAGCAATGCAGGAAGTAGGCAGACTGCGAGAGGAATCATTCAGAGCCGCTGGCGGAGGTACCGGCAAGAGTGTGGATATCGATGAGTTCGATATGATGGACCCTCCGTGCCGTCAGCTTGTTGTATGGGACCCTCAGTCACGGTTGATCCTCGGTGGATACCGTTATATTAAAGGTAGCGATATCCGAATGGATGAGTCGGGATGTCCGCGTATAGCTACAAGCCATATGTTCCGTTTTTCGGACAGATTTATTTCTGAGTTTCTTCCACAGACCATTGAGCTTGGACGTTCGTTTGTCCGTCTTAACTATCAATCATCCCAGGCAGGAGCCAAAGCACTTTTTGCCCTTGACAACCTGTGGGACGGACTCGGTGCTCTTACAGTGGTGCATCCGGAGATAAAATATCTGTTCGGAAAGATGACTATGTATCCCGGCTATGACCGTAAATGCCGCGATATGATATTGTATTTCCTTCAGAAGCATTTCCCAGATCCAGACTGTCTTGTGCGTCCGATACACGCTCTTGACACATCAATTGACATCGCGACGATGGAGAGCCTGTTTACTGGAAACTCCTTTAAGGATGATTATAAGATATTAAATCATGAGGTGCGCAATCATGGATTCAACATACCTCCTCTCGTGAATTCTTATATGAGCCTGTCGCCGACAATGAAAATGTTTGGGACTGCTATAAATGATGAGTTCGGCAATGTGGAGGAGAGCGGTATATTCTTTGCTATCTCCGAGATATTCGAAGAGAAGAAAAAAAGGCATATAGGGACCTATCATCCCGATACATCAGTATAGCAGCATACCACACAATCACAAAAATATGACTATTAAAAAAGATCGCATCCTTGTGACCGGAGGGACCGGTTACATTGGATCTCATACAGTAGTAGAGCTTCAGCAGGCAGGGTATCCTGTGGTTATAATTGACAACCTGTCCAATTCAAGTGCCGATGTTGTGGACGGAATTGAGCGAATAACAGGAGTGCGTCCTGATTTCGTAAAAGGTGATTGCACTGACATAAATACGGTCAAAGCACTTTTTGCCGACTATCCTGATATCAAAGGCATTATTAACTTTGCTGCCTCCAAGGCGGTGGGTGAGAGTGTGCAAAAGCCTATACTTTATTACCGCAACAATCTGAACACCCTCCTCAATCTTTTGGACCTCATGGGACCAAACGGGGTCAAAGGCATAGTGTTCTCTTCCTCATGTACCGTTTATGGTGAGCCAGATGAGAACCCTGTGACAGAGGCAGCTCCAATTAAGAAAGCCACATCACCTTATGGCAATACCAAGCAGATCTCCGAAGAGATTATCACGGATGTGATAAATGCGGGAGCTCCGTTCAAGAGTGTTATACTTCGGTACTTCAATCCGGTTGGAGCGCACCCCTCGGCTGAAATCGGTGAACTCCCTAATGGGGTGCCCCAAAATCTGATCCCTTATCTCACACAGACGGCAATAGGTATACGTAGCGAACTTAGTGTATTTGGTGATGACTATAATACTCCTGACGGATCATGCATACGTGATTATATCAATGTGGTTGATCTTGCAAAGGCTCATGTCATAGCTGTTGAGCGTATGCTCACCGACAAGAGCGATGCCAAGATCGAGACTTTCAACCTCGGCACAGGTAATGGTGTGTCGGTCCTTGAACTTATCAATACTTTCGAGGAGGCAACAGGAGTAAAAGTCCCTCACAGGATAGTAGGTCGTCGTGCCGGAGATATCGAGAAGGTTTGGGCGAATCCTGCTTATGCCAATGATGTTCTCGGATGGAAAGCCTCTTCTTCGCTTGCCGATACGATGCGTTCGGCGTGGGCATGGCAGCTCAAGCTTCGTGAGCGTGGAATCATGTGATCAGAATAAATTATATATTCTTAAACAGAAAAGAGCTCGTGTGACACACGAGCTCTTGATGTATATATATTATTTTGAAACGTTGCTTAGAAGAAGCAAAGTATAAGTGCCTGAGCAGAAACCACTCGGAGGAACATTGTCAGCGGGTAGACTGTAGAATAGGCTACTGCCGGAGCATCACTGCCGGTGGAGTTGTTTGCATAGGCGAGGGCAGGGGGATCGGTGCACCCTCCGGAGATAAGTCCCATTATTGTGAGATAATTGATTTTGTATACTCCGCGTGCGATGAACGATACTATTATCAGAGGGAGTATGGTGATTATGAAGCCCCATATCACCCACCACATTCCGGTGGTGTTGAATACTGTTTCGGCAAATCCTTTTCCGGAAGAGATTCCTACGGATGCAAGGAACAGACATATTCCGAGTTCACGCATGAGCAGAGATGCGGAAGAGGATGTGTAGGTGACAAGTTTGAACTTGTAGCCGAAACGGCTGAGAAGAATGGCGACAACCAATGGACCACCGGCAAGACCGAGCTTCATCCCGAATCCCACATTTATTGATCCAACGATAATACCGAACATTATGCCTACGAAAATAGTGATAAGGTTAGGCTGGTTGAGACGCTTCATCGAATTGCCGAGGCGGGTGCCGAGCCGCTCTATATCGTTGGGGTCGCCTACCACTGTGAGACGGTCGCCAACCTGGAGCCTGAGTGAAGGTGATGCAAGCAGGTCGACACCGGCTCGGTTGACACGAGTGCAGTTGAGGGAATAGGCTGTGTGCAGACGGAGTGATCCGAGTGCCACACCATTATACTTACTTTGTGTAACAACTATGCGTCGAGAAACTACTGTGCTCTGAACATCTTCCCAGTCCATCTGGATTTCGTGACCGATGACTCCCTGGAATTTCATTTCATCGTTAGGGCTTAGCACTGCAATTATCTTATCCCCTACATGAAGCTCTGTTTTGGATGTAGGAATTACTACTTTACCGTCCGCCCCCATAAGTCGAGACACCACAAAATCACATTCGAGAATCTGGTGCAGCTGATAAAGGGTCTTTCCGTTAATGAGCTTATTGGTGACTTCGAACGACAGAACGAGCGGTTTCTGCTGTGAACCTTCGATCTCTTCCTCAATCTTTCTGATCTCATCATCAATGTTGATGCGGTACACAGCTTTGAGGATAAGCATTGAGAGTATAATGCCAATGACGCCAAGAGGGTAGGCGGCGGCATAACCCATTGACATGATGTTGATGGCTTCGGTGGTGCCTGCAGTCTGCTGGGCGGCCGCAAGTCCTGGGGTATTGGTCACAGCACCCGACATCACACCTACGAGTGCAGAGATGCTGGTGTCACCGTCAATGAAGAATATGGCAAGCACGATAGCCACATTCAGCGCGATGATCAACACGGCAAGACCGTTTAGAAGGACTCCTCCTTTTTTGAAAGAGGAGAAAAATCCTGGGCCGACCTGAATACCGATTGCAAAGATGAACAGAATGAGGCCGAATTCTCGTACAAACTTGAGGACTTCGGGATTCACGATGTATCCGAAATGCCCCATGATTATACCTACAAAAAGTACAAATGTTACTCCCAGTGAGATGCCTCCTATCTTGAGCTTTCCCAGGAAGATCCCTGCCGCTATCACAAACGAATACAGTACCAGTGTGCTGGCAAGTTCTGTGTGACCTGGACCGATAAGGTTAATTAACCATTCCATAAATCAGTGAATATCAATCTTTTTTACTATTTCCTAAGGCTTGGTAGGAGAGGTGTTGTTTTCGAGGTGCAAAGGTACGATTATTTTCTTTAAATAGTGTGATATTATCTTGATAAATTGGATGCAGAGAATGAAAAAATATGATTGCATTAAAAAATGTCACAAAATGACTGATCATTATAATAAAAATGTGTAAATTTGTAGTATATAACGTATATTCATTCAGAACTATGGATAAGGAATTAGACTGGGGTAACCTTTCATTCGGTTACATCCCAACAGATTACAATGTCCGGTGTTATTTCCGTGACGGCAAATGGGGCGAAATTGAAGTTTCGCAGAGTGAGGAAGTCAATCTTCATATAGCGGCGACCTGTCTGCATTACGGACAGGAAATCTTCGAGGGGCTAAAGGCTTTCCGTGGAAAAGACGGCAAGATACGTATTTTCCGTCTTGAGGAGAATGCCCGTCGTCTACAGGAATCGGCAAAGGGGATCCTTATGGAGCCTCTCCCTGAAGAGAAATTCAGGGAGATGGTGGTCAAGGCAGTTGAGCTTAATGAGCGTTTTGTCCCGCCTTATGGTTCGGGTGCGTCTCTCTACATTCGTCCGATTGAACTTGGTATCTCGGCTCAGGTAGGGGTAAAGCCTGCCAAAGAATATCTGTTTATGATTCTTGTCACTCCTGTGGGCCCTTACTTCAAGACCGGCTTCAAGCCGACCAATATATGTATAATGCGACAGTATGACCGTGTGGCACCTAACGGTACAGGCATGTGGAAAGTTGGTGGAAACTATGCTGCATCGCTCACGGCTGGAGAGCATGCGCATGAGCTCGGATACTCAGCTGTCCTTTATCTCGATCCTAAAGAGAAGAAATATCTTGACGAGTGCGGTCCGGCCAATTTTATGGCTATAAAGAATGGTGTGTACATCACTCCGGCTTCCGATTCGATTCTTCCCTCCATAACCAACAAGAGTCTTATGCAGCTTGCCGAAGATATGGGTATAAAGGTGGAGCGTCGCCACATCACAGTGGATGAGCTTGCCGATATAGATGAGGCAGCAGCTGTCGGCACAGCTGCCGTTGCATCACCGGTAGGTGAGATTGACGATCTTGACACCGGTAAGAAATATGTGGTGTCAAAGAATGGAGAGCCAGGTCCGATAACCACTCGTCTGTATGAGACGCTTAATGCCATTCGACTCGGAGAGATCGAGGACAGGCACGGATGGTGTACCATTGTCGAATAAGGTCCCATATGGCTTTGAGCTATCAGGAAATCATAGATAAGTATTACCCGCCGGGGACTTCCCGGCGGGTAATACTTATGCGCCATTGTAGCCAGGTGGCTGATCTCGCGCTTGAGATTGCATGTAAGAAGTGTCTTAGATTGCCGCCTGAGGATATACGCGAGGCGGCAATGCTTCATGACATAGGTATATTCCTGACATCAGCTGTTGACATAGGTTGTGACGGAGATGAGCCATATATAATGCATGGAGTGTTGGGGGCTGAACTTCTGAGAAAGGAAGGGGTGAGCGAACAGTATGCACGTGTGGCGGAGCGTCACACAGGAGCCGGTATTACTGCTGCCGATATCCGTCAGCAGGGTTTGCCGTTACCGATTGGAGATTATGTCCCTGAGAGTACCCTTGAGCGACTGGTGTGTTATGCCGATAAGTTTTACTCAAAAGGTGGAGATATGAAAAGAAAACCGCTCGACAGAGTGATCAGGTCGATGGAAAGGTTCTCACCTGATACGCTGGAGCGGTTTATGGATATGCACAAAGAGTTTTCTATTTCCGACGGATGACTATGTGGTGGGATTCGGTTATCACCACATCCATGCGTACATCATGGGGGTCGGTGTCTATGCCTTCTTCTATAAGCTGGAAGTCGTAGCCGACCCCTATTTTTGTGGCTTTGCTTCCTGTAAGCAATCGGTCATAATACCCTTTGCCCCTGCCTACGCGGTTGCCTTGACGGTCGTATGCGACTGCTGGCACTATTATCAGTTCAATATCGTTGATGTCGGTAGTGTCGTCGCCTGTAGGCTCCTCTATCTGAAATGAGCCTAATGACAGTCGAGTCTCGTCGTAAGGGAGTATGTCGAGGTTTACACCGTTGACACGTGGCAGATAGAAGTGCTTCTTCGATGCCCAGCGGTCTATGAACTTATGGGTTGATAGCTCGTCAGGAAGAGAGTGGTACATGAGTATTCTGTCGGCAAGCATGAACGCTGCCGTCTTTTCCAGTATGGAGAACACTTTCTCAGCAGCTGAATTTTTTTCAGCTGCATCAAGCATAGTTTTGCGGGCCTTGATCCTGCGTCGTATATCGTCCTTATTCATTGTCCTTCTTCGCGTTGCTGTCGGTTATAGGGAAAGCTGATTTGCCTGAATTCAAGGCTTCAAGTGCTGCAAGGACAGTCGGATCTGAATCGTTCATCACTTCGTAGTATCCCTGCACGCCATGTATGTTGCGGGCAATCATTGCTTTTAAGCTATTAACAAGCAGGTCGCGTGAAAGGTTTATGTAATACCACCGTGGTGCTACTCCGTTTTTCTGTGCGTAGTTCACGAAGTTCTGGAGTAGAGTGTCGTCATCAGGCAGCATTGTCAGGAGCTCATGGCCGTCTTTGCTTTTTGACAGGTTTGCACGGTTTGCATCTGTGTATTCAAAGGTGTATTTCGGTATGAGCCCAGCATTTATCACATTTATATAATAGGATGTGATTCCGGTTGAATCGTTTGGGACGAATATGTCGGGAGTGATTCCGCCTCCGCCATATACAGTCCTGCCGTGGAGTGTGGTGAATTCAAGGGACTTATCCTGTTTGATGGAGTCTGCGCTATAGAGCTCGCCATGCTCGAAACGGTTGAGCAGTTCACGCTCGTAGTCCACTCCTGGGGCATATGTTTTCTGGATGCATCTGCCTGAGGGGGTGTAGTAGCGAGCTATTGTGAGGCGGAGGGCGCTGCTGTCAGGGAGCTCAAGCTGATTCTGGACAAGTCCTTTTCCGAATGAACGGCGTCCGATGATGAGTCCGCGGTCGTTGTCCTGCATGGCACCGGCGAAGATCTCGCTTGCGCTTGCCGATATCTCGTCAAGGAGCACCACTAATTCTTTATCTTTAAAAGAGCCTGACCCATCGCTCATTGTGGCATTGTCGCGAGATCTGTTTTTCCCTTTGATGGCTACAATAGGGCTCCCTGACGGAAGAAACTCATTTGCCATAAGTACAGCATGGTCCATGAATCCACCTCCGTTTCCGCGAAGGTCGATTATGAATCTTTTAGCTCCGTCAGCCATCAGTGTCACCATGGATGTAAGGAACTCACTGTAGGTTGTGGCTCCGAACTTATTGATCTTGATGTATCCCACTTCGTCGTCGATGAAGTAGGAGGCATCGATTGACGTCACAGGTATGTCATCGCGCTTCACATCATATGGCAATAGCTCCTTGGCGGTAGGTCTTTTTATGCCGAGACGCACGGTCGAGCCTTTGGGGCCTCGAAGATTGCTCATCACTTTGCTGTTAGTCCATTTCTGTCCTGCAACAAGAGAATCGTTGATAGTGATGATACGGTCGCCAGGCAGTATACCCACTTTTTCGGACGGTCCGCCGGATATCACTTCAAGCACGTTGATGGTGTCGCCAAGCATATTGAATGATATGCCTATGCCTGAGAATGAGCCTTCAAGCTCTTCGTTGACACTTTGTAGATCTGATGCGGGTATATATACAGAGTGTGGATCGAGATGGGATATTATTTCTGGAAATGAAACTTCAAGAATGCTGTCCGTGTCGATTTCATCGACGTAATTCTTGTTGATAAGCTCAAGGATGGTGTCAAGCTTTGAGCGGGAGTCCCATCCGTGGTAGTTGTTGAAGAAGGTTTTGCCTATCCACATCCCTCCTACAAGGGCTAACGCCAGTGCCAGGGGCATCCAGACTCCGGGGTTCTTAAGGCGATTGTTCATAAGAGTGTTAGAGCGGGTCTAAAAAACTAATGTTAATGAGTATCAGGTATGTGTCGACATTCTATGCCTGCACGGTTGAGAAGGTCGATTCCGTCGGTTATACGATAGAGCTCGTTGAATACAACTCTGCGTATGCCCGCCTGTATGATCAGTTTGGCGCAATCCAGGCATGGTGATGCGGTGATATACAGGGTGGCTCCTTCGCTTGAATTATTGGAGCGAGCCACCTTGGTTATAGCATTTGCCTCGGCATGTAACACGTAGGTTTTGGTAACACCGTCAGCATCCTCACAGATGTTTTCAAATCCTGCGGGGGTGCCGTTGAAACCGTCAGAAATGATGGTGCGGTCCTTCACAAGAAGCGCACCTACCTTTCGACGTTCGCAATAGGAGTTTTCAGCCCATATCCGCGCCATGCGCAGATAACGCTTGTCAAGAATTTCTTGCTTACCGGAAAGATCCATAAAGGTTGTTTCAGATTACGGTGCAAAGGTAGGCATTTTCCGTTAACTGTTCAACTCTTTTCCCTATTCTTTAAGTATTATCGGGTGTTAAGTATCTGTTCGGCGTGATTCTTGGTCTTCACTTCTTTTGGCGATATGATTCGAGTGACTGTGCCCTCTGGTGATATGATAAAAGTGGTGCGGAATGTGCCCATATATTTGCGTCCGTACATGGATTTTTCTCCCCATACTCCAAATTCGTTTACGAGTTTATGGTCGGAATCGGTTATGAGTGGGAATGGGAGTGAATTTTTGGCTATGAACTTTTTGTGGGAATCCGCGCTGTCGACGCTTACACCTATCACCTGGTATCCGGCATCGATGAGTGCCTGATAGTTATCGCGAAGGTTGCATGCCTGGGCGGTGCAGCCCGATGTCGAGTCCTTTGGATAGAAATATAGTGCGATGCTACGGCCGGGGTAGTCGCTTAATTTTACTTCATTGCCGTTCTGGTCAATTCCGAGCATGTCGGGAATCCTGGAGCCTATTTCCATAATCTTAATTTGTGCGGTTTAATGTGAGGCTGATGGTGTGTGCTCACTTGTTGTATGCTGTAATTGTTCTTAGGTCCTTGCGTGGAAATGCATCTATGTACGAACCTGGTGTTGCGTTGTAAATTTCTATATTGCGAGCATCGGCGTATCTTTTGACTTCGTGATGGCTCTTAAACGCAATCTGGAATCTTAGCAGGAGTTCATGAAGATGTATATCCCGGTATAGGGTTGCGACCCTTTTGAGTTCCTCCTCGCCGTCTTTATAGAAATGAGGCTGTATGCTCACCACATAGTTGTCGTCATTTACCTCAAGGGTCTTGAGCCAGCTATGGTCAGCTCCGAGAAGTATTATTTCTTTATATCCTGCCCATATCCCTGCCATTATTGATGGGATGAGCACGTTGCGGGGGCGGGGGAGTCCTCTTCCGGCGTCAAAGGCTATATCTTTTAGCTTGTTGAATCCGTCGATACCTACTGTATTGAAGTTCTCGATATGTATATGAGGATTGCTAAGTCCTATGGATGTTGCGGAGTATTTTACAGGAAGGTATAATGTCATGTCCCAATCCACCTCATTGTTGAGGTTTCGGAAGAGTTTTGTGACATTAGGATCAGATGGTGGACTCTGAAAAAAATGCGGGTCCATAAGCAGATAGTATTTGGGTCGGAGGCTTATGAACTCGGGGGTGTTGGCGGCAAAATTAACAGATAGGGTGTCGTTGGAAAGCAGTATGTCCATATCGTTTGCCAGATTGTCGGCAAGTGACGGTCCGTTGCCAAGGATTATCAGTCGCTTGCCATTATGGTCAGAGTTTTTTATGGATGGTTGCTGCGACTGTATGGCAAGTTTTACAAGGCTTTTCAGTGACTGTCCTGTAAGGCTGAGAATGTCTGATACACGATCTGCGAGCATCGGTTGATTTATTCTTTTCAAATTTGAAACAAAGTTACCAAGAATCGTTAATCTGACCAAATAAAAGCCGCATCATTTTTAGGTCCAGTTACTTGAACTCAGTAAAAATGATGCGGTGATATCGATCTTAAAGTGATATGTGTATCACTTTTTCATTGCTCATTCAGCCACCCTCACTCTGGATGAAGCGAATACATTCAGATCGAGCGAAGTCACAATCTCTTTCATGGCAAATGCCGCCTTATATGGAATAGTACCGTTGACCAGTTCAGGCGAGAATGTGGCTATTGCTCCGAATCCGGGGATTACAGCGAGTAGGCCTCCGCCGAAGCTCGATATGGCTGGCACTCCGGTGATCATAAGCCATGGTCTTCTTATGCTTTTTGGTCCTTTTGCGGCTATCATGGCCACAATTGACTCAGAAATTTTGCTGTCAAACACATGCTCTTGGGATGCCGGATTCATTCCGTCGGATGCAATTGTAGCACCCATCTCTGCAAGCTGTGCAGTGGTTACCAGCATTGAATTTAGTTTGTTAACTATGTCAATTGCCACAGTTGCATTGTCGTATAGTTCGTAGCCTGCTTCTGCAAGTCTGTTTTCGATGCGGTTATCGATATTGGCTTTGACATTAGCCTTATACATTGCATCGTCCAGCACCGGTGAAGAGCCCATAAGTGATATCATCAAGTCGGATAGTATTGCCATTTTACCATCACTGTCGCCGGTGGGTTCGATTAGGCTTGCGAGACGCAGGCTTTTGGCGTGTAGTCCTGTAGGCTTTTCAACGTTTGATGAGTGGCACGATATCCCACATTTCCCCATCTTGTGAACAAGGTCGTGAGGGCTCATTTGGCTGTAAAGCTGTATGTACATAGGTATGCGCATCATTGATCCTATGGCAAATGCAGCTTCGGTGTCACCGTAGCCGAAACGTGTGCCGTCCGTCAGGCATACCGACACGCTCATCTTCCCGGGATTCATTGCCGATACACGTGGGTCGGGGGCTGCCCCTGCTACTTTGAAATCCTTATACTTATTATAGGCGGTTTCGACAACAGCCTTTATCTCTGAGGGTTTGATTGTTCTATCCATATAAAGAAGTTATATAATCATGAAACTTGATTCTGAAATAATAACTTCACTTTATCTTGTAAGGTTGATATAGTTAAAACTTATTACTCGAAATTACAACAAATTAACCCTCTCGGGCGTTTTAGTGAAAAGTGATTAAGGATATTAATAATTCTTTTCGATCATCATGAAAAAGACTTATAACATACTTCTGTTTATGGTGCTTGGCATCTTTGTGGTGTTTGGTGCATGTTCGAGTGATGCATCCGAGGAAATGCCATCGGCGGTGTCAAAGTTTACAACGCAGTATTTCCCTGGGCTTGGTGTTAAGAGTTTTCAGGAGCTTAAGGATGGTGGCTGTATGGTGCAGCTTTCAGGTGGTCCGACTATTACATTTGACGGCGATGATATGTGGAAAGAGATTGATGGTAACGGGTCGGTGCTCCCTCAGGTATTGATGTATGACCAATTGCCTACTGATCTGTATGAGTATCTTCAGGCTACCGAACAGCAGTCCGATGTATATGAAATGAAGAGGGATAAACATTACTATAAACTCACGATGCTCGACACGGTGATAACTTACGACCGTGCAACCGGAAAGATCACTTACCCAGGGGCTAAAGACGGAAAGATGTCCAGGAGGTCAGATTAGCTGCCCTATAAGTATCGCGGTAATTAGCACCGGTGCTATCCATTTGACAATGAAATGAATCAGTCCGAGTGCTCTCGAACGGAGCTTGCCATCATTGGTGAGCTCTTTTTGGAAAAACGATTTCGGGGCTATCCATCCCATGTATGCGCATATGAGTATCCCGCCTATGGGGAGCATGAAATTGGTGGTGATGGTGTCAAGGAAGTCGAATATAGTGAGTCCGGCTATAGTGTATCCGCTCCATGGACCTACCGATAGTGAGCATATCGGGCTTAGGAGCAGAAGAGGAGCTGTAACAGTAAGTACAGCCGCTGTACGTGACATCCCGGCACGTTTCTGCATGAAGGCTACGGATACTTCTGCAAGTGATATGGTGGAAGTGAATGCAGCAAGTGTCAGGAGCAGGAAGAACAGTGATGACCAAAGGCGTGTGCCTCCCATCTGTGCGAATATCTCGGGCAATGTGATGAATACAAGGGCTGAACCGGCAAGATTGCTGTCCTGCAAACCGAACGTCATGACTGCCGGAAAGATGATTATGCCCATAAAGAATGCAACCATGAGATCCAGAAGTGACACTGTGACGGCTGTGCGGGTGAGTCTGGCTTCAGCAGGATAGTAGCTGGCATATGTCACAAGGATTCCCATTGCAAGGCTCAGCGAGAAGAATGCCTGGCCCAAAGCATTGACTACTGTGCCGGGTGTTATTACTGAAAAATCAGGCTTAAGGAAGAATTCAAGACCCTCGGGTGCCTTGTCGAGCGACAGAGATACGCCACAGAATATCAGTAGCAATAAAAAAAGCACAGGCATCATGACGTTCGACATCTTTTCTATGCCTGCCTGCACGCCTCGCAGCAGAACATATATGTTTGCAGCTATCATTATGACAGTCATGACTATGGGGCGATAGGTGCCGGTGATGTAGCTTCCCATACGTTCCTTGAATGCCTCTTCTCCGATGGAGGGTGAGGAGTACAGGTCGCCTGTTATTGACTGTACGAGATATTCAAACGTCCATCCGGACACTACCATATAGAAAGACAATATAAGGTAGGATGCCGTTATTGCGAGCACTCCGGCGAGCCACCACCCTTTACGCCCGGGTGTAACTCGCGCATACACTCCGGCAGCATCGGACTCGCCACCCCTTCCGAGAGCAAATTCGGCAGTCATGACAGGGATGCCTAACAGGAATATGCATATGATGTATATCAGCAAGAACGCTGCTCCGCCGTTGCTCTGTACTTCGGCCGGAAACCTCCATACGTTGCCTAAGCCTACGGCAGATCCTACTGTGGCGGCGATAAGACCTATCTTGGATGCGAATTTAGGGGTGCTTGCCATATATCGGAAAGGGTGTCTTCGAGAGCTGATTATCCGTGTTTTGAGATCTTACGGAGCTGAGGTTCGTTTAGTATCTTTATCTTGCGTCCGTCAACAACTATCAGATGATCGTTGACAAATTGACTCAAGGTCCTTATGGCATTGGATGTGGTCATATTGGACAGGTTCGCCAAGTCCTCTCTGCCAAGATATATTTTCAGGGTCATATTGTCGTCTTCCTCAACACCGTAATTGTCAAGAAGTACGATGAGGGCTTCAGCGAGTCGGCCACGGATGTGTTTCTGTGTGAGGTTTACAATCTTGGTGTCGGATGATCCGAGGTTGCGCGACAGCTCATGAATGAAGAACATGGCAAGCTTGTTGTTGTTGGCAATCAGGCTTTCCACAAGAGACATTGGGATGGTTGCCAGGGTGGACGGCTCAAGGGTTGCTGCGCTTGACACATAATGTTCTCCTGCAAAATATGCGCGGTAGCCGAAGTATTCAATAGGCTTTATGAGCCTGATTATCTGGCATCTTCCGCCTATTCCGTCTTTGTATTTCTTTACTTTACCTTCAATAAGGCACCATAAGAACTCAGGTTCCTCCTTTTCGGCATATATCACCTGGTTCTTTCTATAGTGATGAATTGTGAAATTTTCGGCGAGCAAATGCTTTTCATCAGTGCTCAATAAACGCCAAATTTCGGCAAAATCATCAGTTAATAGTTGCTCTATCGTGCTTTTAATCATGAGGCGTGCTGTGAAACTATGTTTTATAACACGCAAAATTACTTAAATTTAATCAAAGAAAATCCGTAGCCTGAGTTAAATAATATTAAACCAAGAGTTGTTGTATTACAATTTATAATTTAGATACTCTCATTAGATTTAAATGTGAAAAGTGGATGCTTTTTATGTGTTTCAAATGATAAAGTTGACACTTGGATTTGGAGAATTCTTGAATAATGAGTAACTTTGCAAAGCTTTATCAGAGCATGGATGCCTTGGTAGTTCAATGGATAGAATGGGAAATTCCTAATTTTCAGATAGGGGTTCGATTCCCCTCCGAGGTACTATTTGTTCGTTCATTTTTTGTTTGTTAGGCCGTCGGTCACATTGCTTGTGGCAGACGGTTTTTTCGTTTAACGATAGTTGCTATCGACAAATACATATGTCAGGTGTGGCTGGCTCAACTTAAAGTTTGTTCCTTTGCATAAAAGAATTTATAAACTTTTATGATTATGGATATTCCTATGCTTACATGGAGCTGTGTGGTAGGCTTGTTTATTTTGATTGTTTTTGTGCGTTTGGCTCATGGATTTCGCGTTAATGCGAAGGGCGGTCATAAGCTCTTTGAGCTTGGTAGTGAGAGGGAAGTGTTTTTTATTCCGGGAGATCCTGTTAAACCTGAGGAATATGATGACGACTGTGAAGAGTGAGGTGTGTCCTTCGGCAAGGGAGGTATGTATGTTCATATCGCAGTATAGTGCGTGGCTTTATGGATGTGGTGCCACTTGTATCAGGCTTGAAAAGAATGTGCAACGCATAGCGGCAGCCTATGGGACACGTGTGGAATTGTCGATCATGCCAAGGCATATACATGTGTCGGTATGGGACAATAGGAATGAAGATGCGGTGACTGCTGTGGTGTCGGTGAGGTGTGTGCCTGTGAGTTTTGACATGAACACAAGGTTGAGCGAGTTGAGCTGGGCTATTGCTGACGGCAGGATAGGCTTTGAGGATGCGCATGCGGAGATGGCTGATATAGTTGAAGGTGACAGTCAGAACGAATGGTTGGTTCTTTTGCTCGCTTCTGTTGCCAATGCGTCGTTTTGTCGATTGTTTGGCGGGGATGCTGTGGCTATGGTGGTTGTGTTCATTGCCACTCTTGCAGGATATTATCTTAAGCAGATTTTACTTGACAAGGGGTGGGATGTCAGAGCCGTGTTTATGGCATGTTCTTTTGTGTCTTCGGTGCTCGGAGCCACAGGGATATTGTTTTCGTTGGGCAATACTCCATTCATAGCTTTGGGTACGAGTGTGCTGTATCTTGTACCAGGCATCCCATTGCTTAATTCTTTCAGTGATATGTTGTATCGCCATTACGTATGTGCTTTCAGCCGTTTTGTGGATGCTGTGGTGCTTACGTGCTGCCTGTCAATAGGTCTTTGCGGTGGGATGATGTTTATGAATGTAGGAATGTTTTAGAAAAAAGTGAGCTATGGTTGAAAAAATATTTCAGGATGCATTGTTTGCTGCGATAGCAGCTATCGGTTTTGCGGCTATAAGCCGACCTCCGCGTAGGGCTTATGTCTATTGCGCATTGATCGCGGCGGTAGGCCATTCGTTGCGTTTTGTACTCATGGATTGTCTTTACATCAATATAATATTGTCGACAGCGGTGGCGTCATTCGCCGTAGGGGTTCTATCGGTGTATCTTTCGCCTGTGGCTCGTACACCTGCTGAGGCATGTTTTTTCCCGGCATTGCTGCCGATGATACCCGGTATGTATGCCTACCGGTCGTTTGGCGGGCTTGCAATGTGTCTGCTCAGTAGTGAGCAAGGGGCATTTGAGCATTATTTCTATCTTTTTGCCCGAAACGGTATGATGTGTGGATGTATAATATTGTGTATGGTGGTGGGTGCCACGCTCCCGATCTTTATATTCAAAAAAGTGTCTTTCCAGGCTACAAGATAGATTTATAATACGTAATTTTGCATTTAAATTTTAGCGTATATCGCTTAGGTAAAATATTGACAGATGGAACTGCGCCAATTGAAATATTTTGTAAAGGTTGCCGAGACTTTGAATTTTTCCGAAGCATCCAAGATGCTTAACGTCACTCAGAGCACCCTCTCTCAGCAGATTAAACAGTTGGAGAATGAGTTTGGCACCCAACTGCTTATGCGCAGCAGCCATAGTGTTATGCTCACAGAGGCCGGGGCTGAGATGCTTCCTTATGCGCAAAAGACACTGCATGATGCAGAGATATGTATCGACAGGGTGAATGATCTTAACAAGATATCTATAGGCACCATTAATATCGGTGTGACCTATTCATTCAGCCCTATACTTACTGAGACATTGCTCACTTTTATGAAAATGTACCCTAAGGTGAGGCTTACCATTTTCTATAAGCCTATGGCTGAGCTGATGGAGCTGCTTCGTAAGCGAGAAGTGGATTTTGTGCTTGCTTTCAGGCCAACATTGCCTGTCGATGGGGTGGAGTCCCATATTTTATTTCAGAATTGCCTGTCGGCAGTGGTGGCTGAGTACCATCCTCTTGCTACATGTAGGGCTGTGACATTATCGCAACTCGAACGCTACGATCTGGCGTTGCCATCCAAAGGGCTACAGGCTCGCAATGCATTTGACCACATAGTCACCCCATATAATAAGTTCCGCATACGTATAGAGCTAAATGAGGTGAATATTCTTCTGAAACTTATACGTTGTAGCCAGCTCGTGTCGGTGCTCGCTGAGGCTACGATACATAATGAGAAAGGGGTGAAAGCTATTCCGCTTGATATTCCTGACAATGAGATGGCAGGATGTGTGCATACTCTTAAGGGCTCTTACCGCAAACGGTCTATGCAGGAATTTGTGAGGCTCCTAAGCGAGTCTATGGCTGTGAAAGAGCGTCAGAATGCCTGGATATAGGAAATGCCATAGTGTCTTATATCTCAATCGGTTCGTCGGCAAGGAAGTCTCTTATGGCATGTGAGCCAATGACAGAATCCCATAGCATAGGGCTTATGCCTGATCCCGGTCGTTTGGTTGTTATGTTGTGGTCAGTGAGAGGTTCTCCTTTGCGTATAGAGCGTGATGCCACAATGCTTTTTCGTGCAACAGTAATGTTGGGCTGTTCGGTCGCTGTTACTTCCTTTATTTCAGATCCGAGGATTTTTTCGACTTCTCTTATAGACGACACCATCTCCTTGAGCTCATCGGTGGATAGTGATGCCTTGTGGTCCGGTCCCGGCATATCATGGTCAAGGGTGAAATGTTTTTCTATTATTTCAGCTCCGCGGGCTACAGCGGCGATCGGGACCAGTATCCCTCTGGTATGGTCACTGTATCCTACTCCTGCGCATCCTAACTCTTTCAGTGAGTCCATTGCACGTAGGTTGACTGCCTCGTGTGGGGTAGGGTATTGGGTTGTGCAGTGGAGCAGATAGATGTCTTTCTTGTCAACCCCTCCGAGTGAAAGTGCTGTTACGGCATCTTTTACCTCGTCAATTGTTGACATTCCAGTGGAAAGAATGATGCGTCCGCCTTTGGATGCTATTTTGCGCAGGTAGGGTAGGTTGGTGATTTCTCCTGAAGGGATTTTCCAATAATCCATGTTGACGGAGGACAGGAAGTCGATGGACTGCATGTCGAAAGGGGTACTCATGAACCCAACTCCGCATCGGTTGCATTCTTCGGCAAGAATCATGAAGTCATTCTCATTGAGCTCAAGTGCCCGGAGCATTGTGAGCTGTGTGCCGTCGCCACCGCAGTTGTCCTTCTGGTATTTGGCTTGGGGGGCTGTTGCAGAGACCAGTGATTCGGCTTTGAATGTCTGGAATTTAACATAGTCAACCCCTGCATCCGCTGCCCGGCGGACCATCTCGATTGCTGTTTCCAGTGAGCCGTTGTGGTTGACTCCGGCCTCTGCGATGATTATTGTGTGAGGATGTAGCTGCATATGGCGGTGTGTGCGTTTTATTTAGCAGGAACCCCTTTGTAGGTTCCTGGGATAGAGATGTCCTGTATCACTACGGCTCCGGCCCCGATTATGGTGCTGTGACAGATGTGTGCCCCCGGTTTTATTATGGCTCCTGCCCCGATGTATGTGTTGTCGCCTATGATGGCTCCTCCGCATACTATGGC
The DNA here is from genome assembly GCF_004766125.1 of Duncaniella freteri. NCBI lineage: Bacteria > Pseudomonadati > Bacteroidota > Bacteroidia > Bacteroidales > Muribaculaceae > Duncaniella > Duncaniella freteri. The sequence continues at coordinate 250,449 of NZ_SJSA01000002.1, forward strand.
ACCGGGTCCGATAAACACATTATTTCCGATCCGGCATTCGTGTTCTATTATAGCTCCGGTGTTGATTATGGAGTGGCAGCCTATGTCAGACCCTGTGTTTACCACAGCTCTGTGAAACACAATAGCCCCGACCCCTATATGGGACGAGCTTGATACAATTGCCGTAGGGGCTATAATTGACGGTGATGTATATCCGGAATAGCATTCTATCACTTTTGCCCTTGTGTCCAGATTGCAATCAGGACCGCTTACCATTGTGATGAGGATATCGAATTCATCTCTGGTATTTGGGGAGATGAATTCGCTGTCGTTACCTAAAAAGGGTATAGGCATTTTGGGTGATATGCCAAAGTCGACATATCCAGCCACCATTAATGGCGGCTGGAGTATGTCAAGCAGAGACAGGGCGTGCCCGCCTCCGCCTATAAGGGCTAGTTTTTTTGCCACGATAATATCCTGGCTTGAATATTTTAGAAAAGGTATGCTACAGAGATCGTCCAATAGCGGTTTTTCCCTTGGATTCCGGCATCCTCATAGTCGGATATCGCTTTCACGGCTTTGGTGAGACCGAGACCGTAACGAGCGCTGATATCGATATGTTTCACGAGCTGTACGCCGATGCCGAAGTTAAGGGCCCAGTCGACCGACTTGTTGCGGAATGCGTTTTCCACCGAGCGACGGCTTGTGAGGAATGACACGCTTGGACCAGCTGCAATGTAAGGCATAATCACATTGTTGATTACAGGCAGAGAGAGATTGTAGCGGAGGTTGAGGGGGATTTCGATGTAGTCTCGGTTGTCGGATGTGTTGTTGCTGCTGGAGTTCTTAGCCATGAAGTCTGAATTGCGGCGTACATACATCATTGAAAGGTCTGCTCCGATACCGATTACAGGCACTTTAAACTCGGTCATGACACCGGCGGTCCAACCTGTCTTGTTGCTTCCGTCAAACGTGCTGCTGTTGAAGTGAAGTTCGTTGACAGTTAGGCCGACTTTGGGACCGAAACGGAAAAGTCCGCCTGCATGTGCGGCTGATGCGCTCATCACGAGCAACAGCGTTAGGATGATAGATTTTACGCTTTTCATAAATGTTTAATTGAAACGTTGGTTGATATTTGTTTAGTTTTTATATAATCCGGAATATCCGTCACATTATGTTCCTTTGGTTAAGGGCTTTCTGATATCTCCTGGCATTGGCTTGATGGGTGGCATAGTCAGTAGCGAAGTTATGATAGCCGGAAAAGTCCTCCTTGGCACACATATATATATAATTATGGTGTGGGGCATTGAGCACATCATCTAAAGCCGAGGCGGTCGGCACTCGTATAGGTCCCGGCGGCAGTCCTTCCACTTTATATGTATTATAAGGAGAAGACACCCTTAGATGTTCACCGCGAATGCGTCTTAATTTGAAGTCTCCTACCGCGAATTTTACTGTAGGGTCGGCTTGCAGGCGCATCCCTTTGTTCAGTCGATTGAGATAAAGTCTTGCAACGAGCGGTCTTTCATCTTTCTTTGCGGTCTCTTCTTCAATTATAGAGGCAACTGTGGCTACTTCAACCTTGCTGAGCCCAAGAGACTTTGCCTTTTTTGTCCTTTCCTCGTTCCAGAAATTGTCGCGATAATCCAACAGGCGTTTCACGACGTTTTCGGGGGTTGCGCTCCAATAGAATTCATATGTGTCCGGAATGAATGCTGCCGGATATGTGGCACGTTTGAATCCATGTTCAGGGAGCACTTCTGCACAGGCATCCATGAATTCCTCTGGTGAGCATTGGAGTTGAGATGCTATCCTGTCGGCAAGCTGTTGCATTGTGCGGGTGCTGTTGAAGGTCACTGTGACAGGTGTCTGGCGTCCTGTAGCCATTCTTCTGGCTATGCCAAGTGCGGTCTGTCCCGGGTCCATGCGGTAGGCACCTTCGGTTTTGGCTGGATTATTGCCCATCAGTTTCCACATTATATATATGCGTGTGCCCATTGATGATCCGAGCGAATTCTTTAGGCTGTCCCTTACTTGCGCTGTGGATGCTCCGTGTGGGATATATACCCAGTCGCCTTCCTTGTCATTGCCTCCTGTGTATGGGATGAATGCAAATGCGAATACAGCCCCGATGGCTACGATTATTGCTATGACAGCTGTCATTACTCCCAGTGAGTGCCGGGTAAGCCATGATTCATTGCCTTTTTTCTTTCTTTTTTTTACTGTTGCCATATTTCTATTTAGCGGAGTTTGTGGAGGGAATCAATGAGGTCCTGAAGCCTGTTCCGAACATCTGAGAGTCTGTTCAGGGCTTCGGCTTTCCGTGACACGCCATCCTTGTTGACCCTTATCTGCTCCAATGCGGCTTCGATCTTTAGTCCTTTGTCATGAACAAGGTATTTTATCATTCTTGCATTCTCCAGGTCAGCTGGGGTGTAGAACCGTGTGCCCCTGTCGTTGCGCTTCGGTTTCAGAATATGGAACTGGGTTTCCCAAAACCGGAGGGTGGAAGCAGCCACATTGATTATCTCAGCCACTTCGCTTATTTTATAGTATCTCTTGTTGGTAATTTGTTCCATAATAAACGGATTTGAATTCACCCGATGCAAAGGTAATAATAAAGTGGCAAAAATCCACCTAAAGTTAGTTCCTTGTTAAAAAATGAGCTTGGGTTTTACGAAAATTTAATTTTTTTCACAAAAAAGCGGCGTTCCGCCAAAAAAAGCATAAAAAAAGTTTGGTATGTCAGTTTTTTGTTTTACCTTTGCATCGTTTTTGAAGCTTAAATATTGTTCAATAATTTAACGAGAAAAAAAGAAAATGAAAAAGTTAGTTTTAGTAGCCGCTGTCGCATTCAGCGCATCTCTTTTCTCTTGCGGTTCTTCTGAGAAGGCTGCCCAGGAAGCTACCGATACTGTAGCTGTTGAGGAGGCTGTTGTTGAAGAGGTTGTTACTGTTGATACAGTTGCAGCTGACAGCGTAGTAGCTCCCGCCGACACCGTAGTAGCTGCCAACTAATTTAGTTGCCAACTTAACACAGAAGGTCTGGATGAAATGAAAAGCCGGACTCTTCGAAGGTATTAAGCTGATTACCCGTACCGATTACGAGTGACCAGCTTTATTCTTTTTATCTGGAGTTTCTTTTATTTGATCTCCATTTCTTTTTCTTGTGCAAATTGTCAAAACTGCTTGTGCCTTATGAGTAAACATCATCGATACTCAGGTCTTAACGATGCCCAGGTTGCCGAAAGCCGTAGGGTGAATGGTATGAATATACTGACTCCTCCTGAGAAGGAGCCGGTATGGAAGAAATTTCTTGAAAAGTTTTCTGATCCCCTGATTATAATCCTTATGGTGGCAGGGGTACTGTCGGTAGCCATATCTATATATGAGTATGCTGTTCTGAACGAGGGATTCAAAGTTTTCTTTGAGCCTATAGGTATTTTTCTGGCAATCATTCTGGCGACAGGCCTTGGTTTCTATTTCGAGCAGAAAGCCGACAGGGAGTTTGCAATACTTAACCAGGTCAACGATGATGTCCCGGTGCAGGTGATACGTAATGGCTTGACCATTGAGATTCCTAAACGTGATGTAGTTACGGGTGATATAGTGTTACTGAACACCGGAGAAGAGATCCCTGCTGACGGACAATTGCTTGAGGCTGTGTCGCTGAATGTGGATGAATCAACACTGACAGGGGAGCCGGTGGCGCATAAGACCACTAATCCTGATGATTTTGATCCGGATGCCACATTTGCGTCTGACCATGTGATGCGCGGTACCAAGATTATGGAAGGGCATGGGGTGATGAAGGTGCTCGCAGTGGGTGACAACACTGAGAACGGCAAGGTGTTTGTTGCTGCGCAGATAGATGATAGTGTAAAGACCCCGCTTAACGAGCAGCTTGAGGGGCTCGGAAGACTTATATCGATAGTCAGCTATGCTTTTGCCGTTCTGATTGTAGCTGGTCGCACAGTGATGTATTTCACGAATCCGGCTATTGAGTTTGAGTGGGTGCATTTCCTGGCTTATTTCTTGCAGACCATAATGATAGCTGTTACCCTTGTGGTGGTTTCTGTACCGGAGGGGTTGCCTATGGCTGTGACACTTTCGCTTGCCTATTCTATGCGCAGGATGCTTAAGACCAACAATCTTGTGAGGAAGATGCATGCATGTGAGACTATGGGGGCGACCACCGTGATATGCACCGATAAGACCGGTACGCTCACACAGAATCAGATGCAGGTGAGCGACACCTGTTTCTATGGGCTTGAGGGGCAGAAACTGGGGGCATCGTTGTTGGCGCACACAATTGCCGAGGGCATTGCTGTAAACAGTACTGCCCAGCTTGATCTCTCATCCAAAGATCATCCGGTGGCGCTTGGCAACCCGACAGAAGGCGCGTTGTTGCTGTGGCTGCATTCACAAGGAATCGATTACCTTAAGTTGAAAGAGTCGGTTGTGCTTGTTGATGAGTTGCCGTTTACTACAGAACGCAAGTATATGGCAACGATGATTGATAATGAGTGCGGAAAGCGTGTTGTGTATGTGAAGGGAGCTCCTGAGATTGTAGCAGCACTTTGTTCCGTTTTTCCTGAAGGTGTGACTCGTAGCTCCATTGACAGTTCTCTTATGGGCTATCAGAATCAGGCTATGCGTACCCTCGGGTTTGCTTGTGCAGAGATTCCTTCTGGTAATAATGTTGATCTTAAGGATATGTCATCGCTTGGTGATGCGTTGCATTTTCTTGGCATTGTTGCCATTGCAGATCCGGTGCGTCCTGATGTCCCTCAGGCTGTGGACGAGGTTCTGGCAGCGGGGATTAATGTCAAGATTGTCACCGGTGACACTCCTGCCACAGCCAGAGAGATAGGTCGTCAGATAGGGCTTTGGAATGAGAATGACACAGACCGCAATATTATCACAGGCACGGAGTTTGCCGGATTGTCCGATGATGAGCTTCGCGAGCGGGTCGGCGATCTGAAGATAATAGCTCGTGCACGACCGATGGATAAAAAGAGGCTTGTGGAGGCTCTTCAGTCCAACAATGAAGTGGTTGCTGTGACTGGTGACGGCACAAATGACGCCCCGGCTCTCAAGGCGGCACATGTCGGGCTGTCGATGGGCGACGGCACATCTGTGGCAAAGGAGGCTTCGGATATAACAATTGTCGATAATTCGTTCACATCAATAGGCAGAGCTGTAATGTGGGGTAGGTCTCTGTACCGTAACATCCAGAGGTTCATACTTTTCCAGATGACGGTCAATGTTGCGGCATCGTTCATTGTGCTCGCCGGGGCATTCATGGGCATGCAGTCTCCTCTCACAGTCACTCAGATGCTGTGGGTGAATCTTATTATGGATACTTTTGCGGCGATGGCTCTTGCCACATTGCCCCCTTCCGAGTCAGTGATGCACGAGGCTCCGCGATCACGCACGGCATTCATCATCAATCGCCCGATGGGGTGGATGATAGTGTCGGTAGGGCTTATGTTCTTTTTCTTCCTGTTCGGGCTCATGTGGTACTTCCAGCACACAGCTCTTGATTCGCTCACAGACATGTGGCGTGCCACATTCATTGTCGAGAACAAGGGGTTCTCTTCTTATGAGTTGTCGATGTTCTTCACTATATTCGTGTTCTTGCAGTTCTGGAATCTTTTTAATGCGAAGGCTTTTGCTACAGGTCGTTCGGCATTGCATTTCAAAGGGTGCTCGGAGTTTGTGATGATTGCGGGATTTATTCTTGCCGGTCAGATCGCTATAGTGGAGCTTGGGCGCGAGTTCTTCAATGTGGTGCCTCTTAATTTCACGGACTGGCTTATTATAATAGGTGGTACATCTGTAGTGTTGTGGGCTGGGGAATTGTATCGACTCTTTGGCTGTAAAAGAAAAAATGCGTAACTTTGTGCCCGAAATTTTTCAATCTACACGACAACAATAAAACAATCATAATCATGTTGACAGCAAAGGAGATACGCGAGTCATTCAAGGAGTTTTTCCGTTCCAAAGGTCATCATATAGTGCCATCCGCTCCTATGGTGGTAAAGGATGATCCCACGTTGATGTTCACCAACGCCGGTATGAATCAGTTCAAGGATATAATACTTGGCAATAAGGCGGCAAAGTATCAGCGTGTGGCTGATTCACAGAAATGTCTGCGAGTTTCCGGCAAGCATAACGACCTTGAGGAGGTGGGAATGGATACATATCACCACACCATGTTCGAGATGCTTGGCAACTGGAGTTTTGGCGATTACTTCAAGAAAGAGGCTATTGACTGGGCATGGGAATATCTTGTGGATGTTCTCGGACTTTCTCCCGACAGGCTGTATGCCACTGTTTTTGAGGGCTCTCCTGAAGAGGGTCTTTCGCGTGACGATGAAGCTGCCGGATATTGGGAAAAACATCTGCCTGTGTCACATATCATAAATGGCAATAAGCATGATAATTTCTGGGAAATGGGTGACACAGGTCCTTGCGGTCCTTGTTCGGAGATACATATTGACCTTCGTTCCGACGAGGAGCGTGCCAAAGTGGATGGTGCCTCGCTGGTCAATCATGACGACCCCCTCGTGATAGAGATATGGAATCTCGTGTTCATGCAGTACAACCGTAAAGCAGACGGATCTCTTGAGGCTCTTCCCGCAAAGGTTATAGATACCGGAATGGGCTTTGAGCGTCTTTGCATGGCCCTACAGGGTAAGCGATCCAACTATGATACCGATGTGTTTACCCCTCTGATAGATACTATATCCCGTCTTTCAGGCAAGAAATATGGCGAGGACAGGCAAGTGGATATAGCCATGAGGGTTATTGCCGACCATGTACGTACTATTTCGTTCTCTATAGCTGATTCACAGCTCCCTGGCAATGCCAAGGCCGGATATGTGATACGCCGTATCCTCCGTCGCGCCGTGCGTTATGCTTATACATTCCTTGATCAGAAGCAGGCTTTCATGTATAAGCTTGTTAATACTTTGATTGACTTGATGGGTGAGGCTTATCCTGAAATCGCTGCTCAGCGTGAGCTGATCATGAAGGTCATAAAGGAGGAAGAGGATGCATTCCTGCGTACACTTGACAAGGGCATCTCCATACTTGACGAGGCTATTAAGGTTGCTCGCAAGGAGGGGAAAAATGAGATTTCCGGTAAAGATGCGTTTGTGCTTTATGACACTTATGGATTCCCTCTCGACCTTACTGAGTTGATCCTTAAGGAGAACGGCATGACTTTGGATAAGGTGGAGTTCGATAAGGAGATGGATGCTCAGAAGACTCGTGCTCGCAATGCTGCGGCGGTTGAGGCTACTGACTGGGTTGTTGTCAGTGAGGGTGAGACAGAGTTTGTCGGATATGATTCAACATCGGCTCCAACCCGTATATTGCGCTATAGGAATGTAAAGCAGAAAGGCAAGGAGTTCTATCAGATAGTACTCTCTGTCACTCCTTTCTATGCTGAGATGGGCGGTCAGGTCGGCGACAGCGGCTGGCTTGTGAATGGTGACGATAAGATAGAGATATACGATACAAAACGTGAAAATGGTCAGGCGGTACATCTTGCCAAGAGGCTTCCTGCCGATGTAACTGCTGAGTTTGAGGCTGTTATAGACGCTAAGGCTCGTAGAGCTACAGAGTGCAACCACTCTGCTACACATCTGCTCCATGCCGCACTGCGTGAGGTGCTTGGTTCGCATGTTGAACAGAAAGGCTCCTATGTGTCTCCCAAACTTCTTCGTTTTGATTTCAGCCATTTCCAGAAGCTCACACCTGAAGAGATCCGTAAGGTAGAGCATATTGCCAATGCAAATGTAAGAAAGGCTATTCCTCTTGATGAGCGTCGTTCGATGCCTATTTCCGAGGCTCGTGAGTTAGGTGCGATGGCTCTTTTCGGAGAAAAGTATGGTGAGGAAGTACGTGTCATCAAATACGGTGATTCCATTGAATTATGTGGCGGCACGCATGTGCCCAACACTGGAAACATCGGTATGATCCGTATTATATCCGAGTCGAGCATTGCAGCCGGTATCCGTCGTATTGAAGCTATAACAGGAGAGGCTACTGAGAGTTTTATCGATGACATTTCCGATACGCTTCGTGCTGTGGGCGAGATGTTCCATAATGCTCCGGATATACGTCAGGCTATACGCAAGGCTATTGATGAGAATGTCGAGCTGAGAAAGCAGGCGGAGGAGTTTATGAAGGAGCGCACACGCTCGATTGCAGCCGAACTTGTAGCCGCTGCCGTTGGAGTGAACGGATGCAAGGTAGTGTCAATGATAGGTGTCCGCGCTCCTGAGATGGTCAAGAATGTTGCTTTCCTTGTGCGTCAGCTTTCACCTGAAGCTACTGCTTTCATTGCCGCTACTTCCGATATTTCCGGTAAGCCGCTTCTTACGGTCGCTCTTACTGATGACCTTGTAAAGAAAGGTGTCAATGCCTCTACAATGGTGCGTGAAGCCGCTAAGGCCATCAAAGGCGGTGGCGGTGGTCAGCCCGGATTTGCTCAGGCTGGCGGTAAGGATACCGATGGGCTTTCCGTGGCGATTGAAACGCTTCGTCAGTCTCTGATGTGATCAGTAATAGTCAAATAGCAAATATATACTTATTATGGTAAAGCATATTGTGACATTCAAGCTTGCAGGTTCTCCGGAAGAACGTCGTCTGGTAGCTGAATCGTTCCGTGATGCTCTGATGGCTCTTCCCGAGCAGATCGATGTGCTACAGTCGATGGAGGTAGGAATTAATGAAAATCCTTCAGAGGATTGGGATGTAGTTCTTACGGCTATTGTTCCTGATATGCCTTCGGTTGAGGTGTATGCCAAGCATCCAGCCCACGTGGCTGCGGCATCATTAATTGCCGGACTTAAGGAATCGCGTGCTTGTGTAGATTATTATTGTTGATCACTTTGGGCAACATTGATTTACTTGTATATTTTAAAGTTGTCCAAGTCTGAAACATAATTATTTGTATATCAGTTATAGTATAAATTATGACAGCTTTGTAAGTTTGCCAAAACAGGAAATCCAAATAAAAAATAATGTTTTTTTATTTGGATTTCCTGTTTTTAGGGAGTAACTTTGTCGAAAAATACAATACTAACAAATGATACATACAGTGGTCAAGCGCGACGGCAGAATCGTCGGTTATAATGAAGAGAAAATCAAGGCTGCAATTCGTAAGGCCATGCTCACTACAGAGATGGGTGAGGATGAGTCTCTAATTGCCCGCATAGCGGATATCATCACTATGACAGGCGGCGAACAGATGACTGTAGAGCAGATACAGGATCGAGTGGAGCTTGAATTGATGAATTCTCCGCGCAAGGAGGTTGCCAAGCGTTATATCGCCTATCGCGACCAAAGATCGATAGCCCGACGCGCCAAGACACGAGATATGTTCCTTGAGATAATTGAGGCAAAGAGCAATGACATTACCAGAGAGAATGCCAATATGAATACGGATTCTCCTGCGGGAATGATGATGAAATTTGCCAGCGAGACCACAAAACCGTTTGTTGACGACTATCTTCTTTCTCCGGCAGTCAGAGAGGCTGTAAATAATGGCTATATACATATTCATGACAAGGATTATTATCCCACAAAGAGTCTTACTTGCGTGCAGCATCCTCTTGACCGTATTCTCAGATACGGATTTGTGGCAGGTCATGGAGAATCTCGTCCCGCCAAACGTATCGAGACTGCAAGTATAATAGGATGCATCTCTCTTGAGACAGCTCAGAACGAGATGCATGGCGGTCAGGCAATACCTGCTTTTGACTTCTATCTTGCCCCTTATGTTCGCTATTCTTATATAGAGGAGATAAAGCACCTTGAGAATCTTTCCGGCACATCTCTGGCACATCTGTATGATGCAGAGATAAAGGATTATATAAAAAAGGACCTTGATGGGCTGACAGGCGATGACCGTTACCGCCAGCATGCTGTCAATCAGACTGTGGCACGCGTGCATCAGTCAATGGAGGCTTTTATCCACAATATGAACACTATTCATTCCCGAGGAGGAAACCAGGTGGTGTTCAGCTCAATTAATTACGGCACAGACACTTCGGCAGAAGGCAGATGTATAATCAGGGAGCTTCTTAACAGCACATATGAGGGTGTGGGTAATGGAGCCACTGCTATCTTCCCGATTCAGATATGGAAAAAGAAGAGAGGGGTGAGCTATCTTCCTGAGGACCCGAATTATGACCTTTACCAGCTTGCATGCAAGGTGACTGCACGTCGTTTCTTCCCTAACTTTGTTAATCTTGACGCGACATTCAATCAGCATGAGAAGTGGGATGCAAACGATCCAGAGCGTTATAAATACGAGGTGGCTACTATGGGATGCCGCACACGTGTATTTGAGAACCGTTTCGGAGATAAGACCTCTATCGGGCGCGGCAACATCAGTTTCACCACTGTCAATATTGTACGCATAGCAATAGAGTGCATGAACATCGTTGATCAGGATGAGCGTATCAGACGTTTTTTCCAAAGGTTGGATGAAATTCTCGACATTGCGGCTATGCAGCTCAATGAACGATTCGATTTCCAAAAGACCGCGCTTGTAAAGCAGTTCCCGTTGCTCATGTCGCGTCTTTGGACCGGAGCCGAGAATCTTGATCCAAATGACACCATAGAGAGTGTGATAAATCAGGGCACACTCGGAATAGGTTTTATAGGTCTTGCAGAATGTCTGATAGCTCTTACTGGCAAGCATCATGGGGAGTGTGAGATGTCACAGAAACTCGGCTTGCGCATTATCTCGCATATGCGTTCGCGCGTCAATGATTTCTCGGAGCGTTATCAGCATAATTTCTCGGTTCTTGCCACTCCTGCCGAGGGTCTGTCAGGCAAGTTCACATCACGTGACCGTCGTTCGTTTGGCGTGATACCCGGCATTACCGACAAGATATATTATACTAATTCCAACCATATCCCTGTGTACTATAAGTGTTCTCCACGCCATAAGGCGGAGGTGGAGGCTCCTTATCATGAACTTACAGGCGGAGGTCATATATTCTATGTGGAGATTGATGGCGATGCCACACATAACCCCAAAGCCATCAGTGATATTGTCGACTTGATGGATAAGTACAATATTGGGTATGGGTCTGTAAACCATAACCGTAACCGTTGTATGGACTGCGGTTATGAGGATGCCCAGGAAGGTCTTACGGAGTGTCCGAAATGTCATGGGCATAATATTGACAATATACAGCGTATCACAGGTTATCTGGTAGGGACTACCGACCGATGGAATAATGCCAAGCTTGCAGAACTCAAAGACCGAGTGGTTCACAAATGAGAGTAATGGATATAGTTCCGGGGACATCTGTTGATGGCCCCGGATTGCGTACAGCTATATATTTTGCCGGATGTACTCACCGGTGTCCCGGTTGCCATAATCCGCAGTCGTGGGATGCGGATGCCGGACGCGAAATGTCGATTGACGAAATCCTTGAGGTGGTGGAGTATAACGGATTTGATGTTACCTTTACCGGAGGAGATCCTATTTTTCAGGCTGATGCCATACTGCCTTTGGCTCGGGAGATTCGTAGCAGAGGATATACCATATGGTGCTTCACAGGCTATAAGTATGAGGATATAGCGGAGAAGACCGAAGTGGCTCCTCTGCTTGAGTGCTTTGAGGTATTGGTTGACGGTCCGTTTGTGGAGTCGCTGCGTGACACAAGTCTTGTGTTCCGTGGCTCATCCAATCAGCGGCTCATTGATATTGCACGTTCCACTGTTGGTGTTCCTGTATATTGGGAGGATGGATTCGGTGTCGATTAGCGTGTTTTTTTGACTATTTAACTTTCGGTGGCTTTTTGTGCAGAACTAATTTGTGTGAGTTGGTGTTATCAATGTAAAAATACAGTAATAATGTCGTATGGCATTGAAAACAATAAACACAAATTATGGAATTCTTAACTGACGAGAAGCTTGTGATTGTCGGAGCTGCCGGTATGATTGGCTCCAATATGGCTCAGACTGCGGCTATGATGCGTCTGACACCTGATATCTGTCTTTTTGACACCTATGCTCCAGGTCTGAAGGGGGTGGTTGAGGAGTTGAGGCACTGCGGATTCAGTGGCATAAACTTTACTTACACTTCCGATGTGGCAGAGGCTTTTAAAGGTGCCAAGTATATTGTATCCTCAGGAGGTGCTGCCCGTAAGGCTGGAATGACTCGTGAGGATCTATTGCGAGGCAATTCCGAGATTGCTGAACAGCTTGGAAAGGACATAAAGGCATATTGTCCTGATGTAAGGCATGTGGTAGTGGTGTTCAATCCTGCTGATATAACAGGTCTTGTTACTCTGATATATTCAGGGCTTAAGCCGTCTCAGGTATCTACTCTTGCAGCCCTTGACAGTACACGTCTGCGTAGCGAGCTTGCACAATATTTCCGCATTCCGGCTGATGAGATAGTCAACTCCCGCACATATGGTGGTCATGGCGAGCAGATGGCGGTGTTTGCGTCAACGACTACTGTCGCAGGTCAGCCGCTGTCAGAGATAATAGGGACTCAGGCACTTCCCGAGAAAGAATGGGAGCAGATGAAGCAGCGCGTTATCCAGGGAGGCAAGAATATTATCGAGCTTCGTGGACGCTCTTCGTTCCAAAGCCCCGCCTACCTATCTATTGAGATGGTAGCGGCTGCAATGGGAGGCAAGCCTTTCCCCTGGCCAGTCGGTACCTATGTCAATAATGGCACATACAATCATATTATGATGGCAATGGAGACCACTCTTGATAAGAACGGTGTGACAATGCATCCTGTAGACGGTACTCCTGAGGAACGCAAGGAGCTTGATCAAAGTTATCATCATCTCTGCAAGCTCCGTGATGAGGTGATCTCTCTCGGCATCATTCCGCCTATCAGTGAGTGGTCATCTATCAATCCCAACTTGAAATGATTGCTTAAGAAATCATTATAATAACAGCGATGTCGGTCATATAGCATATTTGTGACCGGCATCGCTCTTGTTTATACCATTTTGGAAATTGCTAACGAGTACACGCTGAGGCGTGAAGATGGTGATGCGGAATGTATTTCTTCAAGTCCGGAGAGAATGGTTGAGCCGGTTGTGATCACATCATCGACTATAAGAATGTGCAGATTCTCAAGCTCTTCAGGATATTTTACAGTGAAAGAGCCTATCGGATTGAGTCTTCGTTCGGTAGCGTTTTTTCTGGTCTGTGTGGGATGGCTGTGTGGAGCTATGAGATTGTCGCCTGTCGGTATGCCTGTTGCCCGGCTCAGACCTATGGCGATTTCATGTGACTGATTGTAGCCTCGCATCCATTGTTTGGTGAAGTGAAGCGGGATAGGGATGATTACATCGATATCGTCGAAGAATCCTTTTGCAGACATCTCCTTTGCGTGTGTTTCGGCAAGATTGCGTGCCACTATAGGACGGCGGTTGTATTTGGCGTCATGTATTAGTCGGACGTAAGGTGTACCTGCGACATAATAATATAGTGAGTTGGCTTTTGTCACGGGTGCTTTTAGTGACACCAGACGGTCGGTCAGCTCATTTGAATAATAAGATGCGAAAGTTGTCTTTGGCAGTTTGAGCAAACAGTCAAGACACATTATATCCTCACCTTCTACCAATGTGTTGCGGCATACGGTACATACTTTTGGGAATAGCAGATTGATGAAGCTGTTGCCCCAATGCCTGAATGACCTGTTCATTGTTCATCCCATGTTTCGTTGTCAGTATCCGTATCATCCATCTCCCGGATTATATCTTTGAGTAATGATGATGCAATCCTGGCTTCAAATCCGCGTTGCATGGCGAATCGGAGTATTTTCATACGAGAGTCAAAAGTCGACACCCCTTCTTTGGATTGGCGTATCTTAGCTTTGATTACACGTCTGGCTATGTCAACGTATTGTTCATCCTCGATTTCCGATAAAGATTGTTCTATGGCAGCGCGCGAGAGCCGTTTTGCCCAAAGTCCTTGTATGATTTTGTTGCGCCCCCAGCCGGAGTATTCAAGTTTGTCGTATGCATAGGCACGTGCATATCGGAAGTCATCCACAAAATTCAGTTCTTCAAGTTTGCGGATAACCCTGTCGGCATCTCCTGCCGGCACTCCCCATGTCGACATTTTTTTCCTCAGGTCAGGGGTGCATTGCTCGCATCGTGAACAGAGTTCGGCTGTGCGTGACAGAGCCTGTTCATAATTAAGAGATCTTGAATTTCTCATAAGGCTGTGTGGGCTGATATAAAACGGTCTTTTCCATGCATATCTTTTATGATGGTCACATCTTCCCATCCATCTGATTTGAGCATATCTCTTAATTGCCCTGAGAAAAGAGGATTGATTTCAAGATACATTTTTCCGCCTGGTTTCGCAAGTCTAAGTGAGGATGAGGAAATTGCTCGGTAAAATTCCAATGGATTATCGTCCGGCACAAAAAGAGCCGAATGAGGTTCATAGTCAAGAACATTGGCATCCATGACACTCATCTCGCTGAGGGCTATGTAAGGAGGATTGGATACGATAATGTCATAACTTTTTTCAGGAAGGTTTATCGGTTTCAGGACATCTGATTTAAGGAAGTGTATTTTAACCTTGCATAGTGCAGCATTCTCACCGGCTATATGCAGGGCATCTTCGGATATGTCTACTCCTGTCACGGTAGGGAATGGCAGTGTGCGTGCCAGTGCTATGGCTATGCACCCCGACCCGGTGCACATGTCAAGCACAGCAAGGTCCTTGCTTTTATTTTCGTTTACTATGATATCCACCAGTTCTGATGTCTCGACTCTCGGTATGAGTACAGCAGGGGTGACTTTAAGTGTCAAACCATGCCAATATGTTTCACCGAGTATATATTGTATTGGCTCGTTGCGGAGCAGTCTCGCTATTATAGCATCGATGCTGAATTGAAGTTCCGCTGACACATCTTGATCGCCCTTGATCATAATGTCGGTCTGTGACCATCCTTTTAGTTTTTCAAGAATAATGCGTATCAGCCATCGGGACTCGCTTGTGTCATAAACAGGAGCCAGTCGGGTGATGTTGCTTTTTATGTAGCTGTTGAGTGTCATAAACATATTGGATATTTTTCAGGTCACGGAGTATGTATGAATCGTGTGTTACGCCTCTTTTAGTGATAGCGGAATCTCGATTGTGAAAGTGGTCCCTACACCTATTTCGGAACGTTTCACATATATGTGTCCTCCATGATAATCCTCAATGATTCTTTTTGCAAGAGTAAGTCCGAGTCCCCACCCGCGGCTTTTAGTGGTGAATCCTGGGTTGAATAATGCTTTATGATGCTTGCGTGAAATGCCTTTTCCTGTATCTGTGATGTCGATTATGCCGTGGCTTTTTGTAGAATATATGTTCACGTCGATTGATCCGCTTCCATCCATGGCATCTACGGCGTTTTTTATGAGGTTTTCCATTACCCACTCGGTAAGAGGTGCCGATATCTTTACAGGTAGAGGTTTGTTAGAAGGGGATACCGAGAGGGTGATGCGACGCGACATGCGGGTTGCCATATATTCTGCGGAGCGGATAGCTATGTCATTCAGATCGCCAGGCTCCATTGATGGGCGAGAGCCTATTTTGGAGAATCTGGCTGCTATGGTTGAAAGGCGTGTGACATCTTTGTTCATTTCGGCTACAGCGTCCTTGTCGATTCCCATGTTATCAAGTAGCTCCATCCATGCCATGAGAGAGGATATCGGTGTGCCAAGCTGATGGGCTGTCTCTTTCGACAGTCCTATCCACACTTTGTTCTGTTCTGCCCGTTGAGTGGATGAGACTGCATAATATACTATTAGAATGAATGTGACAAGAACAACTATCTGTATGTAGGGATAGTAGCTGAGAGCCTTTAGTAATCGGGAATCCTCGTAATAGAGATACTGGCTGCCGGCATCGCCCATATTGATTTCGATGATGTTGCTGGTCTCTCGCATGTCAGCAAGCTTATTGCGGAGAAATTCAAGGTTTCGGTCGCTTATTTCTAATGGGGATAGTGAATCGACTGATTCAGGCAGACTGAAATTTCGGTGCATAAGTATGGTGCCTTCGCTGTCGGTGAGCAATACAGGTATATTGCTGTTGCCTTCAATGATTGAAAGTAGGAAATCCATTGAGGAGTTGGACGAGGAGGATTCGATTTCGTTTGCCGACTTTACGATTTCGCGTGTAGCGTCAGCCCATATCTGCATCCGGTTTCGTTCCTGTCTGGACAGATCCTTGACAAGAGTGTCGGAGTAGGATAAAAAAACAACTACAACCGCTAATGACACTATCATAAATATGATAATGCCATAGCGGCGTAGTTCGTATATATTGCTCGTCATCAGAGAGCTTAAGGATTGAGGCTTATTTCCCTAATGCGCAACCCTTGCACTTCTCCGAAATTTCGGTGAAGAAATCGTTGCCCTTGTCGTCAACAAGAATAAATGCCGGGAAGTCCTCTACCTCGATCTTCCAGATTGCCTCCATGCCGAGTTCAGGATATTCGAGCAGTTCTACTTTCTTGATGCTGTTCTGAGCAAGGATAGCAGCCGGACCACCTATGGATCCGAGATAGAAGCCTCCATGCTTGTGGCAGGCATCGGTGACCTGCTTGCTGCGGTTGCCCTTGGCGATCATGACCATAGAGCCTCCTGCTTCCTGGAACTGGTCGACGTATGAGTCCATGCGTCCGGCAGTCGTAGGTCCGAATGATCCTGAGGGCATTCCTTCCGGTGTCTTGGCAGGACCGGCATAGTATATGGGGTGATCCTTGAGGTACTGAGGCATGGGTTCGCCTTTGTCAAGACGCTCCTTGATCTTGGCATGTGCGATGTCGCGACCTACGATTATAGTGCCGTTGAGTGACAGGCGTGTGGCTACCGGATATTTGGTGAGTTCCTCAAGTATCTCTTTCATCGGGCGGTTGAGATCGATTCTTACCACAGCCCCTTCACCTTGTTTGCGGTATTCTTCCGGTATAAGTTCGCCGGGATTTGAATCGAGTTTTTCTATCCAGAGTCCCTCGCGGTTGATCTTTGCCTTGATATTGCGGTCAGCTGAACATGACACACCGATACCTACAGGGCATGATGCACCATGGCGCGGTAGGCGTATCACACGGATGTCATGGGCGAAATATTTACCGCCGAACTGTGCGCCGAGTCCAAGATTCTCAGCCTCAGCCTTCAGTTGTTTTTCAAGTTCGCGGTCGCGGAATGCATGTCCGAGCTCATTGCCGTGGTCAGGGAGTGCGTCGAGATATTTAACGGATGCTTTCTTGACTACTTCAAGATTCTTTTCTGCTGATGTTCCGCCTACTACAATTGCTATATGGTAGGGGGGACAGGCTGCGGTGCCAAGGCTCTTCATCTTCTCCACGAGGAATGGGATGAGTGTCTTGGGATTGAGGATGGCTTTGGTCTCCTGATAGAGATAAGTCTTGTTGGCTGAACCTCCACCCTTGGCAACAAACAGGAACTTGTATTCGTCACCCTCAGAGGCATGAATGTCGATCTGAGCCGGAAGATTACATCCTGTATTTACCTCGTCATACATGGTGAGAGGGGCATTTTGTGAGTAGCGGAGATTGTCGGTTGTATATGTGATGTATACACCTTCTGAGATACGCTCTTCGTCATTGCATCCGGTGAATACGCGCTGTCCTTTCTCTCCGTGGCAGATGGCTGTGCCTGTGTCCTGGCAGAATGGAAGCTGACCCTTGGCTGAAACTTCAGCATTCCGGAGCATGGTGAGGGCTACAAATTTGTCGTTCTCAGAGGCTTCGGGATCATTGAGGATCTTAGCGACCATCTCATTATGTTCACGACGGAGCATGAATGCGTTGTCGTGGGTACAGGCACGAGCTAAAACGGTGAGAGCCTGAGGGTCTACAACGAGAAATTCGTGTCCGCCCCAGTTCTCAACTTTCACATAGTCGGATGTGAGCTTGTAGTACTCGGTGGTATCAGGTCCTAATGGGAACATTTCCTGATATTTGAATGGTTTTGTAGCCATGATCTATAGATATGCTATTGTTGGAATGATTATGTCGTTGACATGTTTTTGTGAAGGCAAATGTACGAAAGATTTTCGTTTAATGCAACTATACTTATTGAAGTTCCACTACAGTGATTCCGGCTCCTCCGAAACGTACATCCTCATCACGTGATGACATTACTCCCGGCACGGTGGAGAGATAGTCGCGTATCACCTGACGGAGCACACCTGTGCCTGTTCCGTGAAGTATGCGTACTCTCGGGGCGTTGAAGCGTATGGCATCGTCAATAAAATATGTGACAGCTTGTACTGCCTCGTCAGCCCTGAATCCTCTCACATCTATTTCATGTTTGAATTGCAGTTGCCTCTGATGTCCGGCATCGATTGTTGCCATGCTTATGCCGCTCTTCTTTGGCTCTTTAGGCTTGGCGTCTGTTACTGTAAGCCGCTCAGTTTTTACAGTTGTCTTTATGTTTCCGAAAGCAACTATCGCGTTTTTTCCGCTCACTTCAAGAACAGTTCCTACAGTTCCTTGTCCGTCAAGCTTCACATTGCATCCTGCCTCTACCTGACGTGTGATTCCTGAGGATGTCGATGAATGTATGGAGTGTTTGGTCTTTTTCTTTTTTGGTGCACGTGCGAGCACAGAGTTCTCTTGTCCGTCAGTGTTGCTTTCAAGTGCAAGACGCTCCTCTTTGAGCCGGCGTCGAGCCTCAAGTGTGAGTTCACGTTCTGCATTTGCCTTTTTTATCTCGGCTATTGTGCGTTCGATGGCGGCATTGGAGGATTCGAGTATTCTTTTCGCTTCGGCTTTTGCCCCATCCAGGATTTCCCGGCGGCGTGCCCTAAGAGTCTCTGCATCGTCGGTGTATCTTTCGAGCTTTTCATCAAGCATTTTTTCT
The DNA here is from genome assembly GCF_004766125.1 of Duncaniella freteri. Classification (NCBI taxonomy): domain Bacteria; kingdom Pseudomonadati; phylum Bacteroidota; class Bacteroidia; order Bacteroidales; family Muribaculaceae; genus Duncaniella; species Duncaniella freteri. The sequence continues at coordinate 269,327 of NZ_SJSA01000002.1, forward strand.
TTTCGGCGTATGTCAGCTCGTTTGTTTTCCCAATATCTTTTGTCGCGGGTTATGTCGAGAAGATATTTGTCGAGGTTGATATAGTCGCTTCCTACTATCTGTTCGGCAGAGTCTATGATATCTTTAGGCAATCCTATTTTGCGGGCAATCTCCACAGCAAAAGAACTGCCCGGATTTCCTATTGAAAGCTTGAATAGCGGTTGCATAAGCTGGCGGTCATATAGCATAGATCCATTTACGAGGCCGGGTGTGTCGTCGGCCATCTGTTTGAGGTTCTGATAGTGGGTGGTCACTATGCCCCATAAGCCCTCGGCATTCATTTGTGCGAGTATTGCCTGTGCGAGTGCACCGCCTATCTGTGGCTCGGTGCCTGATCCCATCTCGTCAATCAGGAAAAGAGTGCTTTTGCGTCCGCGCTGCAACATGAATTTCATATTGCGCAGATGGGAGCTGTAGGTCGACAGGTCATCCTCAAGCGACTGATCGTCACCTATGTCTACGAATATGTCATTGAACACTCCGAAATGGGAGTTCTCATAGACAGGCGGGAGTATGCCGCACTGAGCCATGTATTGAAGTGTCCCTACAGTCTTAAGGCATACAGACTTGCCACCTGCATTTGGACCGGATATGACAAGTATCCTCTGTTTGGATGTAAGAGTCACATCTATAGGTACTATCTCTCGTCCATGTTTTTCAAGTGAAAGTTTTAGTCCCGGGTGGCATGCATGATACCATTCCAGTTCCTCTCGATCGTGGAGATGTGGCATGAGTCCGCCCACGGCATCGGCATAAAGGGCTTTTGCCTGAATGAAGTCGAGATGGTATATTATCTTTGCCGCCTCAGTGATCTGAGGTATGGATGGACGTAGTGAATCAGCAATTGTGGTGAGGATTCTTATTATCTCACGATGCTCTTCCATCTGGAGTTTGCGTGTGAGATTGTTTGCCTCTACGACTTCCGCAGGCTCGATGAATACAGTCTTGCCTGACGCGGATTCGTCATGCACTATGCCTTGGATCTGGCGTTTGTGCATGGGAGGCACCGGAATTACGAGTCGTCCCTCTCGCATCGATGGTACGGTGTCAGGCTCAAGCAGTCCTTGTGAGATGGCATTTGAAAGCACTCTGCGGAGTATCGAGTTGACACGTCCTGACATCCCTCGCAGCCGGCTTCGTATATCTGCGAGAGCCGGGGATGCATTGTCTTTGATTGAAGATGTGGTCTCGTCGATTACTTTATCGATGCTTCGGGATATGTCAGGCGAAATATCGTTCAGTCCTTCCGACAGACTTGTGAGGCGAGGGTAGGGGGTGTGCCCTTCATCTGTGGAGTGACGAGAGAAAAATGATGATACTTCAGCGAAGCACTGAAGCATACGACGCACCTTCAACAGCTCTTTTGTTTCAAGGAATGTTCCTGGGACCCTTATAAGTGAGAGGGGTGTGTCTATATCGTGCAGTCCTGCGAGGGGGACTGTCTCATCGGAATGGAGGGCGGACGACATTTCTGCTGTGGCTTGAAGAGCTGCTCTTATCGACTGGAAATCAGTCATCATAGACATCTCCGCACACAGGTCGTGTGCTCCTTGGCAATGGCATCGTTTTGATATCTGTGCCCTTACGCCGTCAAACCCTATTTTTTCTTCTATTTTATCTGGAAATATCATGACTGCAAAGGTACGAAAAATTCTGTTAACCCCTGTAATATGCCGGATGTGGCATGATAGGGGAGCCTAATGCCGTCTATGCAAAGTATTTTATCAGCAACAGTTATATTGCTGATATTTCTGATTCGCAAATCACTTTTGCCAATGTGACATTCGAGCCTCGTTGTCGCAATAATTGGCATATCCATCATGCGCGGAGTGGAGGCGGTCAGATGCTCGTCGGTATAGCCGGGCGCGGATGGCATCAGGAGGAGGGTAGTCCGGCAGTGGAGATATTCCGGTATGGTAATTCATATTCCTGCAAATGTCAAGCATTGGCACGGAGCCGCATCTGACAGTTGGTTTTCCCATCTCGCATTCAGTATCCCTGGTGATGGTGTGTCAAATGAGTGGCTGGAACAGGTCACTGATGAGGAGTATGATCGGCTTGATTGAATTCGTGAGATCTATCTGTTTTGAAAAATGACGAGCGGGTACACAAGGCTTCGCAGCCTCAGGTGCCCGCTCGTCAATCATCGAGTTTACTAATCTAAAAAAAGTGTTTTTATGATGGGGTTTCGACTTGAACATTCCCTAATCGGACTGGATGACAAGGAAATTAGAGATACTCCAGAACTGATCGGGATTATTGATAATAAGTGTTTTTATATTGTCACCTTTCTTTATATTGTATGAGCCTTCGGGATGGTTGGTCAGGATGCGTGCTTTATGAGTGAGGTTGAGTGAATCAAGGTTGCGCTTGTCGCTGATCACAAAGAATCCGCGGTCAAAATCACCTTTCATCAGTATGGTCTTGCGCAAGAAGCCGGTTTCTATGATTTTGTGCTTCTTTAGCTCTGATTTTGTCGCAACGGTGTAGTAGCATGTGTTGGCTTCATTCTCAAGGTCAGTGTATGCGGAGATTGTTGAGTCGCGTTCTCCGCTTACCATGGTTACAGTCCTGTTAAGTGAATCCACTGCAACGGAGAGGTTGCCTATCTGCTCGTTGGCTGACATGAGTTGCGAATTCAGGTTGTCGATCTCTTTGGCTTGATTTTCAATCTGGGTTCGCATGGCATCAATTGTGTACTGTAGCTTGTCATTGTACAATGCGGACTCTTTGAGTTTTGCCTCCAGTTCTGTGAGTTGTTCGCGACGCTGGCGTAGGGTGCTGCGTATCGATGATATGTCAGCCAATATCTGCTGACGTTGGGATGCCTGTTCGGGTTGGGACGCTGTGACGGTGAGAATGTTTTCAAGATGTTTTATTTGATCCATCCCGGAAGTTATTTCTCCTATCAGGCTTATTAGGCGGTCACGTTCGTTCACAGCTGTGGCAAGCTCCATTTTGGAGGCTTCCATCAGGGCTTGTTGGCTGCTTGTGTCAGGCTTGCCTTTGCAGCCCTGCAAGACTATGACTGTCAGTAGTATTATTGCAGATAATTTCACTTGCGGCATAATGATTCGGGTTGTTGTCCTGAAATATGATGCGAATTTACGTAATCTTTTCCGAAAATCATGAATGTGTAAATATATTGCATGAAAGTGTCAATCAACGGCACGGTGTGCTATTGACGCGTTGTCGCGGATTTCCTAACTTTGCTGTATGAAAACAAAGAAGGATTCGGCATTGGCATTCGACCTGTTTTTTTGTCTGGTATTTATGCCACTGATAATTGTACTTGGTCCGGCGTGGTATTGGATCACGTCATGGCCGTTGTTTTGTGTGCTTGTGTTCGGATTCTTTTATGCATGTTATTTTGTGATAACACGAATCCATGTCCCAGATATGCTTCTGGCAAAGAATTACAGACTGATTGCATGGGTGTTCGGTGTGCTTGTGATTGTCAATTATCTATTGTCGTGGTATCCGTTGCCGCAAATGGAGTTTGTTACCCCGGCTATGAGCGAATATCAGACTCAAGTCAGGGACTATAGTGTGTCGTTGAGTCTTTGGATGATGTTCTCGCTTGTTCTGGGTTATTCAGTGACGACATCTCTTGTCAAAGGTTTATATGAACAGCTACTTCTTAAACGTAGGATAGAGAATGAGCGTGACAAGGCTGAGTTAGCGATGTTTAGGGCTCAGATAAGCCCTCATTTTATGTTCAATACCCTCAATACTTTGTATAGCCTTGTGATAGGCACCTCACAGAAAGCTGAGGATGCATTCATAAAATTTACCGAGATATTGAAATACACTTATGTCACCATCGAGAATGAAAAGGTCGCTCTTGATGATGAGGTGGCATATATCCAGAATTATATAGATCTACAGAACATAAGATTGAATTCTCATACGCGAGTGGACTGGCGACATGATATCGAGGATGGCAAGGTGATGATACCGCCAATGATTTTTCTTACCTTTGTTGAGAATGCTTTCAAATATGGCGCGTCCACAAGTCGGGATTGCATGGTGGAGATAAGTTTGTCGGTGCATAAAGGAGTCCTGTTGTTCGAGACCAGAAACCGGTTGATGAAACATGCCGACGAATTTCGCACCGAAGAGCCGGTGGGGATTGAGAACTGCCGTGCTCGTCTGTCGGCACTTTATCCAGGACGGTTCAGCCTTGATACAGAGGAGAAGGATGGTGTTTATCATGTGGCTCTGAGGATCAGCCTTAAACGTTGAATTTAATTATCGGATTCATTTATGGAGAATAACATAAGATGTATAGCTATTGATGATGAGCCGTTGGCATTGGAGGTGATAAGAAAATTCTGTGATCGATTGGGATTTTTGAGTTTGTCCGTTTACTCCGATCCTGAAGAAGGTCTTGAACATATACTGAGTTCAAAGCCAGACCTCGTATTTCTTGATATTGAGATGGAGAATGTGACCGGTCTGTCCATAGCATCGAGATTGCCTGACGAGACATGTTTCATTTTCACTACGGCATATCTCAACTACGCACTTGATGGTTTCAATCTTGATGCAGTCGATTATCTCCACAAGCCTTTTTCATTTGAGCGTTTTAAGACAGCTGTCGAAAAGGCTACGAGGCGAATCGGGTATCAGCGGTCTTCATCATCCTCTCAGGCAGTTCAGAGGATGATAGTAGTAAAGCAGGAATATAATAATGTAAACATCCCTCTTGATGATATACTGTATATAGAGGCCATGGAGGGGTATTGCAAGATATTCCGTGTTTCGGGTGGATATGTGCTTTCGCGTTTGCTGCTTAAGAATATTGCTGCAATGCTTCCTGCGGATGAATTCCAAAGGATACACCGCTCATATATAGTATCTAAATCAAAGATTGACAGCTACACCAAGCAATCTGTGAGATTGACGTCAGGAGCCATTCTTCCTGTCGGACGTCTTTACAGGAGTTAGGTTATTGGAAGATTATATCAATGAAAAAAGTGAGGGGGTCATCACGACAGCCTCACTCTCCATTCATCACATTATGCTTATATGCTATATTGTCTATAATCTAATGTCTTTTTAGCTCATATTGTTCAATATAATTTTTGAGTAAACCTCAGCTTTAGCAGTTTTTTAACAAGCTTAACATTTTAGGTCAGATATACCTGCTGGCAACGATATCCCAGTCAACGATCTTCCACAGTTCCTTGAGAGCATCAGCCCTGCGGTTGCGGTAGTCTATATAGTATGCGTGTTCCCACACATCGAATGTCAGCAGTGGTGTCAGTCCCTGCGTCATAGGGTTCTCTGCATTTGAAGCTTTGGTTATGAACAGTTTGCCGTCTTTGTCTTTTGACAGCCATACCCATCCGGAGCCGAATACTGACACTCCGGCAGCCTCGAATTCCTTCTTGAAGTCCTCGACTGACCCGAATTGCTCTTCAATTGCTTTTTTGAGGTGGCCTTCCGGTTCATGATTGCCGTCAGGAGAGAACGAGAAGAAATAAAATATATGGTTCCACGCCTGGGACGCGTTGTTGAACAATGGACCGGAAGCGGACCTGATAATGTCCTCTAATTCCATATCCTCGTATTCCGTATCTTTTATAAGACGGTTGAGATTATCAATATAGGTGCGCTCATGTTTACCATAATGATATTCTATGGTTTCGCGAGATATGATCGGGGCAAGCGCATCGCTTGAATAGGGTAGTTCGGGAAGTTCGTAAATCATTTTTGTAAAGTGCTTATAAATTAGTGATTTGTACATATAACAATATGAATGCAGGTATGGTTCTTCAAATTTTGTTAAATAAAAATCACAAAATATTTGCAAAACTCAAAAAAAGTCTCTACCTTTGCACTGCAAAAACGGAGAAACCCCTCCGTCAAGAGAGTCTAGAAAGACTTCCTCTTGAGAATCGCGAAAATAGCTCAGTTGGTAGAGCACAACCTTGCCAAGGTTGGGGTCGCGGGTTCGAGTCCCGTTTTTCGCTCAAATGCAATCCCTCGCATCATCTATGTCCGGATGGCGGAATTGGTAGACGCGCTACTTTGAGGGGGTAGTGACAGTTATGTCGTGTGAGTTCGAGTCTCATTTCGGACACTTTTGAAAATACCAAGTGATTGAATTTCAATCACTTGGTATTTTTATTTTATATTATTGTCCCCATTTTGTCCCTAAAACCGAGCAGTAGCCAATCTGTGTTGGGTGTTCTAATATGGGGTCAGCGGATTTTTCCGGTGGGCGGGGAGGTGATGTCAAGAGTATAGTGTGGCCAGTCTGAACATAAAGAATTTGATGTCTCCGACTCCCCGGAACTGTGTTCTGAACGCCTTGATTTTGGCATTGAAGGATTCTGCCGAGGCATTTGTGAGCCTTCGCTCAAAATAGGGCACAAGCCGAAATTCCGGTGCATTTGTTAAAACAATTAGAATAGAGTGTTAAAGATTCAGGCGTATAGCTTGACGAGTCGGAAGATAAAGAAATCACGGTCACGGACCCCACGCATCTGCGAACGGAAGATTTTGACTTTGGAGTTGAATGCTTCGGCCGAGGCATTAGTTGCGCGACGTCGGAAATAATTGAGGATAGTCGGGGCGTGGTTCTTGAACGTCTTGATGACAGAGCGGAAGTTGTTGTTGCCCAATGCCATTACTTTTTCATACCACTTGTTCATCCGACCCATTGCTTTGGTGGGTGATATCTTTGCGTTGAAGATTTGGCGCAGTTCCATAGCCAGATGGTATGCAGCTTTCAGTATCGGATAGTGTCTGAACAGAATGTTTGCGCGATGACGCTGTATGTCAGTCCATTTGTTCTGCGACATCATCAGTGTGTGCTTGCTGCGGGCAAGGATCTGGCGCATGGTCTCGCCGTTGGAATATGTAATTGGAGGCTCTGATTTGTCACGGCTGTTGTCTTTGGCAATGAGCTGTCGGCGGATGTCTATGCGAATTTCGTCGACAGCCTCGTTATAGACCTGCTGCACATGGAAGCGGTCGTTAACGACGTGGGCGTTGTAGAATACCTCGGCGGCTATCAGCATCATCGAGGGCGACAGATCGCAGGTCACTTCTTTTACCCGGCGTCTGACCGATTTACCCATGGCTCCGATGAGGATTGTGGTTATCTCATCGCTCTTTGTGCCGGGGATGGCCGCCGCCAGCGTCCCACGGCCACCGTGTCCGTCCTTGTTCGTGAGGAAAGTCCATACCTCGCCGTTGCTCAGGCAGGTTTCGTCAAGACTCATGTACGGGCCGATATTGTTAGCGTTGAAGTAGAAGCCGCAACCGAGTTCGGCCTCACGCCATTCGGTATAACCGCTTATCCTGTTGCGATACTGTTCGGCAAAATATTTGCCGTTGACGCAGTACATCTGCGATATATGCTTAATCGACAATGCCGTCGTCTCCACCTTCGTCTTTTAAAAAAGCCACGAACTCGGCGCTGAGTCGTGTCCTCTCCTCGTTGGGCAGTTCCAGGTTATATGAGAATATCTCGTTGGTCTTTTTGTCCCACCATTTGTTCTTGCGCATGTGCAGGAACACCGGTCTGCCGCGCATCGGATAGTCCTGCACTGTAACGTAATCCGTGTATCCACGTGCCACAATGTTCGGATTGCGGAAATCCTCATCCGACAGTTTCTTCTTCTCGTCAAGCCATATGTCGTAGGACTGGTCTGTCTTTTCAAACTTGACCATCTCAAACAGTTCGTCCAATCCTTCTGGCAGGAATTGCCAAAATGCATCTGCGGTTTTCATACCGCAAATTTAACACTTTTCCTAAAATTCATGCACCGGCATTTCGATTTGAGCCACTAAAAGCATCCTATTCAGCAGAATATTTATATGCCAAATAGGGTGCTTTTAGTTATCTGTCTCATGATTATTGATTCTTTTTTCTGATGGAGACCGGAGTCATCCATACACTTATCTTTGAATCGTCCTAAGGATGAACTGTCAGTGGATTTTATCTATTATAATGATTTGATAATAATGGAGTTGGCTTTGTCAATGACTGAGGTGTCGAGGCTTGCGAGGTATATCTGGGTGGTGGTCTCCGAGTCGTGCCCCATACCCTCACTGATCACTGATAGGGGTATACCTTTAGCTTTGGCAGCTGAAGCCCAACTGTGCCGAGCTACGTAGAGTGTGAGAGGGATGTCGGCTTTGACCAATTCTGCAATTTTCTTAAGCTGATGATTGATATTGTAGGATATGTTGCGGTAGGCGCGCCTTTCGTCAATTCCTGTTTTTGTGAGTATCGGTAGGAGGTAATCGGTAGGATTTTCAGGATATTTTTCCAGTAGGTGTTGCATGTCCTTGGTCCATTTGATCTTTAGAGCCTGTCCTGTCTTGTGGCGACGGTAGGATATGTATCCGTGGTTGAGATCTGTCTTGCGCAGAAATGCCATATCGATAAAGCTCATGCCTCTTAGGAAGAAACTCATCAAGAACATGTCTCTGGCATAGTCGGTCTGAGGATATCTGCTGAGGTCAAGAGATCTGATCTTTTTCATGATGTGGATAGGGAGCGCACGCTTAGTGGTTTTTTCCACCCCAGTATAGACGTGGCGGAACGGATGGCGGTTTTCGATGATTTCGTTTTCCACAGCGCGGTTGTAGACGGCACGCAGTATGCGCATGTATAATGATGTGGTGTTTGGTGTATTGCCGTTTGCCTGTAGGCTGGATTCGTATGCTTCCATCATCTCGGATGTAATGGCATCAAGCATTATGCAGTCGTCATTACAGAATTTTCTTAGGCTGTTGAATGCGGCTTTATATGTTTCGGCTGTGCGTACTTTGCCACGTTGTTTCAGAGTGGATATCTGTGTGAGCATATAGTTGAACAGGCTGTATTCGCGCGAATAGTGCTCGAAATTATCAACGATATCTTCGGCTGTGTATGATATGCCTCTGAGATCAAGTTCACGTATTATTTTGCTTAGACGTTCGATGTCAAGACGTATCTTTTCTCTTGTGGAGGATAGTTGGTCGTAACGATCTGAGCCTGTACGGCATATTATCATAGATCTTTTTTCGTCCCATTCTTCAGAAAGGATTCTGTAGTTGGCGTTCACCTGAAGCACATGTCGTTGGTGAATGATCTGATAGTAGATAGAGCCTTCTTTCCCGGCAATGGAGGAATGTCTGAATTTCACTTTTATTGATGCCATTGTGTTATTGATGTTTGGTATTGGTATCAATAATAAACGACAATCACAACAATACAAAATAATAGAGAAAAGAGCTGTGGCGGTCACGAGCCTCTCCGGTCAAGAAAACCGGAGGGGAGGCATTGGGTGAGATATTCTCGGACTGAATCCCATGGGATGATGTAGAGTGTCGGTTCGCCAGGGAGAAGTGGGACAGGGCGTTCGTTAAGATCGAATCTCACATAGTGTTTGCCGGATTTTGCCCGCAATAGAATCATCTGGAGGTTTGCAGCCATGGGCACAACCTGGAAGTCGAGCCAGTGAAGTGCTACTGTATCGAAATTGTCGGTGATATAGTAGCATCCCGGCAGACGCATCAGAGCGAAAAGCGGCATGAGTGTTTCAGCATGCCCGAACCGTAACATTGCACTGTAACGGTTGGTGCCGTTGACGGCAGAGTCCATTGTGGTGATGAGTTCGTTGAGCAGAGCGGCTGACATATCCATAGGTGCAGAGGAGAGAGAGGAGGCTGAATGCGTGAGATAATGGTGCATATTCATGATGCTCCAGAGTGAGTTGTATTCCGGAAGGGTCATGAACTGTTCTGCCTCGGGGTCGATAGACATGGCCCTGCATCCGGCAACAACCTTATACACAGCCATCGCTATATCCTTCTTTTCATTTTTAGAGAAGGGGTAGCCGGCTCCCATTATTTTTATCGCAACATTTGTGGGGACTGTGGTGTCGACGTATTCGCTGTAGACTTTATGCCATTTGTCGCTGTCGATGTATGACTTGTAACTCTCATCTCCGGTCCATGGTCGAAGAAGCGGCGAGTTTTGTCGTCCGGAAGCAGTTGTGATTTCAATTCTGTTGTCAAGACGTGAGAGCTGGTGGGTGAACTCGTCCATGGAGGCTATGCAGCGCGGGACATAGGATGATATGGCGTTGATATCGGTGTTGTGAAACAGAGCCGGAGCAAGCGAATAGAGCCGAGATGCTATCCCGCGTTGCTCTGCCATGCCGAGTGAGTCGAGTGCGCCCCAGCGTCCGTCGGTACGTTCTGTCACGAGATGGCACAAGTTCATAAGCCTGCGCCCTGCCGGTGTGATGGTGCCAAGACTGTCGGCACGGTGAAGGTAACGCAGCAGCGATACTGTGTAGTCGCCTGACGACAGGAAGCGAGCTCCGTGACGTCCAATGTGGTTGACGTATACCGGGGTGAGGGAGTCGGGTATGGCACGCAGTGCCATATCGGGGACAGGGTAGGGCATGGCTGAACCTTCACATTCCGTATAACTATATGTGGTGGATGCGGCGGCTGACGCATAGTGTGACAACCCTAAGAAGGCTGTGAATATAATAAAATATCGTTTCAGCATTGTCATTTATTTAATTTTTGCTTAGTTTTGTATCGAAAATCCTATCTCTATAGTTAGATCAAAGATGAATTCCCTCCAGATAATACAACAATTAATAGACAATAAAAAGTTTGCCGAAGCAATAGGAATGCTTACGGAGCAGATTAATGATACAGTGGCAGGAGGGGATTGTAATGATAAAGCTGAATTGTATTTTCTTCGCGGCAAGCTGCTGTGGCGCATCGGTGAGCATAGCAGAGCGATGACGGATTATGCTTATGCATCGGAGCTTGATCCGTCAAGCCCGGCGATAAAAGCTCTTGAACAGGCCCGGGATATTGCCGGATTCTTCAATCCTGATCTCTATAATCCGTGAGATGTGTGGCTGATTTGTTTAGCCGGCTGCGTGTTTCACAATTCTATATTATACAGAATGTGCTCCTTCAGATGATGTCCGTCAGGGAGGGCGGGATGCTGGAATCTGCCTATGGGCTGCATTCCGATTTTCTGCATGACTCGTTCTGACCTGTGATTGCATAATGCTGTGAATGAGTAGACGAGACTGAACAGTCTCCTTTTCCGAGCATAATCAAGACAGGCTTTTGCTGCCTCGGTGGCATATCCGTGATTCCAATATCTGCTGTCGAGCCTCCATCCGATCTCTATGCCGGGAGCGAATTCTGCATCAAAATCAAAATGGTGGAATCCGGTATAACCGATGAATTTGCCATCTGATTTCAATTCCAGCGCATATAATCCGATTCCGAATTCGGAAAATTCTGAAACAATGCGTTTATAGAACTTTACTGTTTCTTCGTGAGTTAGGATGCTGGGGAAGTGTTCCATAACTTCCTTGTTCCTGTTGATTTCAGAAAAAGGGGCAAGGTCGTTATCAGACCATTGGCGTAGAATGAGTCGGTCGGTTTCGAGCATTGGTCGAAATAATTAAGTGGTGGATGTGCAGTGGGCAATATAATTTGGGTGAGTTGTAATAATGGCAAGAATTCTATACAAAGGGTGTGTTTATCACAAATACAGCAATCAGCCATTTAGGGTGTGGCTAAATGGCTGATTTTTTTCTGTTTTGTCAAAAAACTGTATGATCTCATCTGAAAGTGAATAAGGAGCAGAGGTTTCTGCGATGCCTCGTGTGTTAACAGGTGTGGAGGTCATTTCAAAATCAAGGTTTGCACCGTTTTTTAATTGTAAAGAAGTGAACAAAGACCTTGCTTGTTGAACTGATAGTACATTTCAACGCGCTCCGGAGAATCGTTTTCAAGCAACAGTAGCAACTCTTTTGCAAATTCAAGGGCTGCCGAGCCGTTTGCTGTCACGATATTCTTATCTTTGATTGCCTGGGCGTGGATATATCCGTCGGGATTGGTGTAATTGTCGCCGCCCCAGAGTTTCAGTTGTTCCGGACCGTTGCCTGTGTGCTTGACGGAATTGAGGAATCCGTGTTTTGCCATGAATGAAGCCCCGTTGCATATCGCACCGATAATCTTGCCCTTTTCAATGGCTTGCCTAATAATAGGCACGATCTGTTCTGCAACAGGCGTACTCCATCCGAACCCGCCGATAAGCACCAATGCGGCGTAATCGCCTGGCATGGTTTCAAATGAATAATCGGGTAGGGTAGTGAATCCACCTATGGACTTAATCGGTTCGAATGTCGGAGCTACGGTCTTATTGATGTATTTCGGATTTTGTTTCAGTGCAAATTCATCAGAGGCAATAGCTTGAGAAAGATACACTGCTTCGTGTGCGGCATAGTCTGGCAATAGGATATATAAAATTTCGTTGCTCATTGTTGTATATTCGTTTAGTAGTCTGGTGTTTATGTTTTAATTGTTTATTGCATCATGTAGCTTTCTCATTCTTTTTGTCGGTTTGACATTATTGTGTCGAAATTGTCTCGTCCCCAGTTTATGAGTCCCGTCACATGTGGGAGAAGAGTTCTGCCGAAGTCGGTCACAGAATATTCGGTCCGTGGTGGCACATCGGCGAACAACTCACGGCGGATTAAGCCGTCGGCGGTAAGCTGTCTGAGTACCTGCGCCAGCACTTTCTCTGATATCGATGGGATGTTGCGATACAGCTCGTTGAAGCGTATCGGTCCGTTCTCGGAGATCTTAACGAGAACCACCAATGTCCACTTGTTGCCGAGCCATTCGAGCATCGGGGCTGCCTTGCAGTATTCGTAGTCTAATTTTTTTGCCATTTTCAGTAATGCAAAATAGGTTGATAACGAGCGAAACTGACTTTACGGTAAGGGTCAAACCTGATAGTAAGTTATTGCTTCTGCTCTGACAATCACTTAATTTTGCATCACAAAATTAGGTAAAAATATTGAGATATGATATATCCAGAGTTACATTTCACAGGGCAGGTGTGGCGACCGCCATACGAGGCAAATTCGCAGCTCCTGCAATTGACTTCCGGCTGCACTTGGCACAAATGCAGGTTTTGCAGTCTCTATCACGGCACTCCGTTCAGGGTGTCGCCGCTTTCTGAAGTGGAGGCTGACCTGAAAGTGATCCGGCAGTGGCAGCCACGCGCCCGAAGGGTTTATCTCACAGGTGCGAATCCCTTTGCGTTGAGTTACGATAAACTTATGGATGTTGCAATTCTTTTGAGAAAGTATCTTACGCACATGGTTTCGTTCGGGATGTTTGCCCGCGTCACAGATATCGCGCCAAAATCTGTGGCGGAGCTTAAGAATCTACGCCATATGAAACTTGACAGTATAAACATCGGTATAGAGACTGCCCACGACCCTACATTGGACCGAATGGACAAAGGCTATCACGCCTCTGATATTCTTGAACAGCTGTCGAAGCTTGACGAGGCGGGAATACGCTACAATGTGTTTTACTTAAACGGTCTCGGAGGCAAAGGTAACGGTGAGGTGAGTGCGATAGCCACTGCCGATGTTCTGAACCGGCTCCATCCTTGCATCATAAACATTGTTTCGCTGACCGTATTTCCGGAGTCTCAACTGCATCAGGACGTGTTGGACGGCACATATATCGAGGAGCCGGAGATAGAGCGTCTGATGGAGATGCGGACACTCATTGATAGGTTGGACATCAAAGTCAATCTGCTCGGTCACCATATTTCCAATACGGTGCCAATTACAGGTGCATTGCCGGGCGACAAAGCCGCAATACTCCGTGAATTTGACGAAGCGATAGCCCGGTTTCCTGAAACGGAACTGAAAGCCTATCGAAACAGGATATGGCATCTGTGAAGACGCTGCTTCTGTTCTCAGCCTGCCCATTTTTGGTGGGCTTTTTTGTGTCCAGATCGTTTTGGCATTCAGAATACACTCTCTTTTCATATATCGGGTGAACCATTGAGAGAAGTGTACAGCGCAGGAGGATATAAATAAACCTCCGGAATCTATTTAAAGATTCCGGAGGTTATTGAGGTTCCTAGCAGATTCGAACTGCTGTAAACGGTTTTGCAGACCGGTGCCTAACCACTCGGCCAAGGAACCATAGGCTTTTTGGTTTTTGCACTGCAAAGGTAAGACCTTTTTTTGAATTATACAAATGTCAAAGGTGCTTTTTATATAAAAAGTTAAATTAAAAAAGTTGAGATTATTTCTTGATAATAGTTGTCGGTTGTGTATCAATTATATATAGAAGGAGTCGTTCAGTGCGACAGGATTCCATGATTATGGGGTTATAAAGATAGGAGGCTGTATCATGTACCGTAGTCCGGCTTTTTGACACAGCCTCGCTATTAGGATTTAGAAACTGTTTAAAATTAGAATTGAAAAAATGTTATAGGGCATAACAAACCCTCAGCCAAAGTGTTGAAGGAGAAAAACATTGTTCACATGCATAGAATCAATCTCTATCAGACACTTTTGACCGAGGGTCAATGGTCTTATATAAACAAAGTATTCTTCGAAAATGATTGTCGCAAACGTAAAAATTCACTACGGAGCCTATTCGAAGCGGTATTATACCTACTGGTCACAGGATGTCAGTGGAGGATGCTTCCGCACGATTATCCCAAGTGGCAACTGGTGTACTATTACTTCCGAAAGTGGTCCAAAGAAGGTAGAATCGAACATTTGCTCAACAAACTTGTACGAAAGGTGAGGAAGAAACGAAATCAATCAGAAAGTCCCTCTGTAGGAGCATTGGACGCACAAAGCGTTAAATGGGGCAACCGTAAGAGTGACAATGGATTTGACGCAAACAAGAAAGTCAAGGGCATCAAACGTAACATAGTGGTTGACCGCAATGGCTTTATTCTTGCCCGGACAGTATGCAGTGCATCGGTTCATGATTCCCATCAGGCTCACCCATTGTGTAATGCAGCAGACAGAGAGTGGGAACGGCTTGAAAAGGTTCTTGTTGACCGGGGTTACCGAGGGGAGATTGCTAAAGATATTGAAAAAGATTTTGCAATCAGCCTTGAGGTTTCCAATACTCCAAACGGGACTAAGGGATTCATACCGAAACCTCTCAGATGGGTGGTCGAGAGAACTTTCTCATGGCTTGACTGGTTCCGTCGCCTTTCACGCAATTATGAAGAATCAACCGAGGTCGCTGAAGAAATGATTGATTTGGCTGCCATAAAAATTTTATTGAATCAAATTTAAACAGTTTCTTAGAGAAACATTATCATTTTAACTCTACAAGATTATATTTCTGAGATCCGATACCGAGAAGTTCGGCGGCATCAAGGATGAGAGGTCCATGCATCTTGTTCATTCGTTCAATGAGATGGGCTTTCCCAGGATCATCGGAGTTGAGCACCATGTCTACACAAGCGCGGTCAAGAGCCACTGGATCAAGGGATGCGAGGATACCAAGGTCCTTCATTTCCGGAGCAGCAGGATTGCCGTTACAGTCACAGTCGATGGAGAGATTGTTGGCAACATTGATATATATCATCTTATCCTTGCCTATATGATCGATCACACCCTTGCAGGCATCAGCCATTGACTCAAGGAAGGCATCCTGTTCGGCTACGCAACTCCATATGCTATCGGCATTCTGGGTCTTTCCTGCGCTATGGATGTATGCCTTTCCGTTGGATGAAGCGATACCAATGGAGATATTTTTTAATGCTCCTCCGAATCCACCCATCTGATGTCCCTTGAAGTGGGATAGCACAGCTATAAAATCGTAGTTTAGGAAATTCTTGCCTACGATGTCCTTATTAAGATATTTACCTCCCTCCACAGGGATATCAACTTCACCTTCGCCATCCATTATATCTACTCCGGCAAGATCGACATATCCGTGTTCTTTTGCAGTCTGATAATGCTTTTCGGTGGTGTTTCGGTTGCCTGCATAGGCTGTGTTGCACTCAATGAAATTACCGCCTATGGCTCTCACGAAGTCGGATATCAAGGCTGTGTCAAGTTGGTTTGACTTTTTTGATTCACCTGTTGAGATCTTTATGCCCACTTTTCCTTGCGGTTTGCGACCGAGTGCTTCATAAATTTTCACCATGTTCTCAGGTGTGATATCCTTGATGTAGTAAACTGTGGCAATCTCGTTTGCGGATGTGGTGTCGGTGTTTGTGGCTGATGTTTCAGCATTGGCTTTTGCGCCGCTGCATGAGGCTGTAAGCGATGCTAAAGCAGCTCCAAAAGCAAGAGCTAAGATTGTTTTTTTCATTGCTTGTAAGTGATTATGTTTCAATTCGCGAAGTTACCCATTTTTGCGTAAATATAATGTATAAAAATAACAGAAATAATAACCAAAATCAATAGTGCATTTGATAATGCGCATTAAAAACATTAATTTTGTTCCTGTATTTGGTGGGCACAGGATGCCTCCGATCGGTATTAAAAGACATTCAAAACCTTAGATTTATAATGAAATCCATAGACAAGAAAATTTGGTTGATACTGGTGTTGCTGTTTATGATCAGTGGGAATGCGGCAGTGGCTCAGTCAATTCCCTCTGATATAGAAGCGGTGGTAGCCCCATTTGATATGCCTAAGTTATCAAGACCTGTTATCCCTGACCGGACATTGAGTATTGTAAAAACAGGTGCCAGGCAGGAGGTGCTATCAACCGAGCATATACAGAAAGCCATTGACCGGTTGTCGCAGAAAGGTGGCGGCACTGTTGTAATCCCTGAAGGCAAATGGCTTACAGGGCGTATTGTGCTTCGTAGTAATATTTGTCTGAGGCTTGAGAAGGGTGCGGAATTGCATTTCAGCGGTGATATAAAGGATTATCTTCCTGTAGTGTTGTCGCGCAATGAAGGGATTGACGTTTATTCACTTGGAGCAATGATATATGCCGCTGATGCAGAGAATATAGCTATTACAGGAGAAGGCAAGCTGGTAGGTCCTGATTATGATTGCGAGATATGTCAGCGTCAGGAGGGAGGAATCAGTGAAGATGTAGGGAAAACACCGGTTGAACAGCGCATTTATGATGGCGGCAATGGTGCTAAGGTGTTCCTGCCAGTGTTCTTCGGGCCGATGAATAGTAGGAATATACTTGTTGAAGGGGTTACGTTTGAACATTCTATATTTTGGAATATTGTTCCGACTTATTGTGAGAACATAATAATACGTGGAGTGACGGTCAACAGTTTCGGCAGAGGCAGGACTGACGGCATAGATATAGACTCGTCAGCGAATGCCCTCATAGAGTATACCACTCTCGATTGTGGAGATGATTGCTTCACACTTAAGTCAGGGCGTGGAATCGACGGTGTAAAGCGAGCGCGCCCGACAGAGAATGTGGTAATACGCTATTGTGTTGTCAGACGTGGAGTCGGAGGTGTCACTATGGGTACCGAGACTGCCGCCGGTATCAGGAACGTGTATATGCATGATTGTGTCATGGAAAATCCTTCATTCCCATTCTATGTGAAGACTCGTCGGCCTCGTGGTGGCGGTGCTGAGAATGTGCTTGTTGAGAGGGTAGTGGTTGAGAAAAGCCGTAAGACTGTATTTAAGTTCGATATGCTCGGGTCGGTGGAATGGATAGGTGAACTTGCCGAGAGATTCCCAGCCCGAACTGTCGGGGTGCTGACACCAAAGTTTGGGAACATGACATTCAAAGATATTATAATAAAAGAATGTCCGGCACTGATAAATGCTAAAGGACTCCCCGAACAACCGATCGAAGGTCTGGTTTTTGAAAACATTCAGTCCCCGAACATGCAGATGCAATTGCAGGATGTCGGAACACTTGTGTTTAAATGATATAAGAGTATTTGTTAAAGTTTTTTTGTGAAAAATATGCGAATCTGTTGGCGGTTTATGGCATAATGACTAACTTTGTCGCGGATATGGACCAAACATCCATCCTAAACGGCATTAATTGGACAAAATGATAACAACTGCCAAAGAGAAAAATGTGAATAATTTCACAAAAGGACCGGCTGAGGAGATAAGATTCACCAAAATGCATGGCATAGGCAACGACTACATATATATTGACTGTATGGAGTCAATGCCTGACCGCCTCCCGGAGTTGGCGCGGGAGATGAGCGACCGCCACATGGGAGTAGGGGGAGACGGAATAGTCCTGATCTGCCCTTCGGAAATCGCGGATTTCCGAATGAGGATGTTCAATAGCGATGGCTCCGAAGCCCGTATGTGTGGCAATGCCTCCCGATGTATAGCCAAGTATGTTCATGACCACAATCTTTCACACAATAACCCTATAAACCTTGAAACCCTCTCGGGTATCAAGGTTTTGTCACTTAATATGGCAGGTGACAACGTGAAATCTGTGACAGTCGATATGGGAGAGCCATCCTTGAATAAGGATGATATACCGGTTGTTAACGATGATGGGGAGAGATGCATGATTGAAAAGAGTGTTGTGACTCCGTATGGAGAATATAATGTCACGGCTGTGTCAATGGGAAATCCTCATGGGGTGATCTTTGTCGATAATCTTGAAGATATTCCGTTTGAAAATCTGGGACCATATATGGAAAATCATCCCATATGGCGTGACAGAGCAAATATAGAATTCGCTCAAGTGCTTTCATCGGGAGTGATAAAGATGAGAGTGTGGGAACGAGGGACAGGTGAGACGCTTGCATGTGGGACCGGCGCCTGTGCTACATTGGTTGCATCTGCGATAACTGGTCGTACCGGACGTATGGCAACACTCAAACTCCGTGGTGGAGACCTGGATATAGAGTGGATGGCCGATGGGCATGTTATGATGACCGGTGCTGCTACCGAAGTATTTCAAGGTGTATATCGCAGGCAATGTTGATTGTGAGGAGACCGGATTATGTCAGGCTTTAATACAAGTATTATCTAATATTCTAAAAATAATATGGTCAGGATTAATGATAATTTTATCAAATTGCCGTCCTCCTATCTGTTCAGTGAGGTAGCTCGTAAAGTAAAGGTTTTTATGGAGGCTCATCCTGAAGCCGAGGTGATACGCATGGGCATCGGAGATGTGACACGTCCGCTGTGTCCTATAGTTACCGATGCTCTTCACAAGGCAGTGGACGATGAGTCTCGTGCACAATCGTTCCATGGTTATGGTCCTGAGCAGGGATATGAATTCCTCATATCCAGAATTGTCGAGTGTGATTACCGCCGTCGTGGCATAGATATCGCGAATGACGAGATTTTCATAAGCGATGGAGCCAAGAGCGACACCGGAAATATAGGTGACATACTTTCCACTGCCAACCGTGTTGCAGTGACCGATCCGGTATATCCGGTGTATATAGATACCAATGTCATGGCTGGGAGAGCTGGCTCGCTTATGTCCGACGGACGATGGAGTGAGATAGAATACCTCCCATGTACTGCAGAGAATGGCTTCTCACCTGACCTTCCATCAGAAGAGCCTGATATGATATATTTATGCTATCCTAATAATCCGACAGGAACCACTCTTACGCGTGGCGAACTGGCAAAATGGGTGAGGTATTGCAGGGAAAAAGGTGCATTATTGCTATTTGATGCAGCCTATGAAGCATTTATACGAGAGGATGATGTGCCACACTCTATCTATGAGATTGAGGGAGCAAAGGATGTCGCTATAGAGTTCAGAAGTTTCTCAAAGACAGCTGGATTTACCGGTATTCGTCTGGGCTATACTGTTGTTCCCAAGACTCTTTTGGGATATGGGGCTGATGGAGAGAAAGTGTCATTGAATCAATTGTGGCGACGCCGACAGACCACCAAGTTTAACGGAGCAAGCTATCTGACCCAGCGTGGAGCAGAAGCTCTTTATAGCGAGGATGGGCAGCGTCAGTTACGTGAGACAATAGATTATTATCTCGGGAATGCCGATATAATGCGGAAGAGCCTCCTTGATGCAGGATATGAATGTGTAGGAGGTGTTAATTCCCCATATATATGGATCAGAACTCCAGAGGGAATGACATCTTGGGAGTTTTTCGATTATCTGCTTGAGGAGTTCCACATAGTTGGCACTCCTGGAAGCGGATTCGGACCGTCAGGTGAGGGATATTTCCGGCTCACTGCGTTTAATACCCGAGAGAATACCATTAAAGCAATGGCTCGCCTTATGGAGTCAAACAAATAGAAAACAAATCATTATCATATATAAACAAAAACTTACGTCTTTATGTCAAGTTTAAGATTCAAAGTCGTTGAGGAGGCATCCAATCGCAAGCCGGTTACTGTGGAAATTCCTAAGGAGCGTCCGCAGGAGTACTACGCCAGCAAGGTTTTCAATAGGAAAAAGATGTTTGAGTATCTTCCGATTGAGACTTACAAAGCGTTGATTTATGCCATAGACAACAAGGAGCCATTGTCGCGCAGCTTGGCTGACAGTGTTGCGGCAGGTATGAAGCAGTGGGCTATTGACAATGGTGTACGCCATTACACCCATTGGTTTCAGCCTTTGACTGAGACTACGGCTGAGAAGCACGATAGTTTCGTTGAGCATGACGGAAAAGGGGGCATGGTAGAGAAATTCTCCGGAAAACTGCTCGTACAGCAGGAGCCTGATGCGTCAAGTTTCCCAAATGGTGGTATACGCAACACGTTTGAGGCACGAGGTTATTCGGCATGGGATATATCCTCGCCTGCTTTTATCATTGACAATACATTGTGTATCCCCACCATCTTTATATCTTATACAGGAGAATCGCTTGACTACAAGACCCCATTGTTGCGAGCCCTGTCGGCTGTGGATAAAGCAGGAACAGCCGTGGCTCGTTATTTTGATCAGGATGTACAACATGTGATCTCAAATCTCGGTTGGGAACAGGAGTATTTTCTTGTGGATGAGGCTCTCTATACGGCACGTCCGGATCTTGTGCTCACCGGGCGCACTCTGATGGGGCATGAGTCGGCTAAGAATCAACAGCTTGAGGACCATTATTTCGGAGCAATCCCCAGGAGGGTAGAGGCATTTATGCTCGATCTTGAAATAGAGGCTCACAAACTCGGCATACCTTGTAAGACACGCCACAACGAGGTTGCTCCCAATCAGTTCGAACTTGCCCCGATATTCGAGGAGACAAATCTTGCCAATGACCACAATATGCTTCTTATGTCGGTGATGAATGAGGTGGCGCGGCGTCATAATTTCCGGGTGCTTCTGCATGAGAAACCGTTTGCGGGAATCAACGGTTCCGGCAAGCATAACAACTGGAGTCTTGGCACTGATACAGGTACACTTCTTTTTGCTCCAGGCAAGACCCCTATTGAAAATCTTCAATTTATAACCTTTGTGGCAAATGTTATGGCAGCAGTGCATCGCCATAACGGTCTTCTGA
Source organism: Duncaniella freteri (assembly GCF_004766125.1). Lineage (NCBI taxonomy): Bacteria > Pseudomonadati > Bacteroidota > Bacteroidia > Bacteroidales > Muribaculaceae > Duncaniella > Duncaniella freteri. The sequence continues at coordinate 290,592 of NZ_SJSA01000002.1, forward strand.
AGGCGTCCATAATGTCGGCTACCAATTGCCATCGCCTTGGTGCCAATGAGGCTCCACCTGCAATCATCTCGATATTCACGGGGACACAGCTTGCCGAGGTGCTCAACAAGATTAAGAATTCCGATAAGGATGAACTTATCGAGCTTTCAGGTAAAGATGAGATTAATCTCGGCGTAGCGCAGATTCCTGAACTGATGATTGACAATACTGACCGTAATCGTACATCGCCATTTGCATTTACCGGTAACCGTTTTGAGTTTCGTGCTGTAGGGTCAAGTGCCAATTGTGCCTCAGCTATGATTGCACTTAATGCTGCTATGGCTGAGCAGCTTACCGACTTTAAATCGAAAGTTGATTCTCGTCTTGAAGCAGGTGAGGAGCTACAGCATGCCCTTCTTGCCGAAATCAAGAGTCTGCTTCTGTACTCCGAACCGATTCATTTCGACGGCAATGGATATTCCGATGAGTGGAAAGAGGAAGCGTCCAGGCGAGGTCTCGACTGTGAGACCAATCCGGCGTTGATATTTGACGCATATCTGCGTCCGTCGTCAGTGGAGATGTTCAGTAAGACCGGTGTGATGACTCATGTTGAGCTTGAGGCCCGCAATGAGGTCAAATGGGAGATGTATACTAAGAAAGTTCAGATAGAGGCTCGTGTGCTCGGTGACATTGCTATCAACCATATAGTGCCAGTGGCAACACGATATCTCTCAATCCTTCTTGACAATATGGTGAAGATACGTGATCTTTTCCCAGGCAATAAAGGGGTTGAGCTTTCATCGCAGGATGCAGTGACAGTAGAGAAGATTATGGGGCATTGCTCTGTGATAAAGGAGGAAGTAGCTAAGATGGTAAATTCCCGCAAGGATGCTAACCGGATTGAAAATGAGAGAGAAAAGGCTATAGCTTATTCTCTTCATGTAGCTCCGTGCCTTGAGACTATCCGTTATCATATCGATAAGCTTGAACTATTGGTCGACAATGAGATGTGGCCATTGCCCAAGTATCGAGAGCTCTTGTTTATACGATAATTCTTTTTTCTGAAAATATAGAAAATTAGGACAAAAGCATCAAAATGGGCTGTATTCAACGGTTTCATTTGATGCTTTTGTCTTTTTTGTGTTCTGCATTTTTAGAGATCGACTTTATTTTCATTTATGGAGGATTTTTACTAAATTTGGGGTATGTTATATGCCGAAATCCTCTTGCCGGTCCCGATTGCAGGGACTTTTACGTATCGTGTGCCTGCCGAAATGGAGAATTCATTGGGAGTGGGGCATAGGGTTATAGTGCCTTTCGGCAGAAGAAAATCCTATACCGGGATTGTCAGTGCGTTGACTCCGCTTGAGCCAATAGGTTATGAAGTCAAGGAGATTGCAATGCGTATCGATGACCGTCCGATAGTGCGCCATCCGCAACTGAAATTCTGGAATTGGGTTGCTGATTATTATCTTTGTACACCTGGAGAGGTGTACAAGGCGGCTGTCCCCGCCGGACTTAAGATAGAGAGTGAGACGTTCATATCTCCTGTCCCTGGATTTGAGGAGGATGAGAATTACAGACTTTCCACCAGGGAGCTTGCTCTGCTTGAAGGATTACTTGCTACCGGAGAAAAACGAGTGTCGCTTGACTCGCTCGCACGAAAAACCGGAATCACTACTGTCGGTCCTGTTGTGAATTCTCTCCTTGCACGTAATGCCGTGATGGTCTCAGAGAATCTTGTGGAACGATACCATGCTCGTAAAGAGACTTATGTCAGGCTTTCGGCTGCTCGTGGTGACAGTGATGCGCTACATGCCGCATTCGATGCGGTGAAGAAAGGTTCTAAACAGGAGTCCGCACTTCTTGCTCTCATAGAACTGTCAGGATTCATGAGGCAGGGTCTTGCCGAGCTGAATGAGGTGACTCGCACCGCTCTGATGGAGCGTTCGGGGGCGACTTCTACTGTAATAGCCGCTATGGCAAAAAAAGGGATAGTGGAAGTGTATACTCGCAAGGTGAGCCGGTTTTCCTATTTTGGTGTGTCCGGAGGGGGGCTTCCTAAACTAACTGATATTCAGGGTGCCGCTCTTGACAAGGTGCATAAATCATGGCTTGAAAAGGATATAACACTCCTTCATGGAGTTACGTCGAGCGGTAAGACCGAACTTTATATCCATCTTATTGATTATGTGATGCGTCGTGGCCGACAGGCCTTGTATCTTGTGCCCGAGATCGCTTTGACAACTCAGTTGACATCTCGGTTGCAGAGGGTGTTTGGCGACAAGGTGCTGATATACCATTCCCGATTTTCCGATAATGAACGTGTGGAGATATGGAACAGGCTTCTTGATGATCCGTCTCCGTGTGTGGTTATCGGTGCGAGATCATCAGTGTTCCTGCCATTCGGTTCTCTGGGGCTTGTCATAGTGGATGAGGAGCATGAATCTGCTTATAAGCAACAGGACCCGGCTCCAAGATATAATGCCAGAGATGCCGCTGTGGTGCTTGCTTCTATGCATGGGGCGAAGACACTTTTGGGTAGTGCTACCCCTTCGGTGGAGACATTCTGGAAAGCTGTGAATGGAAGATATGGACTTGTGGAGTTGTTGGAAAGATACGAGGGGGGACAGTTGCCGGAAATGCGTCTTGTCGATATGACACTTGCCAGGAAGAAGGGTGAAGTCAAGGGGATATTCTCTGATGAGTTGCGCGAGGATGTTTCCGGTGCATTGGGTCGTGGTATGCAGTCGATACTTTTCCTTAACAGGCGTGGTTATGCTCCGGTGGCACGTTGCAAGATGTGTGGCTTTGTGCCAAAGTGCGATCATTGTGACGTATCGCTCACTTATCATCGACGTATCGACAAACTGCTATGTCATTATTGCGGCACTCCTTATGCGGTTCCTGATGTATGCCCGGCCTGCAAGGAACCTGGGATTGAGGTGCTTGGTTATGGCACGGAACGTATCGAGGAGGAGGTTGATTCCTGTTTCCCTGGAGTTGCCATTGCACGTCTTGATCTTGATACCACAAGGAATAAGGACAGTTACGAGAATATTATAGAGGATTTCTCTCGTGGTAAGTCGCAGATTCTTGTGGGTACACAGATGGTGACAAAAGGGCTTGACTTCGGGAATGTCAGTGTGGTGGGTGTGGTTAATGCAGATGCGATAATCAATTTCCCTGATTTCCGTTCGGCTGAAAGGGCTTTTAATATGATAGAACAAGTGGCAGGACGTGCTGGCAGGAAGAATTCGGAAGGTAAGGTCGCTATTCAGACCTATAGTCCGTCCCATCCATTATTTAGGTTTCTGCTCTCTCACGATTATCACGGATTCTATGCCAATGAGATAGATGAGCGTCGCAGATTCAATTATCCTCCGTTTGTGCGCGTGATATATATATATATAAAGCATAAAGATCCTGTGGCGGTGGGATCGATAGCCAATGACCTTGCTTCAAAACTGAGGACCCTGCTCGGCAATCGTATATCAGGACCTGAAGAACCGACCGTGGCGAGAGTACAGACTCTATACATACGCCGCATAATGCTTAAGGTCGAGACGAATGCCTCGATCTCTAAAGTAAAGCAGTTGCTTAATGATGTGAGGATAGAGATGACTAATGCCGGACGGTTGTCAGGTGCGATTGTCTATTACGACGTTGATCCAATGTAGCCATCGGCACGCTGGGACAGCTGTGAAGGCTCCAAGCGTGTTGGCAAGCGCGTCGAATAAGTCGTTTCCCGTGCGTCCCAATTGCATGGCATATTGCAGGTATTCGACAGCGGCACCGATAATGGTTGAAATTAGTGCCACTAAGAGAGCTGCTCCCATGCTTAGTGGGCGTTCCATGCGCCAACGATCAAATAAGAATGTCCCTGTGAGGCCTCCGAACATTATGAAGTGTACCACTTTGTCTGCACCCTCAAACATATGTATACCTTCGTCGCCTAAAGGCTGTGGAAAGAGGGTGAGATAAAGAATAGCTATCAGCACCACCATGGTGGGCTGATAGCGTGGTATATTGCGGATTATCGGGCAGCCCACAATGAGTTGTCTGCTTGAGCACGATATGCGAGCAGTCCGTCGTCGGAGAGCTCCACTACCATACCTTTTCCATCGGCAGTAGGCATCTTCACGTGGCTGTCATCGACAAATGTCATGAATTCCATGCTTTCGCCTGAAGGCATGGCTACTGACCATGTCTGTTGTGCCATGTCGAAATCAAGACGCACTTCGGATCCGTCGTTCTCAGAAGTGATGGTGTAGCCTTTGCCGTCACATTCCACGATATAGCGGCCGTCCTGACCGTCAATGACTTTTTTGCCTGATGCCATAGGATTCGAGCCGCTCCAGAATTCAATCGAGTTGATCACAAGTACGTCGGCAAGTGCGGAAACCTCATACACAGGAAGAATCCAGAAACCGATGAATACGAGTTCGTTGACAATCTTGCTGCCGATTGATCTGTTCCATGAAAGAAGCTTGTTAGTGAGAGCGAAACTTCCGATACAGGATGTGAACACTGGGATTGAGATTGCGGCTACAAGAGCCACCGGAATTAAACGTTTTTTCATTAGAAATGTATTTTTAATTAGTGGAGATTAATTATTTCTTCTAACCGTGAACTTTTGATTTGGCATAATATGAATATACGCGGTTGACATAGTCGAAAGTCTCTCTGCCTCGCGAGTATCCGAATTTGACTACCGGATCTTTATAGTAGCGAGGATTGGATTTCCATAGTATCGCCTTTGCGACGTTATCGTCCCATTTCTGAGGATCGAGTCCGTATTTGTCGGCGAGTGCTATTGCATCAAGCACGTGGGCGAGGCCTGAATTGTAGGATGCTATGACAAACTTTTTTCTCTCCTGTTCATCCGGAACACGTTTGGCGAGCTGTTTGTCAAGGTCGTTGAGCAATTTCAGTGATGTCTCAACTGCCACATCATTCTTCATAACGCTTTTGGCAGTCTGTCCGTATCCCTTTGCTGTGCGTGGCATTATCTGCATGAGTCCACGCGCGCCCGCCCATGATACGGCCGTGGAGTCGAATTTGCTCTCCACATATGCCTGTGATGCGAGTAGCTTCCAGTCCCAATTGTATTTGTTTGCATAACGTTTGAACAGATGGTCGAAAGGGGAGACCCTTCCGGCTGTGGATACGAACTTGGTGCCGGATTCATTCTTGCTTAATTCAAAATACCGTTTCAGAAGGCGCGCCTGCTCTCCTCGGTTGACATCTGTGTTAAGCCATGCATCGATGCTGTCACCGAGCCATTTCTTGTCGGGAGCAACAGCCCATCCTGATCTCTGTTCGAAGCTCAAAGGCATGTTGATATCGAGATCATTGTAATACGTCTTATTGATTAGGGCGATATCGCTGTCTACTACCGTCAACGGTATCTTGCCTTCACTTACCATGGCTATGAGATCCTCAGTGATCATTGTATCCCTGCTGACAGGATGTATACGGATGCCTCCTCCAAGTTCCTGGTTGAGATTGTTCATTCGGGCCTCATATTTTGAGTCAGCCTCGACATACACATCTTTGCCTACAAGATCCGTGACATCTGTTATCAGTTCTTCTTCACCGAGTTTGGGCTGTACAAGCACCTGGGTAGTGATGTTCTCAGGGCCGCAGGCTACGACTTTCTCTTTATACTCGGCTGTGATGGGAACCTCATATGCGATAAGGTCGACCTTGCCTGAATCAAGCATCTCGATGGCTCGGGATAGCGAAGGGGCGATATTGACTTTCAGGGTCAGTCCGCGGTCTATAGCAATTGCCGTGATCAGTTCGTAGTCATAGCCCATTTCTTGCCCTTTGTATATGAAATAGGATGCAGGGCTGTAGAGTGTGACTACATGAAGGGTGTCTGGTATCTTGTGGAAAGTTGTTTCTTGCTTTTTTTGCCACTGTTTGCCGTTGTGGCATGAGATGGCACCACATATGAGTATCAGAGCTGTTGCAATTGTCGGTAGGATGGTGAGGGATCGTTTCATTGTGTAGAGAAGAGAGTAGGGGGCGGCAGCATTTCATATACGTTTCATGCTGCCGTCCTATGGGTTAGTACTCGAAGGTCCCGGCTTCGGTTGTGATAGTGAGACGGTTGGACTGAGCGTCCTCAACGCGTCCGACTATGCGGGCATCAATGTTGAAGCTTCTGGAGATGTCGATGACTTCCTGAGCGTGTTCGGGTGCCACATAGATTTCCATTCGATGTCCCATGTTGAACACTTTGAACATTTCGCTCCACGGTGTGCCGCTCTCTTTCTGTATGAGGTCGAAGAGCGGGGGAATTGGGAAAAGATTATCCTTTATTACATGTTTGTTGTTGACAAAGTGCATCACTTTGGTCTGGGCTCCTCCTGTGCAGTGTATCATGCCGTCTATGGCTGGACGCATCTCTGTGAGGAGTTTTTTTATGACAGGTGCATATGTCCGGGTAGGGGAGAGGACAAGCTGTCCGGCTGTAAGCTTGGTGCCTGGCACTGGGTCTGACAGGTGCTTTGATCCGGAATAGACGAGTTCATCGGGAACTGCGGCATCGAAAGTTTCCGGATATTTTTCAGCAAGATATTTTGCGAAAACATCATGACGCGCTGATGTGAGTCCGTTGCTTCCCATACCTCCGTTATATCGGTCTTCGTATGTGGCTTGCCCGAATGAAGCGAGACCTACTATCACATCACCGTCTTTGATGTTTGCATTGTTGATTACATCGGCGCGGCGCATACGGCATGTCACTGTCGAATCGACGATGATAGTGCGCACGAGATCGCCGACATCGGCAGTCTCTCCTCCGGTGGAATATATGCCCACACCCATTTCCCGGAGCTGAGCAAGGAGATCCTCAGTGCCGTTGATGATGGCTGATATGACCTCTCCTGGAATGAGGTTCTTATTTCGTCCTATTGTCGATGACACGAGAATATTGTCGGTGGCACCCACACAGAGAAGGTCGTCGGTGTTCATTACGATAGCATCCTGGGCGATTCCTTTCCATACACTCAAGTCGCCGGTCTCTCGCCAATAGGCATAAGCGAGTGATGATTTGGTGCCGGCTCCGTCAGCATGCATGATGTTGCACCATTCAGGATCTCCCCCGAGGATATCGGGTATTATTTTGCAGAAAGCTTGGGGGAAAATGCCTTTGTCGACATTTTTTATGGCGTTGTGTACATCTTCTTTGGATGCGGATACTCCACGCAGGTTGTAACGCTGGTCGCTCATGGGGTTGTCAGTTTATTGTTGTCAATAGTTGAAACTTTCCGGCAAAGTTACGAAAAAATGGATGAAGAATCAATATTAAATCTCTTATCCTTTTACAGGTATGGACATCAGCGGGATATCGGCATGAAACAGTAGCCTGTGGGCAAGTGTTGGGTTGAACAGGCGTGAGAATATGTTTTTTCTTCGGCTTCCGACTGCTATCATGTCTACCTGGTGGGCTGTTGTTATCATCTCGAAATCCTCTACCGGATTGGCGAGGGAAAGTGGGGATGCCTTGAAAGAGAATGCCGGATAATTGTTGCGGCAATATTTCAGCAGACGGTCAAGATCATCGGGCTGTGGCTTGGAGAATCGGCTTGGAGGGAGTGCCACCAATGTGATATTGAGTGTGCATTCGGGAAACAGTCGGTATAAGGTGTCGAGCGCAAGTATGTCCTCTTGGGATAGTGTGGTGAAGAACACCGTGTGTACAGGCATTCCTGATGATGCCCATGTGCAGTTTTCAGGGATTGTGAGGACTGAGGTTCTGCAGCTGTCGAGCACCTCGGCTGTGACGCTTCCTACAATGTTTCTGTTGTGGTTGTCGGCTCCGTGTGTCCCCATGACAGTAAGTATGTTCTTGTGGGCCGACAGGTAGTCGTCAACAGCTTCTTCAGGAAGACCTTCGGTGGTCTCTGTTGAGAACGGCACTCCAGGTATCACGCCGGAACGTATTTTGTCGCGCAGTTTCTCCTCAAAATTTTTCATCGACTTGTTGGCTATGCCTGCTATGCTCTTGTCCGCTTCGATCTCTCCTGTAGGATCGGTGTGATTGTCGAATGTTAGTGAATCGGATAGCTGCATAACTGCCTGTCTTGAGAATGACGGTCCGATATAGGAGTGCAATATATGGATATTTGTGTTCAGAGCCGATGCCATACGGAATGCCACAAGTGCTGCTTTGAGTGAATTCTCGGAATAATCCACAGGAACCAGTATCGTGCCTTTCTGACTGTCGCCTGATTCGACAGAATAGGACTGAGTCAGAATCTCTATGTTCTCGATAATTCTTAGGGCTTGTGGCAGGTCGCATTCTTTAATGCGCACTCTCACGCCTGATGATATCGAGGGGTTGGTCAGATTCACATTATGGAGCGTGACGGATATGCCTTCCCTTTCGAGGATGGATTTGAGGCGGTGGGCACGCTCATAAGTGTGTATGGCTACGGTGATGAGTCGGTCTGAGAGCATTCTGTTAATAATTATCGATATAATAGATTTAACGGACAGGAGGGCAAAAAGTTGGTTTTAACCATTACTTTTTGTCCTCCCGTGTAATGAAAAAAGAAGAGACGTGATTTCCCGCAGTATGGGTTACGCCTCTTTATTTAGGCCCTGAAGAATCTCCACAGCCATATCGTAGATTGTGGTATCGTCAAGTACCACGATGCCTCCGTCAGGTCCTGGCTCTATGTGGACTCCACAGTTCTTTCCAAACTCGTAATTGGTGCCGCCGAAATAGTTGCGCACAGTCTGGGGAGTGACATTCAGCCGGTCAGCAATCTGGCGGATCGATCCATCGGGCAGACTGTCCTTGATGCGGCGCAGGTCGTTGAAAGTGATGGTTTTTGTCATGATTTAGTATCGGTTTGGGGGGTGAGTAAATATGTATTTATAAAAGTTTAGTTTTAGTGTGTTGTTTTATTAACACGTCACTAAGTTATGACTATAAAATGACAAAAGCAAATATTTTGTTGAGAAATAAAAGATGTTTTTAAACATCTTTTATGGTAATCTGTTGAATTTCAAATTTTCTGCACAGCATTAGCATTGATCCATGCGCGATGAGCGTTGTCAACCTCTACGTCATACCATAGTGAATGGATGGAGTCGGTTGTGGAGCGTACCGAGTCAAGGATGGTCACCTTGGTGCCTTCATGTAGCAGCATGGCTTCCTGGTTTCGGTCCTGTGGCACTCTCGGAGTGGTGCTTAGTATGGTCGATGGCACAGTGATGATCGCCGCATTGCTGTCAGTGGCTATTGCTGCTGCCCTGAATGAGAAAAAGAGGCATACACAGGTGGCTATGAATGTGAATATCCCTCCAAAGAATCCTATCTTTCTGATCTTTACTACCTGAGAGAAGAGGTATGCTATAAGGGCAACAAGTGTGAGGATGAAACATGTGAATGCCATCCATGCCCATACGTTGGAATGAGCATAAGCCGACATGGCGTCAAGTGCGTTTCCGAGAAATGTGCCTCGTTCGCCTGGGCGGTCGGTGATCCTGGCGTTGACGAATGCAAGATTGTTGCGTGCATCCTCGTCGGCAGGGTCAAGGCGCAGGGCACGTTCGTAGGAAAGGATGGCATTGCCCATCTCGCCAAGTCGGTAATATGAGTTGCCGAGATTGTAGTAAAGTTTGGCTGACGGTCCTTCCTCTTGGATTACATTAAGATAGATGTCGGCAGCCAGGCGGAAGTTATCGGCATTGTAGGCTGAATCTGCCTGAGATATCAGTGGTGATTCGGCGCGGCTTGCGGCAAAAGTGCCGAGCAGCATTAATATGGCGAACAGAAGTTTTTTCATCGTTTTTCAAGATTGTTGATTGCTTTTGCTCCTTCCTCATATATTGAATCCATGCGGGTGGAGCTGTCAGGTGTGTAACGTGCCATCTCGCATTCGTCAAGAACGTTGACTATTGACGATATGGTTTCCTCGGAATATTCTTTTTCGGAGAGTCTTTCCACTATGTTCTGACGATTGAGCTGTGACAGGGGTATGGAAAGTTTGTCGGATAGATATCCCCATAATGCATGGAGCATCTCTTCATAGAACTTGTCATTGTCCCCTGCCGAGAGATATTTGCCGGCAAGTTTGAGACGTTTGGTCGCTACCTTGTTAGCCTTGGCTGTGCGCATGCGAGTTACGTCTGCATTACGGCGTGCACGCGTCCGGTTGGCAATGATTATGGCAGCAGCTGCAATGAGCAGTCCGAGATAGAGCATCCAGTAGCCTGTAGTTGTCACTACTATTGAGTGGCTTTTTGATGGATTCTTGTCGCCAAGATAGATGTGTCGGATGTCGGAATTTTTGTTTTCTATGGCTTTCTGGTCCTCGGTTGGAGCAGGGGTGGAAAGTCCTTTGGCTACCTTGATCGGATAAGTGGGAGTGCTGAGGGTCACATAGTCCCGCTTGGCTGGATCAAAGTAAACGAATTTGTCGCTTCCGATAGTGAATTCCCCCACACTCTGCGGTACAAAGGTGTATTCTACAGTCATTGTGCCTGAAACCTCGTTGCCGCTGACACTTGTTTGGATGTCACTCTTTGGAGTGTACTGTTCAAATTCGGTCGGGAAATCTATCTGAGGCTCCTTGAGGTACTTGATGTTGCCTGTTCCGGAGATGGTGTAGAATAGGGTGGCAGGGTCATTGGTGCGGAATGAATTCCCGACAAGACGGGATTCCACCTTGAATTCGCCTACGGCTCCGTTGAAGCCTTCGGGCTTTGGAGAGGGTAGGGGCTGGATGTCGATTGAACCGGTGTTGGAGCTGACCTTGATTTTGGTCTCTCGTGGCTGGCGTACCTGGAACATTCCCATATTGACATTGTCATACTGTATGACGGAGATGTCATAGTTGCCCGAATTGATGGTGAGCTTGCCGCTCTTCTGCGGAAATATGATACAATGTTTGAGGATTGCAGTCATGTAGTCCTGTCCGCGGTAATTCTCGATTTCATTGAGAGCTGGCTGTACATCAAGTTCCTGAATGAGAAATCCGTCAAATGATGGCTGGCGGGTAGGCATGAATGAGGATATGGAGTATTTGGTGTACAGTTTGATGGTACATCCGATAGCCTCTTGTTCATATGCTGAGTTGCGTGACAGTATGATACGGACAAACACGTCGTCGGCATTCACCTTGCGCCCTGCTGTCTGGGTGTCTACGTCGTCCACTGCCACCGGGCGTTGTGAGCCTGGAGTATCGCGCTCTGCACGTTCATGAACGGTGAAGTTGGCAGGTGCAGTGGTAAGCCTTTTGCCGTCAGCGAGCACTGATGCGGCAGGTATGGTGAACTGTCCTGCCTTGTCAGCCCTGTAATAGTAGGTGTATTCTATGGCTGACGATGACTCGGCGCGTCCGTTCACCACACTGTAGCTCTGAGACTGTGATGTGGATGGACCGAACAGCAGTGTGCATCCGTCGATTGCAGATACTTTTAGGTCGGAGCCGTCGGCGTTGGTGAGACGGAATGTCACAGGAAATTTGTCACCCTCATATATTCTTCCGGGGGCTTTGACAGTGAAGCTCACATTTCCGGCTGCTATTGAGACGGTGAATATGGCTAATATTATAAATAGTATGGAGAAACGTTTCATTTGCGGATATTGGATTGACCTGAATATAGCCTGACTGACAAGGCTTATGTTACCATGGGTTGGTGACCTGACGTCGACCGGGAGCGCCATTCTTCTGCCGTTCTGCATTGACGCGTTGGCGGGTGGCATTTTCCTCATTTTCCATAGCCTTGAGAATTTTTTCGGCATTCTCTTTGCTTATACCGGACTGCTGGCGTTGTTGCTGAGGCTGCTGTTGCTGGTCCTGCTGAGGCTGTTGCTGATCTTTGTTTTGGTCTTGGTCCTTGTTCTGGTCTTGATTTTGATCCTTTTGATCTTGGTTCTGATCCTTATTCTGGTCTTTGTTCTGTTCTTTATTTTCGTCCTTGTTCTGATCCTTGTTCTGATCCTTGTTCTGATCCTGATTCTGGTCCTGATTCTGGTCCTGATTCTGGTCCTGATTCTGCTGTTCTTCGAGTCGTTTCTGAGCTAAGCGAAGATTCTCACGAGCCTGATCATTGTCAGGATTGCGTCTAAGGGCATTCTTGTAAAGTTCGATACTTTTGGCATAGTCCTGACCGTTGAATGCGATGTTGCCAAGGTTGTAAAACGCTTTTTCAGCTACAGACATATTTTCGGCATCGCTTGCGAGCTTGCCGAGTATCTGTGATGCCTGCTTTTCGTTCTCTCCGGTCGATGTCCCCTGACGAAGCAGGGAAGCTGCAAGGTTGAACTGGGCTATCTCATTCATAGCATCAATTTCAAGAGCCTTCCGGTATGCGACTTCTGCATCCGCATACTTCTTGTCGTGGTACAGTTTGTTGCCTTCGACTATTAGATTGCGCTCCATGCGGGTTGAATTGTCCTCAGCATGCAGGCTTACGGCAGGCATAACAAATATGGAAGCCAATATTAAGATATGTAGTCTTTTCATTTTTCGCCTCCTTCCTCTTTGGTGAAGAAACGATATTTTTTGAGCCAGGAGATCTTGCGTGTAACCACGAATATGTCGGCTACAAGAAGTAGCAGTGCTATCCAGGCTACTATTGGGAATTGTTCACTCTGAGGCGAGAACGATTTTCGTTCGAATTCAGCCTGTTTAAGTTCGTCCATCTTTGTGTCGACAGCATTTATCGCCGAAGTGGATGCGCCGTTGACGTATATGCCGTCCCCGGCTTTGGCTATCTCGGCACCTGTCGATTCATCATGGCGGGTCACAACCTCTTCACCGGTCATTGGATTGATCATGTACCTGCCATTGCCTAATGGGATGCGTGCTCCGCGGGATGTGCCGAGTCCGATCACGTCCACCTGTATGCCTGCTCCCGAAGCTCGCTTGGCTGCGTCAACGGCATTGTCCTCGAAGTTCTCCGCATCGGTCAGCAGGACGATTGCCTTACCCATATCTTCGGTAGGAGTGAATGAGTTCATTGCCATTTCAAGTGCTGCCCCTATGGCAGTTCCTTGGGTGGGCACCATGTCAGTGGTGATGGAGTTGACAAACATTTTTGCAGAGATATAGTCGGATGTGATGGGAAGCTGCGTATAGGCGTCTCCGGCAAAGACTATAAGTCCTACCTTGTCGTTGGTCATCTTGTCGATCAGTTTTTCGAGGATGAACTTTGCTCGTTGCAGACGGCTCACTCCTGCCTCATCGTCGGTGGATGAGGCAAGCATTGAGTTGGAGACGTCAAGACACACCATCACTTCTATGCCTCGCGATGTCTCGGTCTCGGCTACATCGGCATCGAGTCCTGATGTAGCTCGCGGGCGGGCGAGCATTATCACGAGCACTGCAATAATGAGTAAAGAGAATATGAGTTTTACCCATGGCATATAGCGTGACACCTCAGGCATGAGATGAGCGAGAGTCTCGGGATTTCCGAATCGGCGCAGCTTACGCTTGCGTGCGATACGTGACCACAGATATAGGCCTGCAACTACTGGCAGCAGTAACAGGAGATATAACAGATGGGGATAGGCAAATGTAATCATACCTAAAATAGAGCTTAGGGAATTGTGCGAAGGAGAGTGTAACGCAATAATACTGCAAGACCGAAAAGACTGAGTGCGGCAATCGCCCAAGGCATATAGTCATCCTCGGTGGACGAGAAATTGCGTAGATCCATTTTGGTCTTTTCAAGCCTGTCTATTTCAGCAAATATATCCTTGAGCACATTATTGCCTGTTGCACGGAAATATTTGCCACCGGTGTTCTCAGCAATGGTCTTGAGGGTTGCCTCGTCGATCACGACCGGGAGCGGGGTGTATACGATGCGTCCGAATTCATTCTCCTGTGGGTAAGGAGCTGTGCCGTTTGTGCCAATTCCTATTGTGTATACCTTGATGCCAAGTTGCTTGGCTATCTCTGACGCTGTTATTGGTGCGACATTACCAGTGTTGTTGGAACCGTCGGTGAGGAGTATGATGCTTTTTGATTTGGCTTTCCCCTCCTTGATTCGATTTATGGATGTGGCAAGTCCGTCACCGATAGCTGTGCCGTCCTGAAGCATCCCCATCTTTATGTCGTTGATGTAGTTGGCAATCATTGATCGGTCGGTGGTCATCGGCAGTGAAGTGAAGCTTTCTGCGGCAAATATAACAAGTCCGATGTTGTCACCCTCTCTCCCTGACACGAACTTAGCTGCTACTTCTTTGGCCGCCTCGAAACGGTCGGGCTTGAAATCGCGTGCTAGCATTGATGTGGAGATATCTAGGGCAAGGACAATATCTGTGCCTTCTACACTCGATGTGTTCCATGAGTCACGAGTCTGGGGTCGTGCTAGGATCACTATGACGCATGCGATTGTCGCGAGCTGGAGCAGGAATACAAGGTGGATAAGCCATGCACGTAGCGGTGTGCGAAGCTTGGCGAATGGCTTCGTAGATGATATCGCGAGTGACGGATGCAACGAGCGGTGCTTATAGATGTACCACGCTATAAGCGGCACTAACACAAGTAGCAGCCATAGGTAATGTGGATGAGCCAGTTGCATATTTATTTATTTTTCAGTTTCAGATGTTGATGTTTTTTCTGCCGGAGCTGCCGGGCTGTCGGATTTATCCTGATCGACCGGTGGTAGAGGTTTGGTGTCCTCGACAAATTGCATTGCCGAATTGAAGGAGCGAGTGTTGTCCTCGGGAAGAGGTCGAACCTTGGCGAACTTCACGAAGTCAGCTGTCTCAAGCACCTGTTCCATATTGCGTTTGCTCAGTCGTGTCTCATCATTGGCTTGCAGCATATGGCGTATCTGTGTCGATGTCATCTCCATGGCATTTATGCCGAAGCGACCCTGGAGATATTGACGCAGAATGTCGGTGAGTCGGGTGTAGAATTCACGTTCACGCCCCTGTTCACATAGCTTGTCGGAACGAAGTGAGTCAAGTTCCTGCAATGCAAGTTCGTAAGGGGGATTACTATGGCTTTCTCCTTTGTCTCACCCTTGTTGCGTGACATACGTCTGAACAGGTAGTAACCTGCGCCGAGGATGATTATGAGAGCAAATATCCACAGTCCGTAATCTACCAGGAAATCCGGAAGATAATCTATAAACTTGCGGTCTACGTTTTCGACATCAGCGTAGTCATGTATGGTAGTGAGGGTATCTACGGGAACCGGCATCACTTTTAATACAAGTCGGTTGGATGCCACTGTCTCGTTGCCCTGTACATAACGTATAGGATTGAGTACGTAGGTGCCTGAGTCGAACGATTGCAGCAGCAGTTCCTGATTGATCTGTATACGGCCGTTGCCTATATCGGAGGTGTCGGCTTTGAGAGCGTTGAGTATCTCTACCTTGTCGCAAATGGTGTCCTTGGGGACAAGAAGCTGCCCTTGGGTTGAGGATGATGTTATCAGTTCGACATGCATCGGTGTGGCTTTGCCCATAAGAAGGTAAGCAGAGTCAAGCGAAACCTTCAGAGAAGTCTGCGCTGATACCGTTGCTGCCGATGTTATCGACAATGCGAGGATGGCAAATAATATGCGTATGTGTCGGATCATACTTTTGAACGTTAATCTTACGATGCGCGGCGTCATTATCTGACGCCACGGTTCTTGAAGAGAGCCATTAAGGCGCGGGCGAAATCCTCATCGGTAGCAATGGATGCGAGGTCTACGCGGCTTTTGCTGAGAGCTTCGGTCATAGCCTGCTGACGCTCGTACCACCATTTGCTGTAGGCTTTACGTGTTGACTTTGAAGAGGTGTCGATCCATCCTGTCTTACCGTTTTCGAGGTCTGTCACACGCATGAGCCCAATATCGGGAAGTGTGGTGTCACGCTTGTCATAGACCTGTATGGCTATGATATCGTGCTTGTTGGATGCCACCTGTAGCTGGCGTGTGTAGTCGTGTTTGTCGATGAAGTCAGAGATGAGGAATGTCGTACATCTTTTCTTGAGGGCATCAGTCATATAGCGAAGAGCCACACCGATGTCGGTGCCTGGGTTTTCAGGTGTGAAGTCGATAAGTTCACGTATGATCAACAGGATGTGTTTCTTACCCTTCTTGGGTGGGATGAACTTCTCGATTTTGTCGGAAAAGAAGATTACGCCGATCTTATCATTGTTGGTGATGGCAGAGTAGGCTATTGTCGCAGCAATCTCGGCAATCATCTCACGCTTGTCCTCTCCGACAGCTCCGAAGAGACGGCTTCGTGACACGTCGATTAGAAGCATCACAGTAAGCTCGCGTTCCTCCTCATATACCTTGATGTATGGGCGGTTATGGCGAGCAGTGACATTCCAGTCAATGTCGCGTACATCGTCACCATACTGGTATTCCCTGACCTCGGCAAACGTCATACCTCTTCCCTTAAAGGCCGTGTGGTACTCTCCCGCAAATATATTCTGGGAGAGACCACGAGTCTTTATGTCGATTTTCCTTACTTTCTTTAGCAGTTCGTTTGCTTCCATCAGTCTGCGATATTACACATTACTCAATTAGGGCACTTCAACCTTGTCAAGTATCTCGGAGATGATCTGGTCAGTGGTAATGTTGTTGGCCTCGGCTTCGTAAGTGAGACCGATACGATGGCGGAGCACATCATGACACACAGCCCTAACATCTTCGGGTATCACATAGCCTCTGCCACGGAGGAATGCATAAGCGCGTGATGCTCGTGCAAGGCCTATAGAAGCTCGGGGAGAGGCTCCGAAACTGATCATTCCGGCAAGATCCTTCAGACCGTGGTCCTGAGGATTACGGGTAGCGAACACTATGTCGACTATGTACCTCTCGATCTTCTCGTCAAGATAGATCTTCTGTACGATCTTCTGTACTTCGGTGATTTCAGATGGATGAAGCAAAGGCATAACCTTTTTGCGTTCGCCGCTGATGTTCTGACGGATTATTATCTTTTCCTCCTCTTTGGTGGGATAGCCTATAATGACTTTGAGAAGGAAACGGTCAACCTGGGCTTCAGGCAGGGGATAGGTGCCTTCCTGTTCGATAGGGTTCTGTGTAGCCATAACCAGGAACGGTTCATCAAGCTGGAAGGTGTCATCACCGATGGTTACCTGACGTTCCTGCATGGCTTCGAGCAGCGCGCTCTGCACTTTCGCCGGAGCTCGGTTGATCTCGTCAGCAAGCACGAAGTTGGCGAATATCGGACCTTTCTTTATCTGGAATTGCTCTTTCTGTATACTGTAGATCATGGTGCCTGTCACATCGGCAGGGAGGAGGTCAGGAGTAAACTGTATACGGCTGTATTTTGCATCGATGACTTGTGCGAGGGTCTTGATGGCAAGAGTTTTGGCAAGACCGGGCACACCCTCAAGAAGTACATGTCCGTTGGACAGGAGGGCGATGAGCAGGGAGTCTACGAGATGTTTCTGACCTACGATAGTCTGGTCCATTCCTTGTGTGACCAGACTGATAAAGTTGCTCTTGCCTGCAACGAGGTCGTTGAGCTCTCTTATATTAACCGTTTCGCTCATAATACGAGGTGTAATAGTTATGGTGTTTTTGAGTTGTATATTATCTTTATTTGTAATACAAAATTATATATTATAACAAACAAAGTGTGAAAAAGGTGTGTTAATTTTACAAAAAATGCCATCTTCAGACTGGTGCTGAAGATGGCATTTTTAATTAAAATAGCTTAATGAATCTTTGCCATATGTGATAAAGTGTAAATCCTCCTATCGCGGATATTTTGTCAGAATCTTGCTTGCCTTGGCATTTGCGGCATTGACACTGGCAGAGCTGGATGCATTGATGCCGTATTTTTCAGCAGCCGGGATCACAAGCTCAAGTCCTGGACTCACACGGTTGGGATTTGTGATTTTTGACTTGTTCTCTTCGTAGATATATACCCAGAAACATTTGTTGCCATAGTGTTTCTTTGCCATATCATGTAGAAGATATCCGGAACGAACTTTATCTTTAACAATCTTATTTTGTGGTTGAGGAGCCGGTCCCTTTTTTTGTTCTACATCTTCTTTTTGAGGTGCAGGTTCGCTTATGGTTTCATTTGCCTGCGGATTTGCTTCTGCTATAATCTGAGCCTGCTCGGGGCTTACTATCGGAGCAGCAGCGATGGTATCGCTCAGGACTGCTTCCGCTTCGGCGATCAATGCCTGGACCTCTTCTTCGGATGCGATATCGTCAGCGGCAACTTCCTCGACATTTTCAGACGGTGTATTTGTGGGAACCAGATAGTCGATTGCCAAATACACTCCGCAGGCACCGATGGCGAGTCCTACGAGTATGCCAACCAGGAATCCCCATCCGAAACTTCCTCCTGATTTTCCACGTGCAGGTTCGATATACTCTTCAGGCTCTTCCTCCGGGAAGGGAGTGATAACCTGAGTGGGATATGTCGGTTTTTCTGTTGCGCCTACAGTTATTGTGGTTTCAGGTTTTGTCACAGTGACAGCTTCCGATTTGGTTGCTACAGCCGTTTCCGTTGTTGCTGCTGCGACCTCATTTGTATCTTCAGCCACAACATTAGGAGCTATTTCTGATTCAATTTCGTGTTTCGGTTCTGGTTCATCAGTGGTTTCGGGTACTAATGGTTCATCCGTTATAGTTTCCGCTTCTGCTTCGATAGTGGTTTCAGTCTCTTCCTCAGGTTTGCTTGACGGGCCCTCTACAGGATTGTCAATCTCAGTTGCTTCCACCATTGTTTCTTCAAGTGGTTCGGTGGTGCTTTCAACCTGTGGCTCAGACTCGGATTGGGAAATTGCACCCATGGTTCCGTCCTCCATGATTTCAGCAAGAGTTTCTTCCGATATGTTGTCACATATCTCTTCCGGCTCAAAAAGAGCGAAAGGTGCGTTTATGGTTTCGGCAATTGATTCGTCAGGCGTAAAGATGATAGGGTCATCTTTGTCATCTGAAAGTTCAAAAGCTCCTATACCTTTGATTCTGAGTGATTCCCCCTCACTGAGAGCCTGCGTGGTGAGATCAAAGAAACTTTTGATGAATTCTTCAGCCTCCTCCGACGAAATGTTGCAGTTGGCAGCTAATAGGGATGCCAGTTCGTGGAATGGTATTTTACGGTTCATCGTGAGAGTTTTTTACGCAGTACGACACTTGGCTGGAAGTGCATCTTTATGCTCGGGGGGACTATGGTGCGACGACCTGACTCAGTGTCGGTGATCACATTTTCATCATTCTTTATGGTTATGAATGTGCCGAATCCAGGCACAGCAACCGAATCGAGCCCTG
The DNA here is from genome assembly GCF_004766125.1 of Duncaniella freteri. Lineage (NCBI taxonomy): Bacteria > Pseudomonadati > Bacteroidota > Bacteroidia > Bacteroidales > Muribaculaceae > Duncaniella > Duncaniella freteri. The sequence continues at coordinate 309,803 of NZ_SJSA01000002.1, forward strand.
TTCCGATCTCAGCCATGAGTTTGCCCAATGCGTCAATGAGCGTCGCGGTCTCCTCAGGATCACGATTGATCGTTTTGGCTAAACGTGAGTTAAATGCCTTGTTATCCATGTCGGAATGTCGTTAGTAATTACGTGCGAATATTACACGCTGAGCCGAGGGCTTTCCGGTAACCATACATACTCCCGGGGTCTTGTCGCCCTCGAATGGTATGCAACGGATGGTTGCCTTTGTTTCCTCCTTGATCTTCTCTTCGGTCTCGGTGGTTCCGTCCCAATGGGCAAGTATGAAGCCGCCCTTTTCGATCTCTTCCTTGAACTCTTCGTAGGTGTCGACAGTGCGTGTGAGTGAGGCGCGATGGTCGAGTGCTTTTTTGAATATGTTGTTCTGTATATCTTCAAGGAGATCTTTGCAGTATTGCGCAATTCCTTCAAGAGATGTCTCGTGCTTTTCGAGTGTGTCGCGACGCATTACTTCTACAGTGCCGTTCTCGATGTCGCGGGCACCTATGGCGAGTCGTACGGGCACACCCTTAAGTTCGTAGTCGGCAAATTTGAAGCCTGGGCGTTTGTTGTCGGCATCATCAAACTTGACGCTTACACCCATGGCGCGAAGTTCTTTGACAATTGGGGCTACTGCATCAGCGATTACCGACTTCTGGTCATCATTCTTATAGATGGGCACTATCACTACCTGTATCGGGGCGAGGTGAGGAGGGAGCACGAGACCGTTGTCATCGGAATGGGTCATGATGAGTGCGCCCATGAGTCGGGTCGATACACCCCATGATGTTGCCCATACATATTCAGGCTGATTGTTTTTGTTGACGTATGTGACATCAAACGCTTTGGCGAAGTTCTGACCAAGGAAGTGTGATGTTCCTGCCTGAAGGGCTTTTCCGTCCTGCATCATAGCTTCGATACAAAGTGTCTCGATAGCTCCGGCAAAACGCTCGTTCGCGCTCTTGACACCCTTGATTACAGGCACAGCCATGTATTTTTCAGCAAATTCTGCATAGATATCAAGCATTCTGCGGGCTTCTTCCCATGCTTCCTGTTCGGTAGCATGGGCTGTGTGTCCTTCTTGCCAAAGGAATTCTGCCGTGCGGAGGAACATGCGTGTACGCATCTCCCAGCGCATCACGTTTGCCCACTGGTTGATGAGTATAGGCAGGTCGCGATAGGAGTGTATCCAGTTGCGGTATGTGTTCCAGATGATGGTTTCAGATGTCGGACGTATGATGAGTTCTTCTTCAAGACGTGCAGCAGGATCGACAACTACACCGCTTCCGTCCTCGGCATTTTTGAGACGGTAGTGAGTCACGACGGCACACTCTTTGGCGAAACCTTCCACATGGTCGGCTTCCCTGGATAGGAATGACTTGGGGATCAGTAGTGGGAAATATGCATTCTGATGACCGGTCTCCTTGAACATGCGGTCAAGTTCCTGCTGCATTTTCTCCCATATGGCATAGCCATATGGCTTTATTACCATGCAACCTCTCACTGCTGACTGCTCAGCGAGGTCAGCTTTTACCACGAGGTCATTATACCACTGCGAGTAGTTCTCGCTACGCTTGGTGAGGTCTTTAAGTTCTTTAGCCATTGCTCTATGATGTTCTTATTTTAATTGCTTTTTATGTGCGAGTGTAATCATTTTTGGACCGGGGATGAGAAAGAACTCAACACGTCGGTTGGCAGCGCGTCCGGCACGTGAATCATTTGGCTTGATGGGATCTGTGTCACCCATCTCGTAGGGAATGACGATAAGATCCTCGCTCACTTGTCCGAGGAGCCAGTCGTAGACCGAATTGTTGCGCTCGTGGGAGAGATACATATTGTATTGTGACGACCCGGTGTTGTCAGTGTGCACGGCATATACCAGCTTGAACATCTCGGGGTCACGTAGTATGGATATTATCGGACCGAATTTTGCAGGGGCTGCCGGAGAGAGCAATGTGTCGTTGGGATGGAACAGCTCATCGGTGGGGAGTGTTACTACCACTACTTCATCATCACGCATTATGTCGACGATGTAACCTTTGTTTGCAAGCTGCTGGCCTATATTTTTCATATATCGGCTTATGGCCTGATGCTCGCTTGATGCTACAGCGGGAGTTATGATATTCTGCTCAAGATCCATATCCATGAATGCTGACTCCTCATATCCTTTGTAGGGGTCAGTGTATTTGTCCTTAGGTCCGGCAGTCGTGGACTGGATCACGAGGATTGCGAGCGTGAGTAGTGAAAGTAGTCTTTTCATATGAGGGATTGTTCGTACTGGAGTTCAGCAGCGACGATTGGTTCTATCTCGTCGGGGTGAATGGGGGAGAGTTTGTCTTTGGCGATCATTTTTCGCACATGTGCTACAAGGGCATCGACATTCACGTCGTCATCGTCAGCTTCGGCATCTATGTCGAGTAGCCCCTGATCCTCGTACCAGTCCCATATTATGTCGATGATGTTGAGTAGTTCGTCATCATTGCATCGGGATGATGCTTCTGGTGGGAGTGCCTGACGCATCGCTTTTACAGCCTCTTTTTCATCAAATTCTTTCATGATGGGTGGAGCTTTATTGGGTTAGTTGTTCAGATCTACTATTCCTTGCGGAAGAGTGGTATGGAGCGTGTGTGTGTCCTGGTCGATTTCATTTATGAAGTCATCAGCCACAGGGATGTATACCTCTTTTTCGTCGGGAGTTGTTACTATAAAAAGCAGGTTGTCGGTGGAATCGTTGTAGTCGGTTATTTCGCCTATTGTTCCGAGTTCGGAATCGGTTACTGTATATCCCACCATATCAGAGGCATAAAACCCCTCCTCGCCATCAGGGTCATCGACAGGAAGATCACTGTTAAGCAGGTAGAACGCCCGCCCTGTGAGTGTGCGGGCTTTCTCTTCCGAGTCGATGCCATCGATGGTGAGAAGGCAGGTTTCAGCCGTCTTTGGACGCACTGACACTATGAAAAACGGTACGAAAATACCCTCGATCTCTATTACTATGCATTTCACATCCGAGAGGTCTGTGTCATAGTCGAGAGTGGCGGATATTTCTCCTTTTATGCCGTGAGGTTTATTGAACACTCCGGCTTCGGTTATATCAGTGCGCAGTATCATCAGCGTTTCTTCTTTTTCTTGCCAGTTGCAGGTGGTGCTACGATTTTGAATTCATGCAGGCGCATGTTCTCCGGGTCGATCCGGAGCATGCCATGGGAATACTCGGCGAGGTCCTTGAAGATCTTTGTGTCATCTATGCTGTCTTTGTTGACGGCGAGAAGCAGTTTCTTCATATGGTTTGCCACGAGCATCACGAGCTCGTCCCTTTCGCGTCCTTCAGGCATCTCGATAGCTTTTGCTATGATAAGCTCTATATCCTTGCCGTAATGACGGTAACGTATGTGGCGGCGTGGATAAGGCACCTTGTCGGGCTGTGACGAGTATTTGTCAGGTGCGGACACTTCGACTGGATAATCTATGTCGAGCTTATATCCGCTCATGTATGCCAGATGATCCCAAAGTATCTGCTTCCAATCCTCCTGTTCTTTCACCTTGGGTTGCACGCGCGACATGGTACTGATGATCGAGTAGGCGCAACGTGTGCGCTCTTCACGATCCTCTATGGTCAGACAGTGGTCGACCATACGTTGCACGGCACGACCATATTCGGGCAAGGCGAGACGCGGACGATGGGTGTTGTAAGTCAGCATTCAGTAACAGGTGTGGATTACATATTCATGCCGCCGTCCACTTCGATCACCTGTCCTGACACGTAGCTTGACATGTCGGAAGCAAGGAAAGTTGCGACATTGGCGATATCCTCAACCTGGCCTGCACGACGCAGGGGGATCTTCTGTGCCCATTCCTTGCGAACTTCGTCGGAGAGAGCCGCAGTCATGGCTGTCTCAATGAAGCCTGGGGCGATGGCATTGGCGCGGATGCCGCGTGAGCCCACCTCCTGGGCGATGCTCTTGGCAAGGGCGATAAGACCTGCCTTGGATGCAGCATAGTTTGCCTGACCAGCGTTGCCGTGTACGCCTACGACAGAAGCCATGTTGATGATAGATCCTTGACGCTGACGCATCATTATGGGCACGATGGCGTGGATGTAGTTGAACGCGCTCTTGAGGTTCACATCGATCACAGCGTCCCATTGAGCCTCGCTCATCTTAAGCATAAGGCCGTCCTTGGTGATTCCTGCGTTGTTTACAAGCACGTCGATGTGTCCGAAATCTTCTTTCACTTTAGCAACGACTTCCTCGGTCTGAGCGAAGTCAGCAGCATTGGATGCATAACCCTTAGCACGTACACCGAGAGCCTCGATCTCCTTTACGGTGTTTGCCATGTTTTCATCGTCGAATAGGTCGGTGAAAGCTATATCTGCGCCCTCTGAGGCAAATTTAAGTGCGATGCCTTTTCCGATACCGCGTGAGGCACCGGTGATGAGTGCGACTTTTCCTTCAAGTAATTTCATATCAAGAATAGTTTTAAGTATTGTGTTAATTAGAATTGATTAATCGTGCCGGATTACGAGGGTCTTGGTGATGAATTCTATCGTGTCCTCCCGGAAAGAGGCAGGGTCAGTGCCTATGTCCTTGTAGTCTCCACGCAGGTGGCAGTAATCCACTCCTTGGAACAGCATCTGATGTATAGCCGGAATAATGGAGCCTTGATGCGGGTCGAACACACCGCGTTCGATGCCTTTGTCGATCATTGCTTTGTACAGACCTCGCTCTTTCTCGACAGCAAGACGGCGGATTCTTTCAAGCCTTTTATAGTCAAGGGTCAAGTAAGATATGAGCTGGCTTGTAGCTGACGCCTTGATTGTCTCGTCTACAACATCGAACCGGGCACGTATATATGCCCGCAGCATCTCCACAGGTTCAAGGTCGGAGTATACTATGTCACGAAACCTTTTGACTATGGCATCTGCTTCGCGTTCTATAACGGCATCATATATCTCCTTTTTGTTTTTAAAGTAGGTGTATATGGTGCGTCTCCCCTTGTCAGAGGCTGTGGCGATGTCGTTCATGGTGGTACGCTCCACACCATTGCTGGCGAAGAGCTGGCGTGCCACGTCAAGAAGGCGTTCGCGTGTCTTTGTAGCGATTGCTGTCATCTATCATGAATAATTCAAGTTGCAAAGTTAAGAAAAATCTCTGGAAAAGCCGAAGAAAACGTCAGAAAAGTCTCCTGCGCGTTGTTGAATGGCTGTCTGATTCAGTCGGTTGCACATGTGTGAATACAGACAACCGGTTATTGTAGAGTTACAATATCTTTAGTGCGATTGCTGCACATGCTTCTGCGTCGGCAAGCGCATTATGATGGTTTTCCATTTCGTAGCCGCATTCGGCTGCCACAAGATGGAGCTGATGGCTTGGGAGCTTGAGTGTTCGGCGTGATGCGGCAAGTGTGCAATGAAATTCATAGCCAGGATATTCCATGCCGTATTCTTCAAATACAGCTTTAAGGCAGCTTTCATCAAATGGGCGGTTGTGAGCCACAAGTGGCAATCCTTTTATTTTATCTTCTATTTGCGCCCATACCTGAGGGAAGTCAGGTTGTCCGTCAGTGTCAAGGCGTGTAAGTCCATGGATTTCGGTGGTCCAATAAGTATAGTAGTTGGGGGCAGGCTGTATGAGGCTGTAAAATTCATCAACAATCTGTCCGTTACGAACTATAACAATGCCAACACTGCATACGCTTGAGCGTTGTCCGTTGGCTGTCTCAAAATCTATTGCTGCAAAGTCCAGCATTGTCAATAATAGTTTGTTTAGTGTTATAACGAATGTGCAAAAATACGATTTTTTCCGGTATTCATGTCCCGCTTTTGGAAAAAATACCCGATTGTTGGATTGGAATTGACAGTTGGACCTGCATTTATACAAGTAGGTATATCAGTGTTCAGAAACACTCTACATTCTATCATAATATCTTTCCGCATTTCATTTTTTGTAGTAACTTTGTAATATTATAAAATACATTGGGTAAATATGTCTTTTAAAATAGATAAATATGCTGATTTAATTCAAAATGCTATTGCGTATTTTTGGAATACAAGAAATAAGCAATTGAATGATCAAATTAATCGAGATGTCCAAGATGCTGGTAATCGTGGAGCGGTAACTGGTGGCAAACAAATGGATGGTTTTGTTGCACTTCTTACAAAAATTGCATTGGATTCAGGTATTCCTCAAGAGTGCATCTATACACGTAACAACCAACTGCCTGGATATTTCAGACCAACGAAGGATTGGGATTTTTTAATTATTTCTCCTACAAAGAAACTTATAGCCGTTATTGAGTTCAAATCACAAGTCGGGTCGTTCGGAAATAATTTTAACAATAGGACAGAAGAAGCATTGGGTTCTGCTGTCGATCTTTGGACTGCATTTCGAGAGAATGTGTTTCCGAATCAGAACGCACCGTGGGTTGGTTACTTAATGACCGTTGAACGTTGTGCAAAGTCGATGTCAGTAGTTAGGGTTGCCGAACCTCACTTTGGGGTGTTGGACGAATTCAAAAACACATCATATCTTGACCGATACTCTATTCTGTGCCGAAAATTAATTTTGGAACGATATTACACGTCTACTGCTTTACTTTGGACATCGGACTCCGATGCATATGGAGATGTTGCAGAGGATATTTCAATAAATACATTTTTGTCTGCGTTCTCTGGTTATTTGCAGGGAGTCGCTAACGAATTTGAATAACATGTATGGAAATAGGTTGAATGGTAAAAAACACGGAGATGTGTTTACATCACCGAACATAACAAAGTATATGTTAGATTTGTCTGAATATACTTCAGACCGTGATTTATCCTCTATTACCGTTATTGAGCCTTCTTGTGGAGAAGGAGAGTTCGTTCTGGAGATTATTTATCGATTATCTCAATCTGCCAAAAAATACAAATTCAATTTAAATGAAGCGATAAAGCGTTGTTTAGTTTGTTTTGATATTGATGAAGCAAAGATTGAAAAATGTATACATAAAATTCATAAGTTCGACCCAACAATAGAATTAGACACATGTACATTCAGGCTCGAAGATTTCTTACTGGCAGATGTGGAGAAAGCTGATTTAATAATAGGTAATCCTCCATATGTTCGTCAAGAGCAAATACCAAAGAGTAAAAAAGACATATATCGACAGCTATTTTTTACTTTTAGACATAGGGCTGATTTATATATTCCATTTTTTGAAAAGTCTTTGAGTCTTTTAAAACCAAGAGGAAAGCATTGTTTTATTTGTTCCAATAGATGGTTGAAAAATCAGTATGGTTACAACCTGAGAAATATGATTTCTTCAACTTTTGATCTTCGGGTAATTGTGAACTTGGAGAAGTTTAATCCTTTCCAAGAAGAAGTGATTGCATATCCAGCAATAAGCCTGATTACTAATAATCCGGCGGGGGATACTTTCAGGTATATTGATGTTGAGAATTTAGATTCTTTGTCATTCCCTCATGTATTTGATGGAGAAGAGCATAAGATGCCTCATAATGGAGACTGGTATGATACGTTTAATGTTATTTCGAATCATTTAAAGTTGACATCTATTGAAGAACTTGGTTTTAAAATAGGTATCGGTGTTGCTACAGGAGCTGATAAAATTTTTATTGGCAAACATTTGATTGATTCTGTAGAAGAAGACTTATTACTTCCGATCCTTATATCAAAAGATATTAAAAATAATAATCTAAAATGGAGTGGTAATTATCTATTCAATCCTTTTGATAAAGATGGTAACATCATAGACCTTTCGATGTATCCAAAAGCGCGTGCATATATGGAACTTCACAAAGAACGGTTGCAAAACAGGCATGTGTCCCGGAAAAATCCAACCTATTGGTATCGAACTATTGATAAGGTGTATAAACATCTTTTGTTTCAACCTAAAATATTATTACCAGATATCTCTGCCAATAATCAAATTTTGATTGATGCCGGTCATTTTTACCCTCATCATAATTTATATTATATCACAGGTGGTGATATTGATAATCTCAAGATATTGAGTGCTTTTTTGATGTCTGATTTCATCGTGTCTCAACTGTCACGATTATCCAACAATATGAATGGAGGGTATCCACGATGGCAAAGTCAGTACATCAAAAAACTGAAAGTGCCTAATATTTATGATATTAATGAATCGGATTCTAAAATGCTAATATCGTTTTATGATGCTAAAAATTTGCCTGGAATAAACTCTATTGTAAATAAAATTATAGCATAGGCACAGTAGATGGATCCGAATTTTATACTGAAACAGTAGCATGCCGGAGTGTGGCTATTGTTTCATGTCATGAATCTAAAATGTAACCATAAGCCAGAGTTGAATAATAGATGAAAATTTTTTTTGAACAGAAAAAGCCTGGACGAACAAGGCAGACAATTGAGCCTGTTGCTGTAGAGATTGACGGATGTCCGGCATCGGTAGGGGCTCTTATTGAAGCTACTGTGCGCGCTTGTGTAGCTGCTTTCAACAAGAGAGCTGCATCATCGCCTGAAGACCCTGACATTGATATTGATAATGCCGATAAGGTTCTTGATGAACAGAGCATAAGCGATCTTGCAGAGACAGGACGTGTGGCATTCGGAATCGTATATGACAATCGACAGGCTGATGCTGACCATGCTGTGGCCAACGCCTTGCAATGCTATGAGGACGGTATTTTCAGAATGTTTCTTAATGGGTGTCCGTTAGGGGACATATGCACTCCTGTTGAAGTAATGGAGGGTGATTGCCTGTCGGTAGTGCGTCTGACGTTGCTTGCGGGACGAATGTGGTGAAAAAATGATTAATCCTTAAATAAATATATCTCATGAAAATATCCTGGTACGGAATTGTCAACGATCTTTGCGGAGCTTATGTCGATAAGCTTGTCGAAGGATTGGATAAAGCTAAGGGGCTGACTTGTGAGGCACGTGAAATCATCAACTGTTATCTGCTTGAACTTAATTATGAATATCATGGTAATGCCAATTTTGAAGCCATGGTGGAAAAGTATGCTGAAGAGCATGGCATTTCAAATGTTGCAGAACTCTTTGATGGCAAGCTTAAGCCTGTAGCTGAGTATCTTATTGGCAGAGAATGGTCTGATTTACTTCAACGGTATATGAGGATAGAGTCGGAGTCGCCCTATACGATAGGATATGTCCGACGCTCTATACGTTGTCCTCGTACAGAAGTCCATGTGAGACGCAATCTAAAATCCGTGATAGATAGCTTTGTGATGCTGCGTGCTACAGGATTTTCCACAGCCCATATATTACGTTGCGGGCGTACATACGAAGAGTCACAGGAATTATCCGATAAGTTGAATATATTTCCTTGGCTTGCTTCAATGATTGATGCCGGCGATCGTGAATGCATCGACTACGTCAAGGATGCTATGACTTCGGAAAACAATTCCAATCGCCTGACTTTTGCGCATTTCAGAGCTATTGCCAAAAGTGGCAACATGGAGCTCCTTGAAACGGAAGGGAGATTGCTTCTTGCCGCTCGTTTGCAGGAGGGGCTTCGTCAGGCAATAATCGAGACTATGGATGAGGGCCGCACCGAAAGTTTCATATATATGCTCAGGGTGATCATGGATAACAATCTACAGCGATTCTCGGCTGTGAAGCGTGGTCTTGCCGTTTCCACTGGGCTCGGAGAAATAGAGGCTCCGGAGCGTATCACTGAGAAGTTTGTAGAGCGTGTATTCCGATATGTGACCGAGCCTGAGGAAGCCACTAAAGCGGTGATGAGCAACGATCCAATGGAAGTGTATCTCGGACTTTGGGCTATTGCTTTTTACAATGTTGAGAATATTGTTGAGCCTGTAAAATCACTTATAGCCTCAGCTCCGGCATATCGTGTAGAGGCGGCGATGCTTATGCTCCAGTGCATACAGTTTCCCTCAATGTCAAGGGAGCTTGTATCGTCAGCACTGCATGCTCGTTGGAGTGATCATGGCATAATTGCAGGAGCGATGCCATTGTATCTTAATGACCAGGAGTTTCATATCGGGTGGTATGGGAATCCGAAGGAGAACCCGGTGCCTCCGTTGGAGAAATTTTTCCAGTCCGTAGAAGATGCCAAACGTGATTTTGATATTTTTGTCGGACTAATTGAGTCGATGAAATCATCAAAAGAGACATTTGATCCCTATGTATTCCCATGGATGTGTGTAGAATTGTCACGAGGAGAAGTGGCAACCAAGATATGCAAGATCGCCCTATTGATCGATACGCCGGAATATATAGAGCGGGCTCTCGCATATATTGACACTATGGATGCGTATGACCGTGCTCGGTTTATGAAATATATGCTTATAAACCCAACTACACGCACTCAGATAGAGTTTGTTGTAAATGCCATGTCCGATCGTGGCTCTGAAGCGCGTATTGTGGCATGCGATATAGTGGCGACACTTAGCAAGGAGGGAAGACTTACGGCTGACGACTATCTTGCCATGGAGAGTCATTTGCGCCTCAAAGCCTCCGGGATGCGTATCGCTATCATTGGTATCCTTGGAGTGTTGCCCGATAATGAGGCAGTAGCATCGGTCCGTAGACTGCTTTCCGACAAGTCTGCCGAACGACGCCTTGCCGGACTTGATATCATAAAGAACTGGTGTGACAAAGGCGAACGTAAATTGCTTGTGGAGTCATTGCTCCAGGTAGTTGAGTCAATATCTCGTCCGTCATCAAAGGAAAGAATACTCATTGACAGTATCATTGCTTCTTCCGGCAGCAATGAAGAGAGTTACAATGAGGGGAATGGATTCGGATTGTATAATCCTGATGAAGAGCTATGTCTGGAGCTGGATAATGTCACTGGTGATTCAACAGTTGGGAAAGTGTTGGTTTTCGAGGATAAAGACCGAGCTGAGACTCTGATGCGAAAAATTATCAGTATTATCGAGGAGAATGCTGATTATGAATTTACGGACACCTACGGAGAGACAAAGCGGCTTGGAAATAGTGTCAGGATAAAGCCTTACGGCCGCAATCTTCAGGCTCTTGCCAAACCTGATATGTGGCGGGAATTTTACGAGCATGAAATAGGGAATCCGGTGGATATGCTTCGACTTCAGCTCTCTACGATAAATACCAATAGTTGTGATGAATTGTTTTTTCCTGCCCTGAAAAGGATTTTGGGCAGTGCGTTTCATCTTGATGCAATGAAGGATATATGTCAAAATCCATTTTATGGGCTTGCCTGTGAGGTGCGTCAGTGCCTGTATGATGAGTTCGGACATAGCGAATCCACGTGGAGGATCGCGGCGGATGTGATGTCGGAAATTGCGCTTCATGTTTCCGCTGATGAATTGGTCCATAAATATAAGTGCGGAAATTCATATTGGGAATATGAAAAACATTATGCTATCTATGATATATGGCCTGTCAGACCTTTGTATGAACAGCTCGAATATATATGGAATCAATGTCCCGATGACCTGTTTGTAAAATCATTCAAATCGCGATATGAAATATATCGTAAGATTGGATATAAAAAGGCGTTTAATCCATTGAAGCCGATGGAGTATGTCAAGCTATGGGGGCTCGGCTTAATGAGTGATAATGATTTCTGGCGTGAGATGATCGGACGGGAGGACTCGCCAAGTATGGTGGATGGGCTTACATGTCATCTGCCACTTGCTCCTAAGCGTTATGCTGCCGATAAGGAAAAGCCTCTGCTCTTACCGGAAGAGTGCACGCTCGTTAATACGGCAGTGGACCGCATCCTTGAAATAGAGCTTAAACGAGGTGACACCCCGACAGTGGTGTCGGAACTTGCCAAGGAAATAAATGTCATAACCGGTATTGACTATCTGATAAAGATACTCGTTGGGCTTGGCAAAGACAAACCGACTAACAATCTATATTCAATTGGAGACAGCAAACGAAGCATGTTCAGTAGGTTGTTGCGAGTATGTTGTCCGACGGAGGAGGACACACCCTTGCAATTGAAGAAAAAGGCAGAGGAGGCAGGCATCAGTGATGAGCGTCTTGTCGAGGCTGCTATGTTTTCGCCACGCTGGCTTGAAATGGTGGAGCAGGCTATCGGATGGAAGGGTCTTACAAGTGCGGCTTACTATTTTCTTGCTCATACAGGTGAGAATCTTGACAACAATGTGAAATCCCACATATCACGTTACACATCTGTGGCTCCGGAGGATTTCTCAGATGGTGCATTTGATACTGTTTGGTTCCATGAAATATACAGGCAGCTTGGCAAGAAGCGTTTCGAGATAGTGTATGATGCCGCCAAATATATTGCGGAAGGCAATCGTCATACCAGGGCACGTAAGTTGTCCGATGCGGTGCTTGGCATTCTGAAAGCAAAGGATGTGATGAAGGAAATCACAGATAAGCGGAACAAGGATCTTGTGGTGGCTTATGGTTTGATTCCTCTTGGACGCAACCGTATCAAGGATTTGAGGCAACGTTATGCATTCCTCAACAAGTTCCTGAAAGAGAGCAAACAGTTTGGGGCTCAGCGTCAGGCAAGTGAATCAAGGGCTGTGAAGCTCGCTCTTGACAATCTTGCACGTACAGCAGGATTCGGTGATTCCACACGACTAACATGGAGCATGGAGGCTGATCTTGTGAAGGAAGCGGCAGAATATCTTTCTCCACAGGTGGTTGACGGTGTCACAGCATATATCTCCATTGGAGAGGATATGCCTGAGATTGTGTTGGAGAGCAAGGGTAAACGCCTGCAGAGCATACCGTCACGCTTGAAAAAGGATAAATATATCGAACGTATGAGGGAGGTCCACAAGCAGCTTAAGGAGCAGCATGTGCGAGGCAGAAGTCTGCTTGAGAAAGCTATGGTGGAGTCTTCCTGGTTTACAGGTGAAGAGATTTCTCAATTGAGTGAGAATCCGGTGATATGGAAGTTGTTCTCTCGTCTGGTTTTGGTAAAGGATGGAGGAGTGTTCGGTTTCCCGGGTGATGACGGGCACTCTCTTGTGTCGGCTCATGGAGAGGTGGTGGAAATCTTAGGTGGAGATATTGTACGTATCGCACATCCTCATGACTTCTTTATGGCAGGCGTGTGGAGTGAATATCAGTCAGCCTTGTTTGACCGACAGTGGCGACAGCCGTTTAAGCAGGTGTTCCGAGAACTTTATGTGCCTACTGAAGAGGAAAAGGAAAAATCTGTGTCAATGCGCTATTCCGGAAATCAGATTATGCCTGCACGCGCAGTGGGTATACTGAAAAAGCGGCAGTGGACTGTTGATTATGAAAACGGTTTGCAGAAAGTCTGTTTCCATGGCGATGTTACTGCTGTGATGTATGCTCTGGCAGATTGGTTCTCTCCGTCCGATATTGAAGCTCCGACATTGGAGTATGTTGCTTTCTATGATCGCAGAAGTTTCAAGGATAAAAGGATTGCCGATGTGCTTCCGGTTGTGTTCTCAGAGATAATGCGCGATGTTGATCTTGCTGTGAGTGTAGCTCATGCCGGCGGAGTAGATCCTGAGGCAAGTCATTCTACCATTGAGATGCGTCGTGTGATAGTAGAGCATGCTATGCCTATGTTCGGAATTTCAAATGTCAAGGTTGCCGGCAACTTTGCAAAAGTCAGTGGGAAGCTTGGCAACTATAATATACATCTTGGTAGCGGCGTGATCCATAAGGAGGGTGGTGCGCATATAGCCGTGCTTCCGGTTCACTCTCAAAGTCGTGGAAGAATATTTCTTCCGTTTCTTGACGAGGACCCGAAGACAGCAGAAATCATATCGAAGATTCTGTTGTTTGCGGAGGACGATAAAATCAAGGACCCTTCAATACTAAGCCAGATATGAAAATGTAGTCATTAGAAACACTCTACCCACTGATGCAACTGAACATGCAACAGTGGGTAGAGTGTTTCTAATGAGATTATAAAAGGATTTGGGTTGTTGTATTTTGACAATTATATAGTGATACCGAATCCGATCATTGCTTCGTGGAATGTACCTGTGATGTTCAAATCAAGAGCCATAGTGTCGTATTGCCTTTATAGCCAACCTTGGCTCCAGCATCAAATTCAACTTTTGTTGTATGGGCATGAAAACTATTGTGGATGCCATTTGAATTGATAGTCCAGTCGCTTCCGTCGGTTTTTCCAAATTGAGTTCTGATAAAACCGATAAGCGGTGTTACATAAAACTTTTGTATTGGTATACGGTAGCCGATATGCGCAAGCAGTTCGCGAGTGTCGTTCCATTTTTTCACGCTTATATCTTTTGAATATTTACGAGGCTTGTATACGATGTCGGCATACACATTGTAGACAGTAATTCCAAATCCGAAACATCCATCAATGCTTGATGAAGATGTCACTTTGTAGTGGCTGTTAAGTTGTGGTGCATTTGCATGTGTGTGTATTATTCCGGCATTGAAATCGAGCCCTATTTGCTGCCACTTGCCTCTTGCTTCAGCATTGAAACAGTAATGAAAAGAAAGATGTGGACGATTGATTGTTTCATGGAAATAGGAGGTTTGCCTGTAATTTGCCTGTAGAAAATAAAAGAAGCGACTCAACTTGGTGATTAACACTTTGTTAAGTCGCTTTTGTAGTGCCCAAGACAGGACTCGAACCTGCACGCCTCTCAGCACTCGCACCTGAAACGAGCGCGTCTACCATTCCGCCACTTGGGCAAGTGTCGTATTGTCATTTTGACAGTGCAAAGGTAATGCTTTTTTTCTTAGATTGCAATTGTTTTTGTAAAAAAAATACGAAAACGAATGTTTGGGTTTGATTATGAGGATTATGATGGCGTGTCATTATGCACAATTATAAAGATTTACCCTTGTCACAGCTACCTGTGGCAAGGGTAATTTCTTCAAAAAGAGAGCTTTGATACAGCCCCATCGGTGTATTATTGACTATATTTCGCCGATTATTTCGTTTATATCGTTTATGCCGTGGCGAGAACAGTAGTCCTCCATGTAGTCAATGACTTTCATGGTCACGGCTGGGTCGATAAAGTTGGCTGTTCCTATTTCGACAGCAGTTGCACCTGCGAGCATGAACTCTATGGCATCACGTCCGTTCATGATGCCTCCGAGACCTATCACAGGGATTTTTACGGCTTTGGCAACTTGCCACACCATTCTTACTGCCACCGGTCGTACGGCAGGTCCGGAGAGGCCGCCTGTAATGGTGGAAAGGTGTGGGCGACGTCGTTCCACGTCGATCGACATTCCCATGATGGTGTTGATGAGTGATACTGAATCGGCTCCTTCTGCTTCCGCGGCTTTGGCTATATCGGCAATGGAGGTCACGTTAGGTGACAGTTTTACTATCAGGGTCTTGGGATATACTGAACGAATGGCTTTAGTGACCTCTGCAGCTCCTTTGGTGGTGGTGCCGAACGCCATACCGCCCTCCTTGACATTGGGGCATGAGATATTTACTTCTATAGCATTTACTTTGTCGAGCGATGAAAGCCTGCGTGCAGTCTCAACATAATCCTCCACCTTGGCTCCTGATACGTTGACTATAAGTTCGGAGTCATACTCCTTTATGCGGGGATATATATTATTGATGAAATAATCCACCCCTTTGTTTTGCAGTCCTACGGCATTTAGCATGCCAGATGGTGTTTCCACCATGCGCGGATATGGGTTCCCCTCCCTGTGTTCGAGAGTTGTGCCCTTGATGATGTATCCTCCGAGTCGGTTGAGGTCGATGAATGGAGTGAATTCCTCACCATAGCCAAATGTTCCTGATGCTGTGAGTACAGGGTTCTTGAGTGACAGAGAGCCTATATTTACTGATAGTTTTGCCATAACGGTTACCAATTGAGGAGGTTTATATTAAAGACAGGTCCTTCGGTGCATACGCATACATTGCCTTTCACAGTGTTTTCCACACAGCATAGGCAGGCTCCGAGTCCGCAAGCCATCATGTTTTCCAATGACACCTCACATTCGATGTTTCTTTCCTTGGCTATGTGTGCTACTGCTTTCATCATTGGTGCCGGACCGCAGCAGTATATGTTGTCGATGTTTTCGTTAAGAGCCGAGTGCTGTGTGACAAGTCCCTTTTCCCCCAGAGAGCCATCCTCGGTGGAGATATGTACGCGTCCCACTTCCTCGAATTGCTCCATTTCGAGTATGTCGGCTCCTGAACGAGCTCCGAGCAGAAACTCTACGCAATGTCCGGTCTCCTTTAGTTTTCTTCCAAGATAGAGCAAGGGGGCTACACCTACGCCTCCACCAATGAGCATGAGCCGTGAGGCCGGTTCTGCTGTAGTGGAGAAGCCGTTTCCGAGAGGGAGCAATATATTTACGGTGTCGTTCTCTTTCAGAGATAAGAGGGCGGCAGTGCCTGTGCCTGCTTTGCGGATCAGAAGATCAATAGTGTTTTTGTCGTAGTCGACATCATTGATCGAGATCGGTCTCCTCAGAAACACTCCCGGTGTCTCGGCAGCCACTTGTACAAATTGACCAGGAAGGATTTCAGGCAATTTTGAGCCATCGGCCGGAGCAAGTGTCAGACGCGAATACATGTCATTGTAGCGCGTCACGCTTATTATGATGAAGTCAGTTACTTGTTTCACGGTGTATTTGGATTTGATGATTAATTCATGTTGATAAATTCTTTAGGTGTCACACCTGCTTTGCGTTTGAAGAATCTGATGAAGTGTTGTGGATATTGAAAGCCTAATGAGTAGGCTACCTGGCTCACATTTTTATCACCGCTGAGCAGACGCATTTTGGCTTGATTAAGCACTTTCTCATGTATATAGTCCTGGGCTGTGACACCGGTCTCTCGTTTTACCAGGTCTCCGAAATAATTGGGAGAGAGGGCTACTTTGTCGGCAAAATATTTCACGCTGGGAATCCCATCTTCCGCTCCTTTGCCGTCCGACAGATAGCTGTCAAGAAGGTTTTCGAACTTTGCGATTATACCATAGTTCATTTCTTCTCTTACTATGAACTGACGGCTGTAGTAACGCATGCAATAGTCGAGAAGGAGCTCTATGTTGGATATGATAAGTCTTTTGGAGAATTTATCGGCGTGATGGTCAATTTCGGCGCGTATTCGTTCGATTGTATCGACTATGGTCTGACGTTCTTCAGCTGACAGGTGCAGTGCCTCGG
Organism: Duncaniella freteri; assembly: GCF_004766125.1. Taxonomy (NCBI): domain Bacteria; kingdom Pseudomonadati; phylum Bacteroidota; class Bacteroidia; order Bacteroidales; family Muribaculaceae; genus Duncaniella; species Duncaniella freteri. The sequence continues at coordinate 326,893 of NZ_SJSA01000002.1, forward strand.
AAGAGTCATAAGAAAAGTATGAGTATTTCTTGATACCTTGTGCGAGTGGTGTGCGGAAGAGGAAATCAGGGTGAAACAACACTCCTTTACCGCTTGGTGAAGCCACTCCTTCAGGTATATCGATATGTGTTACCTGGCCTGGGGCAAAGCTTACAATAGACATGTCGTCATAATCGTAGCGAGTCTTCCCATAGTTTATATCACAGCACTTTGTGTCCTTCAACATGATTGCATACAGTCCCCATTTGGAGGTGTAGGACTGGAGCTCGGAAATGCTTTCAAAGTCGACTACAGCTACAAGAGGATGCTTTACCGGTATATTGTGATGATCGCAATATGCCTTTATAGTGTCGAATTTGTATTGATTCCGTTCCATATTAATGAGAGAACAATGTGATGAGTGGTGAGGAGAGATGAGCCGTTAAGGATGGTGCTATCATGCCGGCTATTTGGTCATGAATTCCTGTGCGCGTGCCGGGTCGACCCCGAGTTGGATTGCCCGCTCTGCATCTTTTTTTGCATCCTCCGGACGGTAGTGCATTTTATTAAGAGCGGCACGGTAGAGATAGAGTTCTCCATCGTTCGGGTCAAGCTCCAAGGCTTGGGCTATATCTTCGGCTGCGGCCTGTAGATCGTCTGTCATAAGATAGCAGTAGGCTCGTGCTCCGAAGTATTCAGGCTCTTTTATTTTTCGCAGAATTTCGGTGTACAGAGGTATTGCTTCGTTGTATTCTCCCACAAGGCTGTGCATTGTCGCCTCACCGATGAGGGCCTCATCGGAAGCCGGATAGTGAGTTTTGAGATATTCGAAATCCTCTTTGGCTACGTCAAACATCCTATGCCTGAGTGCTATCAGCCCATGATGAAATCGAGCGGTGATATATGTGGAATCGAGCATCATTATGCGGCTATAGTCATTGAATGCTTCCTGCTCAAGTCCCATTGCCGCATAGACCTTAGCCCTGTTGGCAATTATGGTTACACTTGACGGAGCGATGTCAAGAGCCTGGTCAAATGCATCAATTGCGAGCGAATCAAGCCCGAGGTTGTAACGCACCAGGCCCAGGTTGCTGAGCAGGAGCACATTGCCCGGATTGTCAGGCTCCTCCTTTATTGCATCCTGTAGGATTTTTGCTGCTTCGCTCCATTTGCCGTCGTTACATGCTTTATCAGCCTTGTCGACCAGTTCCATATATGGAGTGTCGGCATAGGAGTAGACGGCGCAAGAAATAAATATGTATACGATGATGAGGAGATGGCGGTTTAGCTTCATGCTTCGGAGAGTTTTGCTCGGTAGTCACGTGGCGACATACCGGTGAGATGCTTGAAGTATTTGCCAAAGAACGACTGGTTGGCAAAGTTGAGCTTCGTGCTGATTTCTTGAATGTTAAGCCCGGTGGAACGGAGCAGAAGTTTTGCTTCGAGGATTACACGCAGGTCAATCCATTCTCCGGCAGTCTTTTCACTGATCTCCTTCAGGACGGCTGACAGATGTTTGGGCGTTACAAACAGTTTGTCGGCATAAAATGTCACTGAGCGTTCGGTCATGAAATTATCCTCAAGTATCTGTATGAACTTTATGAGCAGGTCCTCTTTGCGGGATTTGTGGACTGAGGTCTTAAGTCGAGATGCATATATGCCAAGCGTATTGAAAAACAGCACTTCGCACATCGCGCCCAACGCCATGTTATGATATGGTCGAGGGGTTGATGACAGCTGCTTGCTCAGCATATTGTAGATGAGCTTGAGCGATTCAAGTTCCTCGTCAGTGATATTTATTATCGGATTGTCGTAGAAGAAGAGGCTGTAGGGCACTACATATCTCAGGGACGGAAGTAGCTGATTGATCTTCTCCTGTGTGGCTGTAATGAAAAATCCTGAGAAATTTTCGTCAGTGACACAATCGGTGATCATATGCCCGGGGCGTAGCACAAGGATGTCGTTCGGACCTACAGTCCTCGACTCCATGTCAATGTAAGCGGAGATATGACCGGATATGCACACTACGAGAAGCATCCGTTCGAGACGCGTAGGAAACGTGATATATGGTATTTCAGCCAAAGACTGGAATACCGATATATCACGTTGATGGTATTTTAATGGGGTTGTAAGCTCCATTAAGGGTTCTGTTTAGTTCAACTTGCTCAGGGGGTTAATCCTGAAATTCTATTAATGGGGAGTCGGTGTTGACTACGTCACCCTCAGATACGAGGACACGTTTGATTACGGCATCGTTGCTTGCTTCAACATCGTTCTCCATTTTCATTGCCTCATACACGAGGAGTAGTTCACCTTTCTTGACAGTCTGACCGTCTTTTACATTGACTGATATGATACGTCCACCCATTGGGGCAACAAGTGTTGGACCGGTGATCGGTTCGCTTTCCTCTTTTGGAGCAACCTCTGCAACTGTCTCGACAACCTCTTCGGCTTTCTGAGCATTATATTCCTCTGAACGACGTTTGCGCAGGAATCCGTTGGCTACCGACGGCAGGAGCTCAAGAAGCAGCATCTCTTCATTGTTGGATGCAAGAGGCATTCCTCCCATATCACTGAGGGTGGGGTTCTCAGGCTTCTTGTAGGATGATACATCGTAGGCTTTTTCTATAGGTGAGCCTGTGATTTTTTCGCGGAAAGCTGGGTCGACAGGAACAGGAGTTTTGCCGTATTCGCCCTTTACAAGTGAGATGAACTGGTTGTTGGTAGTGGTGTAGTCAGGCTTGCCGTTCTTACGGTCAAGAGCAACAAGTACAGCCTGGCTGCCGACAATCTGGCTTGTAGGTGTCACAAGTGGTATCAGACCTGCGTCACGGCGCACCATCGGGATCAGTCTCATGGCATCTTCGAGAAGGTCCTCGCTCTTGAGCTGTTTGAGCTGTGCTACCATATTGGAGTACATGCCTCCGGGCACTTCCGCTGTCTTGACAAGTTCGTTGGGTTTGGGGAAATGGAAATATGCCTCGATCTTATGGCATGTCTCAAGCAGGCCTTCTTCATCACCGGCAAATGCAAAACTGATAGCTGTGTCGAACAGGGCTGCGATTTCGGCAGGGAGAGTATCGTTGAGAGGATCGAAATCGATCGGCATTTTATCGCGGTTGAGGTCGAAATCGGCAAGAGCCTTACGTGCGTTGAAGAGCTCTTTGCGTATGCGTCCAACAGCTTCCATATTCACTTCAACCTCTACGCCGAGACGCTGACAGAATATGTATATAAGTTCAATGGCTGGGGCTGCAGAGCCTCCTCCAAACCACCAAATGTTGGTGTCAAGGATGTCGACTCCGTTGATGATTGCCATGAGAGCTGATGCCAGACCGTAGCCGGGAGTGCAATGTGTGTGGAAATCAACAGGGACTTTCACGTTGGCTTTAAGAGCCGATATGATGGATGCCGCACGTGATGGATTCACAAGCCCGGCCATATCCTTAAGGGTTATGATCTTGGCACCGAGAGCTTCCATAGCCTTGGCTTTCTCTACGAAATAATTGTCGGTAAAGATTTTCTCAGGCTCTGCCGGTTTGCTGCCAAACATTGACTTCAGTTTGCCCATGAATCCGCTTGGCTCCTCTTTGACTTCCTGTTTTGGGTCTACGGTATAGCACACGGCACCATCGGCAATTCCGCCAAGAGAGTTGATAAGTCTGATGGATTCCTTTACATTATCGATGTCATTGAGCGCATCAAATATTCTCATCACATTGAGACCGTTGTCGATAGCTTCCTTGTAGAAGCCCTCAAGAACGGAATTGGGGTAGGGAACGTAGCCAAAAAGGTTGCGTCCGCGTGACAGGGCAGAAAGGAGTGACTTTGGATGTCCGCTTTTGGAGTCCATTGCCTTTGAGACAATGCGCAGACGGTCCCATGGGGATTCGTCAAGATAGCGCATCACCGAGTCGGGTACTGCACCGCCCCATACTTCCATGATGTAGAAATTTGCATCCTCGTAGTAGGGGAGCAGTTTGTCGATTGTGGCTTGGTTCATACGGGTAGCGAATAGCGATTGCTGACCGTCACGAAGGGTCAAGTCACGGATTTTCAGAATTGGACGTGTAATTTTTGCCATATTCAACGAGGTGTGATGTTTGAAACGTATCGCAAAGATAAGTGGAATTTTTGTATTAATGAAATTTTTCTTTAATTGATGTACGGATTAGATGAAATTTCTTTTCCGACTGTTGTCTCCGGACCATGCCCCGGGAGTATCACTGTGTCGTGGGGCAGTGTGAGGATGCGTTGTTGTATGGAGTCTATCAGTTGCCCATAGTCGCCGCGAGGCAGATCGGTGCGTCCTATTGATCCTTTGAACAGGGCATCACCTGTGATTACGAATCCAGATTCCGGACAATATAGCGCGATGCTGCCTGGAGAGTGTCCGGGCACACAAAGGATGTCGATAGGTTCCTTGCCAAGATAGAGGCGGTCGTTGTCCTTTAATAATATGTCCGGACCATGATCCGTGACATGTACCGGGATATGGAATCGTCGGGTCTGTTCGGATAGGGTAAGCCCGAGAAATTCGTCAGCCTGATGTGCCGCAATGTCAATACCATATTTATCCTTTATATATAGATTGCCGAATATGTGGTCAAGGTGCATATGTGTATTGATGAGATGCCTTATTGAGAGGTGCTCTCGTTCAATGAATGAGTCGACTGCGTTTAATTCGGCTATGTCAGTCATGCCAGGATCTATAATGGCGGCTTCATGACTGTCCGGCTCCCATATAACATATGTGTTTACACCGAAAGGATTGACTATAAAACGGCTTACTTTCATAGCTCTACATATATTAGATCCTTTTCTGCGAAATACTCGTGAGGAAAATAATCGCTCAGCGGGACATCTATGAGCGGGTGCTTCTCACGTCCGAGTTCGGCTCGCAGGTCACCACCTTTCAGGCAGATTAGACCATTGGGGAGCTTGTTGGCCGACTTGGGGGATATATTGCGTTGTATGAGTTTTACGAGTTCATCGAGTTGCATCACGGCTCGTGATATCACGAAGTCAAATTTATTATGGCATTCGCCGCTGTCGCCATGTTGAAATGAGACATTTGTGAGCCCAACTTCTTCTGCGATAGACTGTGCCACTTTGATTTTTTTTCCGATACGGTCGATCAGGTGAAATGAGCAATCAGGCCACAATATCGCCAATGGTATGCCCGGGAACCCGCCTCCTGTCCCGAGGTCCAGGAATTTAGTGCCGGCAACAGGGGTTATGAATTTACCGATTGAGAGTGAATGCAGTATATGATGGGTGTAAAGATTGTCAATGTCTTTTCGTGATATGACGTTGATTTTTTGGTTCCATTCGGGATAAAGTGTCCCTAACTGGGTCAGTTGCTCGATCTGTTTTGGAGTGAGATCAGGGAAGTATTTTAGTATTTCGTCCATATGTCTATTTGGAATTTCAGTGAGGCGGAAGCCAGATTGTATATCGGTCCGATCTCAAATAATGATGATTACTACTGCAAAAGTAGCCTTTATATGTGAAAAATTGACTAATTTTGCTCAAAACTTTTATACGATGGTAAAAATAGGAAAGTATAACAGGCTTAGAATCGTTAAGAATGTCGATTTCGGAGCTTATCTTGATGGTGGGGACGGAGTGGAAATTCTGTTGCCTGCCAGATATATCGAGACACCTTTGCATAAGGATGACGAGATCGAAGTATTCATATATAGAGATAATGAAGGGAGACTTATCGCGACTACTGAGCATCCTTATGCCCAGGTGGGTGAGTTTGCTTTCCTGCGAGTCAATGACGTGAACCGTATGGGGGCGTTTCTTGACTGGGGACTTATGAAGCAATTGCTGGTCCCGTTCAGCGAACAGCGTATGAAATTGTCAAAGGGGATGGTGGTTCCGGTATATGTGTACCTTGATGATGCGTCACAGAGAATAGTGGCGTCTGCCAAGATAGAACAGTTCCTGGGCAACAAGGTGCCTAAATATTTTCTTGGAGAAAAAGTTACGGCACTCGTGTATAAACATGCTGAAATTGGCTATAAGGCAATCGTTGACAATCTGTTTCACGGAATGTTGTATGACAATGAGCTTTATGGTCAGTTGAAGGTTGGCGACACCGTGACTGCTTATGTGAAGCGAGTAAGAGAGGATGGCAAGATTGACCTTTTGCTGCATGGAGGAAAGGATGGCCGTATCGATTCGTTGGTTGATGGTATCAGGGAAAAGTTACTCCAATCGTCCGACAAGTTCATTCCTGTCAGTGACAGTTCAAGCCCGGATGTGATCAGGGATATGTTCAACTGCTCAAAAAAGGATTTCAAAAAAGCCATTGGCAATCTGTACCGCGACAGGATCATAGAGATTACACCTGACGGAATAAAGCTTGTGTGATTATTGTCTGATGAGGACATATGGCAAGCGGGTCCGACTTATAAAGTCGGACCCGCTTGCCGCTTTTGGGATATTGAACGGTTTTAACGGTTCTTGTACATGTCGTCGTAATAACGCTCGTATTCTCCGGATGTTATGTTGTCCATCCATGCCTGGTTGTCGAGATACCAGCGGACGGTTTTCTCTATGCCTTCCTCAAATTGCAGTGAGGGTTCCCAGCCAAGTTCTTTCTGAAGTTTGCGTGAGTCTATGGCATAACGCAGGTCATGACCGGCACGGTCGGTCACATAGGTGATAAGCTCATCGGAATGTCCTTCCGGATTTCCGAGCAGGCGGTCCACGGTCCTGATCACCACTTTTATGATATCAATATTTTTCCATTCATTGAAGCCTCCGATGTTGTAAGTCTCAGCTACATTCCCTTTGTGGAATATCAGATCGATGGCACGTGCGTGGTCCACAACGTATAGCCAGTCGCGTACATTTTCACCTTTGCCGTATACTGGCAGTGGCTTGCGATGACGTATGTTGTTGATGAATAGCGGTATGAGCTTTTCAGGGAATTGGTATGGACCGTAATTGTTGGAGCAGTTGGTCACAATCGTTGGCATTCCATAGGTGTCGTGATAGGCACGTACGAAATGGTCGCTTGATGCTTTTGATGCGCTGTATGGGGAGTGAGGATTGTATTTTGTGGTTTCGAGGAAGAATTCAGAGCCGTAGGCATGGTGATGCTCCTTGGATGAGGCTGTGGTAGTGAACGGCGATTCAATCCCTTCCGGATTGGTTAGTTCAAGTGCTCCGTATACCTCATCGGTGGATATATGGTAGAATCTTTTCCCTTCGTATTTTTCAGGAAGCGATTCCCAATGCACTTTGGCAGCCTGCAGCAGAGAAAGTGTGCCCATCACATTGGTCTTGGCAAATGTGAACGGATCTTTGATTGATCGGTCTACATGGCTCTCTGCCGCCAGGTGGATTATACCGTCGACGTTGTGCTGTCTGATAAGTTCAAGCATCCTGTCAAAGTCGCAGATGTCAGCTTTGATGAAAGTGTAGTTTGGCTTGTTTTCGATATCAGCAAGATTGGCGAGATTGCCGGCATAGGTGAGCTTGTCAACATTTATTATATGGTAGTCCGGGTATTTGTTGACAAAAAGTCTTACAACATGAGAGCCGATAAAACCGGCACCGCCTGTTATTATGATATTACGCTTCATTTGCTTTGATATTTTTGATACAGGTTTTGAGAGAATCGGTCCAGTATGGGACTTTTATTCCAAAAGTTTCCTTGATTTTAGTTTTGTCGAGCACCGAGTAGGAGGGACGTGTCACTTTTGACGGGAATTCGTCCGAGTGGCACGGTTGTATGTCGCACGTGTCGTTTCCTGCGATTTCGGCAATCATTTTTGTGAAGTCATACCATGAGCACACTCCCTCATTGGAGTAATGATATATGCCCTCGTTGTCCTTGTATCGACGGTTTTCTATGATATCGAAAATAGTGTCGGCAAGGTCCTGGGCATATGTAGGCGTGCCTGTCTGGTCGAATACAACTTTAAGGGTTGGTTTTGTGGATGTGAGGCTGAGCATGGTTTTGACAAAATTTTTGCCGTATTCCGAATAGAGCCATGCTGTGCGGAATATGAGAGATTTCACTCCACTTGCGGCGATAGCCTGTTCGCCATGAAGTTTGGTCATGCCGTAAACTCCTGTCGGTGTTCCTTTTTGGTCTTCTCTGCAAGGGACATTGTATGGTTCTTTGCCGAATACATAATCAGTGGATATATGTATCAGTGTTCCGTCGTTATCTTTTATTGCTTCGGCAAGATTACGCACTGCGTCGGAATTCAAGGTCTCGGCAAATTCGGCATCATCCTCTGCCTTATCGACATTTGTGTATGCGGCGCAGTTGATGATCAATTCGATATCGTTGTCTTTCACCATACGTTTCACAGCTTCGGCATTGGTGATGTCGAGTTCTGCTACATCGGTGAATATATAATTGTCTTTTGAGCCTCGTTCCGAGCAATTGCGTAAACAATTGCCAAGTTGTCCGTTGGCTCCGGTAACTAATATTTTCATAAATGGGATCTGGATAGTAGATTATGAAAATGGGCTGACTTTTTCAGTTATGCCTGTAATGCTTTTCTGCCGGATTACCTGTATAAATCAATGTTGAAGTCAAAAGGTGACTCGAAGTCTGCCAGGAGGGGATGGCAGGAGTCTTTGTCTGACAATATGGCGTAGGCAGGATCAATTAGCCAGTCGATTTCGAGAGACGGATCGGCTATCGATATCCCGCCGTCGGCCTGAGGGGCATAGAAATTGTCACATTTATACTGGAATATCGCAATGTCGGAAAGCACTGCAAATCCGTGTGCGAAACCTCTGGGAACGAAGAATTGCCGATGATTATCCTCAGTAAGCTCAACAGCGACATGCCTGCCGTAGGTGGGGGAGCCTTTGCGGATATCGACAGCAACATCCAGTACGGCACCTTTGACACACCGTACAAGTTTGGATTGAGTGAAGGGTGGAAGCTGGAAATGAAGTCCGCGCATCACCCCTTTGGTCGACATCGATTCATTGTCCTGAACGAAGTTGACGGGGCGTACTTTCTCATCAAATTCCTTTTTGTTATAACTCTCAAAGAAATATCCGCGTGCATCCTTGAATACACGAGGCTCGATGATCACTACGCCATCTATATCGGTCTTGATTACTTCCATAAACAGTTTTAGTCCAAGTTCTTTATGCCGGTTCTTTTTACCTCATCAATGACTTTGAGGAGATATTTACCGTAGTTGTTTTTGAGCATAGGCTGAGCGAGTTCACGCATCTTGTCCTCAGAAATCCATCCCTGGCGGTATGCGATCCCTTCGAGGCATGCAATTTTAAGTCCCTGTCGTTTTTCGAGCACTTCGACATAGATCGATGCTTCGGCAAGTGAGTCGTGCGTTCCTGTGTCAAGCCATGCAAATCCGCGTGGGAGAGTCCGTACTTTCAGTTCGCCGTCTTTGAGGAACTGCTGGTTCACGGTGGTGATTTCAAGTTCGCCTCGGGCTGACGGCTTGATCCCGGCGGCAACATCCACCACTTTGTTAGGATAAAAATATAGTCCTACTACAGCATAGTTGCTCTTAGGCTGCTCTGGTTTTTCTTCAATCGAGAGGCAATTGCCCTCTTTGTCGAACTCTGCCACTCCATAACGCTCCGGGTCATCTACCCAATAACCGAATACGGTGGCTTTCCCATCTTTTTCGGCAGTCTCTACCGATTCCTTCAATAGCTGAGAGAATCCGGCTCCATGAAAAATGTTGTCACCAAGCACGAGACATGCAGAGTCATTGCCAATGAACTCTTTACCGATTATGAATGCCTGAGCCAGTCCATCCGGCGAAGGTTGCTCCGCATAAGAGAATCTGACCCCATAATCGCTGCCGTCGCCGAGAAGATGCTTGAACATTGGCAGGTCAAAAGGGGTGGAGATTATAAGTATATCCCTGATTCCGGCAAGCATAAGCGTGGATATGGGATAATAGACCATCGGTTTGTCAAAAATGGGGAGAAGTTGTTTGCTCACACCTTTGGTGATGGGATACAATCTGGTGCCGGAGCCGCCGGCAAGAACAATACCTTTCATAGCTTATTTTGGTGTTCGGGTGTTATTCGGGATTATTACATGGTTGGGATTACCTGCCTATGCACATGTAGGTGAACCCATGCTCGGCAGCTTCATCGGGGTCATATATGTTTCGTCCGTCAAGTATGACCTTCTCTGCCATAATGCGTTCAAGGGCAGCGTAGGATGGAACTCTAAATTCGTTCCATTCTGTCACCAGCATAATGGCGTCGGCATCGATGGCAGCCTCATACATGTCCTTGCAGTATGTTACCTTGTCGCCGAGACGTCGGCGGCATTCGTTCATTGCCACAGGGTCATATACTTTTACTGAGCCTCCGGCGTCAGAGATCTTGTCAATAAGAATCAGCGATGGAGCTTCACGCATGTCATCGGTCTCAGGCTTGAATGCCAATCCCCACAATGCTATAGTGCGCCCTTTAAGGTCTCCGTTGAAGTGACGCATCAGTTTGTCAAACAGAATTGATTTCTGGCGTTCGTTCACATTCTCGACAGCCTGGAGCACCTCCATTCTGTAGCCGTTCTGTTCGGCGGTTTTTATTAGGGCTTTGACATCTTTCGGAAAGCATGACCCGCCGTATCCGCATCCCGGGTAGAGGAATTTTTTCCCTATGCGGGTGTCTGTGCCGATCCCTTTCCTTACCATATTGACGTTGGCACCTACGAGTTCGCAGAGATTGGCTATATCGTTCATGAACGATATGCGTGTGGCGAGCATCGAATTGGCTGCATATTTTATCATTTCAGCCGATGGGATGTCGGTATATATCATGCGTTCGTCTTTAAGCATGAACGGCTTGTACAGTCGTGATATCACTGTCCGTGCACGTTCGCTTTCCGTGCCTATCACCACGCGGTCCGGCGACATGAAGTCCTTGATGGCAGCCCCTTCTTTAAGGAATTCCGGATTGGAGGCAACATCGAATGGGATGTTTTCGCCTCTGCGGTCCAACGCGGTCTGCACAGCTTCTTTTACTTTTGCAGCAGTGCCTACAGGAACGGTGGATTTTGTGACAAGTATAGTGTATTTCCTGATGTTTTCACCAAAGGTTTTTGCCACGGAAAGGACATATTTCAGATCGGCTGATCCATCCTCATCGGGGGGCGTGCCTACAGCAGAGAACACCACCTCAACAACGTCTATAACATCTGCCAGGGAAGTCGAGAAATGCAGCCTGCCTGCTTCGACATTCTTCTTCACCATCTCATCGAGGCGTGGCTCGTATATCGGGATGATGCCATGCCGGAGATCGTCAATTTTTTTTTCGTCAATATCAACACAGGTGACATCGAAACCGACCTCGGCAAAACATGTTCCCGAGACAAGTCCTACATACCCAGTGCCAACAATCGCAATGTTCATATGATAAATGGATTACTCTGCAAAAGTAATGAAAAATTGCGAGATTTTTGTGAATGTAGTGCAAAAATATCTATACGCCATAATTCATTAGCCTCAATATCCAACGAGCTCAGAATGACTATGTGCTCATAAATGGTGCGACATGTTAATAAGAGATTGGGCTGCTGTGCTTTATAATCGTTATCAATGCCACTATGGGATGCTTTTCAAAAGGTTGTTAGGCATGTGTTATCAGAGTATCCAACATGGTGATTTCCTTTCTGAGAAATTCTCTGAAAGAGGTCGTGCAAATGGTGTATGGAATGCTCTGGCTTGAGCAGGACAGATTTTTACACATGCGCAGCACTTGATGCATCGGGTTGCGTCAGTGGTGAAGTCTTCGCGGATAGCGGCTGTTGGGCATGCATCTGCACATTCACCGCATTCCGTACATTTTTCAGTGTCAACAAGCGGGATATAGATCTTTGGCTCAGTAGCCTGTTGAGTCTGGTATGCCTTAACGAATTTGATGAAGTTTTTTAGAGAGGCTTCCGGCGACGGCTCGTCTTGCAGGTCGGATGTGTTGACGGATGAGAAATCATTGTGTAATATCTTTTCACGCACCAACCGTCCGAACTCCTCAGCCATTTTCAGATCCGTGTTGTCAGGGCGACCGGCTGCGATCGGTGTTTCGTCAGTGCTGTAGGAGTGCTCGCAAGGGAAGGCTCCTGCTGCAATCGGATTGAATCCGCGTTCACGAACGAATGCTTCCAGATCGATAAGTGCCTTTTCAAAAGCACGGTTGCCATAGACTGCTACAAGAATGGCAGGTTGATTGCATTCGCTGCGTAGCGTATTGAGCCGTTCCATGGCAACTTTTGGCATGTGACCTCCATATACAGGAATTGTAAAGATTACAGGCAATGTTTCGATCTCGCCTGTCTCTGCTGATACAGGTCTCTTATTGAGATTAAGAGAGAACTGATAATCATAGTCATTCTGGTCAATGCCATTCTGTATGGCTTTTGCGATTTTTTCTCCGCCACCGGTCGGTGAAAAATATAAACTCAACGATTTCATAGCCACAAAATTACTAATAATTCAATTGTTTCGCAATAGCTATCATGAATGTGGACAGGGCTGACGCATCTTAATTTTTTACAACATCAAAACTTTTTAAGGCATAAAGTAAGTAGTCGTTATCCCAACCGGCTTTCTTCCTATGTCCTTTGACACCCATTGATGACACCTTGGCGTTCTTGATTATGTTCAGTCCGATACGGTTGAGCAGAGAGAAATTTTGAGCTGCATTATCCTTTTGCTTACGCGAGGCATCATCTCCAAAAGCGACGTTCAATGTCCAATGCAGTTGATTCTCCACGCTCCAGTGTGTCCTGATAGAATGATTAATATATTGAGCGTCAGCCTCAAGGCTCGACAGGTAATATCTGGTCTCCTTGTGGATTTGTCCAGACTTGACATCCCGGGTACGGGATTCTATTCTCACGATGCTTTTAAGACCGGGCCATCTGTCCCTGTCGATGATGTTGTCGAGATTGGTTATGACCGAACAGGCCCTTGTTTCTTCCCGCCCATGAGCCTTCCCGTCCATCGTATGCTCAGATGACGGCTTAATATATGTGAAAGAACGGCTGACACGGTCAAGCATTTCGGGCTGATTCCCTTTCAGGGCAAGGATATAGTCGGCTCCGCGCTCGATTATTGTCTTGGCAATCTCTCTCTGACAGCCCATGGCATCGATTGTGACTATGCAGTTTTTCAACTCCAGGATGCGCAGCAGCCGGGGTATCGCAGTAATCTCGTTGCTCTTTCCGGCGACCTTTTCCTGCGCGAGCAACAGGTTGTTCGCCGAAGCCCATGCGCTGACAAGATGGGTGTATGTCCCGGAGCCGTCATCGCTGCTCCCGCGCATACATTTGCCGTCAATGGCGACAACTTCCCCGTCGGTCAGTTCGGCAATGCTTTTCGTCCATGCCACAAAGGAACCGTTCAATTCTTTTGGGTCTAACATACTGATTACTCGGTTGAACGTATCGTGCGAGGGTATGCCGTTGGGAAGGTGCAGGAACTTCTCAAGCCAATCAATCTTGGCATTACCATAGTCCTCGATTTCATTCCAGCCCTCCGCTCCGCAGATGACTGCGCAAAGCGATATGAACAGGATGGAGTCAAGGCTGTGTTTCTGTGTGCGCTCCACACGAGGATCGCTGATGGATGAAAAGAAATCTATGGGTGAGTTAGGATTTGTCATATAAGATTAACGGCTGTATGCCTATTTATATTGGTAAACAGCCGTTAAGTTTATTTAAGATGCGTCTGCCGTGTGAATGTGGACTGAAATTCAGGATAAAAACAATGCCTGGGTGCTTGTCTCCACTTATTGGGATGTAGTGAAATCATTGTGTTTTCAGTCTGACAGGAGGGGCTATATATTACTGATTGGGGTATTGTGCTTGAGTTTCATTATTTTGATAGGGCAGGCGGTGACACATTTGCCGCATTTTATGCAGTCGGCATGGAGATAGCCGTTTTTATCGCCACGACTGTCATAAGGAGTGAGTTGCATGGGGCATACCCTGGCGCAACTTTTGCATTTCATCTGGCAAGAGTCATTGACATGTATGTTGATGAATCCGTCAGGCAGTGGAGTGTTTGTCGGGGATACCCATGATGACAATGTGCCCATGGGGCAGAATGAGCACCATGTTCGAGGCGCGTAGATGAACGATAGTGACACCCCTACAATGGTTGTGGCCAGGATTATTGTCCAAAACACTCGTCCCATGGCGTTCCAGTCGCCCCATGCAGAATACATCTGCACTCCAAACATAGCGAATATGAACATCACCATGAAAAGACGAAAACCGAATGAGCGCACGAATTTAGGTATAGGGCGGTGTGGTGAATATTTTGAAAGAACCCTGTCATAAAAATTGCCACGAGGACAGGCGTTTCCACACCACCATCTTCCGCGTTTCACGGCAAAGGCTACCGGAGCTATCATGCATATCAGTGCGAGGAGTCCGATTATGGGATAGAAAAATCCTAAGACGAGATAGATTAGCAATATCCAATACAAAGCATAACCATTGGATGGGAGATGTCTGTGAAATCTTTTTGTTGGCATACGATTATTTTTTTATGATGCAAAAGTAACAATGCAACAATTGATTTACAAATGATATTACCTATCTTTGCATTGAATTTATCTATCATAAACAGGATGACACTCCAACAGCTTAAATATATTATATCAATTGACCGCCATAGGAATTTTGCCCGAGCCGCAGCCGAATCGGGCATTACACAGCCTACGCTTAGCTCTCTTCTTCAGAAACTTGAGAGTGAGCTGGATGTCAGGATATTCGACCGTTCCAATAAGAATGTAAGTCCGACAGCTATCGGATCCAAAATTTTGCGACAGGCGGAGAGGATTGTGAATGAGGCGGAACGTATCGTGGAATTGGTGACAGAGGAGAAAGGACTGGTGACTGGTATGCTTAATTTGTCGGCAGGTCCGACAATAGCACCATATATCCTGCCTCGTTTCATAAAGACATATACGAAAATGTTTCCACATGTCACATTGTCCATAGTAGAAATGAAAGCTGAAACGATGATAAGAGCCCTGCATATAGGTCAGCTTGATCTGGGTATCGCCATTAGCGGTCAGGCAGAGGAGGGCATATTGGAGATACCGTTGTATACGGAGCCTTTTTGGGTGTACATCTCTGAGAGTTGCTGGCGCAAGTTGCCGGTATTTAAGCCTGAAAATCTTGAACATGAGCAGATGTGGATAATGAAAGAATCTCAATGTCTGCGTGACAGTGCTTTCAGTTTTTGTAAAGCCAGAGGTGTCGGAAGGCGTATTTATGAGGCTGGAAGTATCGAGACGCTTATACGTATAGTGGATGAAAACGGAGGCTTCACCATAATTCCGGAGATGCATTTGCCTATGCTGACTGATGTGCAGCGTATCAATGTCCGTCGTATCGAAGGAGATTATTTGTCGCAGCGAAGAGTCTCGATATATGTAAGGGCAGATTTTATAAGGGAGCGTATGCTCAACAGCATTGTTGAAGCGTTGGTTACATTTGTCCCTAAAAGTATGATTGATGAACATATTCTGAAATATGGTATCAGATTATAAGATGTTATATTTTTTTAGAAAAATGAGGGTTATAATCAATTTGTTATTTGTAAATTTGCGTACTGACATATTAATAATGACCTATGAAAAATGAAAAGGCAAAGATAATAGGCATATCCAGGCATCGTCTTTCGACGGACGGCGATGGAGTGACTACGCTTGTG
Source organism: Duncaniella freteri (assembly GCF_004766125.1). Classification (NCBI taxonomy): domain Bacteria; kingdom Pseudomonadati; phylum Bacteroidota; class Bacteroidia; order Bacteroidales; family Muribaculaceae; genus Duncaniella; species Duncaniella freteri. The sequence continues at coordinate 342,576 of NZ_SJSA01000002.1, forward strand.
GCTTTTCATGGATGTCCGCTCAGTTGTCGGTATTGCCTCAATCCCCATTCGATCGGTGATGGCAGCAGGTTCAGGGAATATTCACCGGAAGAACTTTATGCCGAGACTCGTATTGATGAGCTTTATTTCCTTGCCACAAATGGAGGTGTTACTTTTGGAGGTGGGGAGCCGTGTCTGCGTCCCGATTTCATCGGTCGTTTCCGCGAACAGTGTGGCTGTGATTGGAGAATCAATCTTGAAACATCGCTCAATGTTCCCTCTGAGAATATTAAATCCTTGCTCCCGATAGTGGACACTCTGATTATTGATGTCAAGGATATTAATCCTGCTGTTTATTGTGACTATACTGGGCGTGACAATGTGCGAGTTGTGGATAATCTGAAACTTATAGCGGACCAAGCCAGGCAGATGGATTGTGTGGTGAGGCTTCCGCTGATTCCAGGATACAATAATGATGCCGATCGCATATCGAGTCGGGCTGTTATTGAGGCTCTCGGCTTTACCCGGTTCGATCTATTCACTTATCAAATCCGCAAGCATTGACTTTGGCATGAGGGAAACAGACAAGCAAGATTCTGAAATAGTTAATTCGATGGCAGAAAATTGAATTTGTTGAATTTTATCTGTACTTTTGCAATATGACGAAGATTTACTATGAAAATTTCTGAACAAGGATATGTATACATATTGACTAATCCAAGCTTTAAAGAGGATTGGGTTAAGATCGGAAAGAGTGCTCGCCCTGTGGATATAAGGTCGAAAGAACTTGACAACACTGCTGTGCCGTTGCCTTTTGAGATATTTGCTGCGATTAAGACATGCAAGTATAATGAAGTTGAGAAATTGGTGCACAAAACCATTGACCGGTTGACGGATCTTCGTATACGCCAGAACAGGGAGTTTTTTAATGTCGCTCCCCAGGTAGCTCTTGACATATTCAGAGATATTGCGATGACTATTGATGATGCCGAGGTCATTTTGTATAAGGAGAATAAGCCGATATTGGGTGAGAGTGTTGTGACTCCTGTCAAAAGAGAGGTCAAACGTTCTCGTTTTAAATTCAGCATGTGCAACATAAAGATCGGAGAATCAATAACATTTGTTCCATCCGGTCTGGTAGTGAAAATAGCAACGGATGATTCCATAGAATATGAAGGACGGATATATAAATTGTCTCCGTTTGTCGGCACATTCATGCCTGATGACATGCGTAATTCTTCAGGAGCATATCAAGGATCAAAATATTTCTCTTACAATGGAAAAATCCTTGAGGATTTGAGAAAAGAGAATGAAAATGCCAATGCCAATGAATAGGGTATATGGGGGAGACAGATATAGTTTTCTTTCGTCCTTGCGAGTTGTTGCAGCCTTATGTGCGATATTATTGGGTGCTGAAGAGTCATGATCGGTTCAGTACCCTTACTTTTCCCATTGGCTGTCCTCAGATTATATTTCATAGACAGTCCCCTCTGTTTATTCCTGAACTTGATACTCGGCAGGATGTCTTTACCATCAGCGGGCAGGTCAATTTTCCCGCTCATATTCGTTCCGATGGGGATACAGAGATGATTGTGACTGTGTTTCATCCACATGCTGTCGGAGCTTTTATAAGCACACCGCCAATATCGTTCTATAACTGTGAGATTTCAGGGTATGATATCAATGACAGGAGTCTGAACGAACTTGCTTCACGTGTATTGGACTGCGGGGATAGTGGCAGATGTGTGAGATTGATTGAACGCTGGTTGCTCATGAGGCTAAGAGACATCCACTCCACTAAATTTTCGCGTATCGGTTCTGTGGTGAAAAGAATGATTGCATTTCCGTCAACACCAATAACAGAGCTTGCGGGTATATCATGTCTCGGCAAGAAGCAGTTTGAGCGTGTTTTCAGTAACTGTGTGGGGATGATGCCTAAAGAGTATTCTCGTATTGTCCGCTTTCAAAAGTCATTGTGGCTTATGCAGAATGGTCAGGATAATACAGGCATAGCATATGATACCGGTTATGCCGATCAGTCACATTTCATCCGTGAGTTTAAGATGTTCACAGGATGTACGCCCGGGAGATTGAGGGATGAGTGTTCCCCTTACTCTGACCTGTTCACTCAACCTGTGTGATGTCATGCTGAATGTCTCTTTTCTTCTATTTGGTATGAAGATTATGCCTTAATTTTGCGGCAAAAAAGAATGTTGTGAGAGAGGTAAATCCCTGTGACACTACTCGTGCCTATGCTTTCGATATGTGGATGAAGGCTCCGATGCCGATTGTCACGTTTTTCAAGACGCTTGATGTGTCTCGTCTCGTACGCATTAGCCGGCGACGCGGATTGAAGTTCAATATGCTGATGGTCTGGTGTATCGGCAAGGCGGCAAGTCAGGTGAAAGAATTTTATATGCTTCCGGTTGATGGTAAGCTGATTCAGTATGACAGTATTGCGGTGAATACCATTGTGGCAAACAGAAGGGGAGAGGTCAGCTCATGTGATATACCTTTTTCCAGCCATTTATTGGTGTTCAACGATGATTATCTTCGTCTTACCGGTCAGGTTGCTGAGTCATGCTCTAACCATGATATTACGGATAGTATGGTGGTCGGAACATCTGTATTGGCGAGTTTCGATATTGACGGAGCTGTAGGCATGTACAGCGGAATATTTAATAATCCGTTTTTGATATGGGGCAGATATCGCAGGAGGTGGTTTAGGACCACTTTGACCATTTCATTCCAGTTCCATCACACTCAGATGGATGGCGCGCATGCCGCATGTTTCCTGGATATGTTACAGAAAGAAATCGACACTTTGACTATTTGACAGCGTAGTGATTGACAGGTGTATTATTGTAATGCCTGACATTTACAATTCAAACTTGATTTTACTTATGTTCCACAATGGGAATATACGAGTTGGCTAAACCAGCCTCCAGGCATCTGAGGATACTATCTGATGATTTTTCTTACTGTTTTGTGGATTTTTGTGAAAAATGACAGCAAATGTTACGGTAGGATATAAATATGATACATTTGAGTTTGTATATGCGATTGTTGAGTCCATATATTTGCGCTTGATATTTCATCGGATACGACGATGCTTCAATGGTCTTGAATATATTTAGGTAAAGACCTTGATGAAGAGTCCAATCCTATTATGGTCCATTATAAACTTCGTTGAAGTGTCAGTCTGTGAAATGTTCTAATATCAATAATTCGCTAATTTAATTTGACCATGAAAAGAATTATATATTTTTCAGTAATCTCGTCGATACTGTTGATTGAGACAGGTTGCAGTCATGATAAACGTGTTGAAAATAAATTTGCATTAGCTGCAGAATCTCCTAAAATTGAGGAGCTGACTGTAAATGAAGTGTTGAAGCCTTTGGATATAATTACCACTGACAATTACATATGTATCCTGCATGAAGAGAAGTCGTCAGGGAATCAGATATATGTGTATGATGCTGACACCTTTGGTTTTAAGTATGATTTTGCAAAACGAGGACAAGGTCCGGCTGAGACAGTGGCTTTGGATGTCATGAAAAATGCCAGGGGAGATACGCTTGATCTGATTGACCAGGCAAATTATAGACATCTGACATATATTCTGAACCCTAATGCAGCAGACTTACTTGACGACACATTTTTAGAGTTGCCTAACATGGGGCCATTACAAGAGACATATTGGGTCAATGATTCGATAATCATCTTCAGTACGCTTGGCCGCGAGTTGTTGACTTACAACACAAAGTCACAACGAATCGTGGATAGGTTCTGCGTTTCGGAAATAATGACGGATTGTTCACAGGACGATCTCAAAGATATTGGCGGGTTTCATTTCGCATGTCGCGGAGAGGATATAGTTATTGCTTTGCGATACTGGCCACGTCTTATCCTCGGAAAGATTGGAGAAGATTTCAGCATAAATATCGAAACTCCGGAATTGCTCGACACAAATGCTTTAAATAACGATAAGAAGGCTGACCGTACTATTTATTACACATCCGTTACCATGGGTGATGACAGGATTGTTGCTCAGTATTATGGATTCCCGCAACGGTTGACGCAGCCGTTCCCGGTTAATCTTGAAGGTCAAAATTTGAAATTCAAGATAGAGGTATATGACAAGTCTCTGTCGCCGATAATTCAGTACGATCCACAAAGCGATTTCAATAGGATATTTCTTGATGATAACCGACATAGGATATTCTATTGGGATGCGTTTGATGACTTTGAAAAACTCAAGCAGATCACACTGCCATGAATGGATAATATGTTTGTTCCATCGTGCTATTTGCGATGATTTTCATTTTAGGGTGACAAATGCATAGGATGTTACGAAATGGAACAGATATGTTACGTCAAAGTTTGTATTTTCGTGCGTGTCGTCACTATTTTTGCGAAGTAATCTGAATAATACCGATTCATACGACTAATGCAAATATATAAGGCTATGAAAACATACGGATTTTTTCTAATGTTTGTTATGGGACTTGTCGCAGTCTCATGTAATCAGACCTCTGGCTCCATTCAGGAGATAGGGGATGTCAATGTTGATATTGACCATCTGTCAGGAGTGTCGGACTTCTTCGATAGCTACAGCTATGTGATTCTTCGTACCCCGTCCGACTCTCCTCTCGGGACCATATCTCGTATCGACATTGACGAAGAGCATATAGTTGCAAGTAGCCGTGGCGATGTTCATGTGTATAAGAGGGACGGTCAGATAGTCAGTGTATTCTCGCATGTTGGTCAAGGTCCGGAGGAGTATATGGATATAAGCGACATACACCTTGTGGACGGAAACATAAATCTTTTGAGCTGCCAGACAAAGAAGATCTATGTTTATGAGCCTGACGGCACCTTTGTGGAGTCATATCCTCTTGCTGACTATTATACGGCATTCTGTCCCACAGATGGTGGGTTCTGGCTCGCCTCGGAAACCTCCAATAACTCCGGATATGAATTCTCATTCTATGACAAGGACAAAAAGGAGTCAGTGGAGTCTTGTATGCCGTTCGACAGGAATGAAAGTTTCACTCCGGCTCAATTCCGTCCGTTCATCAGCGACACCGCCGATGACATCCTTGTGGTGCGGCAGTTCGATAATAGTGTCTATAGCCTGAGAAAAGGAGACGGAATAAAGACGGTGTGGCGTTATAACTTCAATACCCCCATGCAGCTTTCGGATTTTGACCGTGACCTGCCATATACCAAGCTATTTGAGGAGACGAGCAACAAGCCTGTCATAAAGTATCCAGGTATTGCATATGTAAGTGGCAGCCAGGTCTATCAGACCTTGTCCGTGTTCTTCAAACTCGGATATTTCCCATATGTCTACAAATTTGATATGTCCCGGCAGGACCAGGATGGAAAGACCTTGAGGATCGGACTTGAGTCGTTTGAGGATTTCCCATATCTCCGCACTCCTGCTGTTTTGATTTATGACGGGAACTATGTTTCGCTTATGGAATCATTCAATGTCCTCTCAATAGAGCGGTCATTGGGAACGACTGAATTTTCATCAAAAGGTCTGACCGAGGAGTCGTCACAAGTACTGTTTTTCCATCATTTCAAACACTGAAAATAAATTATATTGGGTAATGAAGAGTTTATTGTATGTTATTTCAATTGTGGCGGGGCTTATGATGCTATCATGTGCCCACTCTGCAAAAAGTAATGAGCCTACTGATTCGGCTCGTGACACTGTACGGCTTGTGAGAGTTGTGCCTCCCAAAACAATGATCGTGTCGTCAATTGTCGATAAAGGCCGTCTGAGAGCAGGTAGCGATACAGCACTGTTTTTCTCTATGCAGAATATAGATACGTTTGCAATATCCATTGATCATATTGAGGCTACGTTACCGTACTGTAGACCCGCGATTTCGCGTGACTCTGTGATTGCCGGAATGGTGGTGGCTCTCGGTATAGAACTGACAGTGCCGCAAGAGAAAGGTCCGTTCTCATGCGGACTTAATGTATATACCAAAGGTGTGACCAAGCCATCCTATTTTGAGATAAACGGAGAAATTGAATAGCCATGAAGTGTAATTTGTTTATCGGCATGTCCTTTGTGCTTGCCATATCGCTTAATTCCTGTGGGATGCGCGATTATATGGCTGATGCTGATTCCTGTAAGGAACTTGTTAAGGAGTTTAAGACTGAAGATGTGCTGATCGGAAGGAGTTCGACGATACATACTACCGATTCATTGTTGTTCGTATTGGATCATACGTCAACGGATTCTATTATCCACATGTTTGATGCCTTTACGGACAGGCACATCAAAAGCTTCGGTAAATTCGGGCAGGGACCTGATGAGATTGCCAGGGCTGGGCAGTTCGCATTTGATCACGATAAAGGTGAGGCGTATGTGTTCGATTATGGACAGCAACGTGTTATGGCATTCAATATCGACAGTGTGGTGTCTGATCCTGAATATCGTCCGTATGTGAAGCTGCGTTTTACCACGGCTAAAGCTTTCCCCGACAGATATGTTCATATAAATGACAGTCTTGGTTTTGCCCGTCACATCTCGCCAGGCAAGACCAAGGGCTTTGTTCAGTCATTGTGTCGTTACAATCTTGACAGCGGAACAGTTGTTCCTTTTGGCGATCCGGCTCTCAAATGCTATGAGAATCGTTCGATGTTTGCTGTTTCACCTGAGACGAATATGGTGGCAGAGGCATGCAGCACACAGGACCTTGTGATTATATATGATTTTGATGGCAATGTGATAAATCGATTTGAGGGGCCTCTTTATTCTTCTGATGTCAACCGTGATGCTACATATTTTACCGGGGCTGTATTTGCAGGTGATTATCTGTTGTGTTCTTATTCTGGAGATACTACAGGCAAAGAGTATTTCGGCCCATATATTGTAGTGTTCGACAAAAAGGGGGATTATATAAAGACTCTTGACCTCGGACGAAAAATCATTAATATGTCATATAGTCCTGCAAAGGGACGTTTGCTGATAGGATTTGACGACGAAATGCAGTTTGGAGAACTGTCGCTGTCGGAAATCATCTGAGTTGCATCGTTGATTATTGGACCAAATCAGCGTTATGGAGTCATCATGAGATAACTATGGGACAGACAATACAGGTATTTAATGAAAAGGCACATCGGTTATTAGTCCTCGTGATCCTTTTGGTAGGTCTATTCGAGGCAGCATGGGGATTATTGCAACTGTTTGGAATAGTCTCAAGCGGTCATTTCAGATATGCCTTTTCCGGCAGTTTCTATAACCCGGGACCTTATGCCTGTTTTCTTGCTATAGTTATGCCATTGGCATTGAATGTATCGATACACGCTGGTAATAAGCTTCAAAAAACACTCGGGATGAGTATGGTGGCTGCATGCGCCATACTCATCCCGGCTTCATTAAGCCGTACGGCATTGATAGCCGGTGCCATAGGAGGCGTGTGCGCGACATGGGACAATATTTCCGCGATTTATCATCGGACACCGAAACGGCTTGTGATAATTTTGGTAATTATCACAATGATTGCAGCTGGTGCCATATGTGTAAAAAAAGATTCTGCTAAAGGTAGGTTCCTGATGTGGAAGATTGCAATGACGGCGGTAGCTGATGTGCCGGTGAACGGTGTAGGTTGGGAGCATGTCGCCGGATGTTACGGTAATGCTCAGGAGCAATATTTTGCATCAGGAGAGGGTACTGACGATGAAAGACTTGTGGCTGATGCGCCAATGTTTGTTTTCAATGAGTATCTTCAGATAGCTATAGCTTTCGGACCGATAGCAGCTTTTTGTGTTGTCGGTGTGATGTTGGGGGGCATAAATGTGGCTTTAAATAATAAGTCTCGTGGCATTGCCGGTTGTGCTATATCCGCAGCAGTGGTGATGTTTGCATCCTATCCGTTTCAATTCGCGATATTTGTAATCACTATAACTATGATAATGTTAGGGGCGTGGTGGTCGTCAGCATATCCCATTGTAAGGATTTGCGGATCAATTGTGACATTATCATTGTGTGCTCTTTTCCTTACGTATAATTCTACAGTGGATGTTGGCTCACGGTTTGCTGAAGGGCTTTTGTTGCATCGCTCGTATAACTATAAGGAGTCGAATGAATGCCTGTTGGAACTCGTTGGCTACTCAGGCGACCCTATGATACTGAATGTCATAGGTAAAAATTATTGCTCGTTGGGAATGCCTGATAGTGCAGAGCATTATTTCACGCGCTCAACCCATCGGTGCCCCAACCGTATATACCCGCATTATCTGTTAATGCAGTTATATAATGACTCGGCATATCATAATCATGATGCACTGATGAGGGAATTGTCGATAGTCATTGAAACAAAGGAGAAAATTCCATCTCCGGCAATTGATGAGATGCGTACTGAAGCTCGTAATATATTGGAATCATTGTATGGAAATCGACCCCACTCTGTTTTGAATGAATAATAAAAGAATTATAGTCAAAATCATTAATTTTATCCTGACAGCGATAACGGTGTCAGCTGTAGTCTTTATCCTGTATTGGTTTATACAGATTACCACAGCCTGCTCGTTTCATACGCCGTCCGGTTCAATGTCTCCGACTCTTCTTCCGGACGAAAGTGGCTTGGTTAATAAATGGAAACTCGGTGCACGTATATTCAATATTGTTGATGCTGTGGAAGGTAAACCATATACGATTAAACGTCTCCCGGGATATGGGCAATTGGAGAGAGGGGATGTGATAGTGTTCAACTATCCGTATCAGGATAAAACAGAGGATAGCATAGCTATGAATCTACGCATGTATTATTGTAAGAGAGCCATAGCTGTTGCAGGAGATTCGTTGGAAATACGTAATTGTTTTTATCATGTGAAAGGACATGCTGATACAATAGGTGTGGCATCCGAACAGAAGCAGTTGCAAAATCACATAGATTATTTCTTAAAGCATAACACTGAATATCAATGGTGGATGAGATGTGCGCCATATGACACCTTGTTTAATTGGAGTGTTCGCGATATGGGTCCCATACTGATACCTGGCAAAGGTACTATAGTAAATCTTGATAGAAAAAACTGTATTCTTTACCGTAAATACATAGAATGGGAATCAAAAAGCAAATTAATGTGGCTCGATTCTGTTGCCGTCCTTGATGGGAAGCCGCTAAAAAGCTATACTTTTACTGAAAACTACTGTTTTGCAGCCGGAGACCATGTGATAGATTCAAAGGACTCACGTTATTTCGGACTCATTCCTGAGAAATTTATAGTCGGAACTGCCGGAATCCTTTGGAAATCCCACGATCACAGACGTATATTTACTATTATTAATTAGTCATATGCCAAACTTATTTCGACCAGCTCAGTATAATCATAAATGTGAAAATCAGTCTATTTTTACAGCGGAATATTATAAATACTATATCCAACGTAAATGTTATGCTTAAAAACATAAATATAATACATGATTTTTGCTACATAAATTCATCTTTTTGATTACATTTGCAATGATTATTTGAAATTTAATAAACCATACAGCAAGCACATGACCAAACCTTTTATCACATTTTCACTCCTTTGTCTGCTGGGTTCTTGTAGCGGTTCCTCGATGAAGGAAACGGACAGTAGGATTTCTGATGAGATCACTACTGATACTGTTGTCGACAAAGTGGCGGAAGTGACTGTAATCCAACTGAAGCTTTCGGTATTTAATCACGAGATTGTGAGTAACGGTCGCTTGACTGCTCGCGAAAAGGTTGATGTGAATTTTCAGTCACCTGGTCTCATATCGGAAATCTTTGTGAAAAACGGACAGCGTGTTGCAAAGGGGCAGCGCATTGCTACACTTGACACCTACAAGCTTGCCAATCAGCTCGAAAAAGATCGTCATGCCGTAGCTTCCGCCCGATTGGAGATGCAGGATGTGCTCATCGGACAAGGCTATGATCCGGAACTCTCTGAAAAAGTTCCCGATGAGGTCATGAGGCTCGCTCGTCTGCGTAGTGGTCTTCAGCAGGCTGAACTCACTCTCGCCGCAACCCAGAAAGATCTTCAGGATGCCACTTTGGTGGCTCCAGTGAGTGGAGTGATCGCCAATCTGTCGGCTAAGCCTCATAATATGTCATCATCAACTCCCATATGCCGCATCATCAACGATAGTGGCATGGACGTGGAGTTTTCGGTGCTTGAAAGCGAATTGCCTATGGTGAAGCCTGGCGACAATGTATCCGTAGCTCCTTTTTCGGATACCCGCAGTCATTCAGGGCGCATCACGGAGATAAATCCCATGGTCGATGAAAACGGAATGGTCAAAGTGTGGGCATCGGTCAATGGCGGCAACGGACTTATTGACGGTATGAATGTGCGTGTCAGTGTGATGCGTCAGGTGGGTGAAGCTCTTGTTGTGCCTAAAAGCTCAGTTGTGCTTCGTTCCGGCAGGCAGGTGGTGTTTACCCTTGATGGCAACAAGGCTATGTGGAACTATGTTACCACAGGTCTTGAGAATCTCAATGAATACACTGTCACTGATGGGCTCACGTCAGGGATGACAGTGATCACGTCGGGCAACGTCAATCTCGCCCACGAAGCTCCTGTAAAGGTAGTAAACTGAAATCTTTATGGTAAGGTATTTGCTTAATCACCGTATTGCGGTCATCATGGCGTTTCTTGCTTTGGTGATACTCGGGTGTGTGACATATGTTACTTTGCCGGTCTCGCTTTTGCCTGACATTGCTATACCTCATATCACAGTTCAGGTGTCCGAGGAGAATGTGTCGGCACGTGAGCTTGAAAATACGGTAGTCACCCCTCTGCGCAGGCAGCTCATGCAGGTAGGCGGTCTCAGCGAGATAAAGAGCGAGACTCGTGATGGATCTGCTGTCATATATCTGACCATGGACTATGGTGTCAACACTGATCTTGCGTTCATCGAGGTCAATGAGAAGATTGACGGAGCAATGAACTTATTGCCAAGGTCTGTAAGCCGTCCTAAAGCGGTGAAGGCAAGTGCTACCGATATCCCTGTGCTGTATATTCAGATGACATCTCGCACAGATAGGGATGAGGATTTCATGGATGTTGCCACTGTGGCTGAGAATATTGTCCGACGCAGGCTTGAACAGCTCCCCGAGGTTGCTATGGTCGATATGACAGGAGTGCCGGGAAGAATGCTGCGTGTGACACCTGATCTTGACAAATTGACCCAGGCTGGTATATCTGTTGAGGAGCTGGAGTCGGCACTGACGGCAAACAATGTCGAGCCGGGCTCAATGACAGTCCGTGACGGATATTATGAATACAATATACATGTTGCCAATCTGTTGCGTTCTGCTTCGGATATCAGGAAAATAAAGATCCGCAAAAGTGACAGGATGTTCGATCTCGGAGATTTTGCTGATGTGCAGCTCATGGCTCGTACACCTGACGGATACTCAGTGCATAATGGCAAACGCGCAGTGACACTCGCCATCATAAAGCATAGCGAGGAGAGCATGGACGCCATGAAGAAGGCTCTCGACTCGGCTCTCGGCTACTTCTCGTCTCGCTATCCGGATATTGAATTCTCTCAGACAAGAAGTCAGACAGAACTGCTTGATTTCACTATCTCTAACCTTGAGCAGAATCTCATCCTCGGTCTGATCCTTGTATTCTTTGTCTGTGCTTTATTCATGGGGGGAGTGCGGTCATCATTCATTATAGGGCTGAGCATCATAGTGGGAGTTATTCTCACGTTCCTGTTGTTCTATCTGTTCCATGTATCGATAAATATTATATCCATGTCAGGACTTATTCTTGCAGTGGGTATGATGATTGATAATTCGGTCATAGTGACTGAGAATATAACTCAATATCGCCATCGTGGGGCATCTCTGATGCAGGCGTGTGTCAGTGGTACGAACGAGATGATAACACCCATGTTGTCCTCATCGTTGACGACTGTCGCGGTGTTTGTCCCGCTTGTGTTCATGAGTGGGATTGCGGGAGCAATATTTTCTGACCAGGCTTTTTCAATCACGGCTGGATTAGCTTCAAGCTATGTGGTAGGAATCACGCTGTTGCCTGTACTGTACCATATTTTTTCCAAGAAAACAACTGTCCGTAAAAGAGTGGAAAATGAATCAGCCGGATATCTTAGGCTTTATGACCGAGGTATAGATCTTTGTTTTCGTCATAAGTGGGTATTGATGATACTGACTATGCTGATGATTCCTATTTGTGTACTCCTGTTTATGTTCATGCGCCATGAACGTATGCCGGAGATAGACAGCAATGAGACTCTTGTAAGGATCGACTGGAACGAAAATATCAGCCTTGATGAGAATCGCCGTAGGGTAGGGCTGTTAAAGGATTCGTCGGCAGTGATGAATTCCGCCTATATCGGACCTCAGGATTTCCTGCTTGCTTCCGACTTGGATTTTTCATCGGCTGAGGCGGAATTGTATTTCCTTACCGATTCATCCGACAGTATTGCTCCGCTTCAAGAGCGAGTGTCTGACAGGCTGCATAATCAATATCCCAATGCGACATTCTCATTCTCCAAAACCGAAAATATATTTGAAAAGATATTTTCTTCTGATGAAGCCGATATAGAAGTCAGGATACATTCTGCGGGTGGCGGTAAATACGATATCGGCGATCTGCTGTCGTTGCATCAATCCATGTCGCATTCGACAGGCATATCCATGACACCGGTGCCTCTGCGTGAGCAGATCGATATAATTATTGACCGTGAAAGGCTTGCCCTTTACAATGTGGAATATTCCGAGGTTCAGCGTGTACTGCGAACAGCGTTTAAGGGCAATTCCGTCTCTACTCTGAGGTCTTATAACGAATATATCCCTATTGAGATTGTGGGGAGTGAAATGTCGATCAATGATGTGCTTGCGGGAAGCTTTGTCCGATCAAGGGCTGATAGGAATGGTGTCAGTACGGACATTCCGTTGAGGAGCCTTCTCACAACCGAGAGCAGTCGTGATCTAAAGACAATAACCGCAGGAAGTGCCGGTGAATATGTCCCTGTCGGGTTAAATGTCGCCGGTCATGAGAATGAGGTGATGCAAAAGGTCAGGGAGGTTGCGTATGATGACGGGAATTATGATGTGGATTTTGAAGGAAGTTTCTTCTCAAATGCAAAAATGATGAATGAGCTGACCGTGATACTCCTTGTGTCGGTTATGCTGATGTATTTTATTCTTTGTGCCCAGTTCGAGAGTTTTCTTCAGCCGCTGATTGTGCTGCTTGAAATACCGGTGGATACGGCTTTTGCCCTGCTGGCACTCATGATTTTCGGACAGACACTCAATCTCATGTCGGCGATAGGCATAATTGTCACTTGTGGCATTGTTGTGAACGATTCCATTCTGAAACTTGATGCGATCAATGAATTGCGAAAAGACGGCATGCCTCTTGTCGAGGCAATACATACTGCCGGACGTCGACGCCTCAGAGCAATAATCATGACATCGCTGACCACAATATTCGCCATGTTGCCGGTCCTTTTCACTTCCGATATGGGTTCGGAGCTTCAGCGTCCCCTTGCCATAGCCATGATAGGCTCTATGGTGGTGGGAACACTTGTCAGCATATTTATCATACCGTTGTTCTACTGGTCAATCTATCGTAAACATGAAAGCAAGTAAACTTCTTTTTTTTCTCATATCTTTTCTCATCCCTTCGGCTGCGTTTTCAGTCACACTGTCATTGGAGCGGACAATCGAACTTGCCAATGATTCTTCTTTAATGGCGTTTAGGTACCGCAACATGTACCAGTCGAGCTATTGGCAGTATGTGAGCTATCGAGCCGGACGGTTGCCGAGCCTCTCGCTGTCGCTTATGCCTGCAAGTTACAACAGGTATATGACACAACGCTATGACTCGGAACATAATATCGATGTGTTCCGTGAGCAGCAGATGTTTCGTGCGTCCGGGGGCTTGAGGTGGAGCAGAATTTTGACCTTCTCGGAGGAACCTTCTATATGGAGACTGATATTGAGTATCTGCGCAATTTCGGAGAGAACAAATACACGCAGTATTCATCTATCCCGGTCAGAATCGGATATCGTCAGAGCCTACTCGGATTCAATCCGTTCAAATGGGAGCGAAAAATCGAGCCTCTGCGTTATGAGAAAGCTAAAAAGGAGTTGCTGTATAACATGGAAAGTGTCAGCGAACAGGCGGTTACCTATTTCTTCGCTCTTGCCCTTGCACAGGCTGAATATCGACTTGCTGAAGAGAATGTGGCGTCATGCGACACTATGTATGTCATCGGTCAGCGACGCTTCAGGATTGCTTCGATTTCACGAGCCGATCTTCTTACGCTTGAACTTGACAAAGTGAACGCCCGAAATACACTTGAAAATTGTCGTATAGCTTTGAAGCGGGCGATGTTTTCTCTTGCTTCGTTTCTTGGTATGGATAAGAACACCGAGATCGAGATAGTGATGCCTGGCAGACCGATGACTGTCGACATTCCGGTCGATATGGCTCTTGCTATGGCAAAAGGGAATAACCCGACTCTTCTTGGCCACAGGCAGGCGATATTGGAGGGTGAGCGTGATTTGAACAAGGCAAAAGTGGAATCTCGCTTCAATGCCTCTGTGAATGCCTCTGTCGGGTTCAATCAGGTTGCCGACGATTTGTCCGGCGCATACCGTTCGCCATTGCGCCAGGATCTTGTATCGGTGTCAATTTCGGTCCCGATAATAGATTGGGGGGTGAGAAAAGGCAGAGTGAATATGGCTCGTAACAATCTCAATGTATCGCGTATTGCTGCCCGCCAGGATGAACTGTCAGTTGAAGAGGATATAATAATGACAGTAAGTGACTATGATGTGCGCCAAAGACTGATAGCTTCTGCGTCCGAAGCTCTTGACCTTGCTGACATGGCGTATGCCCAGACCCAGCAGCGATTCATAATAGGTAAGGCTGACATCAATTCGATTACTCTATCTCTCAATCGTAGGCAGGAGGCTTCAAAAAATTATATCTCGGCATTACAGAATTTTTGGCTCAGTCATTATAAGATTCGCAGGCTTACTCTTCACGATTTCGAAACCGGCAGATCGCTTTCTGATGAATTTGACTTGAAAATAGAGAATTGAGAATGAAGGCAAGTTCATTTACCATAATTGTTGCTTTCATTGCAATTTCATTGGTCGGATGCGCTCTTGTGCCGCTCCTTCCGGTGAAGCTTGCCCCTTCGCGAAATTTACCGTCACTGACAGTCAGCTTCTCGATGCCAAACAATTCTGCGAGGACAGTTGAGGCTGAGGTCACGTCGCGCCTTGAATCCATATTGGCTCGTGTCAGTGGAGTGAAGTCGATCAATTCCAAATCGTATAACGGTGGCGGAAGGGTGTCAATAGACCTTGACCGTCATGCTGATCTTGACATGGTAAGGTTTGAAGTGTCGGCTCTTGTGCGCCAGGCATGGGGTGATATGCCTGATGGGGTCACATATCCGTCGATTTCTCCTCGATCCGTCGAGAAGGAGAGTTCTCGTCCGTTCATGACATTTACGCTCAATGCTCCTTCAAATCCGTCTGAAATACAGGCCTATGGGGAGGAGAATCTTAAGCCTCTGCTGTCTCGTATACCGGGGGTGTATAAAGTGGAACTTAGCGGGGCGCAACCGATGGAATGGCAATTGAGATATGATATCGACAGGTTGTCGTCGCTCGGTCTTACTGCTGCTGATCTGAGAAAAGCCATATCCGAGCACTATGGCAGTGAGTTTCTTGGCATGGCAAAGATTTCAGGAGGTAAAGAGCGAGAGGAGTGGATGCGTCTGTCTCTGAAGTCAGGAGGCAATCCCGAAGCTTTTGTCCCATCTGAAATATCAATCCTGATGAATTCTGGCGAGGTAGTCAGTCTTGATAAGCTTGTTGTGGTGTCTCACATTGAAGCACGTGCTAAGCACCATTTCCGTATAAACGGACTCAACTCGATATATGTCAACATTACTTCAGAGGAGGATGCCAATCAGCTTGCACTGTCGGATCGAATAAAGGAAACAGTCAGCCTTTTTGAGAAGTCTATGCCGCAGGGGTATATGATAGATTCTGCCTATGATGCCACAGAAAATATCCGTGAAGAGCTTGACAAAATATATTTTCGCTCGGGACTCACAGTTGTCATATTGCTGCTGTTTGTAGGATTGATATCGCTGAATATTCGTTATGTATTGCTTATAACAATCGGGCTTGCAATGAATCTTGCTGTGGCTGCGGTGTTCTATTATCTGACTGGTATTGAGATTCAGCTGTATTCTCTCGCTGGTATCACCATATCACTCAATCTCATAATAGATAATCTTATTGTCATGACCGATCATTACACTCGTCGGCGTGATCTCGGGGTGTTCACTGCCATACTTGCTGCAACCCTGACCACTATCGGAGCACTTTCAGTGGTATATTTCATGGATGAGAGGACAAGGCTCAGTCTTGAGGATTTTGTTACGGTTGTGATAATAAATCTTGTTGTTTCGCTTGCGGTGGCTCTTTTCCTTGTTCCGGCATTGGTTGACAGGCTTGGAGTCCGGCGCAGGATAGAAGAACAGGGATTCCGGAATTTGCGTCGGCGTTTGTCATTGTTCCTCTCTCGCATCTATGCAAATATCGTAAATTCTGTCGTAAGATTCAGGGTTGCTTTCATTGTAATTATGATACTGTCTTTTGGATTGCCTGTATTCATTATTCCTGAAAAGATAGAAGGGGATAGTAGATGGGTGGAACGTTATAATGCTGTATTCGGAAGTTCGGTATACAAGGAGAAAATCAAGCCTGTCACCGATGTCGTATTGGGAGGGACTCTCCGTTTGTTTGTGGAAAAGGTCTACAATGGCTCATATTGGGATCGTGATACAGGGGAACCGGTGCTGTATATTAATGCAACTCTGCCCAATGGAGCTACAGTCGAGCAGATGGACGCGCTTGTCAGGAAGATGGAGATGTATTTGAGAGGCTTCTCGGAAGTGCGTCAGTTCCAGACCTCGGTTTCAGGTCCTCGTCGGGCTTCTATTTCAGTGTATTTTGACAAACAAAGTCAGCACAGCGGTTTTCCCTATCGGCTCAAGGGTGATGTCATATCGAAGGCTCTTACTCTTGGCGGAGGCTCATGGAACGTTTATGGGCTTCAGGATCAGGGCTTCAGTAATGATGTGAGAGAGAATGCCGGGAGCTATCGCGTGAAGCTTACAGGATATAATTACGATGAACTTTCGGATTGGGCTTATCGTATGCGCGACACTCTTCTGACTCACCGTCGTATAAAGGAAGTTACCGTTGCTTCGGAGTTCTCTCACTGGAAAGATGACTACACCGAGTTTCATCTTGCCATTGACCGTGACCGACTTGCCAAATATGGGATCAATGCTTCTCAGCTGTTCCGAGCGATCGAACCTACGTTCGGGCGTGAAATTAACTGCGGTCAGATCGTTGTCGACCGCAGTGCTCAACGCATCAATCTATATTCATTGAAGTCTGATACATATGATATCTTCGCACTCATGCAGCAGCCTTTCACTATCGGAGGAAAGACATTCAAACTTTCGGATATCGGCAGGATAGAGAAACGAAATGCTCCGCAGGATATAGTGAAAACGAATCAGGAATATATCATGTGTCTGCAATACGAGTATATAGGTTCAGGCATGCAAGGCAATAAAGTGCTTGAAAGAGATCTTGAGACCATAAATGCCCTTATGCCTGTAGGTTATAGGGCTGAGAGTGAAAGACTGCAATGGAGGGATAAGGATGAAAGCGGAAAATATTGGCTTCTGCTTCTCGTAGTGGCAATAATCTTTTTTACAGCTTCGATACTGTTCAATTCTTTGCGACAGCCGTTTGCGATAATATTTATAATTCCGATGTCTTTTATCGGAGTGTTTGCTGTGTTCTATCTGTTTAAGTTAAATTTTGACCAAGGAGGTTTTGCTTCTTTCATACTTCTTGCCGGCATCACTGTAAACGCTGCGATATATATCCTTAATGAGTATAATTCGCAATGTCGGAAATTTCCGACTGTTGACCGTTGCAAAATATACATCAAGGCATTCCGCATCAAGATCGTCCCCATACTTCTTACAGTGCTTTCGACAATACTTGGTTTCATCCCATTTATTATAGGTGAAACAAAGGAGTCTTTTTGGTATCCTTTGGCAATAGGCACGATGGGTGGATTGCTAATGTCGTTAATCTGTATAATTTTATATCTCCCATTATTGGTGATTAATAAAAAGCACACTCTACGATATCTCCCTCGGAGCAATAATCCTGAGCCATAAGGCAGATATAAACAGCTTACCAGTCAGTGTCCTCTCTCCACTTTATGTTGAACATATCTCTATTTGTATCTTATATGATGCAAAATATTGAGTCAGTTCGCCTATATTTTGAAATGAATAAAGAAATAAGCCTTGAAAATCATCAGATTTCCAAGGCTTATTTAAGCGGAGTGAGCGAGATTCGAACTCGCGATACGCTTTTGGCGTATACACGCTTTCCAGGCGTGCCTCTTCAGCCACTCGAGCATCACTCCTTGCATTGCTTTCTGCTTTGCGTGTGCAAAGGTAGCAAATTGGTGTGATATACTGAAATATTAAAGGTTAAAAAGTGTTGCAAAAATGCTGCAATATTGCTGCGCATTGTGGATTACATTAGGTGGTATCAGTGTGCTTTTCGGAATCTGCCGAACAGGTATCCGAGCATATCGGATTGGATGCGTGATTTCATCAGCGCATTGATCCCCAGATATATCGCCATGAACGCCAGGCTTTGCAGTACACATATCAGCAGCGGATGAAGATTAGCATTGAGCAGCATAATGCATGGTATAAGCGACAGGCAGGTGAGTGCAAAGTAGGGGAGCAGATCGCCAAGATAGCTGAGAAGTGTGCGTCCTGAGATTCGTATCACCAGTATGAGAGACGTTATCCAGGTTACTATTGTGGCAGCAAGTTGTCCCCAAAGGAATATTTCCACTCCACGGACCGGATTGCCGGGAGCAGTGATGGCTATGTAGGGTAGAGTGATGAGTATCGCTATGATGGATGCCGTATCGCGTATGACCTCATTGGCGATAAGTCTTTTGGAACGTGCTACCGACAGGAGGAAATTGCCGTAAAGATTGGAAAGGGTAAAAAATATTCCTCGTATCAGCATTAGTTGGAAAAGTATTATTGAGGGATCCCATTTGGTGCCGAAAAGAGTGTGGAATATCGGAGTTGCCATCACTGCAAGCAGACACATGCCTGGAAAAAGCAGATAAGCGGCAAAACGATGGGTCTTTCCGCACATATGTGCGTATCGTTCAGGGTCATCCTGGACTTTGGATAACAGCGGGACAAATGATGATGCAAAGACCTGTGATATAGATACTACTGCCATTTTACTCCATTTGTCAGCCTGGGTGTAATATCCTAAAGAACTGAGATTGACTTTTGAGCCAATTAGGAAGGAGCCCATGGATTGGAACGCTGTGTTGAGCAGGGAAGTAAACATGACCACTGATCCTATTCTGAAAAAGCTCTTCAGAACAGGAAACGAGAATGCAAGCATCGGGGTCCATCCGCTTGAGAACCATAGGATGATTGTCTTGACTGTGGCTACAGTTATGGATTGCCATA
Source organism: Duncaniella freteri (assembly GCF_004766125.1). Lineage (NCBI taxonomy): Bacteria > Pseudomonadati > Bacteroidota > Bacteroidia > Bacteroidales > Muribaculaceae > Duncaniella > Duncaniella freteri. The sequence continues at coordinate 362,164 of NZ_SJSA01000002.1, forward strand.
CGAGAGCCCATGCCCCATATCCGCTGACTGCAAGATAAATTCCTGTCACAGCTCCTGCAATGAGTCCAAGAGAGTTGCTTACAGCCACCATGCGGGTCTCCATCCTTTTTATCAGGCGGTTGGACTGAACTATGGAGAGTGAGTTGATGATGAATGTTAGGAACATTACGCGCGACAATGGTATCAGGCGTGTGTTCCCCTGAAATATGTCGGCAATCCATGGTGCAAGAATGAAAAGCAGCAGGTAAAGAGCCAATGCCATAGACAGATTGAACCATAGCACTGTGGAATAATCGAGGCGGCTTGGCGATTTCCTTTGCAGCAGGGCTGATGCGAAACCGCTTTCAATGAACCGCTCAGCAAACATCTGGAATACCATAATTGCCCCTACAAGTCCGAATTCCTCCTGTGAGAGTTTTTGGGCAAGAACAACACCGGTCACCGCATAGAGTATCTGTGATGATACCTTATCGATGACGTTCCATTTGAGGGTGCGGGCTACCGATAGCTTCAGATTTTCGGTCGCGTCTCCTGATTCTTCGCAGTTGCTATGTTTTGAGTCAGACATAGGCTGCTATTTCATCTGCATAAGCTTCAGTCCTACCGACCGATTCTTGATTGTTGGATTCCCTTTGTAATATATGGAAGTGGACCCCATGCCGAACACTCCAAGGTCCTTTGTGGCATGCACGCCTACTGACCCGGTCCCTTTGGCACTGACTGACGCGTTTTCTGCTATAAGGTCATCAGCCTGTATCACGCCTGTGCCGGTGAGATTGAGTTTTGCCTCATCGCATCTGCCTGAGATTATCAGTGTGCCGTTGCCGAGCCGCATAGTGCCTTTCACTTCGTTTGCCTCTATGTGCCGGACTATCAGACGTCCGTTGCCTTCGAGTTTGGCTTCAAACTTAGGTGATTCCTTGACCGAGAGTACACGGAGAGTCGAGTCGCCCGAGTTCTCGATCTTAGTAAGAAACTTGGAGCATACTTTAAGTCTTGGCAGGTCATGTGTCTTGATATTTTCCTCGGAAAGCTGTATTGTGAGCTTACCCCCCTTGTTGGTGAATATAAAGGCGGATGCAAGATCTGACGGACAGTCGAAAAACGCTCTGCCTGCCGAGTCGGCATCACAGGTGTAGTCGACATTTATGCCGTCAAGCACTCTCAGTTCGCTGAATTCTCCTACATTCAGGTCGTAGTTGTTGTAGCTTTGAGCAGATGCCGACACGGCTGAGGCTATAAGGAGTATTGCGGATATTATTGTTGTCTTCATATCTTAAGGATGAATTTTCAGGTTTGTCAGGTCGATTATTATTCCGATTGCCGGCTTATCATTTCCTCTACTTCGCTCAGCACACCCATCAGTTCATCAAGGGTAGATGCCTGTAGCATGCGTATACGTGTTTCGCGGAAATGTGAGATCCCTTTGAATAGGGGAGAGGCGGCAAGATGCCGGCGTATATGTAGTATGCCACGGTATTCGTCAATGCGGTCGACGCTCTCACGTATCTGACGGCGCAGCAGATTGAAACGATCTTCCATAGGCAGCGGTTTTGCCTCTTCGCCATGTATTGCCTGCATGATGTCGTGGAATATCCATGGTGCGCCTATGCTGGCACGTCCCACCATCACTCCGTCAACTCCGTAACGGTCGAAAGCTTCGAGTGCCATCTCCGGCGAAGTTATATCGCCGTTGCCGATCACAGGTACTGTGAGCCTTGGATTTTCTTTTACCTTGGCTATCATTTCCCAGTCAGCCGATCCGGTGTACATCTGTGAGCGTGTTCTGCCATGCACGGTGAGTGCACTGATGCCGCAATCCTGGAGCTGCTCGGCAAGTTCCACGATTATTTTTGACTCATGATCCCATCCGAGGCGGGTCTTGACAGTGACAGGGAGCTTGACCGCATCCACTACCGCGCGTGTGATCTCAAGCATCTTGGGGATGTTTCGCAGCATTCCTGCTCCTGCTCCTTTGCCTGCTACTTTCTTGACCGGACATCCGAAATTGATGTCTATTATGTCAGGACATGCCTGTTCTACAATCTTGGCGGCCTGGACCATAGGCTCGACCTCTCTGCCATATATCTGAATAGCTGTAGGACGTTCTCCGGGATCAATGGCGAGTTTACGGACTGTGGCTGGGATGTCGCGAATAAGAGCGTCGGCACTTACGAATTCGGTGTACACCATTGATGCGCCCTGTTCCTTGCATATGAGGCGGAACGAGCGGTCGGTGACATCTTCCATCGGAGCGAGCATTACCGGACGGTTGCCGAGATCTATATCTGCGATTTTCATAGTCTATGAAAATAAAATCAAAATTAGTAATAATTTTTCTATACTATAAAGAATATAGGTAAATTTGGATAGGAATTATCCTTTTGTGCCGACATTTTTAAGATCGGCGATGAGGAAATTGCTCCCTGCGATAAGGATGAATCCATCTTTTCCGGCTGCTGCACGAGCTTTTGTGACAGCTGTGTTGACATCCTGTTCGGAGTTTCCGTATATACCGTTTTTATATGCAAAATCACATAGTGTGTCTGCATCCAATCCACGCTGACAGGATGGGCTGCTGAACCAGAATGTGACCTCTCCTTTGATTTCTCCAAGAAGTTCGAATATATGGGTCAGGTCCTTATCTGCTACAAATCCGATCACTATATGCTTATTGCTGGATCTGGTGTTCTTGATTTCACGGATTATCAGTTCCCATCCGCCCTGATTGTGACCAGTGTCGCATATGGTCAGAGGGTTTTCAGCAATCGTGCTCCATCGTCCGAAGAGATGCGTGAGCCCGGTTACGTTTGCCATTCCGCGGCTTACGGCTTCATTGGTGATGTTGAATTGTGATTGAAGCAGCTTCACTGCTGTGAAGATTGTGGCTGCATTGCGCAACTGGCATTCACCTTTCAATTCTCCGTTTACAGTTCCGAATGGGGTATCAGGATAGATGTTTCCATCTTCGGTCACCATGCCTTCCACTTGGGGTGCGAAATGTATTGGCGAGCCTGTTTTGGAGGCGACCTCACGGAACACATCCGCCGTGTCGTCGCGCCATTCTCCGATCACTACAGGTACCCCGGGCTTGATTATGCCTGCTTTCTCATGGGCGATGGCTGTATATGTACAGCCCAGTTGAGCTGTATGGTCGAGTGAAATATTTGTTATGACGCTCAGTATTGGGGTGATTATGTTGGTGGAGTCAAGACGTCCTCCGAGCCCGGTCTCTATGATTGCGACATCGACCTTCTGTAATGCGAAATATTCGAAGGCCATTGTGGAGGTCAGTTCGAAGAAACTTGGGGTGATTTCCGGATGTGTTTTGCTGGTTTTAACCCATCTTTCCACAAAGTCGACCACAGCTTCTTCAGCGATCTTTTCACCGTTGATGCGTATGCGCTCCCTGAAATCATATATGTGTGGTGATGTGTAGAGCCCCACACGATATCCGGCTTCCTGAAGAATGGCGGCAAGAGAGTGGGCTGTGGAGCCTTTTCCGTTTGTTCCTGCAATATGGACTGTCGGATAATGGGTGTGAGGATTCCCTGCCATATCGTCAAGGAGCCTTGAGGTGTCAAGACCGGGTTTGTAGGCTCCGGGACCTATGTTCTGAAACACAGGAAGGGAATTGTACAGCAGTTCTATGGCTTGGTTGTAGTTCATATGGATTATCGTCAGTAGATTAACCATCCTGCCGCTCCGGCGAGGCATATTATGAGAATAGGATGCCATTTCATCCAATATACCATCACAAAAGATGCCATGCACAGGATGATGCTCCATATTATCTGGTAATCGGTCTCACCGAAGTTGGCGGAATTCATGAGAAGTAATGCAGCTGAAGCTATAAGCCCTACCACAACAGGACGCAGGCCGGCAAAGATCCCTTTCACAACATCGCTGTCCTTGTGGCGGTGTATCAGATGGCTCGTGTATGCGACAAGCAGAAATGACGGAATGACAACCATAAGGGTACACACCAGAGATCCGAGTATCCCGAATATCGGTGACGAGAAATCCGTGGAGTATTCCCCTGGGGCCACATATCCTATGTAGGTTGCGGAGTTTATGCCGATAGGTCCGGGAGTCATTTGGGATATAGCCACGATGTCGGTAAACATCTGCTCCGTAACCCAGCCCGGACCTACTATCTCACGTTCGATCAAGGCAAGCATTGCATATCCTCCTCCGAATCCGAACAGCCCTATTTTCAGATATGCCCATATTAGTCTGAGGTAAATCATAGATGTTTCTCTTCCTCCTTTCTCATGTCGTTTTCAATCTGTCGGAGAGACTTGCGGTGATGTGACATCCATAGCCATCCGCCTAAACCTCCGAGTACAATGTATAAGATAGGGCTCGACAGGACAGGGATTTTTGACCATATGAGCAATGCTACTGATATGGGTATGGCGGCAGTTTTCCATCCTATGTTGGCTGCTCTGGCTGATGATATGACCGGAGCCACAATCAATGCCACCACCGCAGGGCGTATTCCCATAAAGATGTTCGAGAGGGTTTCGTTGTTCTTTATGAGATCGGGTGTCAGGAATATTGCAATTGCCAGAATTATGGTGAACGAGGGGAGGATTGTGCCTATGGAGGCTGTGATTGCACCCTTCATCCCCCGAAGCTTGTCGCCGACAGCCACCGAGATGTTTACGGCAAGGATGCCTGGCAAGGACTGTGCCACAGCAAGCAGGTCAAGGAACTCTTCACGCTCTATCCATTTCTTTTTGTCTACGATCTCTTTTTCGATAAGTGATATCATTGCCCAGCCGCCGCCGAAGGTGAATGCTCCTATCTTGAAGAATGATATGAATAATTGCCAATAGATATTTCTCATAAATAAATGTTGAACAGAACCGCTGTGCGCGGAGATGGTACGGCTCTTTGCCGTCACTGATTCTGTGTGCAAAATTACGAAAAAAACCTCAGTTTATAATGGATTCTACTTGATAGTTTCAATATTTGCCGGTCGTATGCGCAATAAGCTTGCGCAGCAGCAATAAAATTGCTTTCTTTGTGAAAAAATATTATCATGCCAATCAATCGATCTGCTCTCATACGTATCTCTACAATTGACCGATGCCTGCAAAATCATTATCGCCGCTGGACCATCGATGATCTTATAGAAGCATGTACGGAGGCTCTTGCTGAATATGAGGGAAGGTGTAATCCTGTTAGCCGACGTACTTTTCAGAATGACATCGCATTGATGCGGAGCGACAGGCTGGGATATAATGCCCCAATAATAGTAAAGGACCATAAGTACTATATGTATGATGACCCTGACTACAGCATTACGCATCTGCCGCTTAATGATGAGGGGTTGGATGCATTGAATTCAGCAATGGATGTGTTGCGTCAGCTTCAGGGCTTTCCGCAGCTTGCTCCGGCAATCGATATCATAAGCAAGTTGAACGAACATATAGTGCAAGGCACCACCGTAGGCGCACGTCCGGCAATGGATATCGAGCGTAATCCTGACTATCGTGGCATGGAGCATCTGGGAGTGCTGTACGATGCTGTGCGTCGGGAGAGGACATTGGTTGTCACATATCAGTCATTCAGGGCACGGAATCCTGAGGATATTGTGGTGTATCCTTATCTGCTTAAGGAGTATCGTAACCGTTGGTTTCTTATCGGTGAAAAGCAATCCAATCATGTACCTCAGGTCAATATATTTGCTATTGACCGTATCAAAAGCGTGAGGATCGACACCAGGTATCCGTTCAAAAGGAGTTCTGATTTTGATCCGCTGCATTATTTTGATGATACCATAGGTGTTACACGCCTTATCAATGATAAGCCTCGGCGCGTGGTCATAAAGGTTGACAGGAGCCAGGCACCGTATGTAGAGACCAAGCCGCTTCACTCATCTCAGAAAGTGGAGGAGAGATTAAGCGACGGAGCCATTATGTTGTCGCTCAATGTGGTGATCAATTACGAACTCGAACGCCTTATTCTGGGCTATGGGATGCATATGGAAGTAATATCCCCATTGGAATTGCGTGAGCAGTTTGCCAGGCAATTCCGCAAATGCGTAAAAATGTATTCCGAGCAATGATATATTGGTACCTGAAAGCGGCAGATTCTCATTCAGCGTTGCATTATTGACATGCGTATGATTGTTTTCTCCAGGGCAGACGCATCTTAAAATTTTACAATGTCAAAACTTTTTAATGCATAAATCAGATAGTCATTGTCCCATCCGGATTTCTTTCGATGCCCTTTGACACCCATAGATGATACCTTAGCGTACTTGATTATGTTCAATCCTAAGCGGTTGAGCAGTGAGAAATTTTGAGCGGCATTGTCCTTGCGTTTACGTGATGCGTCATCACCGAAAGCGACATCAAAGGTCCAGTGAAGTTGGTTCTCAACACAAACTGTAGCAGGGGTAACTTTCTATTTGGGCATTATGACACACCCTCATATCGGCAATATTTTTATAAAGCTGGAGCTGCCGAGGTGGTCGGGATGATAGAAGAACTGCAAGTTCTCGTAGTTGTCGGGGTCTTTGAACGAACGCGAAACCGCGCGGGCCTGAGCATTCCGTACCTGTGCCACCGCCGCCTCCATAGAGCCGTCATTGCAGCAGAAACCTTCATCATCTGCATAGTTATCATTGTCGGTGCTGTTGTAGGGTACATCAAAGAATTTGTAGTTGTCCTTGATTACCTGTTGCTGTGCGGCATACTTCGACTTGTAATCAACCGAAAGACCATCGGTGTTGGCACCTGCATATTCTATGCGGCGCGGATCAGAGCCGTAGGAGGCAAAATCGCCGACCTTAGACACGATGCGCTGGCTACCGGCGTAGATATGCTTGGTGTAGCGACCGCCCTGATTGGCCACAAGGTATGGGCTGACATAGAGGGAGAATTTGGCGGTGTTGGTAGAGCCGCCGGAGAATACTCCGTTGACATAAACCTGATCGCTTTCGCCCGAAGTCTTGACTGTACGCTCTCCGTCGGCATCGTACCAATAGTTGGACACGAAACCGTTGTCGTCAACTGCAAGCAGACGATTCTCCTCATCCCAGATGAGCTTGCGCTCACCGACACTGTTGTCCCTATGTCCGTCAGTCATCATTCGATATCAATACTAATTACCAAACGGATATTTATATTCACTTATTTCTCCTAAATCCTTATACATTTGAAATAAATAATGTTTTGAATCATATTTTTTGAATAATTGCGATTTTCTAAAAAAATCATTGTTGATGAGAGAAAAATTTTTTGAGTGCGCAAATAGAATGCGCATTGGATCTGTAATTTTGTGCCGAAATAAAAAAATTTGAGATATATGAGAACGATTGACGGATATGATGTGAAAATTTTCACGGATAATGTAGAATCTTCAGCCTTGGAACAGATTGAGGAGTTATTGTCAATTGAAGTTTTTGCGGATAAGAAGATTCGTATTATGCCCGATGTTCATGCCGGAGCAGGATGTGTGATAGGCTTTACAGGTGATCTTGGCGATAAGGTAATTCCTAATATTGTAGGAGTCGACATCGGTTGCGGTATGCGGGTGTTGAAATTCAGGATCGATGAAAGTATAGATTTTCATGCCTTTAATGAGCATATTCTCTCAAATGTGCCATCAGGAATGTGGATACGAGAGGAGAAACATGGGTTCAAGCAGCTTGCAGGAGAGGATATGGAGATATATCGGGAGGCAAAGCGTCTGGTCACAGGACTGCGGTGCTATAGGGAATTGAAATATTCCGACCGTATCTATAAGTCGATCGGTTCGCTCGGTGGAGGCAACCACTTTATAGAACTTGACCGTGATGCTGACGGTTATTCCTATCTTGTGATTCATACTGGGTCGCGTAATCTTGGCAAACAGGTGGCTGAGATATATCAGGCTCATGCGGTCACACATCTCACTGATGGAGCCGATGAGTTTGAACTGGCAATAAGACGCACCATAGAGGAATATAAAATGGCAGGTCGTCGCTCAGAGATACAGGGTGTAATAAGAAAGATGCGTAAGGACCGTTCTGAAGCAAAGCCCTCTCTGCCTCATGTTCTCTGCTATGTGGAGGGGGCTATGAGGGAGGATTATCTTCATGATATGCGTCTGTGTCAGCAGTGGGCTGTGCTTAACCGCAAGCTTATAGCACAATTGTTAATGAAATTTTTCCACGGCGTTGATATTATTGAGGAGTTTGAGAGTGTGCATAATTATATTTCAGACGATAATATCATACGCAAAGGATCCATTTCCGCAGTAAAGGGCGAACGATGCATCATTCCGCTTAACATGCGTGACGGTTCATTGCTGTGTACCGGAAAAGGTAATTCCGACTGGAATTACTCGGCTCCTCATGGTGCAGGGCGGGTTCTAAGTCGTACTGCTGCTTATGAGCAGATAAGTATGGCGGATTTTGAGGCGGCTATGAAAGGGATATATTCCGAGAGTGTCAATAATTTCACCCTCGACGAATCACCTATGGCATACAAGCCTGCTGACGAAATCATAGCCAACATCGGTCCTACGGTGAATATCGACACTATTATCCGTCCGGTATTCAATTTTAAGGCATCCAAATAGCAAGTTATTGTGAATAAACTGACGGGGCGTAGAATTTTCTACGCCCCATCAGTTTATTATGAGATTATGCCTTGATTTTGTGATGCATGACATTCTACTTTAAATGCTCATTGAAGAATGTCTCCATTGCGCTGAATGGAATTATCTCTTTTCGGTCATACAGGTCAGTGTGGCTTGCTCCGGGAATTATCATGAGGATCTTGTTGTTATCTTTGCCGGGAGTGACTGTCATATTCTTGTAGGCATCGCTTCCAAAATATAACGAGTGGGCTTTCTCTCCGTGTATTATCATGACAGCATTTTCGATTTCTCCTGCACGGCTCATCAGAGGGGTGTTGATCCATGGTATCGGGGATGTGGCATTGCGCCCTCCGTTAGAGTTTAGTGATCGGGAGTGATATCCGCGGTCGGTCTTATAGTAGTCGTAATAATCACGAAGGAATTGTGGTGCGTTTTCAGGGAGCGTATCAGGCACGCCGCCTCCGAGCAGGGGAGTGCCATTGAGGTAATCCTTGGTGCGTTGTTCCGATAATCTGCGGCGAGTTTCGTTGCGTGCTTCTGCACTGTCGGAGGCATCGAAATAGCCGTTGGCTTCTACGCGGCTCATGTCGTACATCGTTGAGGCGACAGTGGCCTTGATACGTGTATCGGATGCTGCGGCATTTATGGCGAGTCCTCCCCATCCGCATATGCCTATGACACCTACTTTTTCCGGATCGACATCAGGGTGTGTGACGAGAAAATCTATCGCGGCACTGAAATCCTCGGTGTTGATGTCGGGAGAGGTCATGTACCGTGGAGTGCCGCCGCTCTCGCCTGTGAATGACGGATCGAATGCTATTGTCAGGAAGCCTCGTTCAGCCATCTCCTGTGCATAAAGTCCTGAGGACTGTTCCTTGACTGCACCGAATGGTCCGCACACGGCGATGGCACTTAGCTTGCCTGTGGTATTTTGTGGTTTATACATGTCTGCAGCAAGTGTTATGCCATAACGGTTTATGAATGTGACCTTGCAATGGTCGATCTTGTCGCTTTTGGGGAAAGTTTTGTCCCATTCCTGGGTTAGATTCAATGTTTCCATGACATTATTATTTGATTGTTTGACATTGTTGGCATTTAGCCCCGGGATACTTAGAATTCCGGAAAGCAGAATTATAGTCCTTAGTTTGATATTTTTCATTATGCATTCTTATTTTCTGCAAAATTACGATTAAAGCCCCACAGCGTAATTGCTGAGAGGCTCAATTGTCATTGCTGAAAAGTTCAGATAAAAAATTCTGTCTAAACTGTGACGGCTGAAGGTGCTACACCGAAGTGTTTCTTGAAAGCGGTGGAGAAATGTGATGGATTTCTGAATCCGACTTCGGCATATACTTCCACCACTTTCTTTTTGCTGTGTTTCATAAGGTTATACGCTTTTTCAAGTCGTTTCTTGATAAGCCATTTTTCCGGGGTCAGGTCACTGATTTTTTTGAAGTCGCGCTTGAATGTCGCAAGGCTTCGTCCTGTGTAGTGCGCAATTTCCTCTATGCTCAGATCGCTCATGTAGTTATTCTCCATGAAGTTGAGTATATCGATTTTCCATGGATCGCTGAAATCAAACATTGTCGGGGCAAAACGTTTGTCGATAGATAACAAAGTCATCAACCCCTCCTGGAGTTTCAGCTCCATAAATTCATCTTTAGGTTTTATATCCGGATTTAGATATGGCGTCATGGAGGCAAACAGTGACGCTAGTTCCACAGTGTCAGGCAATATCACCACACTATTGTCGAGCTTCTGTGCATTGGAGCTTCGGCGGTTATATCCGAGTTTGCCATACATCTCACGCAGGAAGTTGCGGGTGAACATAAGGAATATGCCACAGTATTTTTCTCCCTCAAAAGTCTTTTTATACATCGTTATATGATGGTCGCGCGGTATGAATACGCATTGACCTTTACGGACATGTATCCTCTCATTACCATTGTCGAGAATCATCTCGCCGGAGTATACATAATTGATTGCGTATTCCTTTGAACGGTGAATGCATCCGCTCAAATCATCGTAGATGAAGCTGTAGAACACATTATTGTAGTTGAATATCAGTTTCATCGGGCCCTGATTGTCGTCAGTGTCGGTTGCCATAGTTTTTTGTATTTATTCAGCACCGCAAAAGTAGCAAATAAGTATGAAAGAATCGTACAATTATTATTTTCAGGTTAAGAAGTCGGGTATAAAATTTTGATAGGAGGTTGAATATCTCAGCAAATATCATTAACTTTACAGAAATAAAGGATTGCACATCTGTATTGTTTAATACCTCATTTGAATATGATTGAAACAGAGAGACTGATTTTGCGCCCTTGGCATGAGGATGATGCCGAGTCACTGTTTAAATATGCCAAGGACCCGGCTATCGGTCCGGTTGCAGGATGGATGCCTCATGGTTCGGTTGAGGATAGTCTTGAGATAATTCGTACGATATTTTCCTCTCCCGAGACGTATGCGGTGGTGCTGAAATCTACCGGCGAGCCTGTGGGGGCATGTGGAATAATGTTTGGAGACGGGCTTCATTCGGCTGAGATGCGGGTAAGTGAGGCTGAAATCGGTTATTGGATAGGTGTTCCGTATTGGGGGCAGGGTTATATCACAGAAGCTGTCAAGGCTCTTGTCAAGAGATGTTTTGATGATTTGGGGTGTTCGAATGTATGGATTGGCCATTATGACGGCAATGATCGTTCCAGGCGTGTTGCTGAAAAATGCGGATTCAAATATCATCATACCGAGCACGACAAGTTATCGCCGTTAGGGGACCGTCGCACAGAGCATTTTCTCAACCTTGCTTCTAAGGAATATTCTCAGTTTACCGTATGATTATGTCTTATCACAGGTATATTAAAATGCTCTAATACAGAGCTGTAAATCAGGTGTATAAGAGCATTGTGACATTAGGCTGTTGCTTGTGTAAAGAGCAATATTTTCATAATATCCAGTTAAATACAATGATTCGGTAAAATTTGAGGTTGTTCAGCCTTGGCTAAGCCGCTAACTGAGCCAAGGCTGAACAACCTCAAATTTTACCGAATCATTGATTTTTTATTAGATTGAGGTAAAACAGGAGCAGAAATAACCTAAATGCTTGAATAAAACAAGCAATGAAATTAAATTTTGATAATGAAACAGGGCGTAGCTTTTTGAGCTACACCCTGCTTCATTATAATATCGGAATTGTTTACTTCACTTCCTCGAATTCAACATCGTCGACTCCGCCATTGCTGTTGTTGCCTGGGGCTGAGCCTGGCTGCTGACCGCCAAATCCTGCGCCTGGTGCTCCTGCACCTCCTGCAGCCTGCTGGGCGTTGAGGATTTCCTGCTGGATCTGACCGAATGTTGTCTGAATTGCATTGATCGCGCTGTCGATGCCGGCGAGGTCCTGAGCCTTGTGGGCTTCTTTGAGTCGGTTGAGATCGTTTTCTATAGCAGCTTTCTTGTCAGCAGGAATCTTGTCGCCGAGTTCCTGCATCTGCTTCTCTGTCTGGAAGATGATTGTGTCAGCCTGATTGAGCTTGTCAATCTTTTCCTTCTCCTTAGCGTCAGCTGCGGCATTTGCCTCTGCTTCTTTCTTCATACGTTCGATCTCAGCATCGGTGAGTCCGCTTGAAGCTTCGATACGGATGCTCTGCTCCTTACCTGTGGCTTTGTCTTTAGCCGACACATTGAGGATGCCATTGGCGTCAACTTCAAATGTAACCTCGATCTGGGGTATTCCACGAGGTGCGGGGGCTATGCCGTCGAGGTGGAACTTTCCAAGGGTCTTGTCATCTTTAGCCATAGGACGTTCTCCCTGAAGAACGTGTATTTCTACCGAGGGCTGATTGTCGGCTGCTGTAGAGAATGTCTCGCTCTTGCGGGTAGGTATTGTGGTGTTTGCCTCAATCATTTTTGTCATCACTCCGCCGAGGGTCTCTATGCCGATTGAGAGGGGAACAACGTCGAGAAGAAGCACATCCTTGACATCTCCTGAGAGTACACCTCCCTGGATGGCTGCGCCTACGGCAACAACTTCGTCAGGGTTGACTCCCTTGGATGGTGCTTTGCCGAAGAATTTTTCTACAATCTGCTGAATGGCAGGAATACGAGTGGAGCCTCCTACGAGAATTACTTCGTCGATATCCTTGGGTGTCATGCCTGCATCCTTGAGTGCCTGTTCGCAGGGGCGGATAGTTGCCTGTATAAGATTGTCGGCAAGCTGTTCAAACTGAGCGCGTGTGAGCGTTCTTACCAAGTGCTTTGGACCGGTTGCGGTAGCAGTGATATATGGGAGATTGATCTCGGTGCTTGTTGTGGATGAAAGCTCGATCTTGGCTTTTTCGGCAGCTTCCTTAAGACGCTGGAGTGCCATGGGGTCCTGACGGAGATCTATGCCTTCCTCTTTTTGGAATTCGTTTGCAAGCCAGTCGATGATCACATGGTCGAAGTCGTCTCCGCCAAGATGGGTGTCTCCATTGGTCGATTTCACTTCAAACACGCCATCGCCAAGTTCGAGAATTGAAATATCGAAAGTTCCGCCGCCAAGGTCGAATACTGCGATCTTCTGGTCCTTGTCGCTTTTGTCGAGTCCATAAGCGAGCGCAGCCGCTGTGGGCTCGTTGACAATACGCTTCACTGTGAGTCCTGCAATCTCACCAGCTTCCTTGGTAGCCTGCCTTTGAGAGTCGTTGAAGTAGGCGGGTACTGTGATCACAGCTTCTGTCACTGACTGTCCGAGGTAGTCTTCAGCGGTTTTCTTCATTTTCTGAAGGATCATGGCTGAGATTTCCTGAGGAGTATATTCACGACCGTCGATGTCGACGCGAGGAGTGTCATTTGCTCCGCATACTACTTTGTAGGGTACGCGGTCGATCTCTTTTGCTACCTGCTGGCAGCTTTCACCCATGAAGCGTTTGATTGAATTGATTGTGCGCTTAGGGTTGGTTATTGCCTGACGCTTGGCAGGGTCTCCGACTTTGCGTTCACCTCCGTCAACAAATGCTACGATTGATGGAGTGGTGTTGCGTCCTTCGCTATTAGGTATTACTACAGGGTCATTGCCTTCAAGTACAGACACGCAGGAGTTTGTGGTGCCGAGGTCAATACCGATAATTTTTCCCATAATTGATAATATTTATTTGTTTATTGATTACTATTTGTTTTGCCATTGGCGATTCTATTGTTCGCTCTCGGCATTCAATAATCAAACAAATTTTATGCCAAAAAGGTTGCTGCTATACTTAAAATATTATAAACTAACCATATATCTGAAATGCGAATTCGGTCATATCGTGACAATATGACCGAATTATGCTGACAAAAAAGGTAAGTGAGAGTATAAATGTTCTTTCTATAGAAGTTCGATTCCTGCCGCAGCACAATCCATTATATGTTCTTCAGGCCATATGGATGCCTGTACTTCTCCTACATGGGCTTTGTGAAGGAGTAGCATGCATAGTCGGCTCTGTCCGATTCCGCCACCGATGGTGTAGGGGAGCTCTCCCTCCAGTAGCATCCGGTGGAATGTGAGTTGGGCTTTTTCGGGGCAGCCTCTCATTTCAAGTTGCCGTGTCAGAGATTCCGGACTGACACGTATGCCCATGGAGGATAGTTCAACCGGAATATCAAGGACGTGGTTCCATACGATAATGTCACCATTTAGTCCGGCATATCCGGCTTCATTAATAGTGCTCCAGTCGTCATAATCCGGGGCGCGTCCGTCATGTGGTTTTCCGTCACACAGGTCGCCACCTATACCTATAATGAATATTGCACCATATTTTTTTGCCATAACTGTTTCTCGTTCCTTGGGTGACAATTCAGGATAGTCGCGGGCAAGCTCATCGGCATACAGGAATGTGATTTCCTCGGGTAGAGTAGGGGTGATGTGGGGGAAGCGTTCGTACACAAGATGCTCCACCTTGCGTATAGCTGCATAGATTTTATTTACAGTATCCTTGAGGTATTTTATATTTCTGTCCTCCTGACGGATTGTTTTCTCCCAGTCCCACTGGTCTACATATAAGGAATGGAGATTGTCAAGATCCTCGAAAGTGCGTATTGCGTTCATGTCGGTGTACAGTCCGTATCCTGCCGGTATTCCGTATGCTCCAAGCTTATATCTTTTCCATTTTGCCAAAGAATGTACGACTTCTGCCTTTTGGGAATTCATAGCGTCTATTGTGAATGTCACAGCATGCTCTACTCCATTGAGATCATCATTAAGACCTGTTCCTGAAAGAAGAAACAGCGGGGCTGTGACACGGCGCAGATTGAGTTCCTGGGCGAGTGTGGATTGGAATGCATCTTTGATCATTTTGATGGCAACTTCGGTAGTCTCTGGAAGAAGTTTGCGGCGATATTTTTGCGGGATTATCAGTGGCATATTTTATGAGTCTTTGGTTGATGATGGAATTTACAATAAGATATTATTTTTTTGATGATGTTGCAAAGTTACTTTGCGGGGATTAAATATGCAAGCAAAATGATAAAAATGTTTTATATTTGTTGTCAATATGTTTGTGTGATATCGCTGACGGATTTCAATTTGCTTGAAGTTATGGAGGCTTAAAAATACTGTGATTGATAATTTATATCTTCACAGATAGCTAAAAAGTCGATAAAAAGACCTAAATTTGCATTATAATGAACCATCATTCCGAATATAATAACGATATAGAGGCTGCCGTCGAAGTGATGCGCCGTGGAGGAGTCATAGCCTATCCTACTGATACAGTCTGGGGGATAGGGTGTGATGCTGCATGTGCAGTTGCTGTACGTCGCATATATGAGATTAAACATAGAGCTGACAGTAAAGCTCTGATAACCCTTGTTGCGGATGAGGATATGCTTGCCGGATGTATTGAAGGAGAGATTCCTCAGGCATGCCTTGATTATTTGAGAGAGTCCGACCGTCCTACAACAATTGTGTATCCAAAGGGTCGAAATGTGGCGAGCGAGCTTCTTGCTGAGGATGGAAGTATAGGTATACGTATTACACGTGATAGCTATTCAAATGACCTGTGTCGCATGCTCGGAGGTGCTGTGGTGTCTACATCTGCAAATATCAGCGGAGAGCCGGCAGCAAAAGTTTATGGGGATATTTCCAAGAAAATACTCGACAGTGTGGATTATGTCGCATTTTCAGGCAGAGATTCCGTTGAGGCTTTGCGTCCGTCCAGGGTTGTGAAGTTGACGGAGGACGGCGAGATAATTGTTCTTCGTGACTGATATGACACGAGAGGGTAGACTGCGCATCGGTTATGTCCTCGTGGACTATCTCTGCACTTTAATAGGTGTGGTGATGTTCAGTGTATTGCGTCTTCATATCCAGCATGATGCAAGTGCCGCTTCTGGTGACATATGGCCTTTTATGATTTTGCATCATGTAGTGGCATTCGTATTGATTTTCCCTCTTTTCATGCTGTTGATATACTCTTTGACAGGGTTTTATGTATATGTGACTGACAAATCTCGCATAAAAGAGTTGGCTAAGACGTTTGAAGGGGTGATTCTC
This sequence comes from Duncaniella freteri, assembly GCF_004766125.1. Lineage (NCBI taxonomy): Bacteria > Pseudomonadati > Bacteroidota > Bacteroidia > Bacteroidales > Muribaculaceae > Duncaniella > Duncaniella freteri. The sequence goes on from NZ_SJSA01000002.1 coordinate 378,269, forward strand.
GGAGCGATATTTTTCTCTCTTGCCTTATTTTTCATGAAGGATGCATCATATGTTTATCGCTTCAATTATGGGCTGATACTTCTTTTCAGCGGTATACTTTTTGTAAGTGTGTTCATTGGTCGTGTATGTCTGACTACTTGCCTTCTTAAGAGAAGAGGAAAGGATGGGGCGTATCGGTGCGGTGTTCTGGTAATCGGTAATACTAATACTCCTGAAGAGAATTCAGGCTATTCTTCAATAGCATTAAGGCATGGGATATATATTAGGAGAGTTGTAAGCCTGGGTGAAATGAATGATGTGGTCAGGATGGTTTCTCAAGGGGAGGTTGATTGCGTTATGATGAGTAACACAGCTATGAATTCACAGGGTATTTTAAGCTCGCTTAACCGCCTCTATTCATTGGATGTGTCGATATTTGTTTCACCTGACGACCGTGCGTTGATCATGGGGCTTGTCAGGTATGATAATGTCATAGCCGAGCCTCTTGTGGACTTGGCATGTCTTGAACTTCCTGACAAAGTGGTTGCTCTTAAGCGGTTCATGGACATTATCGCATCATTCATAGGTCTGGTAATATGTCTTCCTGTTATGGCTGTGCTTTCATGTGCAATCAAGATTCAGAGTTCCGGACCGGTAATATACTCTCAGGAGCGTATCGGATTCAGGAAACGACCGTTCATGCTTTTCAAGCTGCGGTCCATGCGTATGGATGCCGAATCTGCCGGACCGTCTTTGACAGTGACAAATGATGAACGCGTCACTCCGGTGGGGAGGTTCATGAGAAAATATCGTCTTGACGAGATTCCTAATCTATGGAATGTCATGAAGGGGGAAATGTCAATCGTGGGACCACGTCCGGAACGTCAATATTATATAGATCAGATTATAAAACAGGCTCCTCATTATACTCTTATTCATCAGGTCCGTCCGGGATTAACTTCGTGGGGAATGGTGAAATATGGCTATGCCTGCGATGTGAGCGGTATGGTCGAGAGATTGAAATATGACATTCTGTATCTAAGGAACATGTCATTGTCACTTGATTTGAGAATCATATATCATACGTTGTTCACGGTGATCCGTGGTGAAGGTAAATAAAAATTATGTCAATGATTTTACTGCATATAGAGAAGTTGAGGTCTTCGTTGGAGGCATCTTTTATGAAACTCCTTGTGTGGCGAGAACGCCATATAAAGGAAAAGACTTTTGTTATTATCCTGGCTCTTGCTGTCGGGATACTCGGAGGCATTGCCGCATTGGTGCTTAAATGGCTCATTCATGCCATATCTGGCTTTTTGACAGCTCATATGTCAATCTCGCAGGGCAACTATCTGTACCTGTTGTTGCCATTGGTGGGTATTCTCATCACAAGCCTGTATGTCAAGTATGTGGTCAGGGATAATATATCCCATGGTGTCACAAGAGTGCTGTATGCTTTGTCTCAGAACAAATCACGCTTAAAGAAGCATAACACTTATACATCGGTGTTGGCATCTTCGATCACCATCGGGTTTGGCGGTTCGGTTGGAGCCGAGGGGCCGATTGTGTATACAGGGGCAGCTATCGGAAGCAATCTCGGCAGAGTGTTCAGGATGTCGCCACGTATCCTGATGATCCTTGTCGGCTGTGGTGCTGCGGCAGGTATAGCCGGTATATTCAAGGCTCCTATTGCAGGCATGCTTTTCACTATCGAGGTGCTTATGATTGACCTGACAACAGTGTCGGTGATGCCTCTTCTTATCGCTTCAATCACGGCTGCGACTGTGGCATATGTATTTACAGGATATGATGTGGAATTTTTCTTTGTGCAGAGTGAGCCGTTCCAGACCTGGAAAATTCCATATGTCATAATCATGGGTGTGTTCCTTGGGTTCGTGTCGCTGTACTTCACTCGTTCAATGAACATGATGGAGAACATCTTCCGCAAACTTCACACTCCATGGAAGAAGATTATGGTCGGTGGTGTCATTCTGGCTCTTCTCGTATTCCTTTTCCCTCCACTATACGGAGAAGGTTACACTGCGATCACTCATCTCCTTAACGATAATGCGTCAACGATTGTAAACAACTCTATATTCTATGACGATCGCACCAATGTGTGGTGGATACTTGGATTCATTGGTGCGCTGGTGTTTCTTAAGGCGTTTGCTACATCTGCTACTAATGGTGGCGGTGGCGTGGGAGGAACTTTTGCCCCATCGCTTTTTGTAGGGTGTATGGCGGGCTATTTTTTCGCTTTCGGACTTAACACACTCTTTGACCTTGACCTGCCGTGCCGAAATTTTGCCCTCATGGGAATGGCTGGCGTGATGTCGGGAGTTATGCATGCTCCATTAATGGGCATATTCCTCACTGCTGAGCTGACAGGCGGTTACGACCTGTTTCTGCCTTTGCTTATGGCATCGACCATATCCTATGGCACTATCAAGATGTTTGAGCCTTACAGCATCTATACTATGCGACTTGCTCGGGAAGGTAAGCTCCTGACTCATCACAAGGACCGTGCTGTGCTGACATTGCTGAAGATGGGGAATGTCATAGAGACTGACTTTGTGTCAGTTCGTCCGGATATGAATCTTAAGGAGATGGTTGGAGCCATATCTCGTTCGACGCGTAATCTTTTCCCGGTAGTAAGCGGAGAGGGTCGATTGCTCGGAGTGGTATTGCTTGATGAGATACGTAATATCATGTTCCGTCCTGACCTCTATAAACGGATGCATGTCAATCAGTTCATGTCAATACCTCCGGCATGTGTAAAAGTAGGTCAGAGCATGGAGGAGGTTATGAAGGCTTTTGATGACACAGCAGCCTGGAATCTGCCAGTGATTGATGCCGACGGATGTTATGTGGGCTTTGTGTCAAAGTCCAAGATATTTAATTCCTATCGTCGTGTGTTACGCCATTATTCGGAGGACTAAATAATGCTAACGATGGCTTCACGAGCCTGGTGTAATAGTGGCTGTAATGGATCGAGAAGCACTACTGACGGATCTTTTGACAGCCAGAGCAACTGTTTTTTTGCGTATACACGAGTGTTTTTTGCTATGCGAGGTATTGCTGTCTCGCGAGGCATTGTGCCATCAAACATGGCAAACAGCTCTTTGTAGCCAACAGTGTTAAGCGAATTAAGGTGTCGTAGCGGATATACTCTTCTTGCTTCCTCCTCTAATCCAGCGTCAATCATGGCGTCAACTCTTCGGTTTATACGATCAAAAAGAGCCTCGCGAGGATGGTTTATGGCAATTTTTATTATCTGGAATGGTCTCTCTTTGGGTTTTCCGTTGCGCAGTGATGAATAAGGCACTCCGGACTGAAGGCATATCTCTATGGCATGGACGAGGCGTCTGTGGTTATATCGGTCGCATTGTTCCAGATATTCGGGGTCGAGAGAGTGAAGAGTGTCGTGTAATGCATCCAGACCTCCGTCGGAATATATTTTAAGAGCTTTTTTTCTGATTTCAGGAGATATGGTTGGTAACTGGTCTATTCCGTTGGTGACAGCATCGATATACATCATGGACCCTCCGCACATCACGGCAAAGTCACGTGTAGACCATATCTCGTCAAGCGTTCTTAATGCATCCTCTTCATAGCATGCCGCACTGTAGTATTGTTCAAGATTGAGGCATCCTATGAAGTGGTGTTTTACACGTGCCATCTGATCGGCAGTCGGGGCAGCAGTACCTATCGGTATGTCACGAAAAATTTGCCGAGAGTCGGCCGACACGATTTCTGTGTCGAGGCTCTCGGCAAGTTCTATAGCTAAGTCGGTCTTTCCGCTTCCGGTAGGACCAGTGACTATTACAAGGGTTTTCACTTATAGTATTCAGGATTTTTCAGCGACCAGACGAGCTATCTCCACAATAACCTTTGTGGCTTTCTCCATGGAAGGTATGGGGATGAACTCATATCGTCCGTGGAAGTTCAATCCGCCTGCAAATATATTGGGGCAGGGTAGTCCTTTAAAAGAGAGTTGAGCTCCGTCAGTGCCACCTCTGATTGGCTGCACCTTAGGAGTGACATCTGCCTCCTTCATGGCTTCCGTAGCGATATCGATGATGTGCATTACAGGTTCGATCTTCTCACGCATATTGAAATACTGGTCTTTTATTTCAATGGATGCACATCCTGGGAATTCATTATTGATCTTACGGGTAAGATGCTCCAACTCTTTTTTGCGGCGTTCAAAGCGGTCACGGTCGTGGTCGCGGATTATATAGGTGAGGACTGTCTGTTCCACAGAGCCATCGAATGACACAAGATGATAGAATCCTTCATATCCTTCAGTGTGCTCGGGGGTCTCCCAGCGTGGCAGCATTATTACGAACTGGTTGGCTACACGTATCGAGTTGAGCATCTTGTGTTTTGCATATCCTGGATGTACATTGCATCCTTTGAATGTCACTTTGGCTACTGCGGCGTTGAAGTTCTCATATTCGAGCTCGCCGATAGCTCCGCCATCCATAGTGTATGCCCAGTCGGCACCAAAGAGCTGAACATCAAATTTATGTGCTCCAAGTCCGATTTCTTCGTCAGGATTGAACGCTATACGGATGTCTCCGTGCTTGATTTCCGGATGGGATTTCAGGTAGTCTACAGCAGTAATGATCTCTGCGATGCCTGCCTTGTCGTCAGCACCGAGAAGGGTGTTTCCATCGGTTACGATCAGATCTTCACCTTTGTAGTCGAGCAATTCAGGGAATTGTCTGGGCGAGAGGACAATATTTTCGGTCGGATTAAGTGTTATGTCACCACCGTCGTAGCTCTGGACTATTCTTGGAGTGACGTGGCGACCGCTCATGTCAGGAGAGGTATCCAGATGTGCGATAAAGCCTACTGTCGGTACTTCTTTGTCAATATTTCCGGGTAGGGTTGCCATAAGGTAACCGTTTTCGTCAAGCGATATGTCCTTGAGCCCCATTGTGCGGAGTTCGTTCTCAAGATGCTGTGCGAAAATCATCTGCCCTGGTGTTGACGGGGTCATGTTGGTTTCCTCATCGCTCTGAGTGTCAAACTTGACATATTGCAGAAATCTATCTACGACTGTCATGATAAGAGATTTGTTGTTTTATGTGTGATATTTTTTGCAAAAATAAGCAATTCTCAGCAAATAGCAAACTGCTTTTAAGTTGATTTTTTAATTGTGATTCTATTTCTGTTCAGGGAGTATGCCTGTGAAATACCCCTTAAGGACATCTGCCGATAATTTGGGTGGTGTGTGAATGGCAAGAAGAGCCGGACGCTCTGATTCGGATACGAACTGACTGAATGAATGTGATAGCGATTCGCATGAGTCAGCCTCGAAATAAGATATCCCATAGCCTTTGCATAGGTCCGAGAGTGGCAGATTGGTCCCCACTGCAAGGTATTTTTCTGTTTCCGGGAACTCGGATGTGGCTTTTATGAAACGGAATATGCCTCCGCCTCCATTGCATATCACTATCATCTTGAATCGCGGCGATAATATTTCGGATGAAAGCGCAGATATGTCATATTGAAAACTCATATCTCCGGATATGAGAAGAGTGACACCTTTGAATACTGCTGATGATCCAAGAGCAGTAGATGTGCAGCCGTCTATTCCGCTTACTCCACGGTTGCATTCCGAACGATGGATGTTCATGTTATCCATTAACTGGGCATAACGCACAGGGGTTCCGTTGGATAGATGTACATTCCATGAGCGAGGGATGTTTGAGAATATGTGAGCCATTGCCTTTATATCACTCCATGGGGCTTTTTCTATATAACTGTCATGAAACTCTGAAGCGCGCATTGAGGCATCATGCCATAGCTGTGAGTAGGCGGATACTCCTTTTTGTCGGGACATTGCTGATGCGAGTTGCGACAGGAATGGGGCGGCATCCATATTGATACGCATTGTAAGATGCTTGAAACAATCTATGGTGGTATGGCTTATCCCGATATGCCAATGGCTTAGTTTTGGTATGTTTCTAAGCCAGTCCTTTATGTGCCGCGACACTATGGCTCCTCCCAGAGTTATTACCGTGTCAGGTCGAAGGGAATCTTTCTCTGTTTCCGAAAGGCGGCATAGGGTGGAGTCGATGCGGTTCATGAAAAGAGGTGAGTGAAGATTGGATATGCTCTCTGTCATAACCACTACGTTAGGTAGCGATGCAAGGCGCATCATAGAGCGGTTAAGCTTATAGTCGGGTTCATGAAATCCGGCCACGATCATTACTCTGTGAGGAGCAGCGATGGTGTTGGCAAGATTCCTGACATCAGCTACAGGTAAAAGTTGAGGAGGGGTCACCATAGATATCACTCTGGCTGACCTCGTTTCGTAATCGGTCTGTGTATTCAATGGTGCGTCAAGGCGCACATTGATATGCACCGGACCTGGACGGCTGTTGACAGCTTCGAGCAGCACATCATTGATCATGCGTTCGGTCCACCATTTGCCGTTGGGGAAATCTATGCGGGCACATATGTCGCAGCTGCGTTTTACATATGGCGCGAGTGCATCCTGCTGCCATAATGTCTGTGAATCGTCTTGGTCAATCCACTCTTCAGGTCGGTCAGCCGAAATGACTACAAGTGGAATGTGGCGGTAATATGCTTCGGCTACAGCCGGAGCATAATTCAAGAGTGCTGTGCCGCTTGTGCAGACTATCGCCACAGGGGAGCCTGACTGAATGCTCATTCCGAGAGCGATGAATGCGGCTGAACGCTCATCGATCACCACATGGCATTTCAGGTCTTCTCTGCGTGAAATCGCTATGATGAGAGGTGTGTTCCTGCTTCCGGGCGAGAGCACAACATGCTTTACCCCATGAGCTATCAGAAGGTCGGCAAGAATATTACAGGACAGATGGGACGTGGATAACATTTCGGCATAATATATTTAGTAATACAAAATTAACCAAATCCGTCAGATTTTTGTTAATTTTGTGATACTAATTGAGATTAAATAATGATTATAGCATCTCGGAAACATAAGGAAAATATAGCGGAATATCTGTTGTACATGTGGCAGATAGAGGATATCATACGTGCCAACGGACTTGATATAGACCGTATTAAGAGCAGTGTAATAGACAAGTTTGAGCTTACTGATGTGCAGCGAAAGGAGATGGAGGAATGGTACGAGTCTCTGATTGATATGATGCGTCGTGAGGGTGTGGAGAAATCGGGTCATCTCCAGCTCAACAAGAATGTGATAATTCAGCTCACGGATCTTCATCTGGCATTGCTTAAGGACCCGCGTTTCCCGGAATATACTGCTGAATTCTATAAGACACTTCCATATATCGTTGAGCTCAGAGCAAAGGCGGGTGAGAATCCTGCTGGAGAGATTGAGACATGTTTCATCGCATTGTATGGAATGCTCATGCTCCGGCTGCAAGGTAAAGAGATCTCTGTGCAGACCATGGAGGCTGTTGCTCAGATATCAAAGTTGCTTGCGATTCTTGCAAATGATTTCAATCTTGACCGGGAAGAAAAGCTTTTTCCTCCGGAAGAAGACTTGAATTAGTGTAAAGCTGCATAGTAGAGTTTGCAGAGGAAATAAATTATTTATAAATTTGCAGGTGCAGACCGCCCTGAAGCCCGGTCGTGGGATAGAGGGTTGGGATGCATGACATTATAGACAGCGTTTATCAGACGCTTGATTCTTGACCCATCGAAATTCTCGCAAAGTTTCAGCCATCGTCAGGAATGAAGCAACGATAGATGCCCGTAGGTATGTAATCTTATGAGTGTTCGGCTTGTAATCAAGCCGGATACACGTGGTTCATATACTGGCGTGGGCTTCTGCGTTGCTCGTTCTACGATGGTGGGCAATGCGAGAAGCCTCGATGAGTGGGACGAGCAACAGATACAGACTCTCCACGCTTTTTTTATTTTGACCCCTGTCCTTGAGAGTCAGATGGGGTGCTAAATAAGGATCACAGGCATGAGTTGGCTGTGGAAAGCGCTCCTGATACTCGCTTTGGCCGCCGTGTTCGGATACCTCTATACAAGGGGCGTATCACCTGTATGGGCGGCGTTGGCAATAGTGTTTTTCAGAGGATTCCTCCGATTCCTCTATAAGATTGCCTGCATCATAGTGGCGGCGGCTCTGCTGTTCGCCATAATCAGCGGTCTGATTTTCTGAAATGTCACAATGCCATATGTCCTATAAATATTAATCACAATATTTTATCGGATATGATAATGCTGTCTCTCTATCCGATATGACTGGATGCTTCTTGATGCTTCAGGAACAATCAGATTGTTATTCCTTTATTTTTTCTTAAATTTGCGATATGAAGCAGATGAGAAAAGCAGCAAGGCAGAAAGATGAGGACTGGGCGCTTAATGTGTTTGACCGTGCTCCCTTTGTAACGATGTCGATGATACGACCGGACGGAACGCCATACGGACTCCCGCTGTCGTTGATACGGGGGGAGGGGCACACGTTTTATTTCCATTGCGCCGACGAGGGGGAGAAGATGGATTGCATAAGGGCCAATCCCATTGTCAGCCTGAGTGCCGTCAGCCGATGCTCCCCGAAATTTGAGACCGGGAAAAAGAATTTTACTATGTATTATGACTCTGCCATCGCTTTAGGGGAGGCGGAGATTGTGACTGATAACGCGGAAAAGATTATGGCTTTGCGTCTGCTCTGCCAACGCTTTTTACCTAATTACATGGGGAATTTTGATGAAGCGATCAAGCGTAGCCTCGACCGCACAACCGTTGTCAAAATAACACTCACAGAACCGCCGGTCGGCAAATCCAAACCATAAATGAAGATAGAATACGAAATCAGGATCGTAAGAGAGATGATCCGTCTATATTGCCGCCTGAAAGAGGGAAATAGAGATACTTGTCCCGGGTGTGAGAATTTGGCGAGGTATGCCGAAAGCCGTCTGCGCCATTGTCCTTTCAGCGATTCGAAAGGAAGTTGCCGCAAATGCAGGATACATTGTTACTGTCCGGATATGAAAGAAAAAATAAAGACGGTCATGCGCTTTTCCGGCCCGAGGATGCTCTTTTATCACCCGATAATGGCTATCCGACATCTAATCGGGAAATAATAAAGGCATCCGGGGAGTCCATACCCTCAGGATGCCTGAAGACCGAACGATGCCGTGCTCATGCGTTGAGCTTTGTGACAAGAACCTTGAACCGTTCCGTAGCCTTTAAGGAATGTTTCACACCCGGTGTCATAGTGAGCGCATCACCCTCTTTCAACTCAAGTACTTTATCCTCAATGTTGAACTCCATGCTTCCATCTATTACCTGGACGAGCACGTCGGCATTAGCCGTATGTGTGGGAATCTCAAGTCCCTTGTCAACTGCCATAAGGAGCGAAAGCCCGCTATGGTTCTGCATGACAATCTCCTTCGCTATGGAGCCGTCAGCGTATGGAATTCTGTCTTTTAATCTGAACATGTCGTAAATTTATTTAGAGGTTTCTTTTTTTGCGAATCTTCATAGTGATGACAAAGCCGATGCCGAATATCAGAAAATATAAAGCGGCAAAGACAAGCCCGAGGCAGAGGAACAGTTCGGATGATATTTTCATAGCTTTACAGACTGGAAGGTTTCCTGCAAACGGGGGGGTATTCGCCCGTTCATATATTTCTGCCATCCGGCGTTAAGTATGATGAGGAGCAATATCCACCATTCGTGGTATTTCAGAAAAAGCAACGACAGGGTTATTGCTACCGCTATGTTCACGACAATCCATCCCCACAATCCGGCCTTCCTGAAATCAATCCTAAAATCACCGGCAGCGGCCGCCACGCGCCATGTGCCCAGTCCGGACTCACAGACATATGCACAATATGCCATGAGCGTGGAGCCGAGAAGCGCCTCGGCAGCCGAATATCCGTGGTCAAGATGGAAATATGCGGCAAGAGACAGCGCCGCCAGCCAAAGGATGGCGTGCGCCGCCGCTATCACATATTTATGGATAAACCGATTCACATTCCGACCGTCCATTTCTTTCAACCGATAAGGGTAGCCAAATCTTCGTCAACGGTGGCGATGGTACCTATATTGAACTTCTCCTGAAGCACTTTCAGAATTTGGGGGGTGAAAAATGCCGGCAGCGTCGGGCCGGTGTGGATATTCTTCACTCCGAGGCTCAACAGGGCCAGAAGCACTATCACCGCCTTCTGCTCATACCATGCGATGTTGTAGACAATCGGCAGATCGTTGACACTCTCCAGGCCGAAAGCGTCCTTGAGGGCATTGGCAATCACGACGAGCGAATAGGAGTCGTTACACTGTCCGGCATCGAGCACGCGCGGAACACCCTCGATATCACCGAGCGGAAGCTTGTTGTAGCGGTATTTGGCACAGCCTGCGGTGAGAATCACGCAGTCATTAGGAAGCCTTTCCGCAAATTCCGTATAGTATTTGTGCGAGGGCATTCTGCCGTCACAGCCTGCCATGACCACAAACTTGCGGATTTTACCGCTTTTGATGAGGTCGATAATCTTAGGCGCCAAAGCAAGCACCTGGTTATGGGCGAATCCGGCGACAATCTCACCGTGCTCTATCTCTGTCGGCGGCTGGCATGTCTGCGCCCGCTCTATGATTTCGGAAAAATCCTTTTTGCCGTCCTTCCCCTCGGGGATAAAATGTGTGCCGGGCATTCCGACGACACCGGTCGTGTAGACGCGGTCCATGTAGGTGGTTTTCGGACGCGGGGGCACGATGCAGTTGGAGGTGAAGAGGAACATGCCGTTGAATGTCTCGAACTCGTCAATCTGCCGCCACCATGCGTTGCCGTAGTTACCTGCAAAGTGGGGGAATTTCTTGAAGAAAGGATAGCTCTGGGCAGGGAGCATCTCCGAGTGGGTGTAGATGTCAACCCCTTTGCCTGCTGACTGTTCGAGCAGTTCCTCAAGATCCTTGAGGTCGTGACCGCTCACGAGTATGCCCGGACGGTTCCTTACTCCGATGTTTACCTTTGTGATTTCGGGATTGCCGTAGGTCGATGTGTTTGCCTTGTCAAGCAGAGCCATAGCCTTGACACCCCCGTCACCCACATTGAGCACGAGCGAAAACAGCTCATCCACGCTTATGTCAGGACGGCTTATCTCGGCAAGGGCGTTCTCTATCACGACATATATGTCTTCGTCCTCATAACCGAGGTTACAGGCGTGGCGGGCATAGGCCGCCATACCCTTGCAGCCGTACATGGCAAGCTGCTTGAGACCTCTTATATTCGGGTTCTTTTCATGGAGCACACTTGTGATTTCTTCTTCAAGAGTGCCGCTGTGTTCGATTACCTCATGTACGCCATATTCCTCCTTTGGGATATGATACGACACCTCAGGCATGAAAGGAGGCTCCATGCCGCGCTTTTTCGACTCTCCTTCGAGTTCGTTTTTCAGGTCGAGGGCTTTTGTGATATAGCCGTCGAGCATATCATTGTCGAAGTTCGCGTTGGTAATGGTGGTGAACAGTGCGTCGACGATGAACCGGGATGCATCCTTGCTTGATGCGCCTTTCTCTCGCAACTGTCGGTTTACGATGGCCATGCCACGGGCGATGTAAAGCAGCTGATCCATTCTTGCAGACGTTTCGGGTTTCTTTCCGCATACACCTTGTATCTCGCAGCCTTTGCCGCGTGCGGTCTCCTGGCACTGGTAACAGAACATTTTCATAAGTGGAGGATATGTTAAGAGATTATTTTGTCAATAAGTTGTAAACCACAATGGCATTGTTATGTCGTTCATCATGAGACGAATAAAGTAATGTCACTACAGATTTCTGTGCAAGAAGATGTCGCAATGCCCCGAACGAAGGGCTGGTCTCCAGTTCTTTGGAATATCGAGTCTCAAATTCAGACCATCGGTTATCGGGATCCGCATGAAACCATTCGCGGAGTTCTGTGGACGGCGCGATATCCTTATCCCACAAATCATAATGGAAAGTCTCGTGCGAGAGACCTCTCGGCCAAAGTCTGTCTATATATACCCTGAAGCCGTCTTCCGGAGTAGCGGGTTCGTAATCCCGTTTTAATTGATATTGTGTCATAAACTATGATATTACATATATTTACTATCCAATTTCAACACCTGTATCCGCTGTATGGTTCATAATTAATAATGCGTCATGAGGATTGAATTTTATTTGAAACAAAGCATACAACAAAACTTGATATTAGTAGAACCCCATTGAAAAATGACTGTATGAAACAGGGTCGAGAGGAATAGTCTGGCTGACAGACCCGAAGAAACTACCGGGCAAAATTAGCGTCCGCCTCATTCGGACTGCAAGGCCGGGCCTATCGGTTTCGGGAAAAATCATCCTCGCTTCGCTCCGGTATTTTTCCCGAAAGCCTTGCATTACCGGAGTCGGCCGCTGTAATGCCCTTGTAGTTCATCGGGCTGCCAAGCCCGGATATTCAATAATTAATTAAAAAATAAACGACTATGAGACAGGCTATCATGACAGCGGCACAACCGGCGGTGACAATTCCGGTGCCGAAGAAAAGAATCGTCCGGATTGAAAGACCCGGAATCAAGTTCCCGTCACGCAGGACAGGGGGACCGGTGCATATCTCCACCATCCTGGATCCTATGAGATAAGCCGCCATCCTGACCGTAACAGGCTTCTCGCAGAATTCTTCAAGGGATAAGCGTAGGCAATAACCAGAAATATTCACACTAAATATGATAAGAATATGTTTTTTCAATCAATGAACCATACCTCTAAATAATCTTAAACTAAAAGACCTTATGAAATGAAACGTGTACATTATATTCACAACTACCTGCTCAATCCACAGCATCCGGTTACGGTAAATCTCATAGGTGCCGGCGGCACAGGGTCGCAGGTCCTCACAAATCTCTCCAGGCTTGATGTGACACTGAGAGCATTGAACCATCCCGGTCTGTTCTTAACGGTATATGACCCTGATATAGTTACTGAGGCCAATATCGGGCGCCAGCTTTTCGGATGGTCGGATATCGAGCTGAACAAGGCGCAGTGTCTGGTGACACGGATAAACAACTTCTTCGGGAATGACTGGGCTGCAATCCCGGACTTATATCCGGTATGTCCCAAGGATGCACGAAGGGACAATATGGCCAACATAACGATTACCTGCACCGACAATGTGAAATCACGTATGGATTTATGGAAAGTGTTGAAGGCTGTACCGGAATCAGACTACACCAATCATGGCACACCGATATATTGGCTCGACTTCGGAAACTCGCAGTCAAGCGGACAGGTTGTAATGGGAACCGTGCCAAGAAAAATCAAGCAGCCGGAATCGCATCTTTATGAAACGGTAAGCTCTCTGAAAGTGGTGACACGCCTCGTGCGGTACTCAAAAGTGAAAGATAATGATTCTGGTCCGAGTTGCTCTCTTGCCGAAGCATTGGAAAAACAGGATCTGTTCATCAACTCGACATTGGCACAACTCGGTTGCAACCTTTTGTGGAAAATGTTCCGTCACGGCATGATAGAGTACCACGGCCTGTACCTGAATCTCTCCACCATGAAAGTAAATCCTATCCTGATTTAACAGATATATTACACCTGTACATGAATCTCAAATTTCTTTCTTTTATTGGAGAGTAGATATAATGATTCTAAATTTAAGCATATAAATCTTTGCGGTCTAACGAATTTAGACTAACTTTGCACTATAAATCTTAAGTTGAAGATAATGGAACAACTTACCAAGCGTGAAGAAGAAGTGATGAATAAGTTTTGGGAGAAGGGCGAAGCTACCGTTAAGGAGATTATTGCCACTTATCCCGAACCTCGTCCAAGCAGAACCGCCATATCTACATTCGTGAGGTTTCTTGTTGATAAGGGCTTTTTAGACCACAAGCCGGCAGGAAACAACGGATTCATCTACTATCCCCTTATAGAAAGAGAGGAGTATTGTGGTAACAATCTGAAAAATGTCGTTCAGCGATATTTCAACAATTCCATTCGTGGAGTGATAAGCACTCTTGTAAGGGACAGGAAAATGTCAGACGATGAAGTCCTGGAGTTGATAAATCAGGTGATAGAAGGCAATCGCCAAGAATAGAACTGATTATTATATGGAAGTCAAGAGCGTTATTGGCATTAATGGTGATGCGCAGGAAGATGGCAATATTTATCATTATTTGCACATATTGAATATAAATGAAATAGAACGGCTCAAATAGTTTTAGATATGAACCAAACAGAGATATATCCTCGTTCTGGTGATAATCAGACTGTCTATCTTAAATCAGTCATAACGCACCAGAATATTGAAGTCGGAGATTTTACCATTTACAATGATTTTGTGAATGACCCTCGTGACTTTGAGAAGAATAACGTGCTGTATCATTATCCTATAAATCATGATCGTTTGATTATCGGAAAGTTTTGCTCAATAGCCTGCGGAGCAAAGTTTATATTCAATTGCGCCAACCATACCCTGAAATCGCTTTCTACATACACGTTCCCGCTTTTCTTTGAGGAATGGGACTTACCGAAATCTGATGTTGTTTCTGCTTGGGATAACAAGGGCGATATTGTAATTGGCAATGATGTGTGGATTGGATATGACGCTATAATAATGGCTGGAGTGACCATCGGTGATGGTGCTATAATTGGCACACGAGCTGTTGTCACAAAGGATGTCGAGCCATACTCGATTGTTGGCAGTGTTCCTGCAAAGGAAATACGAAAACGATTCTCTACAGATATTATAGCCCGATTGCAAGAACTCCAATGGTGGAACTGGGACGCAGATATAATTCGTAATTCAATCAAAGCTATTCAAGACGGGGATTTAGGTTCATTAGACTGTCATTTTATATGAGGGACAAAACTGTATTCAAAATGAGAAAGTTACTGTTTATAATTATATATTTGTCTTTTATATCGCCTGCTTTCGCTGGTGGAAACAAGGCGATAGAGAATGCTTTGCACGAGTATATCAAAGGGAAAGATGCCCGGATAGGTGTCGCGGTCATTATCAATGGCAAAGACACCGTATCTGTCAACGGCAATCGGGATTTCCCTATGATGAGCGTAGTCAAATTTCCGCTGGCTCTGACGGTAGCGCACTGGATAAATACTAACGGTATGTCCCTGAACGATACCGTAACATTCAGCGAGAAGGCTATGAAAGAGGATACCTATAGCCCGATGCTCAAAAAGTATGGTAAGAGCCGAAATACCATGACTGTAAGAGAACTGCTTGAATGGTCTTTGGTTGAGAGTGACAACAATGCGGCAGACATACTCCTGCATCGCGTCGGTGGAACATCGGGAGTAACATCAATAATGAGGCAAATGGGTATCTCTGATGAGATTGTAATCGGAGCCTCGGAAGAAGATATGCACCGTGATCCATACCTAAGCTATCTTAACCGTACCACACCTTTGGCAATGGCGCAGCTATTTGATAGGTTTTACCACGAATTGAGAAACGCATCACAGTCATATTCTGAAATATCCGTCATGCTTGAACAGTGTCGCACGGGGCTTGACAGGCTTGCTTTCCCCCTTTTGCCTACTAATGCCCTGATAGGACATAAGACAGGTACAGGATTTCCGACACCCGAAGGTCGCATATCCGCAGTAAATGATTGTGGATATGTGAATTTTCCTAATGGTACAAGATATTCTATTGCCGTGTTTGTTGCTGATTCCAATTACGACATAGCAACGACCTCAGCCATCATTGCTGAGGTTTCTAAGATTGTCTTGGAAGGTTTGATTAAACAAAAATAAGATCAATGATTCGGTAAAATTTGAGGTTGTTCAGCCTTGGCTAAGCCGCTAACTGAGCCAACCGATGATTTATTTTCTGAATTATTTTGAGATGCGGAGATTTTCCGCAAGTCGAAATAATTGTTGAGGCGAGATAAGATTCAAACATAAGCCGTTTGAACTGCGCTACCGAAAGATCCGGATAATCCTTCCTTATGACCTCTTTGCAGACATTGAGGGCTGTGAAGGAAAGATTGAACGCAAAGTCAAGCCGCTCCCTGTCGCGGGTCTGCTGTGACTGAAGTCCGGTAAACTACTTGGCATCGCGTATACCGAACTCAATCTGAAAGCGGGTGCGGTAGAAACCGATGATCTTTTCAGGCCTCATGTCGGTGTCGGTAGAGAAGTAAAGAAGAGGCTCTGCGTTTTCAAACGGACAGACCACGATACGGATGTCGCGTTTCAATGCCCTCGAATGTACGACTGCCGTGTGACATCGGGTTTTGTTTCCTTTGGAATCCTCATATATGAATGAAGTGAACACGGACATATCAAGGTTGGAGAAATCCACTTTCTCTCCATACTTTTTCTTTCTGCCGCGTCTTCGCGGGGCGGAGGAATCCGGTATGGCCAGATACCTCAGATATGAGTTGGCACGTAATCTCCCGACAAATCGAAATCCCATGCCAATCACTTCATTTACAAACTCATATTTGGAGAAAAAGGCATCGGCAACCAGAATATCCGTCAGTGAGAACAGCTCTGTCGCCTTTGACCTGACAAGTGCCACATACCATCCAAGCATTGACATTTGTTTCTCAGATTCAAGAGTCCTGAAGTTCGGTGACTGGACAGCACCGAGCATCACGCATGTATGTTTACTCAGACTTATTGCCCCGATCGCCATTATCTCCAGACCGCGTTTCACACGTTGTGCCACCCCGGACCAGAAACGGCCTATGCCATACGTCAGTCTGCCTGCTTTTGAAATGAACGACGGATCGATTGCCACTGCCATGTCATCGGCCGGCCCAAAACAATCCTGCGCCATACCTATGTTGACTTTCATCCAGTCTACGGATGTTTTGAAATTGGAAGCAAAGGTCTTGGCTGTACGACCGCCATAGCGCGACAGCCGGGTAAAATTGACTTTGCCCGGAATCAACGCTACAGTGCGTATTGTTAAAATCAGCCAGTTGAGGAACCTTTTGCTCATCTTGGTTGTAGTATTTTCAAATACCGACTTACACCGAAAGGTGAAGTCTTTGAGAATCGCCAATACGTTCATACGCTAAGATTTCTATAATGAACGCTTTGGCGATTCATTTGTATTTGACAATTCGATATATTAACTTAAGTTTCAACTACTTCGGTAATTTTTACCGAATCATTGTAAGATAAGAATATGGAACATAAATTTTGTCAAAGCTGCGGAATGCCGCTGACTACAGACAACAAAGGTACTAATGCTGATGGCAGTCGCAACGAGGATTACTGTATCTACTGCTATAAGGATGGCAGATTCACACAAGACTTCACTATGGAGCAGATGATTGAACATTGCGCTCAGTTTACCGACGAGATAAACAAGGAGTCAGGACAGACCTTGACACAGGAACAGGCAAAAGACATGATGCGTCAATTCTTTCCACAACTCAAACGCTGGAAAAACCGGACAGCCATGTTTATTGCAATTCTGACATATAAGAAACCGCTTGAAGAAGTCGACCGTTTCCTTCAGGCACATCGTGACTATCTTGCCGAGCACTATGCGGCTGGCGATTTCATCGCATCCGGTCCGCAGACTCCCCGCGTTGGCGGTGTGATAATGATAAAGTCTGACAATCGCGCGTTGGTAGACTCCATCATCGCTCAAGATCCGTTCAACATCAACGGAATTGCCGACTACCGGATTGTGGAGTTTACTCCGACAATGTTTGTAGAATCGAGCCTTTCCGACATACTAAAATAAGTATTATACTGATGGTTAATAAAAGAGCTATAATTATTTGGCTGGCAATCACAATCCTTGTGATGTTAGCATTGCCTTTTGCCGTTGCCCGGCTTGCGTCTGAATGTTCCGGAATGGCACTGTGCATGATGCTTTTCTTAATTGTGAATCCTATTTATTCTGCGATTCTTGGTTATCGCTGCGGGAAAGACATAAAGAAAATGTGGAATCTTCCATTGGTGTCAGCCGTAGCGTTTCTTGCCGGGACATGGATTTTCTTTGACATACATGAATTATGGTTTGTCGTCTATGCAACAGTATATCTTGCAATAGGTTGGATAGCAATGGCTATCAGCAAGTACTTGAATAGACGTGTTCAGTAGAGTTAACAAGAGTACTAATTAAACCGAGTAAATCATCAAGATGAAACAGAAGAATCTTTTATGTTTGTTTATAGGTTGTGCCATGACAATTGTATCATGTAGCCAATCAGCGAATAATAGCCAAGACTCTGCATTAGCAGGTGGTGACAGACCCCCATTTGAATATACTGATGCTGACAGGACGTTTGGTGTTGTACTTGAAATTTCAAGCGACAGCCTGATAACTTGCAACAATAATTTCTCTGGGCAGGACAGTGACCCTTTGATATTAGATACAAGTAATCCCGCTTTCACGGATTTTCTATCCAATTGGTTTGCATCAATGGATTCCGTTCAGATAAACCGACTCAAAAACGGATCTGAACTTCACATATCAGTAGGAGATGGCGTTACGGACGCAACTATCGAAAAGGTTAAACGTAACGTCATGAAATGTGGAATCAAGGGGATGTCAATATCTAATTTCTGACGGAATCATATTACGATGCCTACATATCAATCGAGAGCGGCAAACTGACCGCTGAACATAAAAACCGTTAATTGAAAATGAGCAACGATACACGAGACATCTTTTCCGGACTTAAAGCCCGCAAGCCACAATATGTGTTGGGCACAAAGAACGGGGATATACGCACATCAAACGTGACCGAGGAAAAGATCCTTGATGCCATAGACGACATTGAGGATAATGAATGCGTATACCTTGAAAAATGCGTGCCGGTGGTGTTGGTCAGCGATGCAAAGGCATACTCAATTGATTACTTTAAGGATAGCAGTATAGCAGTATGTTTTATGGTCAACGGGTATATGCTGCGAATGTGGCGGTCGGACGTTGATTGCGACATGGCCGCCGATATCATGTGTGACTTCTTCCGCACCGCATCGCTTCCTGATATGACCGGCTGGCACTGTCAGAAAATCCATCCCGAGCAAGAAAAGGCAGAGACGAAACTATGTGTTGACGGCGAGGATTTCCGATACTTTGATATGGCGGATGTGTTCTGTGCTTTGGAAGATATCATAGAGGGCAAATCGCTATGGATGCTTTATGATTTCACTAAAGGCGATGGCGGGTATATCAACATCAGCAGGCGTGACAATGATACCGCTCCGACCACCGGATATAAAGTTGAATATGTAAGGTGGTCGGAGCCGGTGCCTATTGGTTACAGAGGTGTTATTTTTGATGTCGGTCTCTTGCGGAATTGGCTGTGGAGTCTGATTGATGGCGAGAGATTGCCCGATCCTCTGAGCTGTTGGGAGGAGTTTGACGTAAACGATTATTTTGGAAGACTGGTATTCAGATTTTTAGACGAAGAGAAAGATGAAAGGTAAATATAGCAGGCAGGTGAAAACGGCAGTCAAGCTGATTTGGTCAAGTTTTGACCGCGATGAAATACGCCGGGGATACTCAATACTTATATTGGAGGCGCAAAAGGGCGATGCAGATGCGCTGGCATTCATAGCCCGCTGCTTCATGGGTGAGTCGTATGTGTGGCCGCAGGCAGGCTTCAAAGCTGACGATGAAAACGCATCGAAGCTGATGCAGAAGAGCGCGATGATGGGCAGTGCCACGGGCGTTCTTTGTGCTGCGCGAAGCGCAAACCTCACCCCTTCGGTGGAACGTGCAATGCCGTTCGCCTCGTTTAAGGAAGCGTTTGAGGAGATTCTCGGTCAGGCAGAGCGTGGCGACGCCTTCTGTTGCTACATGGTCGGCAATGTGTATTATTGGGGCGACTATCTGCGTGTCGAGCCAGACTATGCCAAGCAATTCAAAGACGAAAGCGACTATAACGCATGGGCCTGGCCGATAGCAAAGGTGTGGTACGAGCGCAGTTTCGACGGCGGGCTTTGTGCCGGATGGGGCAATTACTGCGACATACGCAAATCAGGCCTCTGCGAGATTGCGCAAGATGTTTATGAGAAATATTACTTGATGCTGGCGGATATTTCACCCGTAATTTGCAACAACTACGGCTATTATCTCCGCACCGAGAAGGGCGACTCATACGGTGGGCTGTTGCGATATGTGGA
Source organism: Duncaniella freteri (assembly GCF_004766125.1). Taxonomy (NCBI): domain Bacteria; kingdom Pseudomonadati; phylum Bacteroidota; class Bacteroidia; order Bacteroidales; family Muribaculaceae; genus Duncaniella; species Duncaniella freteri. The sequence goes on from NZ_SJSA01000002.1 coordinate 398,312, forward strand.
GGCTGCCCGCAGGGGCGACCCACAAGCCGCATACAATGCAGGGCATATCTACGAAGCCGGTGAAGAAGTGGATGAGAATATCGACCTTGCATATCAACTCTATGAAATGGCTGCCAAATGCGGACATTCCGCAGGACAATTTGAGGTAGGATATTATCTGTTTGAAGGCTTCAGTGATGTGGAGCAGGACTACGCCAAGGCTGTGGAATGGTTTGAAAAGGCATACCAAAACCCGAAATGCAGCGAGACCACCCGGACGCAGACCGCCGCCTACCTCGGTTTATGCTATCAGGAGGGGCTGGGAACAGTTCAAGACGACGATGTGGCATTCGAGTATCTTCATGAAGCCGGGGAAGACATCGACAATCTATGGGAGTCAATAACCGTCAAGGTGCTCACCGCACTCGGCGTGGCGTATGCCTTCGGTCGTGGCACCGAAACGGATATAGAACTGGGATACCAATATCTTGAGGATGCTGCAAAACTTGGTTCGGAAGAAGCTAAAGAGTATATCAGCTACATCAACTCACCGGACTATGAAGCCGACGAGCGGAAAAAAGAAGAACCGGCCACTCCCGTGGCTCCGTACTGGCAGGACGTGGCAGCAAAAATCAGTGATGCGGTTGCCGCTGACCTGCGCGAAATTATTGGACGCATAGACGATGAGCGCATTTACACAGCCGCTTTGGTCACCGACAGGTATTGCTGCTCGCTGTTTCTTGCAGTGAACACCCTGGAGTACCTTGAAAGTGAGAACGAAGAGCCTGACGACGAAACCAAATGGCATCCCGACGAATGGGGATATTCCGACGGGCATGGCAGCGAACTGGTGAAGCTCAGCAAATCGCTGTGGGAAAACCACAACACGTTGCCGGGAGAAGCCTTTTTCTTCAGCGCAATGATTTCGGCGATGAAGCAGGTCAAAGATTCCGGAATCTTTGGAGAGCGCACCGATGAAATCACACTATTCATCTCGATATCAGACGATGAAGACGCCGAAAACCTCGAAGACTCGTCGGCAATGACGCTGAACAGCCCGAGCTGGCTACCGTTTTCTTGAATAGAAACAAGTAACATCATATTATGGCATATTATACTGTTTACTGGCCTCAGGACTGGTTGGACGAACTAAGAAAATCAAATGACACAGGGCCTATAAAAGTAGTGTTTGGCAGCATCCACTCAAGGATGCCGTCAATAGCATCAATAAAAGAGGGAGATGTCGTATTTCCTGTCTCATTGCTCGACAGGCATCTCTACATAATGGCACGACTGGAAGTGACTCATAAGGAAAGAGCCTTCGACTATTGCGTAAGAGAACTTGGAGCCCATTATCGATCCCTTATCCCTGAAGGCGTTGTAGTCAAGACATCTGACACATTCTTTTGTGCAAAAGACGCTTCTTATAAAAGTCTCCGGAGTGTGCCTGAGAATCTCACGATGATTATTCCCGGCGACAAACCCCATTGCAAGCATCAGGAACCGTTTAATTGCTGTGCCGAATGGGCAGTATGGGGAGAAAATGGCAGTGTTATCCAACCGCGCCTCATTCCTGATGAGGTTGTGCCACTTCTTAGATTCGGTTATCCGAAGAGTAAAGAGAAGCCATTACGAATCAATTCAAAAGGAGTTGTGTTGGCTCAAAGTATAGCTGCAACCCGGCGTTTGTCGGAGGAATCTGCAATGTTTTTTGAAGAAATCTTTAAACCGATTGAAAACGTTGAACCGTAGGTCAACAAGATAATTATATGCTGCAAATTTGGATTTGAGACTATAACAGAGCGAGAGCAGGATTATTTAATGGTTAACATTTGAATTAAAAGTAAATCATGAATATAAAGTCGGAACTACAACAACTCTGTGGGGATACCCAAAATCTATGGCTTAATGACGTAAATATTGAGCCGGAAACAATACAGACAATCATGATAAATGAGGTTGTCCCGTCATGTCCGGAGGAGGATTTCTACGGGAAACAGGATTCCGCGTATATGTCAACGACAATTCCATTGTTCAGAAAAGCAGGGATAGAGGTAAATTCAATACAGGACATTCTGGATCATGGAATTTACATTACCAATGCTGTCAAGACACCTAAAAGCGAATATGCAGTTTCAAAGGAGAGCATAGAGGATAGCCTGCCCTATCTGGAAAAAGAGCTTGCTTTGTTTCCAAACGTCAAGGTTATCATGCTTATGGGGGATGTGGCAAAGAAAGCCTTTAATATGATATGCAAGAAGGCGACCAAGAAAAATGCCGTTCCAAGTATATCTACTTACAAGTTACGTAATACTGAGATTTTCTATAATGGAATACGCATTATGTCCTCTTACATTATGACCGGCCAGAACATTCTGATTGAAAAGTCAAAATTCGAGATGGCATCGAAGGATATAGAAACGATGTACAGGTTAATTAAATGTTTTGATTAAAGATGGCTATTGCACCTGATGATATTTTGAAATATTGCCTTGACAACCTTGAAGGGACGGTCGAAGTAAACAGTTGGGGCGAGCGTGGGATTTTCTACAATCCGGATGCAGTGTTGAAACGTGGGGTTTATATCTTGACGATAAAAGAAAAGGATGGCGACAATGATCGAGCTTCCCACCTTGACCGCAAGGATGTGTGGCGAATAAATATAGGAGTCAGAAAACAGACTTTCCGCACTTTATTCGGAGAACTGCCCAAACGTCCATGTAAAGGTTGCATTGTAGATATGCCGTATGAATTTACCGCAAAGGATGTCATTATGCCGCATCCGGTTTATGCGTGGATGGGCTGGATTTGCGCTTTAACCCCATCTGAAGCGACATTTGAATTATTAAAACCTTACATCCTTGAATCCTACGAATACGCAAAAGAGAAATTCAAAAAAAGATGACGGGATAGTGAACTGATTATTTGAAAACGATGATAGAACATATGGAACAAAGATTTTGTCAAAGCTGCGGTATGCCCCTTGTAGAGGGTAACATCGGCACAAATTCAGACGGCAGTAAAAGTAAGGACTATTGTGGCTACTGCTACAAAGAAGGTGTTTTCCTCCAAGATTTCAACATGAGCCAGATGATAGAGTTCTGCACTCAGTTTACCGACCAGATTAACAAGGAAACGGGTTGGAATCTGACGCCCCAACAGGCAAAGGCTCAAATGCAACAAATCTTCCCAACACTCAAACGCTGGAAAGAAAAAGATGAAAGAAGTTTGACTGAAAAAGCGATCCATCTTCTTTCCCAATGCAAAGAGGTTACGCTGGCATCGGTCAATGCGGAGGGTTTTCCTCGCCCTGTGCCATTGGATAAAACCCACTCGTTAGGACGTGGCAAAGGAATAGGCGCGATTGTCAGTGATATAGTGACCGAATAACCGCTAAAATTGAGCCTATGCACACAAGCACAAAAGCACGTACGAAAGCGGCTCAAGCAATCGCCGCAAAGCACTATGAAAGTGGGAATCAATCAAAGAGCCTAAAGGCCGTTTGGCGGCGTTATGTTGTTCCCCAAATGGGTATTTGTTACCTACATTTTTGGCATACTTAAAAACGCCAATAGATTAGGTTTTTCGTATCCTACACATACAGACGAGCCAGCGGCGGCACATTTAACGATGTGGCCGCCGCTGGTGATTTTTAACATTTGAGCCGCTAAACTCGTGCTCTTTTCGTTTTTATTTGATAGGTTCTTTTTATAATGTATTGATTTACAGCGTATTTATTTTTTTTGTTACACAAGTAACACGAATAAGCCTAATTTATAGGTTTGGAAAAACCGGAGCAGACTGGGACAGTGCGCCGGAGCAGACTGGGACACTTTTGATGCTGCAAAGTTAATGATTTTTTCTGAGACTGTCGCCTTTTAGCTCAAAACGTATCGCTGAGTGCACCATCCGGTCGAGTATGGCGTCGGCGGCGGTGGTGTTTGTCTCCAGACAGTCGTACCAGTCGGAGACGGGGATTTGCGAGGCTATGATTGTCGCCTTGCGGCCGTGGCGGTCCTCGATGATCTCCATAAGGTCGAGTATCTGCTCGTTGTTGAGTTTCTTGATTCCGAAGTCGTCGATTATGATCAGGTCGTAAGAGGCTATCTTCTCGAAGAGCCTCTTGGTCTGACGCTCGACTCTTGCCATGGCGAGGTCTTCCATGAGTTTGAGGATGCTCCAGTAGCGGGTCTTGAAGCCGGATATGCAGGCATGATGTCCGAGGGCCGATGCGAGCCAGCTTTTGCCCGTGCCGGTGGCTCCGGTTATGATCACAGGAATGCCGCGCCTGATGTATTCGCCGGCACACATCTGGGTGATGTATGCTTTGTCAAGACCACGCGCAGAGTCGTATGCGAGTTCGTCGACTGACACCTGATAGCGGAACCGGGCGTTTTTGAGAAGCCGGGCATTCCGGTTTGCCCGGCGCATGTCGTGTTCTCCCTGAAGGAGAAGACGGAGTCCGTCCACGATGTTGAGTGAAGTTGCCTGACGTGTTTCCATCAGGCTCTGCCATGTCTGCGCCATTCCCGGAAGGCGCATCTGTCGGAGTTCAGAAAGGATTCTTTCCATTGATTGTGTTGTTTTTATGTAAATGGTGGATTATTATGCGAAAGCCGCTTTTCCGCGGATGTTGGAGTGATTTCCGGGAGGCGTCAGTTCATCGGCGTTCTCACGGAAGCCCTCGCATTGTGTCTTGATGAGAGCCTTGACGAACCTGTAGCGCAGATTGCCGTGGCAGACGGCTATGGTACATGCCTGACGGAACAGGGCCGGGTCGCTGTCGCGTTGGAGACTGAAGAAGCCCTGGGCAGTGCGGAAGTATACCTGTTCGGGCTGTCCTCCGGCGAATATGGCCTCTATTATTGTCTTGAACTCGGGGCTGATGCGTTCGGCTTTGGATATGAAGTACTCGGCGCTGTATGCGCGGTATTCCCTTGATTTTGGAGGAAGGTGCTCCTCGACATAGGTGTAGTCGTTGCGGCGGTATGAGCGCATGTGTGTGGCCACGCATTCTCCCGAGTGATATACGCGTACCTGCGTGGCTGTGAAGGTGACATCCACCTGCTGCCCGATCAGACGGTAAGGCACGGAGTATGAGTTGCGGTTCGCCCCGAAGGTGATGAAGCTGTTCGGGGCCACCTTCAGTGTGGCGCGGCGTTTGAACTCGAACGGAGCCTGCGGTAGCGGAGCCAGCATCGGTTTCTCGGAGGCCAGGAAGCACTCACGCCGCGAGTAATCGCAGCCGGTCAGCCGCTTCTGGTTATAGCGGTCGACAAGCTCAGCGACTGCCTCGTTTAGTTCTTCCAGAGAGTGGAAGATGCGGTTGCGCAGCGGGGCGTAGATATGACGGTAGGCCTTGTTGACGGCATCCTCGACCAGAGCCTTGTCCTTGGGCTTGCGAACTCTCGCGGGCTGTGCCACACACAGATAGTGGTTGGCAAGGTCGTTCATGCCTGTAGTCAGGTCAGGTTCGTAGGAATCGGCCTTCTTGACCGCCGATTTCAGATTGTCAGGCACCAGTATCTTCGGGACACCTCCGAAAAACTCCAGAGCCCTGACCGTGGCCATCAGAAACTGCTCTATCCCCTGTGACCGCACGCACATGACAAAAGTCATGCCCGAGTACGGCATTATGGCCACATACGTCTCCACAAACACCTCCTCCCCTGTGTCAGTGTCAATATACGACAGACGGTCCCCGGCAAAGTCAATCAGCATCTTCTGTCCCGGCTGATACAGGTCGCGAAGTAACGTCGAGGGAGTGACCGCTTTCATATGCTGGGATATGTGATAGCGGAACTGCGACAGGCTGTAGCCGTCGGGGTGATCTCTGCGGTATTCCTCCCATAACAGCTGCGATGTGACATGCGGTTTTTTCAGTTCTTTCTCCAAAGCGGGCAGAAGTTCCTTCAGAACTTCCATCCGCTCATCGCAATACGCCGGGCTGCCCCCGTTGAAACGGTGGTTCAGAACCGTGTCCTCCAGCGCTATAAGTTCGCGTGTCGTAAGAGGGTCCGCCTCAGCTATCGACTTGTAGCGGCTGACTGTGTTCTTGCTGATATGGAGCGCTGAAGCAATTGAACGGATCGATTCCTTTTGCGACAGGCGTATCAGCACCTGCTTGATGATATTCATGCTTATCGGTTGTGTTGCCATGGCTATATTCCTTATTTATGGGAATATAGCTGAAAATCATCAAAAGTGTCCCAGCATGCTCCGGTTTTTTGCGCCAGGCGCCCGACAGCCAGAGACTTGCGTCAGAGCGACTGTCCCAGCATGCTCCGGTTTTCTGCGCGGCGCGGCGTGCTTTCGGCCATTTGTCCCAGCATGCTCCGGTTTTTACGCCTGTCGACCCCGAACTCAGGACGCAATTAGCTGATAATCAATCCTGCCTTCCGGCTCTAAAATGCAGATTTCGGCACTGTTTTATGCCTCCCATGCTGTCCCAGCATGCTCCGGTCTCTCCATAGGTTTATTGGTTATAATTCAACAACTTAAATAGCCTTGATTTTGTGAACTAAATTTGCGGTTGTATCTCCAACTTTTGCTCGTTTCGTTTTTTCAATTATAACAAATATTCTCTGAATGGTTTGAAATACAAAATACTAATTGCAAGAAAAAAATAAAAAATCCCAGTCGAGACATTTTTGTCTCGACTGGGATTTGTATGTTGATATAACTTTTATTCTGCTTTTGTATCGGAGGAGTCAGCTTGTGGCTTGAGCCAACGGTCGAACCAGCGGAAGAACAGTCGCTGCCACATTACTGCGTTCTGAGGTTTCAGTATCCAGTGATTTTCATCGGGGAAGATCACCATTTCAGCAGGAATGCCACGGAGCTTAGCTGCGTTGAATGCCATTTCACCCTGAGATGAGAGGATGCGATAGTCGTATTCGCCATGAGAAATCATGATTGGGGTATCCCAATTGTCGACATATTTATGAGGCGAGCATGCGAAAGTGCGTTGTGCTACAGCATTGTCTTTTTCCCAGAATGCGCCACCCATATCCCAGTTGGCAAACCACATCTCTTCTGTTTCAAGATACTGGGCTTCCATATTGAAGATGCCTGCATGAGCAAGCAGGGCTGCAAATCGGTGGTTATGGTTGCCGGCAAGCCAATAGATGGAGAATCCGCCGTAGGATGCTCCGGTGGCTCCGATGCGCTTATCGTCTACATATGGATATTGCTTCATGTAATCAACAGCCGCGAGATAGTCGCGCATGTTCTGTCCGGGATAATCACCGGAGATCTGAGCATTCCATTCTGTGCCGAAACCAGGGAGCCCTCGGCGATTGGGTGCTATCACTATGTATCCTTTGGATGCCATGAGGGCAAGGTTCCAGCGTGTGCTCCAGAACTGGCTCACAGCCTGCTGAGGACCCCCCTGGCAGTAAAGAATTGCGGGATAAGTCTTGGTGGAATCGAAGTCTGCCGGATAAAGTGTCCATACCAGCATCTCTTTGCCATCGGTGGTCGGTACCATCTCTTTCTTTACAGTCGGCATCTTGAGGGAGGCAAGAAGCTCGGTATTGACATTTGTGAGACGTTTTACCTCTCCGTTGGCAATGCGCACTATCTCGTTGGGATAGGTCATTGCATGCTGACGTGAATATACGGTGCCGTCCTTAGCCACCATGAGACCGGCATAGTCACATATGCCTGAAGCAATCTCCTTTACTTCATGAGACGCAACATCGATTGTGAATACCGGAGTCACACCACCCTTATGGGCAATGAAATTGATGGTCTTGCCGTCGGGAGCCCAGGCGATCTCATTGACTGAGAAGTCCCAATTGTCTGTAAGATCGGTCTTTTCTCCAGAAGCCATGTCGAGTGTGAAGATTCGGTTCTTGTCGCTCTCATATCCGTCATGCTCCATAGAGAGCCAGGCAAGTTTGGTGCCATCGGGCGAGAATGTAGGATTGGTGTCATATCCCATCATACCCTCGGTGAGATTGCGGGTGGAAGAATCCGCAAGATTGTAGAGATACAAGTCTGAATTGGTGGAGATGGCATATTCTTTGCCTTCCTTCTTGCGGGAAGTATAGACTATGCTCTTTGAGTCAGGTGCCCAAGCAAATGATTCTGCACCGCCGAATGGGAGCATGGGAGCTTCGTAGCGTGGTTCGTCTGCCATAATGTCGACAGGATTGGAGGCTTTGGCTCCATCGAAATCCGCGATAAAGGGGTGGGGGATCTCCTTTACCCACTGGTCCCAATGCTTGTACATCATGTCGTCAATGACACGTCCTGTGGCTTTTGGTAGGTCGGGATATATATCCTTGGCATCGCGTGAATATTTGATGTTGGATATAAGGAGCACCTTGCTTTCATCAGGAGAGAATAGGAATCCGTTGACACCTTTCTCCATGTCGGTGATCTGTTTGCGGTTGGAGCCGTCGGCATTCATTACCCATACCTGTGCTACATTGTCGGGGGCGTATATGAATGCTATCTTATTGCCGCCGTCAATCCAGCAGTAAGAGCTCTCGCTCTTAGAGGTCTTTGTGATGCGCTTGATGTCGGACCCATCAGTGTTCATCACATAGAGATCCATATTGCTGCGGTTCTCTTCCAGGCTTTCGTAAGAGATACCGAAGAGCACTTTGGAGCCATCAGGTGATACTACCGGAGCTCCGACAGTGCCGAGAGCTTCGATGGCATCAATGTCGAATACACCTGTTGCGGATGTGAAATCCGGCTTATCGATGATCTTCTCATTGCTATCTGACGAAGCCGAACATCCGGCAAGAAGTGTCGCGATAGCAGTTGATGTCATAATTGATTTGAGATTCATGGATTATTATTTGATAAGGTATTGCGAGGAGATTGATTCGTGGGTGTGCACACGACGGATAGTGTCGGCAAAGAGCCTTGCTACCGAAAGGATTGTCACCTTATGACATGACTTTGTGAATGGTATGGAATTGGTGAACATAATCTCGACAAGAGCGGAGTTGTCCACACGCTCGGATGCCGGATCACTCATGATGGCGTGGGAGCATAATGCCCTCACACTGCGGGCTCCTGACTGCATCATGAGGTCGGCAGCTTTCGTGATAGTGCCTGCTGTGTCCACCATGTCGTCTACAAGAATCACATCCTTGTCCTTGACATCGCCGATGACGGTCATTGTGGCTACCACATTGGCTTTAGCGCGCTGCTTATGGCAAAGTACAAGGGGTACATTGAGGTACTTTGCGTAACTGTTGGCGCGTTTTGCTCCGCCCACATCCGGTGATGCGATGACCAGGTCCTTAAGATTAAGCGATTGTATATAGGGGATGAATACTGACGATGCGTAGAGGTGATCCACCGGGATATCAAAGAATCCCTGAATCTGGTCGGCGTGAAGATCCATTGCGATGACGCGGTCCACTCCGGCTGTGGTGAGAAGATTGGCTACAAGCTTTGCGGCTATGGATACGCGCGGCTTATCCTTGCGGTCCTGACGCGCCCAGCCGAAATAGGGCATTACAGCGATGATGGATGCTGCCGATGCTCGCTTTGCTGCGTCAATCATAAGCAGAAGCTCCATGAGGTTGTCGGAATTCGGGAATGTGGATTGCACGAGGTATACCTCGCATCCACGAATGGATTCCTCAAAGGATACTTCAAACTCGCCGTCGGCAAAGTACTGGATGTTCATCTTGCCAAGCTCGCAACCGAGCTCACGGCAGATCTCTTTAGCCATATACTGTGATTTCGTACCGGCAAATACTTTGATTGGTGGAAGATTGTCAATCATAATGTGTGATAATGAAGAGTTTTTGGCTTTCCTTAAGCTTTGATAGTGCAAAATTACGAAAAAACAACTTATAAGAGTGCTTTATTTGTGAAAAAATATTACGCTCTTAATGTGATGCCGTATAATTGCGCCATTTCTCTAAAAGTGCGGTCATGTCGGCAGGAATAGGTGCTGTGAAAAACATTTCCTGTCCTGTGACCGGATGCACAAATCCGAGGGTGCGGGCATGAAGAGCCTGGCGGGGACAGATCTCGAAGCAGTTGGATATGAACTTTTGATATGTACCTGTGCGTTCGCCTCTGAGTATCTTGTCTCCTCCGTATCGAGCATCGCTGAATAGAGGATGTCCTATGTGAGTCATATGAACACGTATCTGATGTGTGCGTCCGGTTTCAAGAACGCACTTAACCAGTGCTGTGTGCCCGAAATTCTCAAGTGTCTCATAGTGGGTGACTGCGTGTTTGCCTGTAGGATCGTCGGGTGGAAGGACTGTCATTTGCAGGCGGTCCTTGGGATGGCGTCCGATATTCCCCTCGATCCTGCCGTTTGCAGGGTCAGGCACCCCCCATACGAGTGCATTGTATTCTCGTTTTGTAGTCTTGTTGAAAAACTGTTTGCCGAGATGAGTCTTTGCATCCGGAGTTTTTGCTATCACAAGAAGTCCGGACGTGTCTTTGTCTATTCTGTGCACCAGACCCAGGCGCGGGTCGGACACATCATATTCAGGATTGTCGCGGAAATGCCATGCAAGAGCATTCACAAGTGTGCCTGAGTAGTTACCGTGGCCCGGATGCACAACAAGTCCGGCAGGTTTGTTGACCACAAGTACGGCTTCGTCCTCATATACAATATCCAATGGAATGTCCTGGGCTATGATCTCAATTTCATAGCGTGGACGGTCCATTACTATCTGTATGACATCCAATGGTTTGACACGGTAGTTTGACTTTACTGCCTTACCGTTGACAAGTATGCAGCCTGCATCGGCAGCCTGTTGCACACGGTTGCGGGATGAGTGTTCAAGCCGTGCGACAAGAAACTTGTCGACACGCAGCAACTGCTGACCTTTGTCGGCAACGAATCTGAAATGCTCGTATATTTCTCCAGACTCAGTGGTGCCCTCTTGGGTCTCAACGAGGCTGTCAAGCAAGTCGAGCTCTTCGGCATCGAAATCCTGTGCCATTACAGAAGTTATTTAAAATAGATCCGGATTGATTTCAACAGCATCGGTGTCAGCCGATACGGAGTCAGGTATCAGTTCCTGTACGCCTTCTCCAACTTCAAGCTCGATACGTGCTCCGGCAGGTACGCGTGCTCCTGCCTGTAGTCGTGCTCCTTTATATCTCACTGCGAGAACAAGATCCTTAAATTCGCTTGGCACACGGCGTTCGACGATATTTTTGATGTCAAGCCCCTCAAGAATAGAACGTGCCTGCCTTAGTGATATGTCGGTCAGTGACGGTAGAGTGACCATCTTGGGGGAGAAGGCATGTATGGTGAGGAATACCTCGCGTCCTTCTTTCACAATAGTCCCTGCCTTTGGGTTCTGTTCAATCACAGTGCCTGGTGCAGTGTGATTGTCATATACGGAGTCTGCAACGATCCCTTTCAGTCCTTCCGCATTAAGGATATCCATTGCCTTGTTGTAGGCAAGGGTACGTACTGCCGGAACCGAAATAGTGTCACCATGCCGGGTCCAGGAGTCGAGCCATAGCATCGATAGCCATCCGATAACCAATGCGGCGACTATCATGAGCCCGATGTTTATGAATATTGTTCTCATTTTATTTCGTTATGGCTATATCAAATACATCCTCAATGTTTTTAACATAGTGGAATGTCAAACCTTCGAGATATATCGGACGAATATCCTCGATGTCCTTACGGTTGTCGGCACACAATATTATGTCAGTTATGCCGGCACGTTTGGCAGCGAGTATTTTCTCCTTTATGCCGCCTACAGGCAATACTTTCCCACGTAGAGTTATCTCTCCTGTCATTGCCAGCCGGTTGCGTACAGGACGACCTGTAAGGGCGGAAAGTATAGAAGTACATAGAGTGATGCCGGCTGACGGACCGTCCTTGGGTATGGCTCCTTCCGGGACATGGATGTGCAGTGCATGGGTGTCAAACCATTCACTGTCGATGCCGTACCGGTCACTGTATGAACGCACTATCTGTGATGCAATGATGGCCGACTCCTTCATTACGTCGCCAAGATTGCCGGTGAGCGTGAGTTTCTCATTCTTGGCTTGGGAGAAAGATGACTCAATAAATAGAATCTCTCCGCCAACGGCTGTCCAGGCAAGTCCTACTGCTACGCCGGGATGATCACTCGCCTCGTATCGTTCTGGTGTGAAACGTTCTACTCCGAGATATTCGCGCAGTGTTTCGGGTGTTACATTCAGGGAGTATCCCTCTCCGCGCATTTTACGTAGCACTATGCGACGCACCACTTTGGCTATCTGCTTTTCGAGTTGACGCACACCGCTCTCGCTGGTGTAACCTTCCACCATCTTGGTTATTGCCTCGGGCGTGAAATTTATTTCATCTTCACCGAAGCCGTTCTCTTTGCTGACACGAGGTATTAGATGACGGCGTGCGATCTCGATTTTCTCTTCCATGAGATATCCTGATATGTCGATTATCTCCATGCGGTCAAGCAAAGGCTGCGGTATGGTGGAAAGAGTATTGGCTGTAGCTATGAACAGCACATGTGACAGGTCGTAGTCCACATCCACATAATTGTCATGGAAGTGGCTGTTCTGTTCCGGATCAAGCACTTCAAGAAGAGCGGCTGAAGGGTCCCCCTTGAAGTCGTTGCCTGTCTTGTCGATCTCGTCAAGCAACAGCACCGGATTGGAACTTCCAGCTCTGCGTACGGCATCGATGATTCTGCCTGGCATCGCTCCGATGTAAGTTCGGCGGTGGCCGCGTATTTCGGATTCATCATGCAGACCTCCGAGTGACACCCTCTGGTATTTGCGGTTGAGAGCTCGTGCTATTGACTGACCGAGAGAAGTCTTGCCTACACCGGGTGCACCTACCAGACATATTATGGGGGAACGTCCGTGGGGGGTATTCATCATTACAGCCAATTGCTCCAGGATACGTTCTTTAACCTTTTCCAACCCATAATGGTCACGGTCAAGGGTGCGCTCTGCCTCTGAAAAATCGGCGTTTATCGCGTCTTCGACATTCCATGGCAGATCAGTGAGTACCTGAAGGTAGCTGTATTGAACGGAGTAGTCGGGGCTTTGAGGGTTGAGTCGGCGTAACTTTTCAAGTTCCTTATTGAATGCAGCCCTTACCTTTTCAGGCATATTGAGTGCAGCAGCTTTTTTCTCGAATGCTATGCTGTCGTCATCGTTGCCGTAGAGCTGTTCTCGTAATGCTTCAAATTCATGCTGAAGGAAATGATTGCGTTGCTGCTCATCAATGTTCTTCATCGCTTTCCGGCGTATTTCGGAGCGAATTTCAAAGAACTGCTCCTGACGTGCGATAAGTGCCATCAGCTGCATGGCTCTGTCCTTCAGGCGGGAATGACGCAGGAGGTCCATCTTCTCCGATAGATCGAATCCGGCATGAGTAGAGATCATGTTGACCATAAGCCCTGGGGCTTTAAGGTCTTTGATGTTTACAATCAGTTCATTGGAGTTGTCTCCATTCTGACCGAGTATGCGAAGGGTTGTCGAGCGTATATCCTCGATAAGTACTGCAAATTCCTTATCGGTTGGGCGTGGTGTGGTCTCTCTGCATTCTTTGGCTCTTACTGATAGGGCGCCGGGGATAGTTTCTCCAGGTCCTTCTCCTAATATCTTTACTTTCCCTCTTGCGCTGAGTATGGCTGTAGTTGTGCCGTCAGGAAGTTCGAGCACCTTTACGACATCAGCTATGACACCATAAGTGTTAAGATCGCTTACAGATGGAGTCTCTATGCCAGGATCGGTCTGACAGAAAACTCCTACAGGGATTTTCTTTTCAACGGCAGCGTTGACGGTCCTGACTGTAAGGTCTCTGCCCATCATAATGGGCACTGTGATAAATGGGAACAGCACCATGTCACGCAATGGTATGACCGGAAGATCATCGAGCGTTGGTGATGCCTGTTTGCCGTCGGGAGAGATGTCAATCTGTCCGATTGATATTATCTTTGGTTCATCTTTCATGTGCAGTCGAATAGTGTGCCTGAATTTGCGACCCCAAAGTTACGAAAAATACGGATTGTGACAAAATGAAGTGAACCCTAAAAGTTTTGTGTGCTGCTTTTAGGGTTCACTTTGTTCAAGAAGGTTCCTTAGTCAAAGACTTTGTCCCAGTCTTTCCATACGGCTTCGTAACCGAGGCGTCTGATCTCGTCGGTTACGGCTTTTGGAGACCTGGGGTCTGATACCTCAAACTGTTCCAAGGCATCGGGAGTCGAGCGGTAGCCTCCAGGTTCGGTTTTGCTTCCGGCACTCATTGATGTGACACCGAGTTTCATCATATTTGCGCGGAAGGTAGGGTTCTCTCGTGTTGAATATGATATGTCGATATCATGGTCAAATATGCGGAATGCGAATGTCACCTGTGCGAGTTCACGGTCGCTCATCACCACTTTCGGCTGGTAACCGCCTTCGGCTGGGCACATGCGCGGGAAGTTTACGCTGTACTTGGTCTGCCAGTAGTTCTTGCGCAGATACCTGAGGTGGCGTGCAAGCATGGTGAGATCGGTGCGCCAGTCCTCCAGTCCGATCAGTACACCCATGCCTATTTTGTGCACTCCTGCCTGACCCATACGGTCGAATCCGTTTACACGCCAGTCGAAAATTGATTTCATCCCTTTCGGATGATATTTTCGGTAGTTTTCTTTATGGTATGTTTCCTGGAAACATACCACTCCGTTGAGTCCGCTGTGGGTGAGACGCTTGTAATCTTCAGCACTCATTGGACCTACCTCAATGGTGAGGTTGTTGAAGTACGGTCGTGCAGTCCGAATTACCTGCTCGATATAGTCGGCTCCATTGATTTTGGGGTGCTCACCTGACACGATGAGAAGATTCTCGAAAGGTCCGAGTTCACGGATAGCTTCGCACTCCGCTTTGACCTGATCCATGGTCAGGGTGACACGTGTGAGAGGGTTGTTGTGGTTGAAACCGCAATATACGCAACAGTTGGCACAAGCATTTGACACATAAAGCGGAATGTACATTGAGATGGTCTTGCCGAAACGCTCCAATGTGTATCGGTGGCTCAGTTGAGCCATCTCCTCAAGGAATGGTTCAGCGGCAGGTGAGATGAGGGCCATGAAGTCCTCTACAGTAAGATGCTCCTTTCGTAAGGCTGCACGGACATCGGAGGCTGTTCGGGAGGCAATGAACCGTCCGGTCTCATCCCAATCGTATTTTTCTAATTCGTCTGAAAACATTTTGTCAACTATTTAACACAGTCCTCTGCCATCTTTGCAGCTTCCTTATCGTCGACGAGCTGACGGGTGATGCGCATCGCACAGAAATTAGGACCGCACATTGTGCAGAAGTGGTCATCATCCTTGTGGCTCTCTACATAGTATTGCTTTGCTCTGGCAGGATCAAGCGAGAGATTGAACTGGTCTTTCCAACGGAATTCAAAGCGGGCTTTGCTCATGGCGTCGTCACGTACCTGGGCTCCTGGGTGCCCCTTGGCTATGTCGGCTGCATGGGCTGCGATCTTATATGTTATCACGCCGTTGCGGACATCCTCAAGATTGGGCAGGGCAAGGTGTTCTTTAGGGGTGACATAGCATATCATGGCTGTTCCCATCCATGCGATCTGGGCAGCACCGATAGCCGATGTGATGTGGTCATATCCGGGTGCGATGTCAGTGGTGAGTGGTCCGAGTGTATAGAATGGAGCCTCATGGCATTTCTCGACCTGGCGATCCATATTTTCGCGTATCTTGTGCATGGGGACATGTCCCGGTCCCTCGATGAGAACCTGCACATTATGCTTCCATGCTATTTCGGTGAGCTCTCCGAGCACATCAAGCTCCAGGAACTGTGAACGGTCGTTGGCATCATGTATCGACCCTGGGCGCAGACCGTCACCGAGCGATACTGCTACGTCATATGCAGCGAGAATCTCGCAGATCTCATCAAAATGGGTGTAGAGGAAGTTCTCTTCGTTATGGATCACCGCCCAACGTGTCATTATAGAACCGCCTCGGGATACGATTCCTGTCAGACGTTCCTGCACCATATCGGCGTGAGCTTTAAGTGCTCCTGCATGTATTGTGAAATAATCCACACCCTGTTCAGCCTGTTCGATGAGCGTATCACGGTATATCTCCCATGTGAGATCCTCCACTTTTCCATTGACTTTTTCAAGAGCCTGATATACAGGAACAGTCCCGACCGGGACAGGGCAATTACGGATGATCCATTCGCGTGTCTCGTGTATATTGTCACCTGTCGAAAGGTCCATGAGAGTGTCTCCTCCCCAGTAGCAGCTCCACACTGCTTTGCTCACCTCCTCTTCGATGCCTGAAGAGAGGGCTGAATTTCCAATATTGGTGTTGAGCTTCACAAGGAAATTCTTGCCTATGATCATTGGTTCCGCCTCGGGATGATTTATGTTGGCGGGGAGTACCGCACGTCCGGCAGCTATTTCATCACGTACAAATTCAGGAGTGATGTGGCTGTCAATCCCCATAGCCTTGGCATTGTTGTTTTCACGGATGGCGACATATTCCATTTCTGGGGTGATGACCCCTTGCCTTGCAAGAGCCATCTGGGTGATTTCTTTGCCCTCTTTTGCTCGTCGCGGTGCATATCGATGAGCAAAACGTATGTTGTCGAGCGACTTATCTGTCTCGCGCATACGACCGTATTCTGACGTTATGCCAGGGAGCTGTTCAAGATCTTCGCGAGAGGCGGTAAGTTTCTCGCGTATGCGGGGAAGACCTTCATTTATATTTATTGTGACTGCCGGATCAGTGTACACGCCGCTTGTGTCATATATATACACCGGGGCATTCTCTGTCATTACCTTCTTCCCGTTATCGATTTTAACGGTCGGTGTAAGGTTGACGCGGCGCATTGCCACTTTGATAGGGAATATTTCTCCGTCGATATATATTTTCTCGGAACCGGGATATGAATTGAGGTCTATATTTTCTATGGTCATAATTGTAGAGTTTGCTTAGGATTTTAGAGATCAAGGAATGCAGTGAGAGGGCTGGTTGCACTTGCTGAGTCGGATACTGAGCCAAGCCCGGCAAGATATGCTTTGCGTCCGGCTTCTACTGCGAGCCTGAATGCCACTGCCATTTCCACAGGGTCTCCTGCCACAGCGATAGCTGTATTTACGAGTACTGCATCTGCTCCGATTTCCATAGCATCGGCGGCATGCGAGGGTGCGCCAAGTCCGGCATCAATGACTACAGGCACACGGCTTTCAGCAATAATTATTTCAAGAAGGTCGCGAGTCTTGAGGCCTTTGTTGGTGCCTATGGGTGCTCCGAGCGGCATGACGGCTGCTGTCCCGACTTCCTCAAGGCGTTTGCACAGCACAGGGTCTGCCTGAATGTAGGGTAGTACCTTGAAACCTTGTTTTGCAAGTATCTCAGTTGCCTTGAGAGTTTCGATGGGGTCGGGGAGAAGATATTTTGGATCGGGATGGATCTCAAGCTTGATGAAATCGGTCCCGAAACAGTCTCTGGCAAGGTTGGCGGCGAGGACAGCCTCATCGGCGTTGCGCACGCCTGAAGTATTGGGGAGGAACTGTACATTTTCGCGATTGATATGTGCGAGCATGTCATCCTCTTCCTCGTGCTGCATATCAATGCGCTTCATTGCCACTGTTATCATCTGAGAGCCGGAAGCGAGGATGGATTCAAGCATCAGACGGTTGGATGCGAATTTTCCTGTGCCTACAAACAGGCGTGAGGTGAATTCTTTTCCGCCGATAGTTAGAATGTCTTTCATTATCTTATATGGGGTTTGTTACTGTTTCTTGGTTGAGTTCAATGTTTCAATCAACTGGCGTGTATACTTTACAGGATTAGGAGCGTTTATGATGGAACCGCTTACAGCCACACCGTTTACACCTGTAGCCATTATCTCAGGGATATCTTCAAGAGTGATGCCTCCGATCGCCACTATCGGCAGGGGGATGTCTGCCTCACGGACTTTATTGACCACTTCGCGGTAGCCGTCGGGTCCGAGTAATGGTGACAGATTTTTCTTTGTTGTAGTGTAGCGGAAAGGACCGAGACCCACATAGTCGACATCCCATCCTTTCAATCGGAGTATATCGTCGGCAGTATTGGCTGTCACTCCTATTATCGCTTCTGCTCCCATTGTCTCGCGAGCCTGTAAAGGATTCATGTCATTTTTGCCTAAATGCACTCCGTGAACTCCCATTTCCATGGCAAGCTCTACGCGGTCGTCAAACACGAGAAATGCCTCGTTTTCTTTACATAGAGGAATAATCTCAAGGGCTGTCTGTCGGAATTCCTCATCCGATATATCTTTGATTCTCAGTTGTATCCATTTGCATCCTCCTTCGAGGACCATTTGCACCTCCTCAGCGATGCTGTATCGGTCGCTGGGATGAGTAATAAACATTAACATATTGAAAGAGCCTGTTTTGCGAATTTATTTACATCTTCCACTGTGCCGTGCCACGGTATGGCTCCGAGCATGGCGAAACCTGCAAAGTTGTATTGCCGTATTTCTTCTATATTGTCGGGCGAGATGCCTCCGAGTGCTATCAGCGGAACAGATGCATGACTTAGTTTGGTCAGATCTTCGTGATTGAATGCTGAACGGTATCCCTGTTTGGATATGCTGTCGAATATAGGGCTGATTGTCACATATTCCATATCCTCGGCATCATAGATCTCCTGTAGAGAATGGCATGAGCGAGACAGAGGTCCGTGGTACAAGGACGGAGCTGAAGGGCAACGGTGATTCAGATGCAGTCCGCCGAGATTGAAATCATTTATGAGATCGAAATGTCCGTGGAGCACGATCCTGTTGTGGTATTTCTGATCGATGCTTTCTATGATCCATCGCATATCGGCCAGGGTCGAATCAGGGTGACGAAGATGCACGCGGTGCCACCCTGATTGCAGCAATGCCTCAACCTTGTGCCACTCGTTATCGACCGGGTCATGGGGAGTGACGGCTATCAATAGCATTGGATCAGCCCCCATAGAAAGCCTTTATTATTACAATTTTGTCACCGTCTTTAAGAGTGGTGCTCTCTCGCTTTGAAGCAGGTATTACGGTGCCGTTTAGGGCGGTTGCAATCCCTTGCGGTTTGATATCCTTTACTTCTAATGCCTGGAGCAGAGTGGCTCCTGAGGGGAGAGTGAGATTTATGTCATTGATTGTGACGTTCATGTTTGGTGTTATTTTGGTCGGTTGGGATTGAAATTTTTCAGGCGTCTTGGGGCATAGAAATGGTTGACAGGACCATGCCCTCTTCCGGTGGTCACGAATGCTCCTGCTTCAAGGGCTCTGGATATATAGAATTTTGCGGCCCTTACTGCCTGCTCCAAGTCATATCCGAGTGCAAGATAAGATGCGATGGCTGATGAGAGTGTACACCCTGTTCCATGGGTGTTGACCGTATTCACAGCATCGGCACGAAGTTCTATCCCTGTATGCTTGTTTTCAAGGTAAAGGTAGTCGATCTTAAAATCTTTTCGGTCGGAGTCTCCGCCTTTAAGCAGTACATTTCTGCACCCCATCTCCATAAGTATTTTGGCTTGGCGGTCAGGGTCTGTCTCTCTTGTCAGCACTTTAGCCTCACTCCTGTTGGGAGTTATGATTGTTGACAGAGGGAATATTCTTTTGACAATAAGGTCGATAGCTTCATCATCAAGAAGTTTTGAACCTGAAGTGGATACCATCACAGGATCTACAACAATGTTGTCAGGACGATATTGCTCTAATTTGTCGGCTACAGTTGATACAACATTGAGATTGCACAGCATACCTGTCTTTATCGCCATAGGAGGTATGTCCTCCATGATCATGTCAATCTGGTCGGCGACTATGGCTCCTGTAGATGGCATTATTGAACGGACGCCGGTAGTGTTCTGGGCAGTAAGAGATGTTATTGCGGTCATTGCATAGCAGCCCAGGGCGGAGATGGTCTTTATGTCAGCCTGGATGCCGGCTCCTCCGGATGGGTCGCTGCCTGCTATGGAAAGCACTGGGATATATTTTCTCATCGCTTGGATAGAATTTGTTATGTTTTGACAAAGCGATGATCCGTATATCTTACGGTCGTATTGGAATATGAGCCAATCCCTTCGGCGGTACTAACCGCATCAGGTTCAGAGGGTATTATCTCAGCCGTTCCACGATAGAATCCGGCACCCCTTTGTCGCTGCAAAGTTAACTCTTTATCCTAATTATTCCAAAAAAATATCACGGCTTGCTCTTTTGCTTGCGAGATGGAGTATTATGCCGCGCGAAAGCAGGTAACTTAGGAAGGCTATCCATAGACCGTCATTACCCATGTGGGGGAACAGGACGAAATAAAGGATGAAGTATATGGCTGTGGCTATAGCCATTGAAAGCAGCATCTCTCGTGTCCGTGTGATGCCGATGTACACACCATCCCATGTGAAGGCTGCGAATCCGACTATCGGAATAAGTATCACCCAATGGAAATATTCTTTGGATGCTTCTATCACTTCTGTGTCTCCGCTAAGAAGTGTCATGATCCGTTCTCCACATGTGAAGTACAGAACAGTGAATATCACAGAGACTACGGTTCCCCACCATAGCAACGCTCTGATACTGTGGTCAAGCCGTTTTTTGTCTCGGGCTCCCAGACAATTGCCGCACAGGGATTCTCCGGCAAATGCAAAACCGTCCATGAAATAGGAGAAAAGTATGAAGAACTGCATTAGCAGGGTGTTCACTGCAAGAACTACAGTACCCTGTTGTGATCCTACCCTTGTGAACCATACTGTAACAGCTATAAGGCAACATGTGCGAAGGAATATGTCGGCATTCACCGAGAAAAATCTCTTTAGGGCTCCTTTCTGGATAGTTCTGCCGAATGACGGCATTGCAGGATGATATTTCCTGTGAATGATGAGTATGAACGACAGTGCTCCGAGCCATTGTGCGGAAAGGGTCCCGAATGCTACACCCTCTATTTTTAGTCGGAATACGAATACAAGTATCAGGCTGACCAATATATTGGCTATGTTTATTATAAATGAGACCCACATCGGGGCCTTGGGGTTCTTTCTTCCTAATGCCCATCCTGAGAAAGTGTAGGTGCATAGCACTGCCGGGGCTCCCCATACCAATATGCGGAAATACCGCTCAGCCATATCCTTCACATTGCCGTCCACATCCATGACTGCAAACGATAATTCTGCAAGGAGAGGGGAGAGCAATATTATGATTGCTGATGCGGAAAGAGCTACAAGTATTCCACGTGAAAGCACAAGATTGAGCTCATGCTCATCCTGTGCTCCGTGGGCCTGTGCCGAAAGCCCGCTTGTGCCCATGCGAAGGAATGCGAAAAGCCAATAGACCATATTGAATATTGTGCCACCTACAGCGATTGCTGCTATATAGGAGGCATCTCCCATATGCCCTACAATAGCCACGTCCATCAACGCCAACAATGGAGTAGTGATGTTGGTGATGATGGACGGAATGGCTAATGAAAGGATCTCTCTGTTGATACCTTTCATATTCAGATTAATCCTTCAGTGCTTTGGCACGCATGGAATCCCATATCAGATAGATTATGAGAAGCGCGTAAACAGCAAGGCCGGTCCACTGTGTGGCGATGGCTGTCATAGGATTGGTGTATTCGAATCCAAGGAAGCGTGTCAGAGCTGCGAACACTCCGAAGAGGGCTCCGCCGGCTATAAGTCCGGAGGCGATTAGTGTGCCACGTTCGTTGCGTGCTGCATTGACTGCCTTGTCCTTGGATCGGCTACTAATGAACCATGCTACGGCTCCGCCTACAAGAAGGGGAGTGTTGAGTTGCAGTGGAATGAACATTCCGAGGCAGAAAGCAAGGGCAGGCACACCAAGCCAGTTTAGGATGAGGGCAAGGATCGCTCCCACCATATATAGTATCCATGGTGTATCACCACCCATCATGAGTGGTTCGATCACTTTTGCCATTGCATTTGCCTGCGGTGCAACGAGTGCGTTCTCGCCAGTGAATCCGTACACTTGGTTGAGGAGAAGTATTACCCCCCCCACTGTGGCAGCCGATACAAGAGTGCCGAGGAATTTCCAGGATTCCTGTTTCTTGGGTGTGGAACCGAGCCAATATCCTACTTTGAGGTCGGTGACGAAGCCGCCAGCCATAGAGAGAGCTGTACATACTACACCGCCTATCACCATGGATGCTGCGATGCCCGATGTGCCGTTGAGTCCTACAGCTACAAAGATGGCTGATGCAATGATAAGGGTCATGAGGGTCATGCCTGATACAGGGTTGGAGCCTACGATTGCAATTGCGTTGGCTGCAACTGTGGTGAACAGGAATGCTATCAATGTGACTACAATCCATGCCACAAGAGCCTGCCAGAATGTGTTGATGACACCTGCCCAAAAGAACACAAACACAGCGATGAGCGCGATGGCGATGAAGAATACTATATGCTTCATGGATATGTCGGTCTGCCAGCGGATAGTTTTCTTTCCATCTGTGCCGCCTTTGAATTCGCGGGAGGCGAGTCCTACAGCTTCGCGTATGATGCCCCAGGATTTTACAATTCCGATGATTCCTGCCATTGCGATACCGCCGATGCCTATGAGGCGGGCATAGTCACTGAATATTTCAACAGGACTAAGCGAGGTGATGTCTGCTGCTCCGTAGGTGCCTATCAATGGTATGATGACCCACCATACGAAGATTGAGCCTGCAAAAATTATGAAGGAGTATTTGAGGCCAATTATGTATCCGAGTCCGAGTACAGCGGCAGTGGTGTTGCAGCTTACCACAAGTTTGGTTTTCTCAGCGAGAGTCTGTCCCCACGATGTAACCATTGTGTTCAGGGTATTTGCCCAGAATCCGAATGTCTCCACCACATAGTCGTATATACCACCTATGAGTGATGCGAATATCAGGGTCTTAGCCTGTCCGGCATTGGCTGAGTCCTTTCCAAGTCCGCTTGCAAGCACTTGAGTTGTTGCTGTAGCTTCAGGGAAAGGATATTTGCCATGCATATCCTTTACGAAATATTTGCGGAAAGGAATGAAAAAGAGAATGCCAAGGATGCCTCCCAGCAGTGAACTGAGAAATATCTGGAAGAAGTTGACTGAAATGTCGGGATACTTTGCCTGAAGAATGTACAGTGCCGGGAGAGTGAAGATGGCTCCGGCGACAATAACACCGGAACAGGCTCCGATGGACTGGATGATGACATTCTGTCCTAAAGGGTTCTTCTTTTTGAGCGCGCCGGAGAATCCTACTGCTATGATGGCAATGGGAATCGCGGCTTCAAACACTTGGCCCACTTTCAGCCCGAGGTATGCGGCTGCGGCACTGAAGATGATGGCAAGGATTAGTCCCATGCTGACCGAATATGGGGTCACCTCGGGATAGTCATGAGCAGGGTGCATTATCGGGCGATAATGCTCTCCTTCGCCAAGTTCACGAAATGCATTTTCCGGCATTTCTACGGGGTCGGCATCCTGATACACGACCTCGTCAATCTGATTTTTCGACATGATATTAAGGTTAAGGTTATTTCTCGTAGAAATATGATGAGGGGAGAGTGCGGCAGTTATATTGTGATGCCATTATCTCTCCGTAGGCTCCTGCTGAACGAAGTGCGAGGAAGTCGCCGCGACGTATGGCGGGGAGCATTTCATCCTTGCCGAAACAGTCGGAAGATTCGCAGATAGGGCCTACCACATCATAGTGATGCTTCACATCGTTTGGTGATGATATATTTTCGATGCGGTGGTGTGCATTATATAGGGCAGGGCGTATGAGATCGGTCATGCCTGCATCCACAATTGCAAATCTTTTGGTGGTGCCCTCCTTGACATACAGTACCCTGGTGATGAGGCTGCCACATTGGGCGACTACCGAACGACCAAGCTCGAAGTGGAGCTCCTGTTCCGGGCGAAGCCTGAGATGGTTACGGAAGGCCTTGAAGTAGCCTTCGAAGTCGGGTATTGGATGTCGGTCGGGATCGGCATAGTCGATGCCAAGGCCTCCTCCTACATTTATAGTCTTGAACTCGACCCCTCTTTCAGTCCATTCGTCCTGGATACGGTTTATGGTCTCGCAAAGCATCAAGAACGGTTCGATCTCGGTGATCTGTGAGCCTATGTGGAAATGCAGTCCTGAAAGGTTGATATGATCAAGCCTGAGAACTTTTTCTATAATGTCGGGGAGCTGGTCAAGATTTATGCCAAACTTGTTTTCGGCAAGTCCGGTGGTTATATATTCATGAGTGTGGGCATCTATATTGGGATTGATGCGGAGAGCTATGTTGGCTTTCAATCCTAATGATGATGCTATCTCATCGATTATATCCAACTCCGGCTCGGATTCGACATTGAAGCATCCTACACCATTGTTGAGAGCAAGCCTTATCTCTGCATCAGTTTTGCCTACTCCTGCATACACAATCTGTTCGCCATGGAATCCGGCATCAATGGCGGCGAGTATTTCACCGCCGCTCACGGCATCCACTCCGAGTCCGGAAGCCTGAATCCGCCTCAGTATGCCCGGATTGGCGTTTGCCTTGATGGCATAGTGGACTCTGAAACGTTCATCGCGCGATGTGCGTTTTATTTCAGCAAGAGTCCTGTCAAGTAATGTCAGGTCGTAGAAATAAAACGGTGTGGCAAGCTCTTTGAATTCATCGATTGGGAATCGTGCCATATAATTCGGTGCTGTTAATCGTTAAATAGCCGTTCGCTCAAGCGGTTTAGGGCTTTGATTTTGTCCTCCTTACGTATAAGGAACGAGATATTATAATTGGAGCCTCCGTAGGATATCATACGTACAGGAATATCAGCGAGTGCTTCTACTGCTCGGGCTTCGTATCCTGTGTTGGTCCATTCCATATTACCTACCACACATACGATCACCATATCTTTGTCGATGGTGACGGTACCGAATTTCTGGAGTTCGTCGGCTATTTCAGGAAGGAAGCGTTCGGAGTCGATTGTAAGAGATACGCCCACTTCGCTTGTGGCTATCATGTCGATAGGAGTCTTGTATTTTTCGAATGTCTCGAACACTTTCGTAAGGAATCCGTATGCGAGGAGCATGCGAGAGCTTTTGATCTTGATGGCTACCACATTATCCTTGGCTGCTACAGCCTTGATGCTCGGGTCGGATATATTATTGTAGATGAGGGTTCCGTGAGCATCCGGGTCCATGGTATTGAGGAGGCGTACAGGTATGTTGTTGACCTTTGCGGGAAGTACGCAGGTGGGATGAAGTATCTTTGCTCCGAAATAAGCAAGTTCGGCAGCTTCCTCGTAATGTAGCTCGCTTACAGGATCGGTCTTTTCGACAAAACGTGGGTCGTTGTTGTGCATGCCATCAATGTCGGTCCATATTTCGATCTCGTCAGCTTCGATGGCGGCACCGATGAGCGATGCGGTGTAGTCGCTTCCTCCACGCTGTAGATTGTCGATCTCACCGGTTGAATTACGACATATGAATCCCTGTGTGACGAAGATGTCGGCATCCATATATTTGTCGAGCAACGGCTGGAGATGCAGTTGTATATGCTGCATATCGGGCTCGGAGTTCGCTCCTGTTTTCATGAAATCAAGAGCCGGGAGTGATTCGGCATAGAGGCCGCGTTCGTTGAGCAGGATGGTCATCATAGCTACGCTCATGATTTCTCCTTGAGCGAGGATGATCTTTTCTTCGATTTCGCTGAATGACTCTCTTTGGGTGAATGAACGGATATAATTGAAGCAAGCCTTTATCTCCTTTAGGGCTCGTTCGCGGCTTTCATGTTTGTCGTACAGAGATGAGAGTGTCTTAAGATATTTTGACTCAAGGAGATTGATTGTCTCCTTGGCTCCATTGATATTACGTTTATAAAGGTATCCGGCTATCTCTACGAGTGTGTTTGTCGTTCCTGCCATAGCAGACAGTACTATGATGTTTTTGCCTCGGGTGCTCACGAGGTCAGCGACGTGGCGAATTCTCTCGGCAGAGCCAACTGATGTGCCACCAAATTTTAAAACTTTCATCCTTTGTACAATCTTATATCGTGATAAATATTGGAAATTTGCTCCAAAGTTAATATAAAATGTTGAATTTTGTTGTTTTTTGTCAATTTATTTTGATGACATACGTTTCAGAAGATTGTAAGACGGCACAATGCCAAGACCTCCTGCGCGACTCAGGTCGGCAAATGCCGCATCTTTGTTGCCAAGTGACAGGAACACATAGCCTCGATTGTAATATGCCTCACCGAAATCCGGCTTTAGTTCAATAGCTTTGTTGAAACATTGTAGAGCTGACGTGTGGTCACCTTCTCCAGCCAGCATCACACCTTTGTTATAATAGGCGATCGGCATTGAAGGGGAAAGTCTTATCACAGAATCGATGTCGGCAATAGCTGCACGCAGTTGTCCGGCATGGGGAAGTGCTATGCCTTGTATCTTCGGAGCGTGTTGCTCTCCGATATTGTTCGACAGCTTAGTGTTTAGGTAGCGTGCATTGGCTCGTATGAGGTACGCGAGCGTGAAATCTGGAGTTAGTGAAATGGCTTTGTCAAGATCCGCGATTGCATGTTCGTAATCGCGTAGGGTCATGTAATCCATGGCTCTGCCAAGATAATCAATGGCTCTCGGTTCGTGACCAGCGATATATGAATTGTAGTATTTTATAGAATTGAAATGATTCTGAGCGGTCTCCTCATCAGTCATTGATGGTTCATGGTTGGTGACCTGGAGCACGAAGCGTAACATGCGTGTGGAATTTATGTCATCCACCTCACGTATATAGTCGCCGCTCATTTTTAGCTCTGTTGGGGATGTATAGTAGGATATGGCGAATATAGGTTCCATTTCTATGGCTATATTGCGATCCTGTACTTTTCCTTTTATGCTTTTGTTGTTGAATATCTGTTCCGGAGATGAATTGTCCTGGATGGTTGTCAGAGTGGTGAAACGGCGTTTCACTTGTTCCTGGCTATAAGAGTTGTTGTCAGCAAGTTCTTCTTTGCTATTTGAGTCAGGATTATTTTCGATGGAATCGGCTGAGATATCTGCATTGGGAATTAGTGGAGATATCTGTACCCTGGTCTTTGCAAGGGCGAGCGACTTGTCATAATCAACCTTTGCGGATGTCATGTCACCTTTCCTTCGGTTGATGTCATATCTCATAAAGTAAGCGGCTGCAAAATCAGGGAATGCGTCGATCACCTGATTTAGATCCTTGAGCGCAGAGTCGAAGTCCCCGATTTCGGCGAGCAGCATCGAACGGTTGTAGAGTGTTTTGTAGTCTTTGTCATTCAGGGCAAGCACTGACGAGAAGTCGGCTATCGCTTTGTTGGTGTCATGGACTTCGGCTCGTAGAAGTCCACGGTTGAATAATGCTGTTGTATTGTGTGGCTCAAGCTGAAGAGCATAGTCGTAATCGGCAAATGCACCCTGAAAATCATCAGTCATGTATTTCAGGTAGGCTCTGTTTATGAAATATCCGGCATACTTTGGTTGCAGTTTTATGGCATGGTTCATATCTTCGAGTGCCGAGGCGTAATTTTTATCGGAATTGATGGCTATATCAGCCCTCATAAGATAGCCGTTGATCGAGTTGCTGTTGATCTCCAGTGCTTTCTCGATATCAGAAAGGGCGGCTATGGTGTCCTTCTGTTCAAGCCGCAGGCGAGCACGGCCTATGTATCCTCCGTCAAAATTGGGGAATCTTTTCAGCAATGTCAGATAAGTCTCGGCTGCCCCATCAAGATCCTTGATGTCCTGTTGTGCCATTGCTTTGTTATAGAGAAGCCCACGGTTGTCGGGCAGCAGTGATAGGGCCTGGTCATAATCCTGGATTGCCTCCCGGTTTTTTCCCATGTTCTGACGAGCCACGCCTCGTACTTCCCATGCATCCACTATGAAAGGGTTACGTTCTATGGCGAGTGTGGCATCCTTCTCTGCTCCCAGATAGTCATCAAGATTAAGTTTTGCTATCGATCTGAGAAAATAAGGCTTCGCAAGATAAGGCTTCACATCGATCACCTGATTGAAGTACTGGATGGATAGCACATAGTCTTCAAAATAGAGATTATTGGCTCCTATGCGCATCACTTGATCAGTGTTGATCTGTGCTGAGGATAATAATGCGATGGCTTGAAATATTATAAACGGAACTGTCCGGAGTATTCTTTGCATTTTGATTGGTATCTTTATGTAGTGCGAACGTGTCGCGACTACAAAAATACAATTTTCACATGACACATCTATTTGTTTTAAGGTTTTTTCATAATTTTGCGGCATGAAAATTAGACACATAATAACTTTGGGTATGCTTTTCCTCTCATCATTAGCTATCTGCGCCCAGGATATTGAGATGAAATTCCGGGAACTTGGTTTCATTGACATTTCAGAACTCAACCCTGATGTAAGGGTGGAATTGATGTATGCCGGAGACGATAATTTCACTGGTCAAGTTCTTTATGGAGGGCTCACGAGGGCATGGCTGCATCCCGATGCCGCGCGGGCTGTTGATAAAGCTCAGAAAAAATTGTCGGAGATCATGCCTGGATATCGTCTGCTTGTCAAGGATGCCGCGCGTCCGATGAGTGTGCAGAGGAGGATGTTCAATGCCGTTAAGGGAACATCTAAAGCTAACTATGTGGCTAATCCGGCAAAAGGTGGCGGGCTTCATAACTATGGGTTGGCTGTGGATGTGACTATTGAGGATGCCCAAGGCAATGAACTTGACATGGGTACCCCTGTGGACCATTTGGGTCCTGAAGCTAACATTGACCGTGAGCCTCTGTTGGTCAAGAAGGGCGTAATGAGTGAATATGCCAGGCAGAACCGATTGTTGTTGCGTAAAGTCATGAAGGATGCAGGATTCAAGCCGTTACGCACCGAATGGTGGCACTTCAATCTTGTCAGCAAGGCTATCGCTCGTGAAAAGTATAAGCGTCTGGACTTTTGAACCGTATGATCTGAATGGTTGTTATTTAGGTAATCCTGATTGTGTCAGGCGAACTTAAATAGCGAAATATGTCATATAAGATTTCACAGATTGAGGGTATAGGCGAGGCTTATGCCCGACAACTTGAGGCTGTCGGTGTGAATACCGTTGAGCAACTCCTTGAAAAGTGTTCAAGCAAGAAGGGGAGAACTCTTCTGGCTGATGAGACCGGTATAAGCGAGAAGCTTATTCTCAAATGGACTAACCATGCCGACTTGTTTCGTATTAAAGGTGTGGCAGGTCAGTTTGCCGAACTTCTTGAGGCTGCCGGTGTGGACACTGTGAAAGAATTCCGTCATCGTGTGGCATCCAATCTTCATATAAAGCTTGTTGAGATCAATGATGCAAGGAATATATGCAATCGTGTCCCTTCTGTATTTGAGCTTGAAAGGATGATAGTGCAGGCAAAAGAACTTCCACCGGTCTTGACGTATTGATCATCCATGATAAATCCGATGAAAAAACTCTGTTAGGAAAATTCTCCTATTTTTTGTAATTTTGCGGCTGAAAAATTTTTCAGTCGCATTTTTATTATGAGCCTAAACGAAGAAATAGCGCGCAGACGCACCTTTGCAATCATATCTCATCCTGACGCCGGCAAGACTACCCTAACAGAGAAGCTGCTGCTTTTTGGTGGTGCGATCCATGTGGCAGGAGCTGTTAAGTCGAATAAAATAAAAAAGACCGCAACATCCGACTGGATGGAGATTGAGAAGCAGCGCGGTATCTCTGTGGCTACCTCCGTCATGGGGTTCAATTATGGTGACTACAAGATCAATATTCTTGATACACCGGGACACCAGGACTTTGCCGAGGACACCTACCGCACTCTGACAGCAGTCGACAGTGTTATCATTGTTGTGGATGTCGCAAAAGGTGTGGAACGTCAGACCCGTAAACTTATGGAGGTGTGCCGTATGCGCAACACTCCGGTGATAATTTTTGTCAACAAACTTGATAGAGAGGGTCGGGATCCGTTTGACATTCTTGACGAGCTTGAAAGCGAATTGAAGATCAGGGTGCGGCCATTGTCCTGGCCTATAAACATCGGTGAGAAATTCAAGGGAGTATATAACATTTTCGAGCAGTCTCTCGACCTTTTTACTCCTGATAAGCAGCGAGTGAGCGAGCGTGTCGAGATTGATTCGGTGGATGATCCCCGAATTGATGTGGCTGTAGGAGAGGCGGATGCATCCAAGTTGCGTGAGGATCTGGAGTTGATCGAAGGGGTATACCCTGAATTTAATGTTGCTGAGTATCTTGACGGAAAGGTTGCACCGGTGTTCTTTGGTTCTGCGCTCAACACATTCGGGGTAAAGGAGCTTCTTGACTGCTTTGTTCAGATTGCTCCGGCACCACGTCCTACTCAGTCGGAGGAACGTGTCATAAATCCAGAAGAGGAAGGGTTCTCAGGGTTTGTGTTCAAGATCCATGCCAATATGGACCCCAATCATCGTTCCTGTATAGCTTTCGTAAAGATTTGCTCAGGCAAGTTTGAGCGAAATGCACCATATAAACATATCCGTTTAGGTAAGACTCTCAAGTTTGCAGCTCCTACGGCTTTTATGGCACAGAAGAAAAATGTGGTTGATGAGGCATATCCAGGAGATATTGTCGGAATCCCGGATACCGGTAACTTTAAGATAGGGGATACCATCACATCAGGAGAGAATCTGCATTTTAAAGGATTGCCGTCATTCTCTCCCGAGATGTTCAAGTATATTGAGAATGCCGACCCAATGAAGTCAAAACAGCTTGACAAGGGTGTGCAGCAACTTATGGATGAAGGTGTAGCTCAGCTTTTCACCAACCAGTTCAACGGACGCCGTATCATCGGTACTGTAGGTCAGCTTCAGTTTGAAGTGATACAATATCGACTTGAGCACGAGTATGGTGCCCAGTGTCGTTGGGAGCCGATATCCTTGTATAAGGCATGTTGGATAGAGAGTGATGATGCAGAGGCATTGGCTGCATTCAAGAAAAGGAAATTCCAGTTCATGGCAACCGATAAAGAGGGTCGTGATGTATTCCTTGCCGACTCCAATTATGTCCTTCAGATGGCGCAATCTGATTTCCCTAAAATTCGCTTCCATTTTTCCAGCGAATTCTGATAGGCTATTAAGTTATATTAAAAAAGTATCCGGGGAGAGCCGTTTTTTACAGCAGCTCCCCGGATGCTTGCTATGTTACTTACATAATTCACATCGAATCAGTTTCACAAGATTCAAATTCAAAGAGTTTTTCGCATAAGTTACTCCATCCGGTCAATTTATCAAAACGACACTCGCGGTATCTGTCCATTTTTAGTGGACAGTAGTGTACTCATTCCATAAGTTCATAGTACGTATTGCAGCACGTTTCATAACTTCTTCAATATCATAATTGCCATTAAGGTCATTCACTAACGATGAATAGTCATAGGCAACATCCGGAATCGAAAAAGGGGATCCCATAAGATTGAACTGCACCCCAAAAGTTTTTTGTCTAACTTTTGGGGTGCAGTTCATTTTGACAAACCCGCTTATACTAAAGGTTATTGTGAATCTAAGAGAAATTTCGCTATTAAAGCCAGTTGTTATATAGTAAAATTCTTTGTGGCACTTATAATTTCTATTTAAATCTGTTTTTCGTTTCTTCTATTTAATAGCTGTACGAGCAGGAATCCGATCAGGAATATGAGCAGAGTGCTGATTACGATACTGAGATTGATGTGGACGAATTGGGGTATGTCCCACCAGTCGGTGAGCTTGGTCTGAAGTGCGATTAGAATGAGTGATGCCACACCTACAATAACTCCTGGCACCACGTGGTTTTTCTTTGCTTTCGGGCATAGATAGGCGAGAAGGAACATACCGAGAACACCACCGGAACATATACTGCTCAATGCCCACCATGCATCAAGTGCGTTATCCACGAGAAGGAAGCAGAGCGCAACTCCTATGCCGAGAATTCCTATTGCCACGCTTGCCACGCGCAGTACTGTCACTTTGCGTTCATCGCTCGAATTGGGGAACATATGGGAATAGAAATCTGTGAGAATTATTGTTCCAGAAGATGTGACACTTGTTGCTACAGTACTCATGCCCGCACAGAAAATTGAGGCTATAAGCAATCCCACAAGACCGACAGGCATCTCATGGATAATGAAGTAGGGGAATACAAAATCACTCTTTATTCCCTCGGGAAGATCTCCTGGGTTTATATAGTAAAATGCAAAGAGTCCTGATCCGATGAGAAAGAGTATAAAGTTGACAGGAAGGGTGAGCAGAGATCCCCAGAACGCGCTCTTACGTGCTTCTTTGAGCGATGGAGCAGCACAGTATCTCTGGGTGTAGCTTTGGTCAATGGCAAAATTGTTGAGATTGGTGAACATTCCGTATATCAGACATACCCAGAATGTGCTTTCCACGAGACTTCCATCAAAGCTCCCAAGAGAGAACTTATTGTGTTCAAGGCATATCTTTATGGCTTGTTCGGGACCTTCCGGCATACCCCAGTACAGGACAATAAGACATATCAACGCACCACCTACAAGTATAGCTCCCTGCAAGGCTTCAGTCCATATCACTGACTTGAGCCCACCTTTTTGGCTATATAACACGATACCGAGTCCGGTTATTGTGACTACTATAGGTATGTTCCAGCCCATAAGTACATTCATTGGCACCGCAAGCAGAAACAGGATTGCTCCGGACCGGCATATCTGTGTGAAAAGATAGAACACCGAGGCGTAAAGCCGTGCCCATCTTCCGAACCGTTTTTCAAAATAGCTGTAGGCACTGATGCTTCCGAGCGAACGGTAAAATGGCACAAAATACCACATTGCCAACAATCCGGCTGGAAGGATGGAGAGTGTGAATACGAATGCATTCCAATTACCCATAAAGGCTGATGAGCAGTATCCAAGAAATGATATGGAACTACAGAACGAAGCAAAGATGGAGAGTCCGACAATCCAGCCAGGCACTTTCCCGTTTCCACGAGTAAACTCGTCGCTGCTCTGTTTTTTGCGTCCGAACAGATATCCGAACACAATTGTGCCGACAGTAAAAATTAAAAAGACAATAATGTCGATGATATTCATGGTACTTAAATATAGAAATAGGGGAGAGGAGAATGGGTAATAGATCGAGAAAATTAGAAAATGAGTTTGCCGTTTTCAATCGGAAGTCTTCCGAGTGCTTCCTGAATTTTGTTGCGTTCCGGAGCATTGAACTTGTGGAATGGTGCTGCTACGAAGTCATCTTTGATCACTCCGAGCAGAGAGCATGCACACTTCAACCCCTTGAGGTAGCTTGATCCGTGCTGACCTACGCTGTAGATTGTAGTGCTGATCTGCATTATGAGCTGTTGGAGACGCCACACTTCCTTGGTGTCGCATGCCTTGGCGGCATTGTACATTGCAACATACAGTTCAGGGAACATATTTGCACCTCCGTTTATACCACCGTTGGCACCGAGCATCACACACTCTCCGGTCACCTCTTCCGGCCCCATAAGCATTGAGAAGTCAGGACGATCCTTCATTGTATACATTACGGACTGGAAGTATGGAAGATTGGCGGAGCTATCCTTGAAGCCGATCACTTTCTCGTTTTCAGCAATTCTGTGTATCGTGGCTGGCGAGAAGTTTACCTTCACGTGGCTTGGCATGTTGTAGAGGAAGAGGGGAAGCGGAAGATGAGGCAACATGTCCTCATAGAATTCAGCGAGCTCGGGCTGGCCTGTCGCAAAGTAGTATGGTGCGGCACTCACCACTGCTGAGGCTCCGCAGTCAGCAGCTACCTTAGCAAGATTGATGCTCTCTACAATTGAGGTGTCGGTGATGCAGGCAAGCAGCGGGAGACGGCCATTGTTGATACGGCACGCCTCATGTATCATCTCTTTGCGCAGACGGTAGCTGAGGCTCTGCTCTTCACCAGTGGTGCCGAGGATGAAGAGTCCGTGCACACCTCCTGCTATGAGATGTTCTATAAGGTTTTCGAGACTTGCCACATCGAGAGTGTCGTTGTCAAGAAGGGGAGTTACGAGAGGAGGGATGATACCGCTTAAGGGTGATCTGAAACTGGTATTCATACGATTACTAGAATTACTAATGTGATTAATTTCCGTTAAAGAAGATGTAAAGCCCTATCATTACAGCTGCAAGAAGGGTCCAGGCTACTGT
Source organism: Duncaniella freteri (assembly GCF_004766125.1). Classification (NCBI taxonomy): domain Bacteria; kingdom Pseudomonadati; phylum Bacteroidota; class Bacteroidia; order Bacteroidales; family Muribaculaceae; genus Duncaniella; species Duncaniella freteri. The sequence continues at coordinate 432,367 of NZ_SJSA01000002.1, forward strand.
CACACTGACTGAAAGTCTGTTTCTGATTACTGTCATAGGTTCACGTTCCACAACTGCTTTGTCAAAATAGCTTACTGCTATCATGCTTATGATGAGCACGACAAATATGAGGAACGAGAGCATCATAAAGTGTACATGTTCTGTGGCTTGAGGTATTATCCAAAGGTAGAGGATGCCACAGCCGATACTGAATATAGTGCCGAATGTGAGAATGACATTTGCTGCAAGTGTGGTGCATCGTTTCCAGAACACACCCATTACAAATACAGCCGCCATGGGAGGAGCGATAAAGCTGAGCACCGACTGGAATACATTGAAGAGGTCCATCCCCTTTATATTGTCGACTGCAACTGTGATCATAATGGAGACGAGGGCTCCAAAAATGGTGACAATATGCCCTGTGCGGACTATTTCCTCCGATGAAGCCTGAGGATTGATGCTCTTTACGTAGATATCCATTGTAAATACAGTGCTTAGCGCATTAAGTGCCGAACCTATCGTGCTGACAAGTGCTGCCGTTAGCACGGCAATTACAAGTCCTACCATTCCTACAGGAAACAGGCTCGAAACGAGAGTCATGTAGGCATTGTCCGGCTCGATAAGGCGGTCACCGAAGAAACCTGTCTTCCACAATGCGAAACACACCACTCCGGGAATGATGTATATTGCTACATCTAGAATCTTAAGCCATCCGGTGAAGTTTGCTCCCTTCTGTCCTTCGTTCAGGTCCCGGGCAGCAAGAACTGGCTGTACCATCGACTGATCCGTACACCAGAACCATAGGCCTGATATCGGATAACCGAGCAGTATTGGAAGCCATGGAAACTCCTTATCGGAATTGGGCTGGAAAAGATTCCAGTAGTCTGAAGGCACAATGTTAGGATCGGCAAGTGTATTGATGCCTCCGATCACTGATTCTCCACCTAAGTGCCATATGCCTACAATAGTAAGCGTGGCTGACACAAGAATGAGCAGGACCATCTGATATACATTTGTATATGCGATTGCCTTAAGCCCTCCGATGATGGTGAAGAACGCTGAAATGGCGAGCAATATAAATGCCGAAAGCCACATAGGAATGCCGAACACCTGCCGGATTATGATTCCGCCGGCAAATAAGGTCAGAGCAAGCCAGGAGATGAGTACGGTGACTATCGTGTACCAGGCAAGCATGTTGCGTGTGGATTCTCCGAAACGTTTTCCCATGAATTCCGGGAGTGTCGTTATCTTCTCACCAAGATATCTCGGAGCGAACACAAAAGCAAGAAGTGCGATGAACACGAAAGCATACCAGGCGTAGTTGCCTGACACAATTCCGGCAGTGAATCCTGCGCTGGCTGATGCTATAAGCATTGACGGTCCCACATTGGTGCCCCACATTGAGAACCCTATATGATGCCAGCGGAGAGAATTGCCAGCGAGGAACTTGCTGCTTTCTTTTTTGCTTTTGGAGCTCGCCCATAGCCCTATAGCCAGAAGGATGATGAAATAGGAGGCAAGTACCACCCAGTCCATCGTGTGCATTGATAGATCTTCCATTTGATGTCTCTGTTCGGTTTAGATTTAGGTCATTAAAGGTTTATTCTGCTCCTACGAGTTTCCGGGCTACTTTTACAGCCGAATTGGCATTGTCGCTGTAGCCGTCAGCTCCGATCTCCTCTGCGAAGTGCTGGCTCACCGGGGCTCCTCCCACCATCACTTTCACTTTATCTCGTATGCCTTCCTCTTCAAGAGCACTGATCACATCCTTCATGTATGTCATTGTAGTGGTGAGAAGAGCACTCATGCATAGGATGTCAGGCTCATTTTCGCGGATGGCATCGACAAAATCCGAGGCAGGGACATCTATTCCTATATTTATCACTTCAAAGCCGCAACCTTCAAGCATTGAGGCAACAAGGTTCTTGCCTATGTCGTGCAGATCACCCTTTACAGTGCCTATAACTACCTTTCCGACTGTTGCCGATTTTGTCCCGGAAAGCATAGGCTTGAGCAATTCAAGAGCTGATTTCATCGCTCTGCCTGCCATGAGCAGTTGAGGCACATAAGCTTTGCCGTCCTGGAATCTTTGCCCCACTTCGCTCATTGCACTTATCATCTGTCCGTTGATAATGTCCTGAGGCTTGTGTCCGTCATCCAATGCTTTACGAGTCGCAGCAGTTGCAGCATCACCGTTGCCGGCTACTATGGCGTCGAACACACTCATCGCCACAGGTGTATCATCTTTTGCCTGAATAACTGATGGCTTGACAGGAACTCCGGGGATTCTTGATGTCTTAAGTCTTTGGGAAGATATGGGTCTGCGCTCCTCATCCCCTTCGATCTTACTGATAATACGGTTGATTTCGAGGTTTGCTTCAAATGGTCGGAGAGGAGTGGGGGTGTCAATTCTGATCACATCATCTGTGTATTCATGTGCAATCCCTGGACGTTCACGATACTCATCAACTATTTTCATAGCCTCTTCAACTTCAGCTTCGTTGTGGAAGTCCATCTCAAGATGCACGCCATCAGTCCCGATATTGTCAAGTAGCGGACGCAGTTCGTCGATAGTTACCCAGCATGCCATGATGCTCTTGCCTCCGTTTAATATACGTCGGTAAAGATCGTACCATTTGGGGGAGCCGCCCTGTGGCTCTCCTACGCCTGGTGTCCACTGTATGGCATTGAGTTCTTCTATTTCGAGTAGTGCCGGCAGGTGGCGCATAGCTCCCACGCCATCAAGATGGTATAGAGTGTAATCTATCTTCTGGCATTGTTCACGGATAAATGGCTGTACAAACCGTCGATAGTCCGCCTCGCTTATCATTGTTGATATGTCGCTCTGTAGTTTTGACATCCTCCCCGGAGCCCAGGAAGAGAAATAACAGAATGCCATTTCATCACCTTCACGTACTATGTCATACAGTTCATCGTACACTCTGAAATATATGTCGTTGATCTGTTGCATCTGATGCTCAAGGACATCAGGCTGAATCACAGTATCGAGAAGTACTTTGTCAGTTCCTTTTATTGCTGCAAGAACGTCAAGCCCTTCCATGAGGTCGGGCATTCCTACATAATAATTCCCGTTTGCCTTTTCCTTTACTGTCCTTAGCAGCTCTTTATGAAGCAGGAAGTTAGGATGCTGTGGATCAAATGTTATATCATCGGTGTAGGCGGGGTCGGGGTGTATCCATATGGTGTCCTCGCCACCCTCGAATACGCCACCCAGTATTGCGGCAAGTGATCCTGGACCAAGCTGAGTGTTTGCCACAGGAAGCATGTCTGCCATAAGCGAGCTATGTGCCACATACCAGTCAAGATAATCAGCTCTCCATTTGGGGTCGAACCACTTTTGATCAAGTGATTTCGGGGTGGGAGGGGCCTGCACTTCGGCATGAGGCTTTACACCTGTCTGAAAGTGTTCCCACATATTGAGGACAATTCCTTTGTGGTTCCACCAGTCTATATAATGACGCTTGGTCTCTTCAAGATTCGGTTTCCAGGTATTCATGATATTAGTTGAAAAGCTTTTCATTCCATATGCCACGGAATGAATCGTCGATGGTCAGATTTATAGTTTTGGAGAGATCCATGTCATCAGTGCAGTCTACAGGCTCGGGATAGAATGGAATTATAGAGCCCGGACGTACATATACGGGCATATTTTCCATTGTCACATCCTTATTTTTAAGCCATCTGCCTCCTGTGACTTTTTCAGCAGTGAAGAAGTCGACCCATTCACCTTCGGGAAGATATATGTCGCGACGGTTTTCCGAATTCATGACCGGTGCTACAAGGAAACTGTCACCGAAGTAGTATTGGTCGTCGATGTGGTAACATGTGGGGTCATCAGCATTGTGGAATATCATCGCCTGTACTATTGTTGACCCGCCTTCTGTAGCTTTGCGGCTCTCTTGCAGGATATATGGAATTAGGGCATAGCGGAGTTTCCACCATTTTTTCACCGATTGAGCGATTGTCGGATAGTGCCAAGGCTCTCGCTTATTGGTGCCGTGATATCGCATATGGGAAGAGAATACGCCAAACTGGGTCCATCGTAGATATACATCGTCACTGACCACTGAGTTCATGAAGTTGGGAAGTGTATGGAAGCCCGGCACATCATGGCTCCAGAAAGCGAATCCGGAAAGACCGAAATGCAGTCCTCCCTTCAGAGAACCAGCCAGTCCGTCCCACGAACTGCAAGAGTCTCCTCCCCAGTGCAAAGGATAACGCTGACATCCTGCCCATGCTGCACGGGCCCATACAATACCGTCGCCTGTTACATCTTTGGTTATCTCATAGGCTGCTTTCTGATAGAGCAGGGCATACAGATTGTTAAGGAGTTCGGGACTCATCCCTTTGTACATGGCATCCATATGGATGTTCTCTCCGAAATCAGTCTTTATACATACCACTCCCATGTCAAGTAGATTCTTAAGCAGACCTTTATACCATTCTGTTGCAGCAGGATAGGTGAAGTCAATTGTTCCGGCATAGTCCAGGGCGGAGAAATTGGAGCCTTCCGATTCCTGGATTTTGGTGATAGGGGCAATATAGTCGTTGGCTACAGCCTCGTCGATCTGCGCTGCGTCCTTTGCAACATAAGGCAACTGCCAGAGCGAGACGCGGAATCCTCTGTCTTTAAGGCTGTGTATAAATCCTTCAGGATCGGGAAAACGTTCTTCATTGAATTTCCATTCACACAGCCAGTCAGTGCGGAACCATCCTGTGTCCATGTGTATTACATCGCATGGGTAGTGCTCCTCACGCAGACGGTCGCATATGCCGTTAACCTCATCGGCACTGAAATATGTCATTCTGCTCATCCATATTCCGAAACTCCACAATGGCGGCATCGACGGATAGCCGGTAAGGTCACGATAGCCGCGGATGATTTCCTCAAACGAATCACCTCCGATAAGGAATGCGTCAATAAGCGGCTGATAGCTCATGAATTGAACTGATCGTGTGGAGTGCCCCGCAAGTGACAACTTGCAGTGAGAGGTGGTATGATAGAATGTTCCGTAAAGTCGGCTTGACACATAGAACGGTATGTTCTTGTATGTGCGGACATTGTTTACACCCTGTCCGTCCTGATTTTTGAGGAAGAAAGTTCTTCCGCTAAGGTCCATTTTGGCAAAACGCTCTCCGGTGCCTCCAAAACATTCGTCATGTGTGCATTCGAATGAGAGTGTTGCTCGTTCATTGCCGCTGTCCATCTTGCAATAAGCGATAGGAAGTGCGTCATAACGAGGAGGGGAGAAGTGATCGTAGGCTGCAAGCCTGATCTCTCTCTTGCCGTCGGGATACAGACGTAGATCAATGGTCTCCTGAGGGTCAGGCAGAAGGGTGCTCCAACGGTCGAGCAATGGCTCTCTCATATTTATTACCGCACGTGTTATGCCGTCTGCTGTTGAGATAATCCATTCTCCGTCTTTTAGGACGGATTTAAGAGGCATTTTCTTTACGCGTTCAGTAAGAATGAGCATTTCGGACTCGTCACTCATGTCCAGTTCCTCAAATCCCATGAATACACGCGTTATCTTCGGTCCATACTGTCGGAGTATCAGGGTATGGTTTTCGCGTGGAGCCGTGGTGTCAGCTGCCATATCATTTGAGAGAATCTGTTTTTGGAAAGGCACAGTGATGTGTATGTCTCCATCCTTCTCCTCTACAGATGATGGAGCACACGCTTTCCATAAAGATTCATTCTTGCTTAGGTCAAGATCGAAATCAAGAAAATCAAATAAATGATAATTGGTCGGTTTCATTTAATTTAGTTTTACGTGAGGTCCGTTATTCCTTATTATCATAGCCGGACCTGGACGGTTATAGCCGAATTCAGCGTCCGGACAATAATTGTTCTCTACTGTAAATCCGTCGGTTGCCTCATCAAAATAGATGTAGAAACCTCGGTCGTTAGTTGCATACGGTGCTTTGATCAGATGCTCTATGCGGTTGTCTCTGATTATAGATCCAGGCTGATTGGATAGTGTGTATATGCCTCCTGTATCATATAACTGGCCGCCGAAATGATGCACATGATTGCCTGTGATGCGGTTGTTTCGCATACTGCTTACAAGCGGAGTCCAACCCCATCCGATGCATATGCCTGAATAGTTTACGTGCGCCACCTCATTGTCGGCTATAGTTATGTCGTGTACATATCCCGCTCCGATGCCTACACAACCCCAATCTTCGTTGGTAGCATTGGTTATCGTGTTGGATTTCACGAGGATGTCGTGGCATATGTCACGATCATTGTCAGGCAGATATGGGATATGGGTCTCAAATCCTCCGTCCGGGAATGTCCCTATCTGTATGGCTGTTCCGCCGATATCGGTGAATGTGCATTCTGTCACATTACAATCCGAATCTCCTGCCACATAATCAAGGCCTGTGGCTGCGATATGTGCAAACAGGCAGTTGTGGAAATCTATTCCGGAGGAATTGCTGACTGTGATTGCAGCCTCAGGTCTGGCAATCCAAGCCTGGTTCTCAAGCTCGGCCTTCTCAGGCAGTCCCGGGACAGCGAGCTTATATGCATCAATGAGCCTGAATCCTCCCTGAAGTGTGACATGTCCTTCCATGGATGGACGCAGCCATGAGGCATATTCGAATGATATGTTTTCAAATTTGACATTGCACACTTTTCTTTCGGGGTTTCCGACAATCCTAACGAGAGTCTCAAGAGCAGGTGCTATGATTTTGGATTTATTAGGGTCAGAGCCATCCTCAGGATAATAATATATTTTACCGGATGGATAGTCCTGGTACCATTCACCGGGAGTGTCGAGAAGTTGTAATGCATTAGTGAAATAATAGGATGAATTACCCTTCTCTCCTCCGATCACAGGCTGGGGCCAAGGATGTTCAAATTCAAGGCGGCTTTCCGGATCATGGAAACTTACCACAAGATTCCCTTTGGAATCGTGCCTCATATCTTTGACACGGAGTATTGCTATTGCCCATCTTTGATGAACCACCATCTCAAGAGAGTTGGCTTCGGCAATGTCGAAGTCTGTGTTTGGGACTGTGATAGTTCGATCGGAAGTATTGAAGTCAATCATGCGATCCATTACGCCAGGTGCGAATTGGGATGATCTTTGAGCTTTTTTACCATCGACATACAACTGTCTGGTCTCCACAATGCGATGCCCCTTTGTTGGAGCGTCCGCCATCCATATCTTTCCGATAAGGGCATTTGGTATTCTTGGATCATTCCTTACGATTTCCCATCCTTTTATTTCCGTTCCTCCGCTTATTACAGCTTTGCTGTCATTTGCTGAACGGAATATGGTCGGTGAGGATGATGTGCCGCTATCCTCGGGTCTGATGAATAGAGATTCCGACAGAGTATAGTTACCATCTGCAAGAATTATCTGTATTGTATCGGCGGCTTCAGGGCTTTTAAGCCTGCGCCATTCGCGTGCTCTTCTTAATGCTTCGGCCGGAGTCTTTATGGGGGCATTGAGCGAGCCATCCGCTCTATCGTCACCTGCCGGTGATACATATATGTTGCCGGATGTCGCAGATAGTGCAGCCGCCGAAATGAAAATTGATAGTAATGAATGCTGTAATGGACGCATATCCTATATGAGTCTTTGATTTAAGGTGATGCAAATTTACATAAAATGTACGAAAAGTAAAAATGAATGTGATAAAATTGTACAAAAAGAGTTATATTTGCACGCCAAAACGACAATATCGTATCAGACCAGTACATCTCATACACATGAAAAAGAAAATCAATATGACCGAATGGATGCGTGGCATCATATCTCGCAAAGATGTTGTGGCGATCCCTGTAATGACGCATCCGGGAATAGAAATAACCGGTAATAGTGTGCTCAACGCTGTTACTGACGGACATGTGCATCACAAATCGATTGAGGCTTTGGCTGCGAAGTATCCGACGGCTGCTGCAACAGTCATTATGGACCTGACCGTCGAGGCTGAGGCTTTCGGAGCGCAGATTGCATTCAGTGAGAATGAGGTGCCTGCGGTCATAGGGCATCTTCTTGATTCTGCTGCGGATATCGACCGATTGGTGGTCCCCTCACTTCATTCCGGTCGTGTGCCACAATATCTCAAAGCCAACCTTCTTGCTGCACGTACAATAACTGACCGTCCTGTGATAGGCGGATGTATCGGTCCGTTCTCTCTTGCCGGACGTCTTTATGACATGTCGGAGATAATGATGCTCATATATCAGGACCCGGCTGCCGCACACCGCTTGCTTGCCAAGTGCAGTGAATTCATATTGAAATTATGCATGGCACTCAAGGAGACAGGTGTGAATGGTGTGATGATGGCTGAACCGGCGGCAGGACTGATGTCTGATGATGACTGCAAGCGTTTCTCGTCCGACTATGTAAAAGATATCGTCGATCAGGTGCAGGACGACTATTTCACTGTCATATTACATAATTGCGGCAACACCGGTCATTGCACAAAGGCTATGGTGGCGACAGGTGCCGGAGCGTATCATTTCGGCAACAAATGCGACATGGCGGAAGTGACAGCCGAGGTTCCTGAAGGAGCTCTGTCAATGGGTAATCTTGATCCGGTGTCGGTATTCAAGGACGCTACTCCGGAGGATGTGAGGCGTGACACTCTCGATCTTCTTGAAAAGATGCGCCAATACCCCAATTTTGTGTTGTCAAGCGGTTGCGATACTCCTCCTCATACATCATTGGAAAATATCGATGCATTTTTTGATGCTCTTGCCGAGTTTAACCGATGATTTCCGGCACGCTATCTTATTCCGATTTAAAGATTACCCCATCTGACCTGTATGTTCAGATGGGGTATGGTGATTCTATCCCTGATGAAATGACTCTCAGAGAGGCTGAATCTGTTCTCAACGAGATAAAATTTTGGCTTAATGCTCAATATTGTTTCTTTATTTCAGATGGAGAGTTGGACGAAGGCAGCTCCGTTATCATCTCGATGGGCAGAGAGCACAGAATAGGTAGGGTCATAGCCAGGCAACTAAGGGGGGCAAAGCGTTACGCATATTTCGTGGCGACTGCGGGAGATGAATTCGAGGAATATCAACATCGGCTCATGGCTACAGGGGATATGGTAAAAGTTTTCATCGCTGATTCCATAGGGAGTGTGATTGCCGAAAAGGCTGCCGACCGAATGGAAGAGGCTCTTGAAGCACTGCTTTTGCCATCAGGATGGAAGCATACCAATCGTTTCAGTCCGGGTTATTGCGGCTGGGATGTGAGCGGACAGCAGCAATTGTTCCCGATGTTTCCTGACGGGAAGCCATGTGGCGTGACGCTGTCATCATCAAGCCTCATGACTCCCATCAAGTCGGTAAGCGGTGTAATCGGTCTCGGTCCCGATGTACGGAAACTCGATTATTCCTGTGGTCTGTGCGGACTTTCCCAATGTTATAAGAGACGACGGACTTAAATCTTTTTCAACGCATCGTTCTCTCTGTCGCAATCCTTTTGGAGCTCTGGTTGAAGTGTATTAGCCCGTTCAGGTGCAATCATATTGAGGTCTATGTATCTGTCCTCCTCATGTATATATTGCGCCACATAATTTAAAGGTTCAGAGGAAGAGTATCCGGCAGAAGTTGTTTCGGTGTCCGAGCCGTTTGTCCCGCTGTTGTCAGGACCTGGGATTGCATGGTCGATGGTCAGAGGTTCTTCTCCTCTTTCATATGCCTCAGGATTAAATCGGTACAGAGGCCAGTAGCCGCTCTCGACAGCTCTCCTTTCCTCGATTATGGAGTGACCGAGCCCCGGACGTATCCCATGATTTATACATGGACAATAGGCTATTACAATTGCAGGTCCGTGGTATCGTTCAGCCTCTACAAGCGCGTCGATTGCTTGCTGATAGTTAGCACCGAGCGATATGGATGCCACATAAACATTGCCGTATGTCATCATCATTCTTCCGAGGTTTTTCTTTGGGGTGGATTTGCCTGTCGGAGAGTATTTTGCCACACAGGCTCTCGGGGTGGCTTTTGATGTCTGTCCTCCGGTGTTGGAATAGCATTCGGTATCCATTATTAGCATCTTTATTGGTTCTCCTGAGGCAAGCACATGATCAAGACCTCCGAATCCGATGTCATAGGCCCATCCGTCACCACCGATGGCCCATACTGATTTCTTTGCGAGCATATCAGCCGCCTCAAGCAGTTCTGCATATTTAGGCGATGCATCTCTGACTGGCGACAACATGGTTATGAGTTGTGAGGCTGTAGAAGCGGAGAGCTCAGGGTCGTCTTTAGATGTCAGCCATGCTTGAAGTGGTTCTTTGAGGTAGGGCATTGTGGATGGTGATTCGATAAGATCTTTTACCATGTCAGCTACTTGGGCTCTACGTTGCTGGATTGACACAAGCATTCCGAAGCCATATTCCGCATTATCTTCAAAAAGAGAATTCCCCCAAGCAGGACCATGTCCGTTTCGGTCTGTACAATAAGCGTTGGAAGGGAAGTTTGCGCCCCAAATGGAGCTGCAACCTGTGGCATTGGCAATCAGCAGCCTCTTGCCGAAAAGCTGGGTGAGAAGCTTTACATACGGAGTCTCCCCGCAACCTGCGCATGCACCTGAGAATTCCAGATATGGGGTGCGCAGCTGTGAGCCGTTGATACTTTCTGCCGGAATAAGATTCTCTTTGGGTGACACATTCGTTTTCAGCCACTCAAGCTTTGGCAATTCTGAGTCGATCACATTTTCGATGGGGGTCATGGTCAATGCATGTCCAGGACATATCAGTGAACATGATGAGCACCCGAGACAATCCTCTGTAAAATTCTGTATTCTGAATCTGTATCCGATTAAAGATGGAGAGCCTACAGCTTCTTTTGTCACTATATCTTTTGGTGCGGCATTCGCTTCTTCGGTATTAAGCATAAATGGGCGTATCGCAGCATGCGGACACACAAGGCTACATTCGGTACACTCCACACACTTGTCGGCATCCCATACAGGTACCCTTGTGGCGATGCGCCGATGTTCATAGGCAGTTGTCCCCATCGGCATGGTCCCGTCAGGGGTGAATGCCGATACAGGTATATTGTTCCCATAACCTTTTATGCATGGTGTATGGACTTTCTCTATAAAATTCTTTATTGTGGAGTCCTTGAAGATAGGGGAGTGCTGTGGTGATGTATCCGGTATGGTGTCCCATCCTTTTATCGAGTTATAATTTATCTCTTTCAGGGCATCAATGGTCATAGACACGGCCTGGATGTTTCTATTCACCACCTCTCCGCCTTCGTGGATGTATGTTTCCTTGATTTTCTGTTGGAGTTCTGCCAGGCTTGTCTCGAAAGGTATAATTCTGCTGAGGTATAGGAATACAGTCTCCATGGGCATGTTGATTCTTGGTGACAGTCCTACTTTGGCAGCTATGGCATCGGCATTGATGTTGTAAAAGCGCAGTTTTTTGTCTGAAATAGTCTTGCGCATTGAAAGAGGCAGTTTGGTCACCATCTGTTCTGGTGTCCAAGGTGAATTCAGCACAAAGATGCCTCCGGGCTTTATGTTATGTAGCATGGAGAACCGATGTACATATGATGCTTTGTGACACCCTACATAGTCAGCGGATTCAATACCGTAAGCCGATGTCACAGGTTTATGTCCGATGCGCAACTGGGATATGGTGTAGCCTCCGGATTTCTTGGCAGAATAACTGAAATAAGCCTGGGCATAGAGTCCTGGTGTATTTCCAAGTATGGATGCGACCTGTTTGGTGCCGCCTACTGTGCCGTCATTGCCTATGGCATATAGTATCGTCTGGTAGGTGTCGGATGCCACTGTGGTGTCAACGCATTCGGTCACATCGAGTGACAGGTGAGTCACATCGTCATTGATACCTACTGTGAACGAGTCGCGTGGATTTTCTTTTCCCATTTCATCGAATATGGCTTTGACCATTGACGGATTGAACTCTTTGCTTGACAATCCGTATCTTCCGCCTATGATCTTAAGGTCAGGTTTGAAAACAGAGCCGCTATACAGAGCTGAAATCACGTCTTGGCATAACGGCTCATGCTGTGCGCCTGACTCCTTGGTCCGGTCCATTACCGCGATAATCCTTACACTTTTGGGAAGTACTGTGCGTAATGTTTCAACAGGGAAGGGGCGGTATAGGCGAACTTTCACCACCCCGGTTCTATAACCTTTTTCACAGTTAAGATAGTCGACAGTCTCGCTCACCACATCTCCGCCCGAGCCCATTATTACGATCACCCGGTCAGCATCAGGTGCTCCATAGTAGTCGACAAGATGGTATTGTCTGCCGGTGGCCTGTGCCACACGGTCCATAGCTGCCTGCACGATGCCAGGGAATGCATTGTAATAACGGTTACGAGCCTCTGCATTTTGGAAATAGACATCAGGGTTCTGTGCGGAGCCTCTCAAGGAGGGATGCTCCGGATTCATTGACCTCCGGCGGAATTCAAGCACCTTGGACCAATCCACCAACGGTCGGATGGTTTCATAGTCGATCATGTCAATAGTCCCCATTTCGGAAGATGTCCGCCATCCGTCGAAGAAGTGCATCACAGGTAGAGATCCGTCAATGGCTGCAAGGTGGGCTACAAGTCCGAGATCCATTGTTTCTTGAACGGAAACCGAAGCTATCATTGAAAGACCGGTGGCACGGCACCCCATCACATCCTGATGGTCGCCGAATATTGACAATGCATGAGTGGCTATGGACCGGCATCCTACATGAAACACCGCAGGCAGCATTTCTCCTGCAATCTTGTACATGTTTGGAATCATCAGCATCAGTCCTTGGGATGCTGTAAATGTGGTTGCAAGGGAGCCTGCAGCAAGAGCTCCGTGCATAGCTCCTGCTGCCCCGAGCTCGCTTTCCATTTCGATCACTTCAAGAGGTTGCCCCATAAGGTTAAGGCGTCCGTTCATGCCCCACTTCTGTGCGGTCTGACCCATAGAAGCGACAGGAGTGATAGGGTAGATAGTGGCGACATCACTGAGCGCATATGCAACATGTGCAGCCGCAGTGCATCCATCGAGTATTTTTTTCATATTCAGGTAGAATGATCGTTATGAATTTGTCAAAATGACAAAACCGACAGAAGAATCGGCAAATCCAATTTTTTTCGTCAATGCCATAGGATAACTTATCCTTATTCTTCAGTCGGTTTTGGCGGGTAGTTATTTTCTTATGGGAATACTGCTTTTAGAATCCGTAAGAATGGGTACATAATTCTGTGATCCAAAGCCACAACGGACAGAATCCTATGAAGAGAATCACTGACAGAGTTAGAGAGGTAGTGCCGGTGGCTACATATTGGTCATATTCGTCAGCAATAATAATGCCGGAGAATGCCGGGGGAAGGGCTGCTGCTACGACAAGCATTTTCAGGTTTAGAACATCCATATGGAATATGAGCCCAAGAATGAGGATGACTGCCGGCATGAGCACCATCTTCATGATGGACCCGAGTATGGCCTGCCAGTTGATCTGAATTTTGATAGCTGAAAGAGTTATGCCGGCTGAGAATACTGCCATAGAGGCATTGGCTCCTTTGATAAGATCAAAGGATGGGCTCAGCCATGCCGGCCATGGAATGCCGACCAATACCCATATCACAGCAAGGATAGGAGCCCATGCAACAGGCTGTTCAAGCGCGTGAATTACAGGTGCCCAAGCACTCTCCTTTTTGGATGATCCCGGATTCTGTTTTTCAAGTGATGCATTCATGAGAGAAAGTCCTACAGGGATTCCTACGGCATTCACCACAATGCCAACGATGGCTACTACAAGAGCCACTGCCGGTGTGGTCCCGAATATCGGTTCAAGAACCGCAAACCCGAGGAAACCTATAGTCGGCGAGCCACTGATAAGAGCGGAGACTGCGGCATCGGCTCCTGTATTTTTTTTGAACATAAGGAATACAAAGTAGACTATCATGAAACACCCCATGATACCGAAAAGAGCGATGAGCGATAGCTTCAAATCGGCAGCAAGCATCTCACGAGACGCCTGCACAATGGAGACGAACAGGGCTGCCGGTAATGCGTAGTCAAGGACGACCTTGTTGAATTTCTTGGCATCATCACCTGTGAATATGCCTTTCTTTCCGGATATGAATCCCGCAAGCATCACCACAATAATCGGGACAATTGCGTATAAAATAACGTGTAACATAGAAATCGGAAGTGAAGTTGTTGTGAAAAAAGTTTTATTGACACACGGGTCTGTGCGTCTCCAGTATCTTTCAGACAGTTATATTCTGAAGAGGTGCCGGGTTGAGATAGCCTATATGTCCCGACTCTTTTCCTGAGTCGGCTGCAAGCTGCACATCGATCAGGCAAGGCTTCTTACTTGCAATACTTTCTGTGAGTGCTTTTTTGAGCTCTTCAGGAGTCTGTACATAGTAGGTCTGTGCGCCGAACGCCTCACCGAGTTTGTCATACCTGGCATTGATGTCAAGAGTAGTTGGTGCCGGATCAGATGTCTTATCCATAGGCACTCCTATGCCGTTGTATATGCCTCCGTTATTGAGAATCACTACGGTTACAGGCAGATTGAATCTACATATGGTGGAAAAGTCCATACCTGAGAATCCGAATGCAGAATCACCCTCGATAGCAACAACTTGTTTGCCGGACGCTACGGCAGCACCGACAACAGATCCCATACCCATACCCATTATGGCCCAGGTAGCACAGTCAATACGGTGTCGTGGTAGTGACATGTCGATAGCGACTCGGGTGTCGTCGAGTGTGTTGGCTCCCTCGTTTACAAGGATTATGTCAGGATTTGACTCAAGTATGGGTTTGATTATGCCGATAGCGGTCCAATGGTCCATAGGCATGGTCCCTTTATTGGCCGCAAGACGCGCCTGAAACTTGACATTCTTTTCTTTTGTCTCAGCCTGTAGGGCAGAGAGCCATGCCGGATCGGTACTCATACTGGCGACCGAAAGTTTGGCAAGAATTGCATCAAGTGCGAGTCCCATGTCTCCCACCACAGGAGCCGCGATGGGAACATTCACATCCATCTCCTGTGGCTCGACATCAAGTTGGATGAACTTCATGTCGGGATTCCATTTCCCTTTACCGAATGATAGCATCCAGTTGAGGCGAGCACCGATGATCATTACGACATCGGCTTTCTGCATTATAGTGGATCGACATGACAATGCGCTTAACGGTCCGGCATCCGGCATAAGACCTTTTGCCATTGACATGGGAAGATATGGTATGTTGTGTTTTTCAATGAGTGTTTTGATCTTGTCATCGATCTGTGCATATGCTGCGCCTTTACCAAGAAGGATGGCAGGACGTTTTGCAGAAGCAAGGAGCTTCACGGCACGGTCTACTGATTCCTGATTTGGGGCAACCGGAGAATAGATGTCTACAGGTTGATACAGCAGCTTTTCAGCATCCTCGCGATTCATTACCTGACCTAATGCCGGGGTGGTCATATCAATGTATACACCACCTGGTCGACCTGACACGGCGGCGCGGTAAGCTCTGGCAACAGCTGAAGGTATGTCCTCTGCCTTGCTGCATCTGAATGCAGCTTTCACTACCGGCTTGGCTGTATTGAATTGGTCGAGCTGCTCATATGTCCCCATGTTCATATCCACCATGGCAGGATCAGAAGCTCCGGAAATCTGGATCATAGGGTAGCAATTGACTGTGGCATTGGCTGTGGCAGTAAGTCCGTTCATGAATCCAAGTGAGGATACAGTCATAAGGACCCCCGGCTTCTTGGTTAGAAAACCGTCGGTCGCTGCTGCCATACCGGCCTGCTGTTCATGCCGGAATCCGACAAAGCGTATTCCCTGCCCTTGTATCATATAAGCAGCTTCGGTTATAGGTATGCCGACGAGACCGTACACAGTCTCGATTCCTACATTTTTAAGGGCTCGTGCCAGAATATACATTCCGGTCACCTGTTCAGGATAGTGAGGGGTATTCGTAGGTTGTGAATTTGTTGTCATTGTGATGTTCGTTTATAGTTAAGAAAAAAGAGGGGACAACCGTCTTCTGTTGCTCGAATTGCGAGACAATTGGACTGATTGTCCCATCTTTTCTCATATCTTGGTTTAGTTGAATTTTAACATAGGCTGTTATGCCTTCTTATCAGGGGCTGAAGTCTCTTTTGGCATTGGTGAAGTTGTTCCGTTTTTGGCAAATTCAGCAATCTGCTGGTCGGTATAGCCGTATGATTTGAGCACTTCCGCAGTGTTGCCACCGAGGTCTGGACACGGTCCATATACAGGCTGATAGTTGGACATAGTGAACGGAACTCCTACAGTTACAAATTCCCCGATCTTTCCACCCTGATCGATCTTTACGAGGGTGTTGCCGTCATAATTGTGTGGATCAGTCATTATCTCCTTTGTGCTCAGTACAGGACCTACAGGAACACCTGCTTTGGAGAGTAATTCTGTAACCTCAAATTTTGTCTTGGTGATACAGAATTCCTGAATACGCGCCCACACTTCATTTTTATGTTTATCGCGTGCGTCGGCTGTGTTGAAGTTGGGATTTGTGAGCCAGTCATCAAATCCAAGAGCATGACAGGCAAGCTCAAAATCTTTGGCTCCGCGCTGGAGGATCACGTATACATAATCGTTCGGGTCATTAGCCCAGTTCTTGCACTTATATGTCCATCCGAGCACTCCCGATCCTTCAGTATTTCCGGAGCGTGGAACACAATCTCCGAATTTTCCGTCAGGATACTGTGGGAACTGGGTCAGATAACCGATGCGGTCAAGTGTGAGCTGGTCGCGGGTCTTGATGCGGCATAGATTGAGGCATGCATTGTGCATGGACTGATACACATAGCAGCCTTCGCCGGTCTTTTCTCTCTGAGCAAGAGCAGCGAGGACACCTATAGTCAAATGCATACCGGTATTTGAATCGCCAAGTGCAGCTCCCGACTGGGTAGGGATATTGTAATCGCCTTCGTACCATCCTGTGGTAGATGCAGCTCCGGCAGTGACTTGTGCCACAGGTTCATAAGCCTTCAGACTGCTGTACTGAGAGGCGACAGGAAATCCTTTGATTGTTCCGTAGATGCATTTTGGGTTGAGCTTGTGAACGGCATCCCATCCGAACCCGAGTTTGTCGATTGCTCCGGGATGAAGGTTCTCGATGAATATGTCACAGGATTGAATAAGTTTCGTGAGAATTTCTTTCCCATCAGGTGTCTTGGCATCAAGGGTGAGGGATTTCTTGTTGGAGTTGAGTTGAAGGAAGTAGTAGCTCGGACAATCGGGATCAAACTGTAGTTCATTACGAGTGGCGTCACCAACGCCTGGGCGTTCGATTTTGATTACTTCCGCGCCAAGCCATGCGAGAAGTTGAGTGCAAGATGGACCGGACTGGACTTCGGTGAAGTCAATCACCTTGATTCCTTGAAGGGGTGCTGTATTCATAATAGTAAATATGTATTTTGATAAACTTCTATTGTTAGAACAACATCCATTCAAAAAAGTTGGGTAAAAAGGCAGCATTATTTTAAAGTAGGCTATCATTTCTCAAGTTTTATAAATATAGCAAGTGTGGATGTAAATATGTGAAATCTCGGATATTTATTGTTAGTTTCCATATAAATGTAATTGAAATTAAATGTTAATAACTATTAAAATGGGGCGTAGTATTTGCACGTAACAAAAAAAACATCTACCTTTGCATCGCAAAAAGGGAAAACGACATAAGTAAACCCATAAAACTTGCGAAAATAGCTCAGTTGGTAGAGCACAACCTTGCCAAGGTTGGGGTCGCGGGTTCGAGTCCCGTTTTTCGCTCAAAGAGAACATTAAAAATAAATTTGAGACCGAGGTCGTCTAAACACTACTCGCGAAAATAGCTCAGTTGGTAGAGCACAACCTTGCCAAGGTTGGGGTCGCGGGTTCGAGTCCCGTTTTTCGCTCTAATATTCCCTCGTATTTTTTCGACCGAAAGTCTCTCATTTTGGTGGCAAATGCTTCCAAGATGTTACCGCATTTATGTCCGGATGGCGGAATTGGTAGACGCGCTACTTTGAGGGGGTAGTGACAGTTATGTCGTGTGAGTTCGAGTCTCATTTCGGACACTTTTGAAAAATCCCATATGATTGAATTTCAATCATATGGGATTTTCTTGTATATTATTGTCCCCATTTTGTCACCGCTGTTGACAGCAATTCAACGATTTGTATTGGCGCATAGTAAACACAGTATTTTACTATGCACCCAGATATCAGTCTTTTAGCGTTTGACATATTGCATATTTATTTTTGCCGGGTGTAAGTTTGCGGTTTTTGCCTTAAGCTCTATAGGAGTGTTTGATTTTCCTGCACGTAATATCACAAGTGCTTTTCCACGATATAGGGAGCGTCGAGCTGATTTTTCAGAGTAGGGGATGTGCAGTTCATTACTATGCATATCTCCGTTATCAACGGCTACAATACTGGCATCGCCGCTAAGCGATATCTCAATCTCTGAAGAGATGCCAGGAACTGTTCTTCCTTTTGCATCCACAGCTCTTATTACCACGTGGCATAAGTCATATCCGTCATTACGCCATGGGGCGTTTTCGGGTTCTGCAACAAGTTTCACAGCTTTTCCTGCGGTCTCTATTCTGTGGATTGCTACTTTTTTTCCGCTATTGTATGCTGTGGCTTCAAGTATGCCGGGTGAATATGCAACGTTCTTCCATTCAAAACGATTTCGGAGCTTTGTGTTGCTAAGATTGTTTATGCGTCTTTTCAGGCTTTTGCCGTTGAGTCTTAGTTCTACTTCATCAGCATTGCTGAATACCGTGATATCATGAACATCACCTTTGCGGAAATTCCAATGATCCACCATTTCTGAACGTTTCATTTCCACATCATTCCATAGATATGATTCATTGCTCTTTTGCTGTATGCCTATATGTACCACTGGCTCATCGGAAAACATACTTTTAATGAACCAGGCCTCAGGTTTTGGCTGTAATGACATATCAAACACTCCCTGTTCCCATCCTTTTGCCGGCCATCCAGCCGACTCACCGAGATAGTCGATCATGCCCCAATAGGCAAGTCCTATTACACGGTCGTTGTCAGGTTCATAAAAGTTGGGGCCCATGCCGCTTCGGTTTGCTTCGCTCTGATAAAAAATCATGTCGGGAAATCGACGTGAATCGCCTGGAAAATACATGTAGCGATAGTTATAAGAAGCAATGTCGGTCTCACGAGCCAATGGTGCAGGTAATGAGTCTGTTTCAAGAGAACGGTATCGAGGATGCATGGCTACTGTCACTTGTCGTGTGGTGTCATAGCGTTCAAGCAGCGTTTTCTGCAATCGATATGCTGTTACACCCCAATCGTTAAAAGGCAGGTTGCTGTAACCTTGTAGCTCGTTTCCAAGGCTCCACATGATTACAGATGGGTGATTGCGGTCGCGTTTAATCCATTCGGGCAGATCATGCTGCCATTGAGCGGTCCAGTCCTTCCTTCCGCCGGAATATTGTTTGAGCCACTTGTCGTACAGCTCATCAACCACGAGTATGCCGAGGCTGTCACAGATGTTAAGAAAATCAGTGCTGTAAGGGTTATGAGACGTGCGAACATGGTTGAACCCGAAATCCTTAATCAATCGCAGACGTTTTTCTATCGCTTTCGGATATGCCGCAGCTCCAAGAGCTCCGAGGGTGTGATGATTAGCTATACCTTTAAGCAATACTTTCTTGCCATTGAGCTTGAATCCGAATTCCGGTGAGAATTTGATATCTCTTATTCCGAATTTTACCGACATGCTGTCGGTAATGGCGGAATTGTCGGGCCTTCTTAGTTTCACATGCGCTGTATACAATGCCGGAGTCTCGCAGCTCCATAGCTGTGGATTTTCTATTCTGAATGGATGGAGTGCATATTCCCTGTGCCTCCATTTAAGATTCACCGGAATAGTGTCGATACGAGATATCAGCGTGTTTCCGTCGGGTGATAATATATCCGTTTCTGCAATAAACCGATGGTCTCGGCTGCGTGACTCGGTCTCTATACTGATGTTTATTTTCGCTTTGCAAGTGTCTGTAACATTAGTTTGTACGCATAACCCATGCCTGCTGAAATACAATGTAGGGTCTGTGACTATGATTTTCACCTGTCGGTACAGTCCGCCTCCGGTGTACCAGCGGGAGTTGGAAGGCTTCCCGGTGTCAGTCTTGACTATGATTTCATTCTCCTGGCTATGACATATTTTTTTAGAGATGTCGATCTCAAATCCGAGATAGCCATAATCGGTCCCGCCAATATATTCGCCGTTCAGGAATACATCGCCTACGAGCATTATGCCTTCAAAATCAAGTAGTATACGTTTCCCTTTCCAACTGTTTTGCGGAGTGAATCTCAATGAATATACACCTTTTGTTGGTTCTTTGAACGCTCTTGCGCTCAAGCGACTCTTAATATTGGCGGCTCCGTCTCTGTTGTCAGGTATTTCTTCTGATGACGGCTTTATCCATGGTTGCCCTATAAGATAATCATGAGGCAGATTCACAATTACAGAGGAATCTGAATCCTGATGTTGAAATCTCCATCCAAAGTCAAGAGGTATTACTGTTCTTGCAGAAGTCTCTATGGATGTTTTAATTGAGAATATTGATATGGTTGTCAATAACAATAGTAGCTTTAATCTCATTATTGCCAGGTATTACTATTCAAGGTAAATATTTTCTGTCGGATAGTACGCGGACTTCTCATCAGACATTGGTAGAATGCAAAGTTACGAAAAATTTGTCGTACTTCTGCGTAGTCGGCTGAAAATCTTGTAATTTCAATAGGTCTTAATTCCGTGCCGACAATTTTACGGAAATGTTTTTGAGGATGTTACAGGTCCATAATCTGCTACGAATGTGTCATATTGATTTTTAGTTTTACCAATTATTGAGAATGATTGAAATCGCTTGGTTAATTCTTGGAGTTCATGCTCTGATGCCTTAGGAATCACAACAGACCATTGGAGTGTTCCACAAATACTCTTGCCATAGAAATCAGATGCTGCTTGGGGAGAAGGATATTCCCAGTGATAATTCGGCTCGGATACAAGAAATGACGCATCTATCATATTCTGAATGTTTTCATCATACCATTTGTTGAAATCTTCACTATTACTGTGTATATAAGAGAAAGATTCCAGATACACTATCCTCCACGGTCCTGTAAATTGAGGATTGAATTTTCTATACGATGCTCCTAAAGTAGAGTTATCTGCTTTGCCAATCAAAGTATTGAAAGATTCAGTTTTGAATTTTGCTTCCTCCTCGGTATTTACATATTCTAACCACTTTATAATTAAAGTGGATTCATACGAAAATGATGGCATATTGCGAACTGGGATTGAATATGTCATTATTTCCTCATTTTCTTGACACCATCGTAAATAGTCATTTATACATTCGGGGTTAACAGATATTCCGGATGCTTGATATTCAACAAGCCATTTGTCTTGTGCCATCGGCGTTGGATCATCAGAAGAGCATCCATATAGAAAGATGCTTAATATCCCGATTGTCCAATATAAGTATTTCATTTTCCGATTTGTTTTTCAAGTTGAGTAATACGCTCTTTGAGCATGGCGATAGTTTCTGATTTGGATTTGAGGGCATCGTTTAGAGTAGTGATTGTATCCACAAGACCATTTATACGCGCTATGTCCTCTGAGTTGTCTTCTTTTCTTATGAGCATTTCACCGTTGCCCCTTAGCAGCCACTCAGCAGAGATTTCAGGATATGCCTGAAGAATGCTTACAACTGTTTCGATACTGATACCTCTAAGACCCTTAATCTGGTTATCAAGGGTCTTTTGAGGTATTCCGCTTCTTATGGCAAGTGCGCGAATCGACATGCCGCTATATGCAACGATTTCCTTTAGACGGGTAAGAATGTCCATATTGCCTAAATGTTAATAATTCTAAAAATTAGCCCAAACGAGCCTACATAATTTGCATTATTAGCTCAAATGGGCTAACTTTGCATCATCTTCAATCAAACACTACAAAATTAGCAAATTTGATTGAGATGAGCAAGAACATAATCAACAAAATATAAGCAAGATGACCCCAAACGAGACTAAACTCCAAAACCTCCGCAACTACCTTGATACCCTCATCGGGGAGTATCGGGAGGCAATTTCATCATCCGTCCGCGAGATGGAGAAGTTCAATATCTCTCCCGAAGATTTCCGCAAAGAGTCCGTCAGCCTCAACGTAGCCGCCTTTACCCTCGGCTATCTCAATCTGGCAAAAGAGGTATCCGAAAAATCGGACTACAAAACAACCGAGAATTATATCCGCTTCCACAAGCATCAGATTGAAACCAAGACAATCGGTGAGGCAGGTGTAATCACTCTTGCTCAAAACGCCACAATCTCGGCTCTCTCCACCATCATAGACCTCTACCTCGATAAATAAAGTCAAACCAATAACCTTTTAACAATGGATCAGAACACAGCCTATCAGTACAAGGCACTTAACGAGGACTCTTACAACAGCCTCGCCGCCTTTGCAGTATCCACTCCTGCAACCGTAACCCTCCACCCCGGACTTCTTACCATCGTAATCACCGGCGACGACGCCAACGAGGTTGGCAAGTTCATCGACAGAGAGGGTCTTGACTTCCACATCAACCCGATTGAGTTTCATGACGAGACTCTCGGTGCTGTAATTGACTGCGAGACCACCGATGCTGGCACCCTCCGCAAAATCATCTACCGCATGATGGGAGAGCGCTCCGCGATGGAAGAACACCACAATGGTGCTCTTGCCGAAATTACCGCCCAGCGCGACAGCGCGAAGAAAGACCGTGACATGTATATGCGCTGGTATTCTGATAGCACAAACCGAGAAGACCGCGTCAAAGGTCAGGTTCAGGCAATAGCATTGCTGCTGAACGAAATCTTCCCCGAGAAGTAACCCCCGCCAAAGTCAAACCAACCATAACGGCTGCTCAAGAGTGAGCACATAGCCCAGGGGCAAGAGAGCCCCGACCCCGAAAGGGGTTTTAATCGGGAGTATCGCCAAGCGGTTAAGGCCGGGACCGAAAGTCCTAAGTCGGAGGGTTCGACTCCCCCTGCTCCCACCACCAAAGAAGAGTACCTTGACAAGTCTGGAATTTCCGCTGACACGCCCGGACGGGAGACCGCCGGAACATCAGCGATGAGTAGTAGCCGATAAAGAAGCAGTCGAGTATGCCGAGAGGTGAAAGACACTTTGAAACGGGTCGGTGCTACGGTAAGAAAGAACCATCCGTGCTTATGCCGAAGAATGACGGATGGCGAGTTGAGTCGTGTCCGCTCGTGGCAAATGGACCGGTATAAACTGAATCAATAGCACGTCTGAATCCGAAATCAAAACGTAGCATACCTTATGACCGTCTGAAAATGGTTGACGGGTGAGACAAGGATAGGAACGTGAATGATTATAAATCGAACGGTGTAGCTCAGTTGGTAGAGCGGTCTGTGAAACAGATGCGTCGGCGGTTCGAGCCCGCCCATCGTTCCTCACTCAATTAACAACCTATATGGAAAAGACTATTAAAGTAGCCACTCTCGGCATAGCTGAAGAGCTTAGAAATATGGAGATAGGCGATGTCGTTCAGTTTCCTGTCCCCAAGTATAATTACAATTCAATTCGCACCTCCCCCGGCACCACACTTGTAGCCGAAACAATGGAGGGGCGAAAGTGGAAAACAAGAAAAGACATAGATAACAAATGTGTCTTTGTAACCAGAACCGCATAGACTATGGGAAGATGTCTTGTAACTTCGGTAAACCCTGCGGAGATCATGCTTGAGAATATCTTCCGCGTCATGGAGCGTGAGACGTTCTGCAAAGATACAGCTGCGAAAATCGTTGGCGGTGTGAAGAAGTTAGAGGACTTGATTGCCGCCGGCGAAATTGATGCTGAAAAGGGATGCAATGCCCAAAACAGCAAATGGAAATGCAATGCCGCCCAAGTTCTGCGACATTGCCGGAATATGAGAAACAAATGAACTTACCACATAGTAGCCCGTGAGGGTGTTTTTCATTATAAGAATCAATAGATTGCCTTGAGTGCCCGTGAGGGTCGTGGCATCATCTTTAATCAAACCCCGATAGCCGAGCGGGTAATCTCGGCCACTTGGTCGGTAAAGCTCACGTGTTGGAGGCGTGAGGAGCGAAATAACCGATGGAGCCATCGGCCCTCATGGGTTCGATTCCCATACCGGCCACACCCCAAATTAGAATAATATCATTAACGCCGGATGGTCTGTGAAGATAGTCCGGTTTTTTCACATGAGAGACTGACATTTGGTGAGTGTCCCCCGGGTTGAACCGGGCGTAGGTGAATAATCGCGGCCGCTAAATAGCCTACAAGCAGGTTCGACTCCTGCTCTCTCAACTACATCATCAAAACACATCATCAAAATGGATAAGCCAACAATCTCCAAGCGCATCAGCGCCGGAACTCGCGTCTATTACATCGACGCGCACAACGACCGCAAAGGTCAGCCGTATATTTCCATTTCGGAAATACCTACCGACAAATCGCCAGGCAAAAAGAAAAGGCAGCGTATCTTCCTCCATGCAGAGAACGTGGACCAATTCGCCCAGGCATTTGCCGAGGTCGCAAACCATATTAAGAATGAATCTCAAAGATGACCCGATTGTTCTTCTCGGCTGGAGTTGCCCGTATTGTGGTTCTCCAACGAAACTCGTTGACGACACGGAAATCTACGGGCGATCATACGGCACCAAGTGCTATCTCTGCAAACCGTGTGGGGCATGGGTCGGCTGTCATAAGAACTCGGACAAAGCACTCGGCAGAGTCGCAAACAAAGAACTGCGACAACTGAAACATCAGGCTCACGAGGCTTTTGACCCCATCTGGAAAGACGGCTATCTCCCACGCACTGCCGCTTATGAGGTCTTGTCCGTTGCTTTCGGACTCCCGATAGAGCAAACTCACATAGGAATGTTCGATGAGGATATGTGCCGGAAAGTAATCTCATTGTCAAACACAATTCTTAAATACATCAGAGAAGATAGCTAAACAAATAACACGCGGCAAGTTTCTCCTTATAGAATGTACCGCTGGTGAGCTGATGAATGCTGTCGGCTCCGACATCTGCATCTGCGATTGGTGCGGCAGACCATACCTCCCCTCTGATAAAGGGGTCTACATTGCAGTCCTTAATCATTGGTATTGTAAGGAGTGCTTTTATGAATGGGCGGCACAAGCCACCTGGTATCCCCAAGATGCCGATGTTGAGCGTAAGAATTTCAGCTTCTATGCTCCTCGTCTCGGAGTCAAATGTCAGTAAATGTTAAGGCGTAAAAATGGCGGGCAATGCGTTTGCGTAACTCGTTAAAAATGACTAACTTTACTGTATATCAGAAACAATGATATTAAAAGTCAAACCAATAAAAACCTACCTATATGGCAAAGGAAAAACAACCAAAAGTTGAGCAAGACCAAGAGGTCAACGATGCTCAGATGAAAACCGAGGCAGAGGCTAAGGCAATCATCGAAAACAACCTCCGCTTCTACTCGCAAGGATGCGAGGTTCCGGCAGACGCGCTCAAACCAATCAGAGCAGGCCGACTCAAAGGGATGTCCGATGTGAATCCGATGTGGCGCATGAAGAGAATGACCGAGATTTTCGGTCCTATCGGATTCGGCTGGAAATACGAAATTGTAAAGCAGTGGACTGAGACCTACGGAAACGAGGTCAAGTGTTTCTGCGTTGTCAATCTCTTCGTCCGCGATCCCGAAACAAAAG
Source organism: Duncaniella freteri (assembly GCF_004766125.1). Lineage (NCBI taxonomy): Bacteria > Pseudomonadati > Bacteroidota > Bacteroidia > Bacteroidales > Muribaculaceae > Duncaniella > Duncaniella freteri. The sequence continues at coordinate 458,103 of NZ_SJSA01000002.1, forward strand.
AGTGGAGTGAGCCTATACCCGGCAGTGGAGGTTCTGCCATCGTATCAATGGAGAGCAAGGGTGCTTATGTGAATGATGAGGGCTACAAGATGGCTCTTACCGATGCACTCTCAATCGCTATGAAGCCGCTCGGAATCGGAGGCAATATCTGGTATGGTCCCAAAGCGTCAGGGCATAATGAGAGCAAGTATGAGGCATCCACAAGAGAAGATGCCAATCAGAACCAACATCCTCAGCAAAGTCAAGGCACCTCAGCGATGGCGTTCACCGGCGCACAGCTCAACCAAGCCATTCAGGAAATGAACGCAACCACCACTGAGGCAGAATTTCAGGCTTGCTGGCAGAAATGGGCACAAATATCTCCTGCGTTGACAAGCAATGGCACTGACTTCTACAAAGCCGCGTGTGCAAAAATCAACTCTATCAAAAATCCCTCCGCAAAATGATGCAGTTCAAACAATCCCCTGTAATCTTCGACGAGGATAGCCACAGCTATCAACTCGACGGCAAGAGATTGCTCGGCATCACGGGACTTATACACTCAATCCTCGGATTGGGTGTATATCCCGATGCAAGTGAGCACGTCAAAGATTTCATCATTCCAAGAGCCGGAAGTCGCGGCACCGCCGTTCACCATGCCATTCAGACCTATGACCAACTCGGTATCAAGCAGACTACTCAGATAGTCCACACTCGCTACGGATGCCGGGAGCGTGATAACATTTCCTATGTTGATGAGACGTGGGATGTGAGTTCAGAACTTGAGGCATATATCCGACACCTCAACGGGTTCAAACCTCTTGCCAACGAGTTAACTGTTTCCGACAATGTGCGCTACGCCTCGCAGATAGACAATGTTTGGCAGTACGAGAAAACGGGTGGTATATGGCTTGTCGATACCAAGACTAACAACATCAAACTCTATCCGCTTTGCGGCTACTACAACGCCAACTATTTCAATAGCGGTGAAGATGCCCTCAAAGAATACCTCTCCTGGCAGCTCTCAATCTACGCAGAGTTATTTGAGGCAGAGAACCCCGGACTAAAGGTGGAGGGGCTGGCTTGCAACTGGCTGAAAGCCGATGCTGATGCGTTCTGGGTTATAGAGCGCAAACCATCCGAGTTGGTTTTGGAACTCCTTAAAACCACCTATTTTTTCAGCGATAATGGACCTGTCTATTTCCATCCCGATCAGTCGGTGTTCGGCATCGGCTCAACTCTCCCTGCCGAAGTCAAAGAGCAAACTCCGATAGTAGCACCCGATGTTGTGGATTATTTCACATCACTACTGAAAACATATAAGGAGGCAGAGGCGAAACTTGAAGAGGCTAAAACAGCATTGAGAGCCGCCATGACGGAGCATAAAGTGAAGTCTTTTGATTTTGGTTCATTCAGTGCCACAATCGGGGCCGACAGCGTTTCAACCTCCTTTGACACCAAAACATTCAAAAAGGATCATCCCGAACTATACAAGAAATATGCCTCATCAAAAGCCAAAAAGGGCAGTTTCACAATAAAACTCAAAGACAATGATTAAATTTTCAGCAACAAACGCCCTGGTTCACTCGGTTACTCCGGTGATTGAGATTGAGTCCAGATCCGGCGGTCAGCCGTTCTGCAAACGGGAACTCATCATTGATGACTCTTGGGAAAAGGATGGCAAACTTTATACTAACTTCGTTTCAATCGAGTTCACCGGCGACAAGATGGCTCAACTTGACAGAATCTATCCCGGTATGCGTGTGAACGTGGATGGACTTCTGAGCGGTCGAGAGTATAACAATCGTATCTACAACACCGTCAGTGGGCAGTCGGTTTCTCCTTATCAGGCTCAACAGCCCAGTGCGCCCGCCCCGGCACCCATGCCCGGCAGTTATCCTCAACAACCGCAATATCAGCAGGCTCCCGGCTATCAAGCCGCTCCTATGCCCAGTGGTTATCCTCAACAACCGCAATATCAGCAGGCTCCCGGCTATCAAGCCGCTCCTATGCCCAGTGGTTATCCTCAACAGCCTGCCGCTCCTGCCTATCCTCAGCAACCCCAACAGTATGCCCCATCACCTGCACCGGCAACCGCGCCCGTTACGGCTCCTGCACAGCGGCCATACAGTTCACCATCCTCGCCGGGTGTGAATGACTTGCCGTTTCCGCACTGATGGAAGCCAATCTCATTAAGCGCAACGGAGTAGTGACTATTGATAAGGATTTCGACCTCATGTGTTCACTACTCCGTAACGGAGAATACACAGTAAAGATAGTACGAAAGACTCAACCTCGTACCATATCGCAAAACTCATTGATGTGGATGTGGTACAAGTGTATGGAAGAGGCAACGGGGACTCCCAAAGAGGACTTTCATGATTATTATAAAGCCAAGTATCTTAGCCGTGATGTAGTCGTTGGCAGAAGGTGGTACCGGGTTCCCGGCAGTACCACCGACCTCAACACCTTGCAGATGACAAACTATCTTGAAAAAGTCAAGGCGGACGCAGCAACAGAATTTGGGATAATGCTCCCACTTCCCGAAGATAGGAACTATCAAGCGTTCATATCTGAATATAGGATAAGATAACACGTCGGACGGTCAGAAATGGCCGCCCGGCTTTTTTATTAACAATTTCAAAACAATGGAAACCCAAGAAATCAAAATCAAAAAAGCCAAATTGAGCAAAGGCGGCTGTGTCGAGGCATCGTATATTGATGCCGACGGCAACGAGATTACTTTAAAGGGTAAAAACAAGTGCCATAATGACCTCAAAGTGGCACTTGCCGCTCTGGTCCCATTCTTTGCCGACCTTACCGAACAGAAGGAGGCAGACACCATCGACTGGAGCGACCTTGAAAGTGCCGAGAATGTTGACCTCCTCCGTAAACTCGATGTAACGGGTCTCAGTATCGGCGGTGATGACAACAACCGCATCATCACTATGACAGGCCGGCGCACCCTCATCACATCAAGGGTTCTTAATCTCAACGCTCCCGGCGTAGAGATGGAATCCGAGACATTTGAGTGGAGCCACATCGACGACTTCGACTTAGCGGTGCAGGCTTTCATTTATGAGGTCAAGGAGTACATCGTAAACCGCAAATGGGAGGTTGTTCAGGCAACTCTCTTTGATGGTGATCCCGATGACCCCTTTGCCGGAGCCGAGCCGACCGATGCCGCTCCCCCTGTTGAACAGCCTGCCGAAAATGTAGCGTAAGAATGAAACCAATATATATTACCGAAACGCCCAACACTTTCCGCCTCTCCTTTGAGTATAACAAGGAACTTGTAACAACCATCAAGCGTGTGCCGAGTGGCCCGCGATGGGATGCTCAAGAGAAAGAATGGATTGTGAAAAAGGAAAGTATCTGCTATCCTCCCGGGCGTGATGCTCGGTGGTATGTAGAGGCTTTCGCTCAATGGGCAGTTGCCAAACACTTTTGTACTAACATTTCAAGGCGTAGCGAATCCCACGATGTAGTATATGAGATTCCACCGATGAAGAATTTCACCGGCGAACATTATATGCTCCTCAATCCATACGAGTATCAGTTGGAGGGAGTGCGCTACGCCTTGGATCATAAGCGTTGCATTTTTGGCGACCAGCCCGGCTTGGGTAAAACTCTTCAGGCGATATGCTCAGTAGTCAAGGCTCACAAGGAAGCCGCTGTCTATGGGGATTCATTTCCTGTACTCGTAATCTGCCCCGCTGCTCTCAAAGTCAACTGGCAGCGTGAGTTCAAAAAGTTTGCCGGCATCAACGCTGTTATTCTCGATGACAAAAACCGCGATAGTTGGCATCGTTTTTATGAGTTGAGGCGTGGTGATGGAGACCCCTATGCCCCGGTGTTCATCACAAATTATGAGAGCCTAAAAAAGTTCTTTGTGAGTGATGTCAAAGACCACGCACGAATGACTCTACGTTCCATAGTCTTCGATGAACGCATCAAACTGTTCAAGTCCATCATCATAGATGAAAGCCATAAATGCAAATCAAGCAAGACACAGCAATCAAAGTATGTTGAGGGAATCTGCAAAGGTAAAAAGTGGGTGTTCGCTCTAACGGGTACGCCTGTTGTCAATAATAATACCGACCTTATCCAGCAGCTCAAAATCCTCGGCAGGCTTGATGACTTCGGCGGCTATAAGCAGTTTGTCGGCCGCTACTGCGATGGACCCAAACAATCCTCCAATCTGCGAGAGTTGAATTATCGCCTTTGGATGTGCTGTTTCTTTCGTAGAGAGAAAGCTAAAGTGCTTACTCAGTTGCCCGACAAGATGCGCCAGTACATCACTTGCGACATTACCAACCGCAAGGAGTATGACGATGCAGAGAATGATGTTATCAAATATCTCCGTCAGTACAAGAATGCGAGTGATGACCGAGTGGCACGCGCCATGAGAGGTCAAGTGATGGTAAAGATGGGCATACTTAAACAGATTGCGGCGAGAGGTAAAATCAAAGCAGTTTCCGAGTTTATCCATGATGTCATAGACGGAGGGGAAAAACTCATCATGTTTGCATATCTGAAGGAGGTTGTGGAGGCTCTGAAAAAAGAGTTCCCCGATGCAGTAACCGTTACGGGTTCTGATGACATCAAAGCCAAGCAGAACGCAGTTGACCGCTTCCAGAACGACCCCGAGTGCAAACTCATAATCCTCAACTACAAGTCCGGCGGAACGGGTCTAACACTTACGGCTGCAAGCCGAGTTGGGTTTATCGAGTTCCCCTGGACCTATTCGGATTGTGAGCAGGCAGAGGATCGCGCCCATCGCAACGGACAAAAGAACGCTGTCAACTGTTACTACTTCCTCGGTGACAAGACCATTGACCGCTATATGTATAATGTCATTCAGACAAAGAAAGACATTGCCAACGAGGTTACGGGAACCACTACCCAAATCGAAGAGGATATGCTCAACATCACAATGAACCTGTTCCAAGACCGAATATGAAAAAGAGATTCAAACTCCTCAACCGCTCCGGCAAAGTCCATATTTTGCATTGGGCGGCTGATGGTAAGCTGTTCGGTCCCGACTGGGAAGCTGTGGCTACGTTTGATGACAAAGACTCAAATCTGGAAAGATGCAAGACTATAATATGGCTTATGAACGAGTGCGACAAGCACACAGACCACCCTAACGATGACAGAACAAGAGATAATAAAAAGTGAGCAGGGTTATTCGGAATCCAAGATACAGCATATATGTGTGAATTGGTTCCGGCAGACATTCCCCCATGTCGGCAATCTTCTTTTTGCAGTGCCTAACGGCGGATGGCGTGGAGCCCGCGCCGGTGCCCAAATGGTATATGAGGGACAAGTCAAGGGCGTTGCTGACCTCATCCTGCTTTATCCGTCAGGAGGCAAGTCAAGCCTCTGCCTTGAGATGAAAGTACCAAAGAAGAAAGGTAGCAGCGCCGGAACCCAGAAACCGCACCAGATAGAGTGGCAGGCTCTCGTTGAGAAATATGGTAGCACCTATGTAGTGTGTCATGGACTCATCGAATTTATCAAGGCTGTTTGCGACTATCTCCAAATCAATTCAACAAAGTATATCGACGAAGCTCTTAATAAATATCCTCTTTACCGATGATCAACTACATCGAAATGATTAACCGCTTTTGGCAGGAGGTTGAGATGAAGGATTTTCTTCCCTCGGAGGCTTGCGTATATTTCAGACTTCTGGATATATGCAACAGGTTAGGATGGCAAAATCCGTTCCCCCTCTCCAACTCACGGGCAGTCGCGCTGATGGCGATGAATGAAAAGACCTTTCGTGCTATCAGAGACAAGCTCGGCGGGCGCGGTTTAATCGAGTTCAGGAAAGGCAAGAAGAGGGAGAGCGCACCGATGTATTGTTTCCCGGAAAAGACTGATGATGGTTGTTGGGTTTTTCCTTGGGGGAATTTTTTGGAGGTAAAAAATACCGTTAAAACTACCGTTAACACGCCCGCTAACGCTACCGTAAACACTACCGCAAACACACCCGTTAACACGCCCGCATATAATAAAACTAAAACTAAAACAAATAAATCTCCTAACGGAGATAGTGTGGGACAGCCCCAACCGGAAATATCGTTGTTTGCAGAAGAGGAAAAGAAAGCCGGCAGGCGAAAGCCAAAAGCATCCAAAGACCCACCATCTACACCGCCGACGCTTGATGATGTCTTGCAATATTTCCTAAGCCAAGATGCAGACAAGCGTCTTGAGAATTGGGAAGAATCCGCCAGGCGGTTCTTTGACAACTTCAACGCCGTTGACTGGAGAGATAAATTCAACCGCCGGATCACAAGATGGGACAGCAGGGCTAACTCATGGATTCTTGATGATGAGAAACGGCAAAAAGAAAGGATAACCCCTAATGAAACTAAGCAAGCAGATAAACTTTCAGAACGTAGAGGCACTGAGCCAAATGCTACAAGCCGAAAGGGTTTCAAGGGAACGTTTTAGCCTTGAAATTTCCGAAAAGGATTGTGCCAACGGGCTGTATTCCGCCATGAAAGCAGAGGTTCAGTATCGTGGCGGTACATTCAATTTAGATGCTGACACTCGCTCCCATATCTTCACGGCTGCCAAATGGCTCATCAATCCGAATAGCACACCAGGTCTGTTGTTGTGCGGGTTGTGTGGCAACGGCAAGACTACCCTTGCAAGGGCTATCGCATGGCTAATAGGATACCTCTCGGAGCGTGAGTTGGGGTATTCCAACCGCAAGAGGATGCCGCTCTATACTGCAAAGAACATTTGCCGGCTATGTGCCGCAAGTGAGAAATTCAAAGAGCAGTATGATGAGTATGGGAGATTGTTCACCGAGCCTATGATGATAATTGATGACCTCGGAGAAGAGCCAAAAGAGGTCATGGTCTATGGTATGCCGCACACTCCAATCATTGACATCATCAGTGAGCGTTATGCCGCCCAACGGATGACCATAATCACGACCAACCTTGATGTTGACCAACTCAAAGGGAAATATGGAGAGCGTATCACTGACCGCTTCCGAGAAATGCTAACCTCAATCATTTTTGAAAATGACTCATACCGAACCAGTCCGAGTGATAGTTAGATGGACCACACGCGATGAAGAAGCCATTGCCGCCATTCGCAAGCATTTTAATCTGCCCAATTATACCACGCTTAACGGCTGGACACCGGCTGAAATCAAGCCGGAAGATATGGATATGTTTGAAGAATGTGCCCGACGAGGGTTCTTTGGCATTATCCGCGAAAAATGGTGTAAAAATGGTGGCCAATATATTTTTTCATCTCGTAAATAATGGCTAACTTTACAGTATAACAAACTAAAAGTCAAACCAATAAAACCAATTATGGAAATTAGAAAAATTCCACTCTCATTGGTGTCTCCATCACCGATGAACCCTCGCAAAACATTTGACGAGGATGAGTTGCAAGAGTTGGCGGACAACATCGAGAAGCAGGGGTTACTCCAGCCTATCACCGTCAGACCCATTGCAGACAAAAAACAGTTTGCCGTTGTAGATGGCAACGCCGACTTCCACCCCGAGTATGAAATCATCTGCGGAGAGCGCCGCTTCCGCGCCTTTTGCAAACTATCTGACAAGTGGCGGGAAATGGATTGTGTGGCTCCTAAGGGAGAGACATATGACCGCTTCTCTGAAATCTCTGCTATTGTGCGAGAAATGAACGATGAAGAGGCATTTGACGCGATGATAACCGAAAATCTTCAGCGCAAAGATGTTGACCCCATTGAAGAGGCTTTTGCTTTTGGTCAACTTATCCAAAAAGGCAAGACCGCTGAAGAAATAGCGGCTCGATTTGGCAAGTCTATCAGATTTGTTCAGGATCGCGTCAAACTCAACAATCTCATCCCGGAACTCATGCTTGCTGTCAGAGATGACAAAATGAGCATATCGGCGGCGATGATAATTGCCAAGCTCGATGATGAGCATCAGCGTCGTTATCATTCATCCTACTCCAACAACTCCAGCGGATTCACTAAACAGACCGCCGATAGTTTCACTAAATCTCTCTTTATGTCTATCGACGGGGCTCCCTGGTATCAGACCGATGACCAAGCCGATGAAGATTATGAGGGAGGGTGTGGTTGTAAGTGTTCGGAGTGTCAACTCAACACCGCCAATCATGGGTGCTTATTTTGGGATATGAAGACGGAAGATGCCGGGAAATGCACCAACCGGGATAAATTCTATGCCAAGCACTCTGCGTTCATCATAGATATGTTAAATCGCTTTGACCACCCGGTAATCAAGAAAGGTTCACCGCTTGAGACCGGGAGCGTTGTCATAATAGATGATGAGGAATGGTGCAGCCCAGCCACGAAAGAACTCAAGAAAGCCATCTATGAAAAGATTAGAGCGGCAGGCTTTGAGGTAATCAAGGCTAACGAGATATTTGAAGGCAAATGCCATTACACTGACAAGAGACTTGACCGTAACATCGAGATGGGATATGTCTATCAGTGTCTTAAAATCTTCACATACGACAATGTGAGCTTTGGGACACAGTGGCGGTACTTCAAGGGAAAAGGCAAGATGCTTGAGGCAAATGAGGGCAAAGATAAAACTCCGGCAACCTCCACTCAATCAGCAGAAGCGATGAAACTCATACAGCAGCGCAACCGAATAAAGGAAATCGCTGTCGAGAAAATCACAGCCGAATCCCGAGCAATGGCCGGCAATCTCGCAGAGGCAAAGCGCAAAGGAGAGTTGAGCGATGCAGAGATGTTCGCATTTCAGTGTATAATATTCTCCCTCTGCGGATCTGATATGCTGAAAAGGTACGGGCATAAAGGTTTGGGCAAGGTGTCTGAGCGTTCTTTCATCGACGTAATCAAGCAGAATCGAGCAGACTGGTCAATGTGGATAAGAGAGTTTATCCGCACGATAATTGCCAGTGCTGATATAACCCACAATGGGTTCTATCAGTATTGCGCCGGAGAAGTGCTGAAGGAATGGATGCCCAAAGAGTGGAAAGAGATGATTGACAAATATCGAGTTAAACTTGATAAAGACCTCGCCAAAAATGCTGAGAAACTGAAAGGTCTTGGTTATGGCATAGACGGCAAGTTGCTCCCTCAACCTAAAGAATCGGTTGTCAAATCGGTTGTAGATTCGACAAAGATTGAGGCAGAGACAATCGCTATCCCCAAAGGGAAGAACATACAAAAGCAATTCAAGGAGATGAAAGCCAAGCATCCCGGTACTATTCTTCTCTTCCGTGTCAATGACTTCTATGAGTGCTTTGATGAAGATGCCGAGAAAGCAGCTAAGACTCTCAAACTGACGCTTACCACCGCAAAAGGCAACAAACTTGCCGGTTTCCCTCATCATGCTCTCGACACCTATCTTCCCAAACTCATAAGAGCCGGACATAAGGTTGCAATCTGCGAGCAACTTGAAGATCCGAAAAAGAAGAGTAACAAAGGGAAATAAGAATCTCCCTTAAATCACATCATCAACTCAAACGCGGCACTACTCAATCAAACGGGTGGTGCCGCTTGCTTTACTATGGAATATCAAGAGTTTCTTAAATCCAAGATAAAAATATCCGAGGAGTTCGGCTTTACTGTCAAGATAGAGGAAATCAACCCCAAGTTGAAACCTCACAACAAACTGATGGTAAAATGGCTCGTTGAGGGTGGCAAACGTGCCTGTTTCGCATCTTTCGGATTACATAAGACTGTTACACAGTTGGAGGCGGTAAGACTTACCCTCTCTAAAGTCGGCAAAGGGAGCGGCTTGATAGTCTGTCCTCTCTCAGTCCGTCAGGAGTTCGTAGAGGACTCCAAAAACATACTCGGCTGGGAGCGCCCCCCAAAGTTCATCAGACGTGCCGAAGAGATGGATGGCGATGGTATCTACCTCACAAACTACGAAAGTATCCGAGACGGCAAGTTGGATCCAGAATTGTTTGTTGTCGCAAGTCTTGATGAGGCCTCCGTCCTCCGTGGTCTCGGCGGTTCAAAAACATTCCGGGAATTTATGAGGCTGTTCACCGGCGACGGTGGTCCCATGCAAGTGCGCCGGCAGGCAGAGCGTATCAAATTCCGCTATGTCGCCACTGCCACCCCATCACCAAACGACTATATCGAGTTGTTGGCTTATGCCGACTTTTTGGGCATCATGGATGTGTCGCAAGCCAAAACAAGGTTCTTTAAGAGGGATTCAACGCACGCTGACAATCTCACACTCCACCCACACAAGGAAGAGGAGTTCTGGTTATGGATATCCTCGTGGGCTTTGTTTGTCAGCAAACCGTCGGACATCACCGGCGACACGGCAGACGATGAGGGTTACATTCTCCCTGACCTCGACCTGCGATGGCACGAGATACCGACGGACTATTCTAAGCCGAGTGTTGACAAATACGGCAATCCTGTATTATTCGCTACCGAGGCTATGGGACTGCAACAGTCGGCAAAAGAAAAACGAGAGAGCCTCCCGGCCCGTATTGACAAGATGATGGAGTTGAGAGCCGAGGATCCCGACGCCCACCGCATCATTTGGCACGACCTTGAGGCAGAACGCCACGCCATAGAGAAAGCCATACCCTCTATAAAATCCATCTATGGCTCACAAGATTATGAGAAGAGAGAGAAAAACATCCTTGATTTCTCTTATGGCCGAGTTCAGGAGTTGGCGGCTAAACCTGTTATCGCCGGTTCCGGCTGTAACTTTCAACGCTATTGTTCCTGGGCAATATATCTCGGTATCGGCTACAAGTTCAATGATTTTATACAGTCCATTCACCGCCTGCAACGATTCCTTCAGACAAAGAAAGTCCGGGTTGACCTCATCTATACCGAGGCAGAGCGAGGAGTGCGAAAGGCTCTTGAAACAAAGTGGCAGAACCACAACAAACTCATTAATAACATGACTGAAATTATTAAGAAATACGGGCTATCTCACAAAGAGATGTCTGCACACCTCGCCCGTAAAATGGGCGTTGAACGTGTCGAGGTCTCCGGCGATGGCTACCGCATAGCCAACAATGACAATGTTCTTGAGTTGCAGGACACCGACCGCTACCCGGACAATTCAGTGGGGCTTATTGTAACCTCTATTCCGTTTGCAACCCAATACGAATACTCTCCCAATTACGCCGACTTCGGCCACTCTGAAAGCAACGAGGAGTTTTTCAAGCAGATGGATTTCCTCACGCCAAACCTCTTCCGAGTGCTCCAGCCCGGCAGGATGGCTATCATCCATGTCAAAGACCGCATCGTGCCGATGGGATTGAGCGGAATGGGTTGTCAGACGGTGTATCCGTTCCACTGCGATTGCATACGCCACTACACCAAGCACGGCTTTGCCTACATGGGGATGAAGACCATCGTAACGGATGTGGTCCGGGAAAACAATCAGACCTACCGCCTCGGCTGGACTGAACAATGCAAAGACGGCACCAAAATGGGAGTAGGTATGCCGGAGTATCTTCTCATCTTCCGAAAGCCTGCCACCGATCGCACAAATGCCTATGCCGACATTCCTGTTGTCAAAGACAAAAAGTGGTGGAATGAGCAGACCAGAAGTTGGGATAATCCCGATGGTTACAGCCGCGCCCGCTGGCAGATGGATGCACACGGCTACACACGCTCTTCAGGTGATAGGCTGATGACCCCCGAAGAGATAGCAAAGATGGACCACAAATCTATCTACCGCTTCTTCAAAAAGTATTCTCTTAATGAGGTATGGGATTACGACTATGTTGTAAGAGTGGCCGAGGAGTTGGAGTTGCACGGCAAACTCCCTACGGGATTCATGCTCTTGCAGCCCGGCAGTTGGACCGACAACGTATGGTCTGACATCGCAAGAATGAGGACACTCAACACCATTCAGTCGGTAAAAGGTAAAGAACAGCATCTTTGCCCTCTGCAATTTGACATCGTGAACCGTGTCATTGACCAGATGAGCAATCCCGGTGATATTGTTCTTGACCCATTCGGGGGACTTATGACGGTTCCCTATTGCGCGCTGCTCAAAGGTCGTAAGGGCTGGGGCATAGAACTCTCGCCGGTGTACTTCCTTGATGGTGCTCAATATTGCGCCCAAGCTTCCACAAAGAAAGAGACCCCATCACTCTTTGACTTCCTCGATGATCAGGCGGAGGATGAAGAAGAGCCTCTACCTTTTGAACTCCAAGATAAAAAGTAATATGAAACGAGAAGATGCCCAGACCGCAACGGGCTTGAGCCTGCCGGTCATTGTTTTCGTGGTGTTCCTTACCCTGCGCCTTGCCGGAGTAATCTCCTGGTCATGGTGGTGGGTAACATCGCCACTCTGGATTGTAGCCGCTCTGATAGTGGCAATCACGATTCTCTATGTAGCGGTGTTCGCTTACCGCTACCTCAAACACAAACGCAAACGCAAACGCAACTAACCTCATCTGTTATGATGACAATAATAAGACCGCCTCCCGGCAATCGCGAAAGAGATAACACCAGTCATTCACTTAACCCAATTCTTTACCAATGGCAATAACGCTGAACAAAAGTGCTATCCGATGCGAAGAGATAGCAATCGCCAGTGGTAAAATAACCTCCAACTCATCGGCTCGACCATTGCTTTATGACATATCGCGGAATTGGCGTGAGTTACTTGATGCGTCAAGTTTTCAAAGCGACAATCCCGGTCCCTGGAGCGAAAAGGAAGAGGCGGCGGCCGAGGTTATGATTTCCACTCTGACCTATCTTCAGCGCATTGGGTGCAAGAACATCGAACAGTTGCTCAAGGACACCATAGAGCGACACGCCCGGCAAAATGAGTAGGTTTCGTTAATGGCTATTCTGATGATGTAAATTGATGATGTATAATAGCAATGACCGAAAATACAATTTTAGCAATCGGCCTCTTGGATTTCAACAAGGGGCAACTCCAAGGACTCCCGAAGAATCCCCGGTTCTTTCGGGACTATCGCTATGAGGCGATGAAAAAGAGCATTGAGGAATCTCCCGAGATGCTTGAACTCCGTGAACTAATCGTCTATCCATATCCGGAGGGGCGGTACATAGTCGTTTGTGGCAATCTGCGTTTGCGTGCCTGCAAGGAACTCGGCTACAAAGAGCTTCCCTGCAAGATTCTCAACCCTGAAACCGATGTGAAGAAGTTGCGCGAATATGCCACAAAGGACAATGTGAGTTTCGGCGAGAATGATGTTGATGTGATGATCAACGAGTGGGACAAATCAGAGTTGCAGGATTGGGGAGTTGAATTTTCCCCGGAAAAGAAAACCGATGAGTTCAAAGAGCGGTTTGATTCGATCACTGATGAAACCGCAATATATCCCCTGGTCCCCAAATACGATGAGAAGCACGAGTTGTTCATCATTCAGTCAGGTAACGAGGTTGATAGCAACTGGCTCCGTGAGCGTCTTGGTATGCAGCGTATGCGCTCCTATAAGACCGGCAAAGTGAGCAAGAGCAATGTTATCGACGTTAAAGATGTTCGTGTCGCATTGGAGGGCGAAAGGAAATGAGCAATCTCAAAATCGTAATCCCCTCACACAAGCGGCACGATCGTGTTTTCGCAAAGAAACTCGTTAACAACCCCATCATCTGTGTTGCTGAAAGTCAGGCAGACCTCTACCGCCAATACAACCCCGAATGTGAGATAGTAACTCATCCCGATGATGTCATAGGGCTTATTCCCAAACGCAATTGGATGGCCCGGCACTTTGGCGATTTAATGATGCTCGACGATGATGTTCACGTTGTCAAAACCCTCTTTTGCGAGAAGGGCGAGACCGGGGTTATACGCGATCCGGACCAGATAACCCATATCATAGAATCCTTGTATGAGTTGGCGTGTCTGCTCGATGTTCATTTGTTCGGGTTCACCTCAGCCATTTCGCCGGTGATGTATAACGAATGGGGGTATTACTCCCTCTCGAAGATGATCACCGGTTGCGCCTATGGCGTGAGGTATAACAAGAATGTCTGGTGGAATGAAGAAATCCGGCTCAAAGAAGACTTTTGGATTTCATGTTACATGAAGTTCAAAGAACGCCGGATTCTTACCGACCTCCGCTACAACTTCGCCCAGAAGGGCACGTTTGTAAATGCCGGAGGGCTGGCAGCGTTCCGCAATCAGGAAGAGGAACGCCGCTCGATACTGTTCATCAAAAAGCACTTTGGGGACAGCATCAATATCAAAGGCGCAACCAACAACGGCAAAGACAAGACAAAGCAGCTCGTGGAGTATAACATCTCCTGCAAGTTCAAATTCTAACCTGCTGATTATCCGCTAAAAATGGTGTTCAATCTGATTGCTCATATCGTCATTTTTGGCTAAATTTACAGTAGTAAACAACCAAATAATAGCGAGTTATGATAATAAGAACTATAAATGGCTATGACTTCTTTGAGGTGAGCTCTGCCATGCAGAAAGCAATCCGGCGGGCTGATGCCCGAGTTGCCGGATTCTTCGCCCTGGAACTCTGGCACAGCAACTATCGGGACTATGTATGGAAACGCCTGTTTACCATCAGTGCCGAGGACTGCTACGGACTCATCACGAAAGAGATAGAGGCTCTTTGGCAGGGGCACGAGTTAGTCAACAAGAATAAGACCGAGCCGAAAGGCAGAATCTTCGTAAGCAAAGCGGTGCTCCTGCTTTGTGAGTGTCGCAAAAGCAGGGATGCCGACCACCTCCAGAACCTTGTCTATGACCGCAACGATGTGGATGTAGAGCGGTGGCTTGATGATGTCAGACATTATCCTATCCCCATACCTCCTTATACATTCGATGTTCACACCCGAAAGGGTAAGAAATACGGCAGAACGAAAGAAGAGTTTTTTCGTGAAGAATATGAGGCATTACAGCCTCGGGTGCCTGGTCTGTTCGATGACCTTGTGCCATCTCAATCAAGCAATCTTTTCAGCGGTTCGGATCAGAAGTCTGAGCCGCTTTAATTTTAATCAACATGAATCTACCACCCTTAGACAAAGAGATGTTGGCAAAGATGGGCATTGCGCCGGACGCGGTGCCCATCCGCCCGGCATTAGATTACGGCATCAAAATTCCGCCCAGGAATCCCAAACCTCCCAAAGCAATCAGCACCGCAGAGGCTAACGAGATGTTCGGAGTGTCGCTTGCAGTAAAGATGAATTTCATCCCCCAGATGCTTGTGGCCCTCGCCCTTGATTATGCCTCTCAGTTTGTGAATCATTGCCGGGATAAGCGTATCAGTGAGTTTAAGAAACACAATCGCCTTATCAAACTGTGTGTAGAAGAGCATACAGCCCGCCTTGCCAAGTCCTACGGCAACGCATTTCAGGCGTACACCAACTATGTTGAGCGGTACTTTGAATATGTCAGTGTTGACCGCTTCAAGATGTGGTGCAGCATCGGGAATGTTGTCAACCGGCAGATTCCGAAAGATAGAGACCGCGATGGTGCCACCCTCGTTGCGATTATCCATAAACTGATTGATTATGCCGAAGAGTATGACCGCAAAATGGATAAAGTGATTGCCGATAAGGTCAAAGCGCCTGTCAGTCGCAAGCAGGATGATATGCTGAAGCTCATCGTTGCGATGTGCTATGAGTTTGAGGACACATGGGGGTTCAAGTTAGAGCCGGATCCCATTGTTGATATGAACATCGGAGTGCTTGCAAATAGAGCCTCAACCCTTGCTGATTTCATCATCGGAGAGGAAAAATGTCAGTAAATGTTAAGGTGATAAAATGGTGTTCATTCTGATTGCAACATCCGCTTTTTATGGTTAACTTTACAGTATAACAAACTAAAAGTCAAACCAATAAAACCAAGATAACAATGAAAACAATCGCTGACCTCAACGCTCTTATTCCTACCCTCGTGGAACTCATTCGCAACAATGACCACGAAATCGGAGAGTCTTACTATGAGCAAGATGAAGATGGATGGGGAAGATGTGATGACTCAACCACTAACTACCTCTGCTATGAGGAAGATGGTTGGCTCATCGAAGTAACCTATGAGTGCTGTGGAGAGTGGGATAATGACCCCGGCGATTATTGGACTCCACCGAGCTGCGATCTTAGAAGAGCATGGGGCGAGGTTACTGAAATTACCGCTACCCACTACGATGAAGATATAGATGAAGAGTCTGAGTTCAGCGAAGAGGATGTAAATAAACTCTGGATTGCTCTTGATGAAGAGCTGAAAGATATAGCATAATAAGTCAAACCAATAAACCTTTTACAATGACAAAGTACGTTTTTAGAGTCTATACGACCTACGACCCCGAGGATGGCTTCAATGCCTGGGCAAGCGGGAACAGCCGCCAAGAGGCTGAGCGAGAAATCAGGAGTGAATATCATTCCATTATCCGTGTTGAACTTATCAGAACCGAGAAGAAATGACACGAAAAGAGAGACAAGAGGCCCGGGCGGAGCGTTACCGAGAGTATGCCGATAATGCCGATAAAAGAGCAACAGCCGCCTTTAATGCCAGCAGCGCCGCAGTTGAACACATTCCCCTCGGTCAGCCTATTCTCGTGGGACATCATTCAGAACGAGCCCACCGCCGCGCCCTGGAGCGTTCCAATAGCTCAATGATGCGGAGTGTTCACGAATCCGAGAAAGCGGCTTATTACCGTCAGAAAGCCGAGGCGGTTGAGAATAACGATAACATCTACATCGGCGATGATGATGCGGTAGAACGGCTCAAAAAGAAGATTGCTGAATTGACAGCCCTTCAGGAGCAGATGAAAGGAGCCAACAAGATAGTCCGCGCCAAGAGCATGAGCGATGTCGATAAGATTGATGCTCTTGTTCACCTCGGAATCTCAAGACCAAAGGCAAACAAGATGGTCGGCTCACAAATCATCTTCCCCGGCTATATGCTGACAAACAACAATGCCAAAATCAATGCCGCCAAAAAGCAACTTGCAAAAGCGGAGGCTCTGACATCAAAGGAAGATAGAGAGTACACCATTGATGACATCACAATCGAAGAGTGCTACTCTGAGAACCGTGTCCGCATCTATTTCCCCGGCAAACCCGGAGAGGAGACAAGAACAAAAATGAAGAGGGGCGGCTTCCACTGGTCAAAAACATTAGGATGTTGGCAGTGCTATATCAATCGCCGGAGCCTTGACCTCATCAAAGAGATAACAAGTCAAACCAATAAACCCGATAACAATGGGATATAAACTTCATGTAGCAGAAGAGTATCAGGTGCGTCATAACTCATCCGATGCTTTCAGCAATCGTTCCGCAGAAATCAACAGAATGCTTCACGAGAATTGCCCGGATTTAACGTGGATGGGCGAGGATGTGGAGTGCTCTGAACAGCTCAAAGTGCCACGCTCCGATTTGGCTGACCTCATCGGCAAGATTGTTGCCGATCGCGAAGATTTCGACAAGTGGCTCAAACTCTATGACATCCAAGAGTCCGTCGATGATGTTATTCGAATCATCGCGGGCTGGATTTCCAAAAGCGACCAACGTAATGATTATGTAGTTCTAACCTGGTACTAAGAAGATGACAGTAATAGAGCAACAAATGATGGATGCGGTCATATCACTCAACCGCAAAACAAAAGACGCCAACCATATTGATTGGGAGCAGCGTCGATATGAGATAGCAAAAGACATTTATACCCGTTGTCTATCGCACGAAGATGGCGACGTGAGAGCCTTCTGCAATCGAGAACTTGACATGACAGCCTCCGATTGTGTGAGAGAAGCAGATGCGCTTATCAAAGCACTACAAAAAAAGAGTGAGTGATGAATAAAGACTACGCCTATTGTGTCGGCCCCAACTACTTCGGGGGGCCGACACTCTGCGAGAATTGCAAACGGCACATACCTTTCAACACCGAAGTAAAAGAGACCTTGACATGGACAATGCCCCTTTACGATGAAAAGACCGGCACTTGCCCTCTGCATGAACCTAAAACAGTAGCGACTAACATTAACCCCAAATAAATATGGATGAAAAAGAATATAACGAGGCGTTAGAAAAGGCCAGAATCTTCTTCCTTGAGAAGTGTGGTGAAATGTCATTAGCCCATTATCGGGCATTGACATCCGCTTTCAAAATCGCGTATGAACTTGGACTCGAACACGGCAAAGTTCAGGAGCCCACAAATGGTGAGAGTAATGGCTAAATTCATCGAAGTAAAACGAGCCGAGAATCCGGAAGTGTTCCGCTTTGAGTGCGACAAAGAAGATGGCGACATACTCATCAATGTTGATCATATCGTTTCAATCATTCCCAATGGAGAAACTTGTTTGATAATGCTAAACGGGTACCCCGGAACTGTTCACGCTCAACACTCTACGGCATGGGTGATGGGATTAATTAACGGTAAGCCATGAAAAAGATAATGTTCAATGACCTATACGGACTCACTGAAGCGGTCTTGAATCGACTCAAGACAAAGACGCGCCGCATTGCTCCCGATAATACGCCGATAGGTAATTGGAGCGAGACATTGAAATATTCAAGGTTCCAGATTGGCGAAGTCGTTGCCATAGCACAAAGTTATAAGGATGCTGGCGTCAGATTTCTCCCCGAGGAGGATGACGAGTTCGGATGCTACGATTTTCCTGCCGAACAAACAAATGGATGGTCTAACAAGATGTTTGTCCGTGCCGACCTTATGCCCCACCATATCCGCATCACGAACATTCAGTTAGAGCGTTTGCAGGATATTTCCGATGAGGATTGCATCAAAGAGGGCATCTACAAAGACGAATGCAGAACGCATTTTAATGGCTACGCTTTTGAGATAATTAAAGACCAAAATGGATGTGTGATGTCAAAAACGTGGTACAATACACCCCGCAAAGCCTTTGCCGCTCTCATAGATCGAATATCCCGCAAAGGAACATGGGATAGCAACCCTTATGTGTTTGTCTATGATTTTGAATTAGTAGATTAAGAAAATCATATAAAACCGAACTAATCAAAAAATAAAACAATGATGGTACAAAAACAAGTATGGCACCGCCGGACGCGCTATCTCATAGTAACGCAAAATGCTGCCACAGTGCAGTTGGAACTATACAAAGAACCTCAAGACCCCGATGGTGTTACCGCTTTCATTTGTTGCCTATGGGTAAATGAGGAAGAGCGCAAGCACGGCCACGCCGGGAGGCTCTTAGATAGAGCAGAAGAGATTGCCGCCCGGGAGGGGCATAAGAGAGTGCATCTCGAATGGTGTTCACTCGATAGCCCTCAATGGGTACTTGAATGGTATCTCAGAAGAGGTTATGAAGAGCAAGAGTTTGGCCATAACTCATCATTGCTGGTTAAAGAACTAAATCAAATAAAATGAAAAAAAGAATCAAAGAAGTGCTTCTCATGCTAAGCCTTGCGCTAAGTGCAGCGTGGTTGGGAATCTGTATTTTCTATATGGTCAAAGACCATGAGGCATACAGTTCAACAATAGAGTATCGTGGGCATAGTTACATTTATTTCTATAATCACGGGACAAGTGCGGCAACTCACGATCCCGACTGCCCGTGCCATAAGGAAGATGTAAAAGAGCCATGAAACGCTGGACCCCGGAAGAAGAGAATGAACTGCGAGAGCTTTACGGCACAATGACCGCCGAGGCTCTCGCAGTTCGTTTCGGCACTACCTATCGGGCAATTTATCAGAAGTGCAACAAGATGGGACTGAAAAAGGATCAGCCGTGCAAAATTCATCTCACACCTCAACAAGAGTTGTGGATGAAGATACACTGGCCGCATATGTCGAATGAGATATGCGCCCTTATACTCGGTATCAGCCATCGTTCAGTTGTCCGGCAGGCGCGCCGTCTCGGATTGCAAAAGACCGAGCAATTCATGAAAGAGTGCCAGGCACACACCTCAAAAAGAGCCAAAGAGAGCCACATCAAAAATGGCACATATCCGGCAAAGGGTTATTACTCTCCCAATCTCCAAAAGGGTGAGGCATATCAATTCAAGCCGGGCCACAAAGTAATCAAAAAACCATTTTAGCATGATAGAGATAAACGGGGTCAGGTTCTATGATGAGCCGGGGAGTTGCGGTAGTTGCCCATGTCTTAAGACGGGAGCAACGCACTTCTCCCCAGGAGGGAAGCGCGGCCTCTGCATAATGTGGAATGAGATGCACCTAAGGACACGCAATATCCCGGCGAGATGTCATAAATTATCTAAGAAAGCACTCACTTATCCCGAGGGGAGTAAGCTGACGATAGTTGTAAACATATAAATAAATTGACATGGCAAGACCAAACGGAAACGGCATCATATCTCTCCACGATGATAAGGAAACTAATCACGGGTTCTTCTGCATGAAACTCGTATCATATCTCAACGAAGAGGCAGAGATGGGTACTGATGTCTACGAAGAGCTATGGCACGAGCGTTTCGCCCAAGCAAAAGCCGGGAAATGTGCCTATCGCGAAAAGTGTCCTAACTATGCCAAATCAAAACCGCCATTCTGATGAAAGGGAGAGCAAAGATAATACACCGTCAAGGGAGCGTAGATGTAGCCGTTTGCAGTGTCCCGATGGATGACGCGCCCCGGACTTACAACAACCTCGTGAAAGCGATGAAAGACCGCGCCAAAAGCGTTTGGGGAGTGAGGTTTGTAGAGACGCCGGACTCTATCACGGCAATCTGGCCACGTTCCGATCGACTGCCCGACGGATGGAGCGAGAGCGTGAAGTTTATTCCGGAGGAATAGTGATTTTTTTGAAAAAAAGTGCTCAAAAATTTGGTTATTCAACAAAAGTTGATTAACTTTGCAGTGTCAATAAGACAAAGAGATAATTAACCCGATTGTTTAACCAAAACCGATTCAAAATGAATGACGAAAAATTCAAATCAAGAATCATCGAGGTAGTCGCCCTCTTGATAAAGTTCAGAACAATGACTGACAAGAGCGACAAGCGAATCCTCCGAGACTACATCAGAGCAGTAGTTAAAGAGTTGACCTTAGTCTAAGAGACTCCCCGAAACAAAGAACCCTCCCCCGAAAGGGGGAGCGGTTCCCTTAAAAAAATAAACTATGGCAGACGAAGAATTAGTTAAAGAGATTATGGAGCGTGCTCAATCCGATGAGGGTCAGCGGTTAGCCGATGATGTCCTGGCACGTTTGAAAAATGGAGAGGTTGCCCCGGATAAAGTAGTGGTAGACCTCAAAAGAGAGGACATTTCAAAAGTGCTGAAAGTGTCCTACATTGCAGAGCGTTTCTTTGGGCGTTCCCGGTCCTGGCTGTGTCATAAACTCAATAATGACATAGTGAACGGTAAGCGAGAGGGATTTACCATAGAGGAGCGCAAGAAGCTGAAAGCCGCTCTCGATACCATAGCATACGAGATTCAAATTTTGTCGGATAATTTGTAGTTCCTTTTTTCGTCATTCATCTACATAATCCGACGCCCCGGCCCGATTGACCTACAAAGTCAGTCGGGCTTTTTTAATTCCCTCGATTTCGGGGGAATTAAAATTGTAACCAACAATCAATCACCGCCTATGAAAGCGTATATATCAATTCCCATCAGCGGGAGACCGCTCATTGATGCCAAGTGTCAAGCCGAGCGGATCAAGGCGAAACTGACCGAACATGGCCACGAGTGCATAACCCCCTTTGATGTTTGCCCGGAATCAGGCAAGCCTTATGCCTACTACATGGGCAAAGACATTGAGGCTCTGTTAGCCGAAGACATCGACGCCGTTGTGTTCGGCAATGGTTTCCACAACTCCAAAGGCTGTCGGCTGGAGCACGCTGCCGCCGAAATCTACGGCAAGCGAATAGTCTATCAGTCGTGTTTCTATTTTCTCGATCTCACAACCCTTAAACCAATTCCTATCAAATGAAGAAAAAGTATCGTATCAGGAGAACCTGCAAATGGGTTCACTCACACAACCGGCATCTGTATTGCCCAACATACTCCGTTCAGGTCCGCACATGGCCGGGACTTTGGATTGATGTAAAACAATTCAAGGATGAAGAGGATCCCGACTTTGCCCGGCGTGAGGCAGAGGAACTGTTAGACAAACTCAACGAGAAATAAGACATGAAAGTAATCATCACCGGCGGCGAGGGCTTTATTGGAAAGGCTCTCGCCGTTGCGCTTAGAAAGCGAGGCATTGAGGTGTGCAGTATCGACCGCCTCAACGGGATTGAGGCCGGTGATTTTTTCACATCCGCCGACATCTCCGGCGTTGATTGTGTTTATCATCTTGCCGCTCAGACATCCGTTTTCAACGTGAACAAGACCGACATTATCCGCGACAACATTGAGGTGTTCAAAATCGTTTGCGATGCCTGCGCCCGTCGAGGTATAAAGTTAGTCTATGCCTCATCATCGACAGCGGCCGATGGCAACACAACATCCATCTACGGCATCAGCAAGCGTTTCAACGAGGACTATGCCCGGTGTTATCATCCGAGAGCAACGGGGGTAAGGTTTCACAACGTGTACGGTCCCCGACCGCGTCAGGGTACTCTTCTTTGGCACCTGCTCAATCAGGAGCGGGTGAAACTCTACAACATGGGGCGTAACGTGCGACACTTTACCTACATTGATGACATTGTTGAAAGTCTTGTTTATGCCTATGGGTGTAACCATCAGCTCATCAATGCCGCGAATCCGGAGGAGACAACCACTCTGCATTTCGCTGAATTGGTAAAACAATATAAACCTCTTGAAATAGAAATGATTGCAGAAGAGCGTGATTTTGACCGCAAAGAGCAATCGGTCAACGAGGCGGTTTATACAGTACCTTTGCAATATACGCCTGTTGCAGACGGCATAAGGCGCATATTTGAGAGCATGGACTATGAGCAGACGCAGTAAGATAATACGCATGGATAATTGGGATGTTCCTACCTCTCGGCCTCGGCTGAAGGGTGGGAATATCCCTCTTTGTGATTTGTCGCCCCGGACTGTCCTGCACCATCTCGGCTCCCTGGTGTATTTCGCCCAGTTCAAGCGTACCAAGAGCGGAACGCCATTCAGCGAGATAAAGCACTCGGCCGATACCGCCGCTTTGTTTGCCGAGACAGCCTGCAACTTCATTCAGCGTCTTGTCAACAATACGGAAGATTGGTGTATCATCACCACGCCCCGGCGCCGTCATGCAGACGGGTTCCACTTCGCCACTGCGGTATGTGAGCGCATAGCGGACACTCTCGGCATTCCGTTCTATGCCGATGCCGTTCAGTGTATCAACCGCAACCGCTTGGATCCCGACTTTCATCTGCTCCGGCCCATTGCCGAGCGGCGGGTTATAATCTACGATGACATCATCACCACTGGCACCACACTGACAGCAACCGCCGAATTGTTGAGCGATCGTGATTTTGTTCTCAACCTCATCGGCATAAATAACCGTTAAATCCACTCTCCCGGCTATGAATTTGACCCAATCCCCACCACATTCATACAGCAAAACGGCTTTCACGGGCATATTTCGCGCCTCAAACGGGCTTTTTTGTATGATTCCTACAAAATTTTTTCGGGGCGGGTTAAAGCCAAAAGACTTTTACAAACATCTGTCAAAGTCAGTGTCAAAGTCTATTGTATCTTCTTTTGATTCTCTTTTGATTCATCTGAATGGTACAATAGGAAACAATAGAATAATTAACACCTCATCATATCATCATCACAATGGCAAAGAAAGAGAAACAGCAGCGCATAAGCCAA
Organism: Duncaniella freteri; assembly: GCF_004766125.1. Lineage (NCBI taxonomy): Bacteria > Pseudomonadati > Bacteroidota > Bacteroidia > Bacteroidales > Muribaculaceae > Duncaniella > Duncaniella freteri. The sequence goes on from NZ_SJSA01000002.1 coordinate 481,711, forward strand.
GAGCGACGGCTCACGGAAAAGCAAGAAAGGTTCTGTCAGTTCTATCTCGATACTGACGGCAACGCATCTGAGGCGTACCGCATGGCTTATGACACATCGAATATGCAACCGGAGACAATCTGGAGCAATGCCAGCCGACTTTTAGCAAGTAGCAAGGTTGCAACAAGGATAAACGAGATAAGAGCGGAGAGGGCAGCGCGCTCACGCATCGAGCGCGAAAAGGTCGAGCAGGTTCTCATGGATATAGTAACAGCCGACCCTAACGACCTCTATATAGTGGATGCCAAGACCGGCAGAATCAAGATGAAGACACCGAGCCAACTGCCCAAGCGTATGCGCAACGCCTTGAAGAAGATAAAGAACAACAAAGGCGTAGTCGAGTATGAGTTGAACGGGCGAGTAGAAGCCGCCCGGTTGTTAGGCTCGTGGAATGGTTGGGATGCCCCCAAAGAGGTTAATGTCAACAATACGGGCAACATGACTAATGAAATCCGCATCGGCTTCGGCGATGATCAGGATTAGAGAGATTATGTTGATAGGTTGTGTTGAGAGTTTAGCAATAATGTTGAGAGCAAACATCAATATAACATATATAGTACCGCCAAGTAGCAAAATGTAAACTTCCCCCAATAGCAAGATACCGAGAAATGTAGCAAAGTGTCAGCGATACGCCCAAAAACCGCCAAAAACAATGATTCTGAATTATAAGTTATTCAACCCACTGTTCTTCTACCTGCTGATGTTCTTGCAGAATAAGACCATCCGTAACATCATCATGTTCGGAGGGTCCTCATCCGGCAAGACATACAGCATGGCTCAGGCTATCCTCATACTGACACTATGGGAGGGAACGAATCACCTTGTAATGCGAAAGGTCGGAGCGTCAATCAAAGATACCGTCTATCAAGATTTCAAGACAGCCGCCGAGCAACTTGGAATAAGTAAGTTGTTCAAATTCTCCGATGGAGTCAAGACTATAACCTGTATTCAGAACAAAGCGAGAATCGTGTTCAAAGGTCTCGATGATGCCGAGAAAATCAAAGGTCTATCGAGTTTTAAGCGTGTCGTTCTTGATGAATGGTCAGAGTTTGACGAAGCCGACTACAAGCAGATCCGTTTGCGTCTGCGTGGTATGGAGGGACAGCAGCTCATCTATACTTTCAACCCCATCAAGGAGACCCATTGGATTAAAAAGAACGTATTTGACAAGCAGAAATGGCATGATGTCCCTATGGCTGTAAAGTTAGGCAGTCAGACAATACCAGAAGAACTTACGAGGGTCAAGTCCATAAAAATGAATGAGCCGCGTGTGATAATGCACAAGAGAACCGGCGAGATGATAGAGCACTCGCCCGATACTGTTGTTATCCAGACCACCTACCTAAATAACTTTTGGGTTGTCGGTTCGCCGGATGGAACATACGGCTACTATGATGAGCAGTGTATCGCCACATTTGAGTATGACCGCGAACATGATCCCGATTATTACAACGTGTACGCCCTGGGCGAATGGGGTGTAATCCGCACCGGTTCCGAGTTCTTCAGCTCGTTCAATCGTGGCAAGCACACCGCCGAGGTTGCATATAACCCCGAATTGCCTGTTCATCTGAGTATCGACAGCAACGTGATGCCGTATATCTCGGTTCAGTTCTGGCAAGCGTATATCGGCGATACTATCAGCATACGGCAGTTTGATGAGATATGTGCCGAGAGTCCCAACAATTCAGCACGCAAAGCCGCCAAACTCGTTGCCAATAGGCTGAGGGAGTTGAACGCAACTAAGGTTTATATACATGGGGATGCCTCCACGAAAGCAGCCAACACGATAGACGATGAGAAACGTTCATTCCTGGACCTGTTCATCGGGGTATTGCAGAAAGAGGGATTTGAGGTTGTCGATTGTGTCGGCAACAAGAATCCGAGTGTGCCCATGTCCGGCGAATTTATCAACGCCATATACGATGAGGCTCTGCCCGAACTCGGCATATTGATAGGCGAAAACTGCAAGACCTCGATAGAGGACTACATGAGCGTTCAGAAAGATGCCAATGGAGCAATCTCAAAGACCAAGATAAAGAATAAGATTACCGGGCAAACGTATGAGGAACACGGGCACCTGTCGGACTGCAAGAGGTATATTGTTGTTGACATCCTCCGAGAGCAATTCCTATTGTTCTCTAACCGTCGTAAACGCAACCTCTATGCCGTTGATGGGGCAATCCGATTCTATAACCCATCTACCGAGTGCGCCTATACCGAGAACCTGGTCTATTGTATGCCTAACATCAATGGGCGTTTTGTACTCGCAGACGGAAAGAAGTGCGGCGATAGTTGGCATATAACCGATGTGAGATTCATTGAGACCACCTCCACCGAGAATATGAAAACGGCATTGACCGAGTGCAACAGCAGCCGTGTGATACTGGAGTGTTCCAAATCCTACTACCTCATGGCAAGGGATCTCCGCGACAGCCTTACAGGTGATGTGCGTGTCGTGCATGAAAGCACCGACCTGCCCCGGCGTATTGCCGCCACCTCCGATTATGTCAAGAGCAATATCCGTTTCAATGAATCCGGCATGAATGACAATGTGGAGTATGGAGAGTTTATGACAAATCTTCTGGACTACAACAAGGATGCCAACGAGAACATAGAGAGCAGCGCCGTGTTAAGTGGATTCATTCAGGCGGTGTTAAAGTTGGGTTTGTAGTGGATGGTGGTTGTAAGTGTTTGTAATATTGAACCTTAATAGCGATTTTGTGCATTGTCTAAAATTGAGTTTTTCGGCTGTTTGGCTCAACCGAAAACAATGTAACTTATTTTTGCTCCAAAAGAGCGACAATGCAGCTAGTAAAGAAAATAAAAGGATGGTTCGCCACTGAGAAATCAGCATCAGAAGCCCCGGTTGAGAAGACAAAGCCGGAGCTGAACAACTATGATGATGAGGCGTGGCGCGTACATCTTATGAGTGAGATAGCCTCGCCGTATGTCGCCGACCGAAATTTCCTCACGCTGTTCCATACAGTCCCGGAGGTATTCTTCCCAATAGATTTCATCGCCAGGCGCATTGCCGGAGCCCACTTTGAGATTAGGTCATACAAAGATGACAGCATAATCTATTGCAACGGCCGATCGCAGAAAGCAGACCGCCTCAACGCGATATTGCAAGCTCCCAACAGCATACAAAGATGGCGTGAATTGGTGTATATGCACCATGTTTTCAAACTCGTAACGGGCAACGCCTTTATGCGTGCTGCTATGGCAGACACATTCAAGGATATGCCCAAGTGGAAATATTGCGACAACTTCTGGTCAATCCCCTCGAATTGGGTTAAGGTAGTGCCTGCCGGCACAAAGATTCCTCTTTTCGGAATAGCGAAACTTGAAGAGTTGGTTGGAGGGTATGAGTTGGCACGCTCCAATGATACCCTTATAAGGATTCCGACTTTCCAAGTATGGCACGACCGAGACGGGATGCCCCAATACCTCAACTGTACCGGTGCAGATTTCCTCAAATCAGAGAGCCGACTCAAAGCCGCCCATAGAGCAATCAGCAACCTCATCGCGGTATATGAGGCACGAAACGTCATATATGTCAAGCGTGGCGCACTCGGCTTTATCGTAGCCAAGAAAGATGGTGGCGAACTCGGCACCCAGGCAATGAAGCCAAAGGAGAAGGAAGAACTATTAGAGGAGTTGAACGGCAAATACGGGTTCGGGGATAACAAGATGCCTATCGGAGTAACAGATGTCCCCATCGAGTTTATCCGGCTCAACCAATCAATATCCGAGTTACAGCCATTTGAGGAAACATTGCTTGATGCGATCACGATTGCAGGGCTGTATGGTATTCCCGATGTGCTTGTGCCGCGTAAAGACCACTCGACATTCAGCAATCAGGCAGTAGCCGAGAAGAGTGCCTATTGTGGCACTATCATTCCGATGGCTAAACAGTTCTGCGAAGATTTGACCCTGTTCTTAGGTCTTGACAAAGAGGGCTACTACATCGACTGCAATTTCAATGATGTTGACTGCCTGCAAGTCGGATTGAAAGAATCTGAAGAGGTCAAGAAACTCGTGAACGAGCGTTGCCGGAGTCAGTTCAACGATGGTCTGATAACCTACAATGACTGGCGCGCCCAGATTCATGAAACCGCATTGGAGGGAGACATTTACAACAAGGTCAAATTTGACATGACTCCCGAAGAACTTGCCAAGATAGATACAATTATAAAATCAAATAATTCAAAACCCTCAACAGGAGAAGAAAGCAATGAACGAAACATTGAAAAGAATCCCGTATCAGACCAAAACGGCTGACGTGGATGAAAAAGGTATCGTCACCGTTGCGGTGAACGGTATAGGCATTGAGGATGCACAGCACGACATCTCAATGCCCGGCTCGTTTGTGGAAACCATAACCCACGATATGGACCGTATGCGTTGGTTCCTCAACCATGACAGCACACAACTCTTAGGAGTGCCGCTGTATGGTGAGGAGAAGTCAGACAACCTCATCGTAACCGGGCAACTCAACCTTTCCAAGCAGATCGGCCGAGATATTCTCGCCGACTACAAACTGTTTGCCGAGGCTGGCAGAACGCTTGAACACTCCATCGGTGTAAAAGCAATCCGGCGAGACAAGGAGGACCGGCGCAAGGTTCTTCAATGGAAGATGTATGAGTATTCAACCCTTACATGGATGGGAGCCAATCCCAACACCTACCTTGTAGGGCTGAAGAGTGCGACACCCTCGCAGGTTCGTGATGCTGTGGACCTTTTGAAGATGGCATTAAAGCAAAAAGGATATAGCGACGAACGACTTATGAACATCGAACAAGAACTTGATGCCTGTTTCAAGGCACTTGAGGGCAACAACATGGTTGTTTGTCCCCATTGTGGCTATCAGTTCGACTATGACAAGGCCGAACAGACCACATTCCAGCAGATAGTGTTGGGATATGCCAACCAATACACTCGATGGATAGCCGAGGATATAGTATCTGAGCAGATACACGCCCTGGAGCCATCCATTCGTGCAGAGGTGCTTTCCATCATCGACGCGGTTAAATCCACCAAGCAGGAGATTACCGAGAAGAGCGTTGCCGATTTCGCCTCATACGCACGTTGCCCCCACTGCTGGGGCAAAGTATATGCAGCCAACAATCTGCTTATGAATCCCGCGCCCGAAATCAAAGAAGAGCCCGCGCCCGCCGCTGATACATCGCAGAAAGGCACTACACCCGAAACTGTCGAGAAATCAAGCGATGATTTCTTTGAGAACCTCAACAAGTATATCTAACATTTTCAATACTTCATATATATGAGCAAGAAAGTAACAGTAGAAGACCTCGGCCTTAAATTTGACGGCATGCCCGAGGCTCAGGCTGCATTTCTCCGCAAGTGCGCCGAAATGGTCGTCAATGTAGTTAACAAGAGCAACGAGGGTCAGTTGACCGATGAGCAGTTCATGGAAAAGATGAACACCGCTCTCAAACCGTTTGCCGGAATCGACAACGAATCCATCCAGTCACTCATCAAGGAGAACTCCGAACTCCAGACGCTCACCAAGAGCCTCGGCGAGAAGATCGCGAAACTGGAAGAGAAAGGAATCAGTACCGATTTCGTTTCCAAGTTCGACGAGTCGTTCAATGAGATGTATGACTCCGAATCGTTCCAGAAGTTCGCTTTCCAGCACGGCGCATCGGCAAAGGGCTTTGTCCTCAAAGACATTTCCCTCACGCAGAACTACACCGGCGACAGCCACGTTATGCTCACCGGTCAGAGCAACGATGTAGTTACTCAGGCCCGCGACAAGCAGGCTCATATCCGCGATTATGCAGTTGTTCTCACCGGCGATCCCGAACAGACCTCAATCGCCTATCAGGAAATCTACGAAGTAGACCGCAATGCCCGCTATGTGTCGGAGAACGGTATGCTCCCCGAATCTATGGTCAAGATTCGTGAGAAGAGTGCCGAGGTGAAGCGCGCCGGTACTCACTTCCGTATCTCCAAGCGTATGCTCAAGAGCCGCGTCTACATCCGCTCGTTCATTCTCAACATGGCTGTCGAGGCTGTCCGCAACAACGAGGACTTCGGTCTGCTCTTCGGCGACGGCTCCGGCGACAACCTCAAAGGTATCACAACCTACGAGGGTGTAACACCTGTCGAGAATATCCTCAACGACAACATCGTCAGCATCCCGGCCGGCGGTATCGAATCCATCGAAGCAGTAGGCAACGGCGTTCTTATCCATCTGGAGAAGCCCTATGACCTCCTCCGCGACGGATTCAAGATTGTCGTTTCAGGTGCCGTAACAAGCACCGACCTCAACGGCACTTTCGACGTGATCCGCCAGAACGACACAACGCTCCTGCTTCGTGGTGCCAAACTCAAGGATGGTGCCACCGATGAGCAGAACAAGGCAGACGCCGCCGCGATGAAGGCAGATGTGCGCAACGGACTCTACAAGAGCATCGAGACCCCCAACAGCATGGATGCTCTTCAGGCAGCCGTCGCCGTCATGACCTATGCCCAGTTCCGCCCGACCATCCTCGCGCTGAACCCCCTTACCATCACCGCCATCTGTTGCGAGAAGGCTACCGACGGCAACCGCCTCGATGTGGTCCGCGATGCCAACGGCAACCTCCGCGTCGGCAACCTGACCGTTGTCCCCAACACCGACATCCCGATGGGGCACTACTTCCTCGGCGACTTCCGCAACGGAGCCAAGATTGTTGACTACACCACCATGACCCTTGAATGGGCCGACGACGTGAACTGCAAGCTCAAGAATCAGGTGGTTCTCATCTGCCAGGAAGAGCTCATCCTGCTCGTCGAATGTCCCTGGGCGTTCTCTTTCGGCCAAATCGCCGACCTCATCACCGCACTTGCCAAAGACTAAGCCTATGCCAGCGTATATCTTGAAAGGCGAATCTAAGGAAGTTGACAAGATACTCCGCGAAAACCGTATCCGTATCAGCCGAGGCGTGATTTCCATCACCCCGGCTGAGCCGGAAACGGCTCTCGATGAGTATAGCGTCAAAACTCTCATAGAAAGCCACAGCGCACTTGGCGAAGAGCGTGTTCAGTTAATCGCCGAAAAGAATAGGCTTGCCGAACTCGCCGGCCTTGTTGTGTCGATAGCCGTAGAGGGTGGTCAGACCATCCCCGAAGAGATTGCCGGGCGTCTTGCCGAATTCGGCATTATCGTTCCCAAAATCAGCGAAACAGCCGAAAATACGGCTGAAATCGGTGAAAATCTCACGGAAAGCGTTCCCAACACCCCGGAAAACGCTAACATAGATTCAGAACCCGCCGCGATGGATAACAAGCACATTGAGGTTGAAGATATGCAGGAGGTGAACCTCGACGCAGATGATAAAACCCCTGTAAGCGATGACACCAAAGATGTATCGGAGGATGATGCTAAGGAAGCAGCGCCCGCCAAAAAGACATCCAAGCGATCTAAAAAATCAGAGTAAAGATGCTTATAGACTGTTCTTATTTCACCAAAGGAGCGAGGCATATCTTAAACGCTAATGCCACGCTTGGCACTCTGCCACATTCTAATGCGGCAGAGGTCAACGACACGATAGAAGCCTTTATAGCCGAGCACCAGGAGGATTATCTTGTTGCCATGCTCGGCAAGACAATCGGCAATAAGGTCAACGCATATCTCGTGTGTCTCGATGAGGATGAGAAGCCCACACACAACGACAAGTTAGATGCAGTGTGTGATTGTCTGCGCGATTCATTTGCAGACTATGTTTTCTTCCATATCCTCCGCGACACGAATACGCAAGGCACAGTATCGGGTCTTGTCAGGCTCAAATGCGCCAACGAGTATGTAGCACCGATTGTCCGTCAGGTTAATATCTGGAATACGATGGTGAATAAGCACAGACGCTTTGCCGAGTGGTGTGCGTCTTCCGACTGCACAATGGCCGGCATAAGCATCGACAGTGAAATGCTTACCAAAATCAATCAGTTCAATCTATGAGCAAGAGCCGGGAAATAATAGAGATAATTGCGGATGTTGTTAAGGAAACCGCTGTCGATTGCACGCTCACGGTCGTAATGCCGAGAGGTGTAGTCAAAGAGATTCCTTGTCCGCCCATTCACTATGTTTTCGGCAATGCCCAATATGTCAAAGACAAACTCGATGATTTGAGCAAGTCGCCGAGAGGAGCCGAGATGAAGTTTCCGATGATCGCCTTGTTCTGCCCGTTCAATGAGCAGCGCAATACCCCGGATTATCATAGCAAGGCGAAAGTCAGGATACTCATTGCCTGTTCATCCGATAAAAAATGGAGCAATGAACAGCGTCTGGAGACATCGTTCAAGAACATTCTTCGACCGATTTATAACAGATTCCTTGAAGCCCTCAAAGAAGATGGCAGATTTGATTTTGGCTATGATGAGCATGTCGCACATGAATACTCTGAAAACTACTCTTATGGCAGATATGGGGCGCACACGGGCACCGGGGAAGAAGTGAGCGAACCCATTGATGCCATTAATATCAGCAATCTTGAATTAAAAGTCAAACTCCCAAATTGTAGAAAATAATGAGAAAACTTAGAACGTGCGATTCCGCACAACTCAACACGGGTGTGTCTAAGTGTCCGCCCGATTTCGAGAACATGAAAGGTGCCATCCTCGTTCCCCCCGGCACCAAGTTGCCCGCCGACCTCACCGCCGAAAAGCTGGAGCAGATGGTTCATGCCGACCGCCCGGACCGTATCTTCGGTATTGTCCGTTTCACTGAATATGCCAAGAACGGCGGCGAAATCCAGACAGCAGCCAACGGCTATGACGGCGAGGCTCCCACCGGCGTAAGTGCCCGTAAGGACACATTCACCCTTAACAAGTTCTTCCCGGAACTGATGGCGGCTCTTACCAGAACCTACAATCAGCAGTGGGATGCCTACTTCTTCGACGACAACAATATGCTGTTCGGTCTGAAGGACGGCACCGACACACTCGCCGGTTATCCCATGACCGCTGTCTATGGCGATTCCACGCCGTTCAACACCTCATCGGCAAAGGCTACCATGACCGTTACTTTCGCGCACGAGAACGCCAAGCGTGCTATCACTGACTTCGATTTCGTGCAGCTCGACTTCAACCCCCAGAAGTGTGTCCTCGGTCTGACCAATGTCCGGATGGAGAAGTCTGCTACATCCGGCAATGCCTACAAGCTCTTTGAAGATGTGGGCGGATATGATGTTACTGGCATCTATGGTCCCCTTATCGCCGCCGCCGGCAACACCGTTGTAAGTGGTGCCACCTCCGCACTGACCTATGACGATACAACGCAGACTCTCACAATCGCATCTACAAGCGGCGCCGACATCCGCCTCAAGTCGCCCTCCGTGCTGTATGAGAACGACATCAAAGGAATCGAGCAGGTAGCATGATTTTCGAGCGTGTCAATTTTGTAGAAGAAGAGATAAAGAAGATGAGCCGGGATGAATTTGAGTCCCGGCACATCAATCTCTTTTGGCTCGATCGGGATGAGGCAACCCGAAAGAAGATGCTCGGTCAGGTCTACGACCTCATCAACAAGCCTGCCAAGCAGACCAAGCATAAAGCCGATAAATAACAAATCAACCGGGCGGGGGTGTTATCATCTCCGCCCTTACTTTCAGGACATGGGCATTGAAGAAGTAGCAAAGATAATCGGAAAGATTGCCGATGGGTTTGAAGAGGCGTGTATCAAATGCCTTGATGACAATTCCGGCATCGTTCTCCGTGCTGTTACGGAGCAGTTGTATAGCGGTGTTGACGGGGAGGGTAAGCACCTCTCACCGACATACGACAATGACCCATACTTTGAGGAGGAGGGAACATGGTATCACAGAGCCAAAGATTACAAGGCGTGGAAATACAGCATAACTCCGCCAGTGGCCGGAACCATGCTCGGATTACCACCGCGCCCTGATGATGTTCCCAACCTTTTCATCAACGGTAAATTCTATTCAGAGATTACAGCCACTCGCAAAGGTGATGTTCTTGTAGTAGATCCCGGCAATGGCGATGGCCCGTCAATCGTAGCCAAATATGGTGATGAGATACTGAATATGGGACCGACAGCCATCAGTTATTTCAACACTACCTATATGCTCCCGGCAATAGATTCATTTTTCAAAGATTGTGGATACCGATGAGTTGTGCGTGTGAACATAAGCGGATGGGTCAGGAGTTAGAGCGATTCCGCAGATTAGCAAAAGCGTGGGCCAAGATGGAGGGTAACACCGCTATCATCTACAAGAATGATGACGGCACCTATGGGTTCGCGTCAATCTCGGCAGAGTCTGAGATTGGGAAACCGATTGTAGAATATATAACGCCATTCTGATGAGCGAAACAAAGATAACCGACCTTGTCCCCCAGGAGACAATCGACAAAATCAAGGAACTCAATACCGAGATCCAGACGCTGCTCACGACCTATACCAATACGGCAAAGGAATTGGCAAAAGGCGTTGATGTGAACGTGAAAGTTGTCGGGGATATTGACAAGCTGGAGAAACTGCTTGTCGAGAAAACCAAAGAGGCGACTTTAGCCACTGAACGCCTTAATGCCGCTCTTGCCGAGCAGAGGCAGGTAGTGGCTAATACCACCAACACCATTTCCCGGCAGTTGATGGAGCAGGAGCGTGTCAATAAGACTCAGCGTGCGGCATACACCGAACATGAAAAGGTCAAGAACATTATTGACCATATGCACGGCAGTTACCAACGACAGTTGGAGGAGTTAGTTAAAATTGATTCTCAAATAAAAAGCAATGTAGCAGCGCAAAAGGAAAACGAGAAGGCTATGCGTAAAGAAGGTGCCGACATTGACGCTCTTATGAAAAAACAAGAGCAGTTAGTTGCCGAGCATCGTGCATTGCGCCAGGAGAAGGCTCGTCTAAATCAGATAATGACTGCCGAGGAAAAAGCCAACACGCAGGTAGAGGGAAGTTATGTTCAACTCTCCCAGCGTTTGGAACTGATGAAAAAGGCATATAAGGAGATGAGCATTGAGGCTCGTTATACTGAAGATGGCAAGGAACTTGAAGCATTGATACAGAATCTCGACGCACACCTAAAGGATCTTGCCGCAGATATGGGCGAGTTTCAGAGGAATGTCGGCAACTATGCCATAGCCGGACAAAATGGAGTTGTCGCCACAGACAGTCTCATTGCGGCTATGAATCAGGAGGCACGTACCACGCAAGACCTCATCGACCAAACTAAGATTTTGGAAGATGCTAAAAGGATGTTGAATACTTCTGATGAGAACTATGAGCAGACTTTAGCGCAACTCAACGAAAAGATTGAAGAGAACAAACGCAGCCTGTCAGATGTCAGCGATATTATTGACAAAGATGCAACATCAATAGCCGAAGCCGAAGCTCAAAACAAAAGACTTCAAGAGGCGTTAAAGCATGTCGATCTTTCAAGCGATGATGCTCAGGCAACCATTGAAAGGCTCAATAAAAAGATAGCAGACAACACTCAACTTATCAGAGAAAATACGCCCGCCATACAAGAGCAGACAAATGCCACCGAAGAAAGGACAAAAGCCAACAAGGATGCTGCTGACGAGTTATTAGGTCTTGTTGGTATAAATACCAATTTCGGAGAGTCTCTTCAAGGTCTCAGTAAAACCAATGCCGGAGGTGTTATTGATGGACTTGGAACTAAAGCAAAGGCTCTTGGGAATACTCTGATGGGGCTATTGTCTAATCCTTGGGTGCTTGCATTTCTCGGCATAGTTGGAGTTGCCGCCGGATTCAAATGGTGGTATGACTACAATAAAGGGCTTGTTGAGGCAACTAAGTTGACTAAGGATTTTACCGGTTTGTCTGGTTCAGAACTGAAAGCCGTGCGAAATGAGGTTCAGGCAGTAGCGGAATCCTATGACAAAGATTTCAAAGAGGTGCTTGAGGCGGCCAATGCTATGTCAAAGCAATTCGGCATTTCCGTTCAGGAATCACTCAAACTGATGGAAGACGGATTTGCCGCCGGCGCCGATGTCAACGGAGAGTTTTTGGAGAACGTCAAGGAATACCCTGCTTATTTCAAGGAGGCGGGAATCTCGGCAAGCGAATTTGTTGCCATTACTACGCAAGCCAATCAAGCGGGTATTTATTCTGATAAGGGTATTGATGTCATAAAAGAGGGTAATCTCCGCATAAGAGAGATGACCAAGGCCACTGCCGAGGCTCTTGATGCGATTGGTATTTCTTCCAAAGAAGCACAAAAAGCATTGGCAGATGGAAGTAAGACCACCTTTGACATCATGCAAGAGGTTTCCGAGAAACTTGCAGAGTTTCCAGAATCATCTTCTGAAGTCGGAACCGCATTGGCAGACATCTTCGGCGGTCCCGGCGAGGATGCTGGTTTGCAGTATATATTAACCCTTAAAGACATTGACACCAATCTTGACAATGTAAAAGACCGTGCCGGAGAACTCGGCCGACTTCAGGATGAGCAGTTGAAGAGTCAGATAGAACTTGAAAATGCTATCGCTTCGGTATTTGATGCCACCGGTGGCTCCTTTGAGTCAATGACAACAAGCGCGAAAATCTTCATCAACAATGGCATAGTCAAGATAATCGAAGGGTGCGTTGATATTGTTAATTGGTTTGTCAGACTCTACAATAAATCCATCGCAGTCCGGGCCATATTCAACTCAATAGTAAACTCGTTCAAAACGATATGGGCTACTGTTAAGTTTGTCCTTACTCAAATCATTGATGGATTCAAGGCTCTTGGAGACATCATCGAGGGTGTGTTCAATCTTGATTTGGATAAAATCAAAGCCGGATACCAGAAAGGATTAAATGCTTTCAAAGACAACTTTGTAAGTATGGTCAAGGAGATTCGCAAGAATACCGAAGACGCGGTTCGGGAGACCCTTGACGGGCAGATGGAAGAGGTTACACTTGATGTTAAAGCCAATGTGCAAACATCTTCTACCCCTGCCAGCAAGCCCAAAGGTGATCCCAACTACACGCCTAAAGAATCTGCCGAAGATAAGAAAGCACGCGAAAAAGTCGCTAAAGATGCTGAGAAGGCAGCAAAGGAACAGTTGAAGATTCTCCATGATTTGGAAGATGCAAAGATTCAGGCTATGGAGGATGGACACGAAAAGGATTTAGCATTAATACGTCTTAATTTCAAGAAAAAGATTGATGCGATCACTGGCAATAGCGCACAAGAACAACAACTCCGAGTGGCTCTTGTCGAGCAGATGATGAAAGCGTTAGCCGACTGTGAATTGAAGTATCAGACAGAACTTGCTAAAATCAATCTTGAAAACCGCCTCGCATCCGTTGAGGAAGGCAGTAAGGAGGAGCTTGATTTGAAGTTGGCCCAATTGGAGGCTACACGCGCCGCCGAACTCAAAGCCGCCGAGAAAACCGGCGCCGATGTTGCCCTCATCAATGACAAGTTCAACAAGGAGCGTCTTGAACTTGAAGAGGAATATGCCAACAATCTTGCTGATAAGATTACCGAGCGCTATGGCGTTGAGGAAATCACACGCAATCAGGAGTATTCCAATGCTGTAAACGCGCTCAAAGAACGCTATGCAAAGGAGATGGCTCTTGCCGCCGGTAATGCCGCCAAACAAGAGGAAATCAAGCGGAATCTTGAAAATGATTTGTACGCCCTGGAGGTTGAGTATTCTCAAAAGGCTGGCGAGGCTGCTATCAAGATGATAGAGGAAATCCTCAACCTTGAAAACTTATCGGCCGAGGATAGGCTGAAATGGGAGCAGGAACTTGCAAAGGCTAAGATTGATTTGGCAAATCAGATAGCCGATGCCAATTCCGAGAGCGTCGATAGGCAGATAGCCGATGATGAGAGGTTGAGAGAAAAGCGCAAAGCCAATCTTCAGAACTGGCTCCAAGTTGCATCCGATGCAATCGGCAACATCAGCGACCTCGTAAACACTCTGTTCGACGGGCAGATTGAAAAATTAGAGGAGGAGCAAGAGGCTAATACGGAAGCCGGAGAGAAAGAACAGGAGAGGATTACCGAACTTGTCAATAAAAAGGTGATCACCCAAGAGGAGGGCGAGGCCCGCAAGAGAGCGGCCGAGGCCCAGACAGCCAAAAAGAATGAAGAGCTGGAGAAGAAAAAACAGCAGCTCAAACACAAACAGGCAGTATGGGAAAAGGCCAATAGTTTGGCTCAGGCCGGAATCGCAACGGCCTTGGCGATAACCCACGCACTGCCCAACTTGGTACTGGCCGCAATCGCCGGTGCGATGGGTGCCATCCAAATCGCGACTATTCTTGCTACACCCATACCCAAGTATGCCAAAGGTACGGACTATCACCGAGGTGGCCCAGCCATTGTCGGTGATGGTGGTCGTTCAGAAGTTGTATTGTTCAACGGTGGTGCATGGCTGACCCCCGACAAACCTACACTTGTTAATATGCCAGAGGGAGCCATTGTCATTCCAAGTGTAACAGACTATGATGATAATCCGGCAGGTTTGTTGATGATGCCCGTGGGTTCGGACAAGACTCCGACCTCCCGGGTCTATGATGATTCCGCTATCCGTAGAGGTGTGTCTGAACTCATCTACCTCATTAAGTGCCAGACACGACAGCAACACTGCGATTCTTACCTTACCAACTACGAATTTTTTAAGAGTAAAATATGATAGAGAGACTTGAACAATTAACCGTCGGCCAGTTCGTCGATCTCGTTTGTGGAGATACAAGTGTGCTGATTGGCAAGCGAGAAGTCGTAAATGAGGCGGTGCTTGTTGTTGCAATGCGCAACATAGTGTTTGAATACAAGGAGATTGTAGATAAAGCCGGAGTTAGTTCCTACCTCTCCACCATAGAGGAACTAATAAAGGCTAAGATGTCGGTTGTGGTATTTCAGATGTGCCGGAATCTTGTTTCATTGAATGAACATGACCGCGCCCGTGAGGTGTTAATAGAGTATGGTATTAATGCAAATTCTATGAATGACCAAAGGGTTACAGCAGAAATAAAATCACGTCTTGAAAGAGCTAAAAGCACTATCGAGAAAATCGAAAACGAGAGCAAGAAAGACAAGCCGGGGTCAATCAATTTCCGCCGGGTATTCGACACACAGACTGCCATGTTGATGGCTCATTTCAAGTTCCAGATTGATACATCCACTATGAAGGCCACTGTATATGCCCATCTTGTTGACCAACATAACAGAGAAGTCAAGGCGATGCGTGGAGCCTTGAAAAAGAAGTAAGCACCGCCCCCTGTAACCTAATGAGAGCTTGTCATTCATAATAGCAGGCTCTTTTTTTCAAGGTTGACCGCACTTTAGAACGGTTCGTTAGTAACCCCTTGCAAAACCGCAAAGTGTTATGACGAAACGTAATCAATGTTATAAGCGCCGCCCGTCGAGGCTTGACCGAGTAGAAAGGAAATGTGACAGAATCCTGTCCGAGTTGTTAATCATCCGCCAGCAGCTCAACCGTCGGCCGGATATGGATATGGCAATTGAACGCCTCCACCGTACCGCCCGCAAGTTGAGAACTCAATGCGAGCAAGAGCGTGATTTAACAAGAAGAATGTTCAACTCCAAATTCCCGGAGTAATGAACATCGAAGACCTTGTTGTAAAACACGCCGGATGGATACGACGAAAAGCACGAAGATACTATGCCGACGAGTTTGATGCCGATGATCTCGCAAGTGAGACCATCTACAAATGTCTGAGCCAAGCCCGGAAGTTTAACCCCGGAATGAGTTTTAAGCCGTGGGCATTAGCCATTATGGAGAACACCTACATTACGCAGTACAACCGCCGCCGTTGTGTTCTCTTTACCGGATATGATGAATATGACCCATACACGGGGAATGATTATGCCGACCAGAGAGCTTCTGTGAACAGCATCCTATCGATAGTCCGTGATTGCGGGCGTAAGTCATGTTGTATTGAGTGTGTTCTTCTATATGCCAAAGGATATAGTTATGATGAGATAGCCGAGAGAATCGGCATACCTGTCGGAACTGTCAAGAGCAGAGTTTCAGCCGGGCGCAAGATGCTCCGTGAGGCTCTTGACGGCTAAAATGTCAGTAAATGTTAAGGTGGTAAAATGGTGAAAATCAGACGCTAAATGGTGGTCATTCTGTTTGTGTCTCTTGTAAATAATGGCTAACTTTACATCAGAAAATAAAACAATAACCAACTAAAAGTCAAACCAATAAACCCCTTAATTATGGAAAAGAAAAATAATTTCCGCGTGAGAGTGATGAAGTATGCATGGCAACTCTGGAAAGCCACCAAGCAGGCGTGGCGCATCTGCATGATAAAAGCGTGGCAGCTCTACCGCCTCGCGAAAGCCATGCGCGAGGGCGTGGTAACATTCTACTACACCAAAGCCGACGGCTCTATCCGTAAGGCTGTGGGCACTCTCAGAAATGTACCTGCCGGTGCCACACTCGGTGGTAAGAAAGTAACCAAACCGTCTTACAAGACTATGGCTTACTTTGACACCGAAAAGAACGGATTCCGCTGTTTCAAAGTAGAGAATCTAATCTGCGCAATCTGATGGAACTGCAACCTGCCAAAGCCTACCTTATCACCGTCGGGGGAGATATAAACGAAATCTTCCCCGAGAACGGGGAAACCTTTGAGCTTGAAGAGGCTCAGGCTCATGTCGAGGGCTATATTGAGATCGTACACCTCACCAAAAACCAGATTATGATTGTCAACGAAGAGGGCAAATTTGATAAAGAGTACAATCCGATAGCCACCGGAATTGCCGACCTCCACCGAGCATTGTGGAGTGGCGATTACATCTGCGGCAATGTGGTGATTTGCCCCTCTCCGATGCTCCCATAGTAAAAGTCGCTTTCAGGGCAACTTCGGGCGCATAATTCACAAACTCAAAGAGTTAAAGTGAGTTATGCGCTTTTGTCATTTGGCAGAATTTGAGCCGTTTGGCTGAGCCGGCGATGTTTTGGCTTACATTTGCGAAAAGACCAAAACTATGCTCACGAAATATTTTATAGAAATAGACGGCCAAAGGACCGAGATTCCTAATGAATGTATTAAGAATTGGGATGAGGTTCGGTGTGCTTACAAGCGTGCAGATTTTAGTGGTGTCACTCGCTCGTTCTCATCGCAGTTTGAGTTTGTTGGCGATGCATACGATATGTTGATGGCCTTGTATCTCCGAGATGGATTCAATGCTGTTGCAACTCTATATCTTTATACCATTACAGACCGTTGGGTGTGGGAAGAACGATTTGCAGCTCCAATTGATTTCTCAACCATAGTATGGGACAACAATATCCTAAAAGTCAACTGCGTAGACAATAGTCTTGCCGCTCTCATCAAAGCAAACAAGAGTACCAAGTATGAGTTTGGAGTCGGTAGTGATATTCCAATAGCATCGCAGTTAAACTATGACCGTATTCCTATGACAGAAGTTGTATCATATCAGGTTATTGGAGAAACAATCGATGATAGTTCAACTATGAAGTTATCTGTTCCTGGTGCTTTGGGTGTTGTTTATAGGATACCTGTAAACATTATTACAGAAAATGTGCTTGTCAACGAAAAGTTACTGTATAATGACCAAACCACAGATGATGGTAGCTATATGGTATCAGCAAAAACAGATGTCACTATTACAATAAAGGGAGGTATTGCAATAGATATGATTAATGCTTGTCAACCCGCAAACTTTGGAGTAACAATTTACAAAACAAGTAATGATGTGACTACTAAAATAGGTCCATTATGCAGCCAAAGTTTCTTGATAACATATAGAGGCGAATATGATAAACCTGGGGACCTGCCAATACTAACGCCAGCTACACTTGGCGCAACAGCATTTGTTAAACAAACAAATACTATCTGGAAATGGTGGGTCAATGAGGCGTCTACATCCGAGGATAATTTATTCATATGGATGGATTCAAAGATGTCTTCAGATGAATATATGCGGCAAATTCCCGAATACACCTATTCGGTTGACTTGAAGGAAGGTGATAAAATCTGGATTGGAGCTGAGGCGAATCCCGGTTTAGGTTCTCGCCCTGGGCCTTTTTGGATTTTAATGCTCGACCAGAAAATTGAGATTTCTTGGGGCGGAATAGGAAAAAGTGCTGAAATTGATGTAATACGGCCTCTTGATTTTTGCGAAAAAATTCTCAATCGTATTAGCATGGGTAAGGTTAATGTTGGTGTAACATTTAGTGATTTCGATAATCGCCTTGCCAATACGTATCTTTTAGCGGCTGAGAGTGTTCGTGGAATTGGTGATGCAAAGATATACTCATCATTCACAGAGTTTGTAGACTGGATGCAAACAGTATTCGGTTATACATATTGTCTTGGCCCGCGCACAAAGGCACAATTCAAAAGAAAGCAGTCAATATTCTACAATTCATGGCCGATTTCCGCAAATGATAATCTTCTGCATACGATGTGCCCGGTCGAGCCAGGAACCCAAGTTGTGATAATACAGGGGACTCCATACTGCGCTGTTTTGGGTGATTACAATTCTGACGGTGGCAACAATTACTACACTAAATGGGAAGGCAGTGATGCGTATAACGACCCGAAAACCGGTAAAGCTCGTTTGGACACCATTTTTATAGGAGAAGATAAAGAAGGGTGTTATTTCGACAGTAATTATAATCTTCACATATATGATGGAAATGTTGAAATGGCTATTTGTGATAACCAAGTAATCAATTTTATCCACCGTTCTGAGCTGTTTAAATCTGACGCCTCAACTATGAGAATAAACAACGTTCGGGATGTCTCGTATTCTGTTGATTCAAGTTCGATTTATTCGGCAATTACTATCGGATACGAAAAGCAGGATTATGAAGGCTTCAATGGGCGTGATGAGTTTAACTTCAATAATACTTACTCCACCGGCCATACTGTTAACGATAAGAAACTTAGTCTCATCAGTAAATATCGAGCAGATTGCTATGGTATTGAGTTCGCCGTTCAGAAGCGTGGGCAGGATACTACAGACTCGTCAAGTGATAAGGATGTTTTCTTTGTGCTTTCTAAAAGTGAGAATGGGTTACTTATTCCGGATAGAACCATTAGAATAGAAAATACTATATCTGATATGGTATTCAATGGCGCATTTTCTCCAATAGCTTGTATCCAGGCAAATGCCGGATTTATAGGAATACAGGCAAAGCATCTTCATCTTGAATTTGCTTCGAGCATGGGGAATAGCTCTATTGTTATAGATGGCCGAGCTATGTCTGAAGATATAGATCTTGATGCTCCTTTGATGACGTGTGGTAGAGTATCATTTACAACTGATGAAATTGATGAACCGGCATCTGAAAACAATCTCATAGAAATTGAAAGTAATGGTATCCTGTATAGGGGATTTGTAAAAGATGCCACATTCAAATATGCCACGAATGAGGCCGTAAAATACGAACTAATCGTAAAAGATATTGAGCTATGATAGTAAGCCCTTTCACTCCGCTGTTTTTCATCAAACGAAAGGCTGATGGGATAGATAGCGAATATATTCAGACATTCGCCACTACTGACCAGATACTCTTGCAGCTCATAGGAGGGCGTAATGATACCGTTGTCGCCCAGATTATAAGTGAGCCGGACGGAGCGGTCCTGCATCAAATTCAGTTCAATCAGTGGGACATAAACGACACTGTTACTCTGAGGTTCACAACAATCTCATTGTCGACCGGCTATTATTCAGTAAATATAATGGGTGTCGGTCGTAGTGAGGTGTTTCGAGTTACCGATGACCCTCTGATATTGGATAAGACAACACTGATTCAGTATTCGATGAGGAACAACCGCCAGCGTCAAGACGCAGTGTTCTTTATTGACGGGATGCAGTATTTCTTTGATTTCCGAGTCCCAGGAGGATTCAAAGATAGCAATTGGACTTTCGGTGTGGAGAGCGAGCAGTTCGTGACCCCCCAGGCCGACATATCGCAGTTGTTCGGTCTGGAGTCAACGCAGAAAAGATTTACTCTCGGAGGCAGTATGGGTGTTCCCGTATGGTTTGGCGAAATGCTGAACCGAATACTCATCTGCTCCCATGTCTATTTCGATGGTATTAAGTACAGCCGAAAAGAGGCTAATGTGCCGGAACTGACCGTGCAGTTGGAGGGCGTGAACAGTTTTGTGTTCAATCAGACTCTCCAGCAGTCAACCAACCTTGACCCCGTAATCGAACAAAGGAATCACGCCGCCATGCGCCGCGTTGATGACACCAATTATAGAGCAACTTCTTCAACTATTAACAGATTAATTTATTAAGTATGGCAATCACTCCAGACGAACAGCAGAGCATCGTCAGTGCCGTGCTTTCATCAATCCGTACCAACTCACGGACTATCGACCAGCTCACGCCCGTAACCTCGTTGAGCGAAACCGATAGTTTTGAGATAAACGGAGGAAAGAGAGTAACGTACAAGGTGCTCCGGGATTTGATAGCGTCTTTATCCTCATCGGAACAAGACTCTCTCAAAACCCTCATCAACAAGTGTGAGTTGAAATCGGTATCTATAACAGTTGCCGAAAGTACCGCCACACTCTCTATCTCGTCGGTAGGCAAGGCCATCACGACATCGATCCCGATTGCGACCACAAGCAAAGCAGGATTGATGACTGCCGCCGACAAAGTAAAGTTACAGAGCGCATACGACACCGCCCAGGCAGCCAAAGATACGGCCAATACCGCCAAATCTAAGGCCGAGTCCGCTCAGTCAAGCGTTACGGCACTATCCGATAAGATTGGTGCCCCTAATGGTATTGCTCCACTTGATGCCAATGCAAAGGTGCCTGCCGCCAACCTTCCCGGCTTCGTAGATGATGTCGTAGAGTTTAACGCTATGGTAAGTGGCGTTACTTCGCAAATGGCATCTTCAATCCATAAATCGACCGACGCAGGTTGCATGGTAGTGTATGACACCGACAACGACGTATTCCTTCTCGCAGTGTCGAAAGTTGCTGTTTCAGATAATACTCAATGGGGAATTATCAAACGCCCCATCAAGAATCTGAATGCCGCCACTCCCGCTGTTGAAGGTGGAACCCTCCAACAGCAAATCAATGTGTCGGATTACTGGCAGATTCAAAACGGTGGCGCAAGCCTCATTCTCACGCAGTTCACATACTACAACAACTGGCTCGACGCTGATGCCTATGGAACAGGCACAGCCGCAGGTCGTGTGCCCGAAGGAGGCAAGATTTACACCTGCACCTCGGACAACAAGACCTTCCGTTGGAGCGGTTCTGAACTCGTAACCATTGGCTCTGACCTTGCACTTGGACACACTGCAAGCACCGCTTTTCCCGGTGATGAGGGCGCACAGCTTCAAGAAGATTTAAAGGACACCCGTGATGAAGTTCAAAATGAGTCCATGCGTGTCAATAATATCGGTATATTACCCTTTGACGGATTCTATGAGGACAACCCTGACCAAAGCACCGGCGTTTGGTATCGCCGTTATCCTGCCAATGAGGGAGGCACCTGCTGTATGTGGTCAAACAAATTTCCAGAAGGGTATCATCCTACCGACTACAACACCACTTTCCACGGGTTCCAAAAAATCCGTGAAGATAGAATTTTCCGTCTTGCAAACGACCTCTACCGCTTTGATGGAGAGAATCTCGTTAAGGTCGGGGGCGCATCCGTCGGCAATGTCTATAACCTTACTGCCGAACTGCCGACACCTGACCCGGAAAAAATCTTCTACACCCTCAACGATTCAACCGATAAATACTATGCCCCTGCCGCTGTATTAGCCCAGGGCAAAGCAAAAATCGGTATGGATATAACTTTCGCCATAGCCAAAGGCTCATGGAAAAGCTACAAATATATCGGTCTTACACTTGATGCCAACGATGTTCTTGACAAAGATAATTGGCTCGATCTTGCCGGAATGTCGGCAGGCTCGGAGCCGTTTGTCAACATCAATGCGGTATGTGAGGATAAGGATTACACCCTCTCACTTGCGATTCAGGCTCTGCTCGACCTCAAAGAGACCACAGGCATAGACTATCGTAAGGAGGGTATGGTCATAACCTATCGCCGGAGTTCCAACCCCTTTGTTTGGGAGACCAAGCAATATCAAGGTGCGTTGACCGACCTTACCGCAACCAATGAGGCCCAATGGGTTGACTTCGGCAATGGCGGAGGCGGTAAGGTGGAAACCTCAGACACGCCGGAGAAAGATGGCAAAGACGCACTATCCACCGGCGGGGCCTACGAGATTCAACAAAACCAGTTCGCCGGTCTTGAAATGGTTCCCGACCCGACGGATTATATAATCCAGGGTGTGAGCAAAGCTGGCAACCCCATAGGCGACAGCATCAAGATTCCGAAGAGCAACGGGGCCGGAACAGCAAGCGGCAGCACACTTACAATCTACTGCGATCAGGCGGTATGGGGTGCTTTCGGCAGTGAGGTTTCACTTATGGTTGCTATCAAGAGCGTAAGTTACGATGGCGAGGATGAGGTTCTCGGAACAATCCGAACCATCAGTATCATTGACCCCGTGACCAACATTGAACTCTGGAGCGAGGTTAAGAACGAGCGTTCATCAACGAGTGCCGCCGACTTGAAATTCAAGTTTGATTTCACCGACTTCATCACATCAGCATCGAGCCGAGATTTCATCATTCAGGCTACCGATGCCGATGGCAACCGCCGAACCAAGACCATCACCGTTACCGCTGTCGATGTTACCTGCACCTGCATACAGACCCTCAACTATTCAACATCAACCGCACTGGAAGTAGGCGTTAACCGAGACAAGAGTCTGCCGATGTATAAGTTTGAGAACAACGTGTCAACGCGCCTCGGTATTCTCGTTACTACCGAGATGTTCTACAACGGTGAGTGGCGTACACTCGGCACGGCCACTGTTGTTGATTCGTACTCCCACAACATATCCATCAATCCGTGCAATGTATTCGGAGGTGGAGAGCGTCTGGAACACGGTGCATATCCAATCCGTATTCAAGGCAAAGACCTTGCGTCCGGCGTTGTCGGCAATATGGTGTATACCGCCGTGATGTGTGTTGATTCCACCAACGCCACGCCTATTGTCGTAATGCGTTACGATGATCGCACTGAGGGCAAAGTGCGCCTGTACGATTCAATATCTGTCGATGTGGCGGCATATACTCCCGGCAAGACCAATACTCCGGTAGAGGTGATGATTGACGGGCATATTGCGACCACCGTCAATTGTCCCATCGGTCAGCCTTACAATGTGAGCAAGCAGATACAAGGATATGCCACCGACGGCTCAAAGAGCTTTGATGTGTACGCCCGGAGCGGAGCAAGCAAAAGTGAAACTATCACGCTTACCGTTGAGGGGTCTGCTATCGACGCATCTTTGAAAGAGGGTGCGCTGTTCTCGTTTGATTTCTCCACCAGAAGCAACACCGAGACCGACCACAGAATCATTGACAACGGCTATGAGATGACTCTGAACGGCTGTAACTATAACTCCAATGGTTTTGTCAATGTTCTTGGCGAAACGGTATGCCGTATTGCAGAGAATGTAACCGCTGAGATTCCTTATGCACCGTTCTCATCTGCCGCTTTGGAGACTGCCGGAGCCGCAATCCAGTTAGCGTTCTCTACAAAGAGTATCAAGGATAAGAACGCTATGCTCTGTGAGTGCTATGACCCGACAGCCGGTGTGGGTTTCTATATTCGCGGCAATGAGATTGTCCTCAGTGTCCTTAACGGAACACCCAAGCAGCAGCGCGTCGGATTCAAATGTGGTGAGAAGATCACTGTTGCCGTTGTTGTGGAACCCGGCACAAAGTATGTTACCTACAAGGGTATCAACTATTCCTTTGTCAAACTGTATGTCAATGGTGAGGAATGTGCCGCCATCGGTTATCAGCCCGGTACAAGCGCACTCCGCCAAAGCAAGAACATCACGTTCAACTCTGCCAATGGCGATTTCAACCTCAACTACATCATGCCTTATTCAAGTTACATGGAATGGTTGCAGGCGTTCCGTAACTACCTCTGCAAACTGAGTAATGTTACCGCCATGATTGCCGAGTATGACAAAGAGAATGTGCTTGATACCACCGGCAAACCCTCTATGTCGCTCATGGCGGCAAAAGGTATGCCTTACTATGTCATTGTTGCAGATCAGACCACGTTCAACAACTTTGACTATGCCCTCAACGGCGGAACTTCCACCTCTGACCAATTCGCCTGCACGCTTTACTACTACAATCCACAGCACCCGGAATGTAACTTTAAGGCGATAAATGTTCTTTGGCGTCGGCAGGGTACCACCTCGGCACAACGCCCGGAGAAGAATGACCGATTCAACTTCAATAAGAAGAACAAGACCACGGGACTCAAGGCGACTGTAACTCTGCTGAATCCCGATGACAGCACCGAACTCGGCCGTAAGGCGATACTTGCCGCCAAGCATAACAAAGTATTCGTTCACGAGACCGGGCATTTTGTCGATGTTATCACAGTAAAGAAAGACTACTCTGACAGCTCGATGGCGAATGACTGTGGCGTTTGCGACCTCATGAACGCCACGTTCCGCTCCCTCGGCTCATCTTACCTCACGCCGGCGCAACGCGCCTTTGACGGTACCCAAGACCTCGGAGACGGTGATATACTCACGGGTATTCAGATGGATCACTCCACAAAGAATCACCCCATCGCTTATTTCCGTGCAACGACAGACACCTTGCAGGATGCTTGGTTTCAGGCTCGTGGTAATTGGAAAGAGGATAAGGGCGAGCAGGTGGCTCTTGGATTCAAGGACACACCCGGCTACAACCTCGGATGTCTTAACTACGGTGATTTTGTGGAGTATTTCGGTACACCCGATGAGACTCTTGCCCAGACAGAGGCGCGATTCAAGGCAGACCCCGAAACCAATACTGAAAAGGCACACGGAAACGTGTATCTCATATCTCAGTATTGCGGTCGAGATTATGCAATATATCGCTACAAGAACGGAGCATGGACTCGTTCAACCGGCTCAATGAAGCAAGTAAACGGGAAATGGGTCGTTACTGGAGATGTTCTTAACCCCGTGACGGGTTATGAACTGTTGCAGTATGCCGGAATGGACTGGTGGCAGGGTGTAAACACTGTCGAGGATATGATGAAACCGACTACGCAGAAATCCTCATGGGTGAACAAACTCGGACTCGCTGCCACTGAATACCCGGCTTGGACATACTACTTTGAGTGTATGGTCGATGATGATCAGCTTCAGGAAGACCTGGCACTCGGCAAAAAGGTTCCTTACGACCTGTTCAATATGCTCAGGTTCTTTGATTCATGCGACTATTCTAAAGTAACGGGATGGGAGAAGATATGGAAGGAGAACGCCTATCGCTATATGTCGCTGGAGTCGGCTATGGCATACACCGCGTTCACCGACTATCTCGCCGCCGTCGATCAGCGTGCAAAGAATATGCAGCCTATGTTCTTCCTTGAAGATGGGTGTTCTGTTGAGAATGGCGTTTACTCCGGCTACCGCAACATGGAGCCAACCCGAATGTATCTCAATAAAGTGTATGACTGCGATACTTGCAACGGAGCAGACAACGACGGTGGACGCGATATTGATGCGGAGGTTGACCCCAACAAGATGACTGATGAGGCTACCGGATACACTAACCCCTACATGGGTTATGGCTCCGTGCTGTTCAACAATATCGACCGTCAGCAAGAGTGCTGGAATAGCAACGATCTCGGAGTAACGACAATCTCCTTAAAGAGCGTTGTGAACCGAATGCGCAATCAGACAGCCGAGATTGGCGGAAAGACAATGGCTCCATTCTCACCGGATGGCGCAATGTATTTCTTTGTAGAGAGCCGTCTGATGTTCTGGCCCAAGACCATAGCGACCTATGATTGCGAATCAAAGTATATTGACAAGACACACTTTGCCAATATGCCATACTTCTATGCCCTGCATGGTCTCGGCTTGACATCGCTACCCCGATTCATCGAGCAGCGTTGGGCAATCCGCGACGGTTACTATCAGACCGGCGATTTCTTCACCAATCCCCTCAGCGGTCGTGTGTCGGCAATTTCCTCTAAATCCAAAATCTATATCACGGCAGCCGCTACGGGCTACTTCGGTATAGGTAATGATGCGAGCGGTCAGTTGTCTGAAACCGTCTATCTCGAGGCGGGTCAGAGCCATGCTTTTACTGATTTTGCACACGATTCGGGTGCGCTGCTCTACATCTACAATCCCGGGCGAATGAGTCGCATTGACCTGTCAGAGATGTCGCTTGCGTTCCACTTTGACGATTTGAGCAAGCTGGAACTTGCCGAAGAGATTATCCTTGGCGGTAACAAACACTCGGCAAATACCTCGCTTAACGGCTTTAACCCCCTCGGTTCAATAGTTCTTGGCGATTTGCCGTTCTTGCGTGTGCTTGATGTCAGCCTCACAACGGCTACGAGTATCGACGCAAGCGGATGCCCTCGTGTTGAAAGCATCATCGCCAACAATACGGAGCTGACAACGTGTAACCTTGCACAGACTTCCCCGATTGAGACGCTGACACTCCCGGCTACAATGACATCGCTTGAACTCGTCAACCTGCCTAACCTCTCTTTCCCCGGCGGTCTTACCATTGAAAGTGTCGGCAGTATCACGCGCCTTTGGGTTGAGGGTAGCAAGTATATCGACACCGAGACACTTCTGCTTGATGTGGCCCGCGCCGGTGCCATCCGAGAGGTACGAATACCCGATGTGAACGTAACGGCATCCGTTACCGTTCTGCGACTGCTCCGCAATTCCGGTGCCATAGGTCTTGATGCCTCCGGCGCCGCCTATGAGGAAAGCAATCAGTGTTCAGGTGTGATCGGCCGATGGATTCTTACAGAACTCATCAAGGAAGAGGATAGCGACGGTCTCGCCGGACTCAATAGCCTCAACCGCTACTTCCCCGAATTGGAGGTTATCAACTCACAGTATTCTCATATCTGCTTTTCAGATTTTGAGAACGACACCGAGAATATAACCAACATGGATGACAGCACGGGCTACAAGTTCGGCAATGCTTACACCGTTCCCGGCCACTGGGCGAAAATCGAAGAACTGAGCCACGCCTACAAAGCCACGTTCAACTCCCGTGATGGCAAAATGCACCTCCGCCAAATCAGCGATGCCGATTATGGCAAGATGAAAGACGGCACGGATTATGACCCGGCCGACCTTGCAGGTGAGGGTTTCGACATCATGAAAGACATTTACCCCCATTGGCGTAAGGGTGTCAACGACTTCAAGACTCAGGAGAAGCACACCTTCATCAGCTCATGTCCGAATGAACCCATCTCAACCGCAACAAGGGTGAACCGCAAGCATCTTGCCGATATTATGGTAAAATCTCTTGCCGCAATCTTCACCGACAATGTTGTTGCCGGCGGAGATTATGAGATTACCGACAACCCCAACATGAATGTCTACGAACTTGATGTTGCGGGTATGAAACAAGTCCGCTGGCCCGGAGTCAACAACGCCATGATTGGTGCCGTGTTTGTCGGAGAAGATGGAAAGGTTATCAAGAAGTTCAACATGAGCGTCGGTGCCGCACTGTTCGACTTTGTGAACGGCGAGTATGTCTATACGGATGTTCCTAACGGAGCGGTCAAAATCGTGTTTACATCACCTGTCGGATTTGACAATCTGGAGGCGATAGCCGTTGACAGCTCGGCAGTCGAGGCGATAGAACCCGATTGGGTGTATATCGGTGGCTCCCTTGACAACCCTGCCATCCGTGAACTCGTAGGCGTGTATGGTATGACACTTGACTCTCTTATGCGCGCCCGCTCAATCAGCGGTGCCGTTACCAAGCGAGGCGAGAACAACAATACCATCAATCCCGATTGGCAGTATGATAACGATGGTAATCTTACCAACGCCACGGTACCCTCATCAACTATGACGGGTTCCGCCGCCAACCTCATCAATCTGTGTCGTATGCGCGGCCCCGGTTTTTACAGCATCGACTACGAGATGAGAATTGACATTGATAACCTTGTTCTCGGCATCATAGGTGATCGCGATGTTCAGGCAGTGTGCGGTTATGGTTGCGGTTCCGGATATTCCACCGGTGCCAACGGCATGAACGCCTACGGCAACGTGACCAGACGCTGGAATGGCGGTAACACAGGCAATATCATCTTCGGCATTCAGAACTATGTCGGCTGTAACTCCGAGTGGCAGGACAATGTAGCGGTCAATGTGCCGAGCTTTGTAGAAATGCGCCGCCAGCGATATGCAGAGGTTGCAGCGTTCCCGATTGACGCCAAGTGGCATATCTATAATCCGCTCACTAAGACGGAGCGTGTCGTGCAGGGTATCACGGATACCAACGGAATGTGTGTCGCCCGTGTCAAACATGGCCGCTATTGCGACATGATAGCCTCTCGCTGTACCACTGACACAAGCAAATACAACGAGAACTATTCCGACGGCCATTGGTACACAGCCGGGCGAAGCCGTGTCCCTCTGCGGTCGGGCTACAGCGCGTATGCGCATGGCGGTCTCGCGGACTCGGCTGCGAATAACGCCGGGACGTACTCGGGCGTGAGCTGCGGCGTGCGGCTGGCCTTCAGAGGCGAGTGCGTGTTCGACGACGAGGCAGCGTAAAACGCAGAGCGCGTTTTGCGAAAAAACGACAGAGGGAGAGCCGACCAACGGGAGGCTGCTCCCTCTCTCTTTATCCCGCCTCTGGCGGGTCGATAAATTTTGATTTTTCTAATTGACCGATTTTTAGTAATTTTGTACCCAAAAGGTAGATAACCTCAATGCCGTGTCCCTCTGCGGTCGAGCGACAACGCGAATGCGGGTGGCGGTCTCGCGTACTCGGTTGCGAATTACGCCGGGACGGTCTCGGTCACGAGCTGCGGCGTGCGGCTGGCCTTCAGAGGCGAGTGCGTGTTCGACGACGAGGCAGCGTAAAACGCAGAGCGCGTTTTGCGAAAAAACGACAGAGGGAGAGCCGACCAACGGGAGGCTGCTCCCTCTCTCTTTATCCCGCCTCTGGCGGGTCGATAAATTTTGATTTTTCTAATTGACCGATTTTTAGTAATTTTGTACCCAAAAGGTAGATAACCTCAATGCCGTGTCCCTCTGCGGTCGAGCAACAACGCGAATGCGAATGGCGGTCTCGCGTACTCGAATGCGAATAACGCCGGGACGAACTCGAACACGAACTACGGCGTGCGGCTGACATTAAGGACTATAATCATGGGCGGGTTAACCGCTCTTATTATATAAATCGCCACACTGCAACGTCCACGTGCTGGGCAATGAAAGAGACGAGAGGTTAGAGCCTCGGCAACCCTCGCGCAAGCAGAAAGCCGGAACATAACGAAGAGCCCTGAAGGCGCGTCATGGAGATTCAGTATCCAATTGATAATCTTATCCCAGAGATTGTCAGCGACTCCAATATGTATAGTGGCTATGATTATGTAATCAGCCATTTGGAGAGCAAAGAGCAACGGGCCAAATATGCTCCCGACAAGGAGCCAAAGACGGAGTATGATTTTAATACTCCCGAAGAATACGCCGCATATCTGGAACAACAGATTTATGCGGCGAAAGTGCGTGATGCTATAATCGGCACTCTGAAAAGGCAGATTGCCGATGGCTCTTTTAGGATCACGCTGAAAGATGTAAAGACACTACGGGTTAAGGATGGACCTAAAGAGCGGGAGTGCCAGGCACCTAAAGTCCCAAAGCGTGTCGGATGCCATTGTATAATGGTGGTGGTTGAGAAATACACTTATCCCTCACTGATTCACAATACGGGAGCCTCTATCAAAGGAAGGGGTATGCACTGGATGCACCATATTATTGAGGATGATATTAAGGCGGTGCCGGGACTGTTTACCCACTATTATAAAAATGACATTTCCCATTATTACGACAGTATAAGCCAGGAGCGGATGAAATGCGTAATCCGGCAATACATCAGTGACTCCGTTCTGCTTCCGATTCTTGATAGTTTCATAACGCTGCTCCCCGAAGGACTTTCAAAAGGATTGCGTTCATCGCAGACTTTCGGAAATCTCTTTATTTCGCCGGTCCACCATAAGATGCTCTCTATGGCAGAACGATATTTCATATCAAATGAGGATGGGAGTGTCGAGGTCAGATATCTCTACTACAACTATTGCGATGATACTGCAATCGGGGGCAATGACAAGAAACGGCTCTGGCAGTTGCGGGATGTCTATGTTGAGGAGATGGCAAAACTCGGTTTGACTGTCAAACCTAACGAGGCGGTTAGACCGCTTACGGATGGTCTTGATATGGTTGGTTATGTTCATTATCCGACTCACACCCTGCTCCGTAAGAGAACGAAACAAAATGCGGCCCGGAAGCTGGCTAAGGTTAAATCTCGAAAGCGCCGACAAAAAATCATAGGCTCTTTCAAGGGTATGGCTTGCCATGCTGACTGCAAGCATTTATATTTCAAATTAACACATCATCAAATGCAAAAATTTTCAGAGATGGGAATTTCCTATACTCCCGCAAACGGAAAGGAAATGCTCCCCGGCAATGTCGTAAGACTCGCCGCCCTCCAGAATAAGACCATCGAGGTTCACAAGTTCGTATCCGGGCAGGAAACCGGCTACGGCAAAGACCGATATATCGTATCGTGCCGCGACCCGCAGACGGGAACTTGGATGAAATTCTTCACCTCCTCCGAAGAGATGAAACAGATACTCGAAAAAGTTCGCGACGTTGACGGATTTCCATTTGAGACCATCATCCAAAGCGAGGTATTTGACGGAAACAAAGTAAAATACAAGTTTACCTAAGAATCAGCTTTTCGGTCATTTGGCTCAACCTGCCGTTTTTCGTTGTATATTAGCGCAAAAATCATTTTGCAATGAAAAAGATATACGGCGCCAAAGAGCGGCAAGATGGCTTATACTCTATCGGCCGCAACAAATGGGAGGTGTTCTTCGGGTTCTGGAAAGACAATGAAGAAGATGAAAACGGCTTCAACCTCCGCAAAAAATACACCAAGAAGCCGACAAATGAGGAGATTATCAGCGACATCTTCGATGCTCTGAACAAGATGTGCGATGATAAAATCCTCTCCGGCCATACATTCAAAGGTATGCCCGTGTGGTTGTCTAAGGAGAATCAGAGCAACTACGAGACAGCCCGGAACATTGCCCGTGATACCAACGGGGAATCTCTGCCGGAAACATTCAAGTTTGGCGGCGATTTCGACTTGTACCTCTACGACTTCAAGACATTTGAAGATATTGATGATTTCTATATGGGCTGTTACCGATTCATCAAGCAGTGTCTTGCCGAGTGTTGGGCGTACAAAGCCGAGGCGTTGGCATTATTCCCGGTTGCGAACATAAGCCTGCCGGAGTTATGATAGCCAGTGTCGTTATTTCGGCTGTCTTATTTGCGGCATTGATTATCGGCTATGCGTTGAGGCATAAGCATCCCGAATCATTGAGCGCGATTTATTACGGAATGGCAAACGGGTGGATGTTCCCACTTACTCTCGGAGTTTGTGCCGGGCTCATTATCGCGCCGATGTTTGAGATTACGCCGGAGAGGTTTCAGTTCCTTGTGTTCCTGCTTATGGCAGGTGCCATGTTTGTTGCCGCAAGTCCTAAGTATCGTGATGGTCTTGATGGCCCGGTACATTATACCTCTGCCATAATTATGTGTGCTGCTCTATTGGCATGGGTGATAGCAATGGGATATTTTCCATATTTCGGGATTACCGGAGGGATTGTAGGACTATTCAAGCGGAGGTATCTCGTATATGCCTTTGAGGTCGGGATGCTGGTCAATTTATTCTATGTCTTGATTTTTGAATTAGTGTAATATATTAGTGAGTATGTGCATGAGATGGTGCGAATCGAAAGGTTCGTGCCATCTCGCTTTTTTTGCAAGTCGCTTAAATAGGGCGATTTAAGGTGTTTTGCTTATGTCGGTTTTTCGGCAATTCGTTGAATGAGTGGCTTATTCACTTACTTTTGGGCAAAAATAAGACTTATGAAGATAGCCAACGATAAAATCAAACATTTCTCGGCTTGCGCCGTAGTATCATTCACAGCATCAGCCATAGAGTTTAATGCGGAATATCACAACGCATGGATCGCCGGTTTTATCGCTGGCATGGCTATCGGTGTCGGCAAGGAGTATGGTGATAAATGTGCCATAGGAAACAAATGGGATTGGTCAGACATAGGTGCCGATGCTCTCGGTTCGGTTGTCGGTGCGACACTTGGCTCCCTTTTCACATTACTGAAACATTAAATCTTTAAGACATGAACCATATCTCTGAATTTCTCCGCTGGGTGTTCACGGCTATTGGAGCCATAGTAGCAATACTTGAACCAACATTGCCATATCTCATCATTTGCACCCTTATGATATTCGCCGACTGTTTCACCGCCTGGCAACTATCCAAACGAGCCAGAAAAGCTCATCCCGAAAGAGTGAGCGACGACGGCAAAAAATTCAAATCTCAACATTTCGGCAAGGTCATAATGACGGTGTTGAAAGCATGGGCTCTTATCATCATGGCGTTTCTCATGCAGAAGCACATCACCGATGGTTTGCCTATCGACCTTACCAAAGTGGCAGCCGGAGCGATATGCTTTTGGCAGTTGTGGTCCATCCTTGAGAACGAGTCCAGTTGTAACGGCGCAAAGTGGGCGAAACTTCTTCAGCGCATCGTTGTCGATAAGACCGAGCGGCACTTTGACATAGACCTGTCCGAAATCAAATCTAAAACTGAATAATATGACTACAATCAAGAAAGGTAGCCGGGGCGATGATGTGAAGAAGCTCCAGCAGGCATTGAACAAAGCCTGCAACTGCGGTCTGAGCGAAGATGGTGTTTTCGGTGCAAAAACGGAAACCGCTTTGAAGGACTATCAAAGGAAATATGGACTGACTCCCGATGGGATAGCCGGCCCCAAGACCTGGAGCAAGTTGGGCTATTCAACATCGGAGGTGCCTATGTCCCGTCTCATCGACGAGATTATTCTCCATTGTTCCGCCACCAAAGAGGGCGTGAACTTCACAAGCGACTCGGTCAATGCCGCCCACAAAGCGCGCAAGTTCTCAACCTATGTTGATTCCAAGACCGGGAAGACACTTTACATCGGATATCACTTCTATATCCGTCTTGACGGAACAATAGAGGAGTGCCGCCCCATAAACGTGCGCGGATGCCATGCGGTCAATCATAATGCACGCTCCATCGGCATCTGCTATGCCGGCGGTCTTGACAAAGCGGACACCAACGGCACGAAGATAAAGGACACAAGAACACCGGCCCAGAAAGCAGCAATCCTATCACTCTGCAAGCGACTGATTGCCGAGTATCCGACAATTAAGCGCATCATCGGGCACCGCGATACATCGCCCGACCTCAACGGCAATGGAGTTATTGAGCCGTTTGAGTATATCAAAGGCTGTCCGTGCTTTGACGCTATCCCGGAGTACAAACATCTTTTCAAAGTATGAGCCGATGAAGAACCTTGTTATAATCGTGGTATCACTTGCCTCTCTCATGCTTTCCGGGTGCCACTCATCTAAGCAGATGTTACCCTCAACGCCCGTCATTGTCAACAATACGGATAGCGTCAGGATTGAATATATCGAGACCGTCAGGATTGATACCGTTACCATTGAGGTGCCGGTTCCGATGGAATCAGCAAAGCAGGTAGTGCCGGATAGCACGAGCCACCTTGAAACATCTCTCGCCGAGTCCGACGCTTGGATAAATGAAGATGGTACACTCGGCCACTCGATCAAGAACAAGGAGCAGAAACTGAAAGCCGATGTGCCGGTGCCTGTCAAGGATACAAAGACCAACAACACCGAGGCAACAGTCAGAGAGGTGCCTGTTCCTTATCCCGAGCCGGTGTATATCGAGCGTGATTTCTCAAAATGGGAATCGTTCCGGCTTGATGCGTTCTGGTATCTTGTGGGATTAGTTTTGATTTCTTTAGGCTGGATTCTACGAAAGCCTTTGATTACTGCCATTAGGAAATGCTTATAGCAATTTTGATTATGTGTGAAAAGAGCCACGTTGTGAAACGCGGCTCTTTTGCTATGCGAACTTTTAAGAATGTCGTTAGTAATTGGTAGTGGAGCGTCTTTGATGATGTAAATTGATGATGTGTGACGCTCCGGGCTGTCGAGATGGCAGCCCTTTTTTATTTGGCGAGTGATAGACCGTGATAGGCGAGGAATTTTTCAAGCGTCTCAACTGAGATCCTGCCGAGTTGATTAATTTTTCTCAACCCTTTGGCGGTTTGATTTACCAAATCGCCGAGTGTTCTGATTCCTGCTTTTTCAAGAGGGCAAAGGATGCGTAGGGAGATGTCAAACTCTACAAGGTGAGCTTTCAGCAACCTCTCCATGTGGAGCCTCGGCTCATCGTATTTGTCAAATTCATTGCTTGTGGAGGGAGTGTCAAACATGGCTGATTGAATTGATGGGTTAATAAAAAAGCGGAGGGAACCACCCCTCCGCCAAAGTCAAACCAATAAGACCTTTCAGATGGAAAGAACTTATTGATAATGCAAAGTTAACACTTTATTTCAGATTATCCAACACCTGTCGCACGGCTTTTGTAGCTTTATCAGGCGTTACCGAGATATAGGCGTAAAGAGAGGTGCCGCCTTTGTCAACTCTATGGCCCAGGATATAGTCAATGACACTCTCACTGATGCCGAGGTCAAAGGCGTGCTGGCTGAATGATTTTCGCGCCGAGTAGAATATGAGTTGTTTGATGCCCGTTATCTCTGCCAACTTGGGCATATTGACATCGAAGAAGTAATGACAGTTTGATTTTCTCTGAAACTCCGTTACACGGATGAAACCATCGGTGCCCTTGTGACGGGCAATAATATCCTTAGCCTCGTCTGGAATACGGAACTCTACAAACTTGTTCATCTTTGGGCGATTCTCGGTCTTTGTCCTAACGTAGTGGATTGTGTCGGTCTGCTCATTGAAATTGATGTTGAGCAGATCAATCATGTTGATACCGCCAAGATAGTATGAGAGCATGAAGAGGTCCCGGCATTTCATGATGTTAGGCTTAACGCTCTCTATGTCCCGGATTTTTCTTACCTCATCTACGGAAAGCCAAGATTGGCGAACCTCCATCTTTGGCAACTCATATCCGGCAAAGGGGTCCACTCGGAACTGCACATAGCCACATCGCTTGGCATAGTTTAGC
Organism: Duncaniella freteri; assembly: GCF_004766125.1. Classification (NCBI taxonomy): domain Bacteria; kingdom Pseudomonadati; phylum Bacteroidota; class Bacteroidia; order Bacteroidales; family Muribaculaceae; genus Duncaniella; species Duncaniella freteri. Next base: position 516,950 of record NZ_SJSA01000002.1, read on the forward strand.
AAGACCATCAGGAACACGAGATAGTTGCGAACAGTAGTGGGTTTCAGCCCGCGTTCACGGAGATACTTGTCGAGTCCCAGGATTGTCCCGTGTGTAATGTTCTCAACAAGCATCTTCTCGCTGAGGTGCCCGCTGATAGTTTTCCAGATGTTCACATAGCCCTTGTATGTTCCCGGCTTGATGTGGGCGTTATCCATATACTCCTCGTAGATCGATAATAGGGTGCGGTGCTTATAATTTCCTGCGTTTTTGATTTGGTAAACGAGTTCCGAGCAGGTCAGACCGTTTGTGTATGCCAAATCATCGATCACGCCTTGATAGCGTTGTAGAAGACCACGGAGTTTGGTATTGAGAATGGCTGCATCCGGTCTTTTGACTATTGAGCCATTCTTAAACTCTTTGAGGGATTCGATTGTGATGTCAGTTACTATGTAGCGAGTTTCTCCATTGTGCGCCACTGAGATTCTGACCTTATGCCGACCACCCTTGAGGACTTTCGCCGGCACAATAACTGCGTTCAAGATTGCCATATTTCGGACAATTTTTAGGAAATGTTTTTAGCTCAAAGGGTCAATTTGACGATTGTCGGCTATTGTCAAAAATGACCCGATTTGAAAAGGGTTACTAACAAATCCTATTGAAGTTCAGTTATTTCAGCCTCTTAGAGCGGATTTTACGGCATATTTACGAAAAATAGGTGTCCGATTATGCAAACAACTTCAATTATTTTGAGTACCTTTGCATTTGTCAGTCAATTTTCTGACATAAAGCGATTTCGACTATGAAGTGTATTTCAATGATAATAGCAGGGGCAATGGCATTGGCTATGCCATTGAACGCCAAGGTAGTAAAGAGGTATGCATCAACTCCGGATGCGACGCTTGCCGTTGTGGTTGACAGCATAGACTTCCGTAATGATCTTACACGGATATACGGAAAATTCACAGGAACACCTCACACGTCCAATCGTGTTGATTCCGCAATACTCAAATCGGGTAAACAGATCTATAATGGAAACGATATCGATGGTGTAGATTTCAAGCGTTATTTTCAATGGGAGGATGACGGATGTATACTTGTTGAGATAGACTTTCCGGCGATGAAACAATTCAAGTTTGCCCACCTCCACCTCGCCACTCCTCGCGGTGAATCAGTTACTAACTTAACACGAAAATAATTGAAACTCTGCATAACGGAGAAACCAAGTGTCGCCAAGGATATAGCTAAGATCCTTGGCGCGAATGTGCGTAACGATGGGTATTATTCAGGTGGAGACTATTGTGTCACCTGGACTTTCGGCCACCTATGTCAGCTAAAAGAACCGCATGACTATACTGACGGATGGAAACGATGGTCGCTTGGGTCATTACCGATGATCCCTGCGAAATTTGGGATAAAACTTATTCCGGAAGCATCCTATGAACGACAGTTTCACGTGATAGAGACCCTTGCCGCTCAGGCTGATGAGATAATCAACTGCGGTGACGCCGGACAGGAGGGAGAACTGATACAGAGATGGGTGATGCAGAAGGCTGGAGTGAAATGTCCGGTGAGCCGTCTGTGGATATCATCTTTGACTGACGATGCTATACGAGAGGGATTCTCCAGACTTGAACCACAACAGAAGTTTGACAATCTGTATTATGCCGGGCTTTCTCGTGCTGTAGGCGACTGGATATTGGGCATGAATGGGACCAGGCTTTATTCCCTTAAGTACTCCTCTCCTGGGAATGTCCTGTCAATAGGCAGGGTGCAGACCCCGACACTTGCATTGATTGTGCAGCGTCATTTCGAGATAGAGAATTTCAAACCGGAAGATTTTTGGGAATTGAAATCATTGTATCGCGATGTGACTTTCAATTCCACAGCCGGCCGTTTCAGTTCTATCGAAGAGGCGGAAGAGGCTCTTGCTGCATTGTGTGGCAAAGAAATGACCATTCAGGATGTACAGCAGAAGCAGGGTCGGGAATCGGCTCCTCGTCTTTTTGACCTGACATCTTTACAGGTTGAGACCAATAAGAAATGGGGCTGGACTGCCGATCAGACACTCCGGCTCATACAAAGCCTGTATGAAAAGAAGGTGACAACTTATCCGCGCGTCGATACTACATATCTTAGCGAGGATATATATCCTAAGGTGCCAGGCATTCTTTCGCAGATGACTCCTTATGCCACACTTACTTCTTCGCTGCTCCAAGGGAAGATTGCAAAAAACAAAAAGGTCTTTGATAATTCAAAAGTTACAGACCATCATGCGATTATCCCTACGGGGCAATCACCATCTGTTTTGGTTGGTGACGAGAGAAAATTATATCATCTGATAGCTCTCAGATTTATTGCAGTGTTTTATCCGGACTGCCAGTTCATGACAACTACTGTTATGGGCTCGGTAGAATCTCAGGGATTCAAGGCCACAGGCAAAGTGATAACTTCTCCGGGATGGAGAGCCGTATATGAAGGTTCTAAAGATGAAAAGGATGAGGCAAATGACGGTGATGACAAGCTGCTTCCCGAATTCACAATAGGGGAGTCTGGTCCACAGGAACCGTCGCTACAGAAAAAGACTACCCAGCCGCCGAAATATTATACGGAAGGAACACTTCTGCGAGCTATGGAATCGGCAGGAAAGACAGTTGATGATGAGGAGTTGCGTGATGCCATGAAAGAGAACGGAATAGGACGTCCGTCAACACGCGCAGCAATCATCGAGACCTTGTTCAAGCGCAGATATATCAGCCGAACCCGCAAATCGATAATGGCAACACAGGCAGGTATAGATCTTATAAATACGATTAAGGAAGAACTGCTAAAGAGTGCCAAACTTACAGGCATATGGGAGAATAAGCTCCGTCGGATCGAGCGGGGGGATTACTCCGCACCTCAGTTTATTGAAGAACTTAAGACCTTGATGAATGAGATTGTGATAAATGTGCTGAGCGACAATTCCAACAGTAAGATAAATACCGGAGTGGCTGACTCTCAAAACGGAAAAGCTTCCGGAGGTGCATCATCAGTTGGGAATGCTCCTAAACCCACCAAGCCTCGCGCACCTCGCGTTACAAAATTCGAACAGGTGGAATGTCCTATGTGTCATCATGGGCATATTATAAAAGGGCATACAGCATTCGGTTGCAGCAGATTCCGGGAAGGATGCGCTCTTCGTCTTAACTTCTCAGACTATCCCGATACTCTCACTCCTTCCAAACTAAAGAAGATCATTTCAAAAAAATCAAGTCGGTAACCATACTGTCTACCGCGAAAAATAAAGGACAACACTCTGCGAGCCTCATTCATAAGGAGTGTTGTCCTTTATAGATTTTTATTCATAGTTGATTGCTTTTGACGGAGGAATAGTTGTGACAATTGCTGAAGGCAATAGCAATACAATAAAAGACAACACTATTATTCCGGCATTGAGAAGCAGTATCGATGTCCAGTCAATCATTACCGGTACATGATCAAGATAATATGAGTCGGGATTCAGAGGTATCAGTCTTGTCGTTTTCTGAATGTACAGGAATCCGATGCCTATTATATTGCCAAAAAGCAAACCGCGAGCGAGTATTCTTACAGCAAGAAGAATGAATGTGCTGCGCACCAGTCTGTTGGATGCACCGATCGCTTTAAGAATGCCTATCATGCTGACACGTCTCAATATAAGTATAAATAATGAAGAAATAAGGGTCAGTATGGTCAGTAATGACATGAGTGTCAATATCACCTTAACATTTGTATCAAGGAGGGCAAGCCAGTTGAAATACAGTGCTGCTGTGTCGTGTATATTCACGATGGAATATACACGATCGGTACTTCCTGCATACAGTCGATCAAGATAGGCTTTCGAAAGTTTTGCCGACAGATTGTCAATAGTTTCATCGTCAGGCAGACCGTTTATCTCGGCTATAGTGGCGCATGTGTCAGGCACAGACGCCACCTGCTGTAGCATCGAAAGAGAGCCGAACACCATGTTACGGTCATACTCACTGAAATGAGTGTCATATATTCCGGCGATTTTCAGCCGTCGTGCACGATAGGCACCATTGCCAAGGAAATATGTATCGACTTTCTGCCCGAGTTCAAGTTCCAAAGTATTTGCCAAGGTCCTTGATACCATAATATGATACATTGTAGAATCAGAGCTGTAGTCAGGTATAATTCCTTCGACAAGATTGGACCGCAGGAAAGACCAGTCGTAATTATTGTCAACCCCCTTTATTATGGAGCCGGAAAAATTTTTCGGAGTCTTGATTATGGCAGGTTGGCGTACAGAGAGAGAGACCGATGCTGAAGAGGGGAGTATCTCGCGGGTAGTTTTCAGATCATCGTTTGAAATAAGTACCGATGCATCGGTGTCTGCTCCAGTCTTGACTCCTATTGACATCTGTGAATCAAATCCTATTACCTTTTGTCTTATCTCATGGCGGAACCCCATCATTACCGATATGGATACGATCATCACTATCACCGATAAAGTGATACCGATGATAGCAATCAGAATTCCGGTCGATCCGTTGTTTCGGGATGACTTGAGCGACAAACGCTGTGCTAAGAATAACGAGAGTGACATATCTCCAATAGAATCAATGAGAAGCCTATACTTCATTTAGCCCCTTCCGGCTCATAGAAGTGCGCAGGTACTCCGAGGGAGTAAGCCCTGTTATATTTTTGAATTGGCGGGAAAGATGTGCCACACTGGAATATCCGGTATGGTCGGCAATCTCTGAGATTGTCATCTGCCCATATCCAAGAAGCTCTTTCACCCACTCTACACGTTGTGCCATCTGGTATTTTTCAAGTGTCCTGCCTTCATGTGAGGAGAATACTCGGCTTATAGTGTCATATGGCGCGGCAAGAGTATCTTCAAGGCACTTGGACAGGTTCAGTCGGCATTCGTGAGGCTCGCGGATATGCTTTATCACAGCTTGTTTTGTGCGTTCCACCAATTGGGATTCTGTATCGAGTATACGTGAGAATCCTTCATGTTCAAGCAGATTGTCAAGCATGTCAAGGGCTGCACCATCCAGGTTTTCTTTGATTTGCGCACGTCCTAAAGTGATGTTCTCTGTGGTAAGGCCGGCTGATTTCAGTACGCGCTCCACAGCCTCGATACAATGATGGCAGACCATACCTTTTATGATTATCTCCATTATCAGCGCAATTTTATTTGTATTACCGATTGGGTCTGTTCTGTGATTGGAAAATGCCTTGAAGCACGTACTCCAGCTATCCATATCAGTTCGTCGTTGCGGAAGAGTAGGAGAGTGGAGTCTTTCTGGGCTTGTGTGAATTTTGCATCCTTGAATATGTCACTGACAAGGCGCGAGCCTTTCATGCCGAATGGGGATAGACGATCGCCTTTATGCCATGTGCGTAGACACCATTCGGGAGAACCGTTCATGACGTTGGAATCCAGATATATAGAATCAGGTTTCAGTAGCCTTTTTTGTTTTAGGGAATTGAATTCATTTGTTGTCAGTGTCGATACCTTTAGTGCCGGTGATATAAGGTCCCGAAATCTTTCCTCCTTTTTTATATTATGTTTTTCGGAGTATTCTGAGAGTATTCCTCTCTCAAGAACAAATGGACAGGATGGGGTTACAAAGAGTTGCCCCGACTGAGCATTTACACAAGTACCGTCACAACATTTTATGAGATTCTCTATCTGGGAAGGGGTGAACCCTTTTGGCGAAAGCATCTCATATAGTAGAGTGGAATGCTGCGCTTCGGAATTAACTATTCCTGACACGTCGATACTTCCATTCGCAAGAATGTATTTCCGTGCTTTTTCATTAATATATGTTCGATATAAAGTGTAGTTGTCACGAAGAATATCAAGAGATTTCACCATTGCATCAGTCGCGCCGGGGAATAATCTTTCTATCTCAGGCAGAATGATATTCCTGAGTTTGTTGCGCTTGTACTCATTCTCAAAATTGGTGTGGTCATCGACCCATGAGAACCCTTTTTTAGACACATATTTCTCTATATCGGCACGGGATGTTTTCAGTAGCGGACGTATGATGTTGCCGTTGACAGGTAGCATCCCTTTCAGTCCGTTTATGCCGCTTCCACGCAACAGATTGATAAAGAATGTTTCCACATTGTCTTCCCTGTGATGTCCTACAGCAATGTAATCACATGTGCCGGAGGCGATCAGTTCGTTCCACCAATCGTAACGCAGGGCGCGGCATGCCATTTCGAGCGATTCAGCAGTGGCGGCACGGCGTGCTGTGACATCGAAATGTTTGATGAGGAGTTTCACCCCGATTCTGTCGCAAAGCTCCATGCAGTGTTTCATGTCGCGGTCACTTTCCTCTCCGCGAAGATGAAAGTTGCAATGTGCGGCTATGCAATGTGCACCAGCCTCCTTCAGTGCGAGAAGCAGAGCTACGGAATCAGCACCTCCGCTCAATCCCACAAGGATGCGGCAGGACTGAGCGAGGTGCTTTCTAATAAACTGCTGAACTGCTGTTGTCATTACAGGTGTAGCGAATGTTTTTATTTTGTCGGATTTTCGATCTGTTTTCCGTTTATTGTGACATTTTCAAGTTTTACTCCAGGATAAATACATTCGAATCCGGGATTGCTTGCTTCAACCTTAACATCTCGCATGATGAAATTGCTCACAGTGTCCGATGGATTCCCGGCAATCACACCCAATGTTTTTACTTTGACATCTACATTTTCGATAAGGATGTTTCGCACAATGCCATAAGGCTTTTCGGAAGACCCTTCAAGGTTGAAGAACTGTTTCCAAGGCTTCATGTCAATTACGGTGCCGCTTGACCCGGTTATATTTTTGACTGTAATGTTCTCATATATCTGATATGTGTCGGGACGCATTTTCAATCGAAGTATTGCAGTGCCGGTATTTACATGGCAGTCTCGCACTTCGATGTTGCGTGCATGAACACATTCGCTTCCAAGGGTGAGAGTGCCATGAAGGTTAGGGCCGAATGTGCAACGTTCCACAAGAATATTCTCTACAATACCATTCTCGGCAGATCGATTGGCGTAGACTCCTTTCCCTCCTTTGATGCACACACCGTCATCATCACAATCCAGATAGCAGTCGCGGACAATGACATTGGAGCATACATCAAGATCAATGGCATCGCTTGATGGGGCTCTTACCGGTTCGCGAGGAGCGGTGATGCGGCAATTTTCAATAATTACATCATTGCACTGATACAGATGTGTAGTCCAGAATGGCGAGTTGCACAATGTGGGACCACTGAGTTTTACGTTGTCACAGCCCCATAGGAACACCAGCCTCGGACGATGAACCTCAAGATTGGTGCAGGATTCTTTGATTTTGGCACGTTCGGCACGAAGAGCCCAGAATTGTTTCCAATATTTAAGTCCGTTGCCGTTGATCATGCCAGGACCTGTGATTGCAAAGCCGTCCACATGATAGGCATTTATCAGAGCCGCATAGTAGTATATGCTTCGTCCCTCCATTCGGGATGGTATCAATGGGAAATTCTCTATCTCATCGGAGCCTTTTATGCATCCCCCATCTTCAATATGTAGTGTTGTGCCGGGCTTGAAGAAGAGCGCGCCGGTGAGGTATGTTCCTTTCGGAACAATTATGCGCCCGCCGCCTGCTGCCTCGGCCATATCGATTACTTTCTGAAATGCAGCAGTCTGAATCTTGGTGCTGTCGTTTGTTACGCCATGAGATGTGATGATGTAGTCCTTTGCAGAAACCCCTTGTGCCAAGGCAAATGAAATAGCCAGGGATACAGATGTTATGAGTCTGTTCATATATGGATTACTTGTTTAGGTTATATATCTCGGGACGGATGTATCTGCGAAGCTCAGGCACCTGTTTGGCAAGAGCATTCACTGCGAGACGTGACACCATAAGACCGCCGATAACAGTGAGATGGGTGTTGTCTATCTTCCCTTTGGGGCAGAATTCGTATGTGCCGGCAGGTATCCACATAAATAGGTCGCGAGAATTGTTGGGACCTAAATTCTGCACAAGTTCATGAGTGAGCTTGTTCATGTCGATGAATGTCGTTCCGGTCTCTTTTGCCACATTGCGGGGTGAATCAAGATATGCCCCATGAGTGTCAATAAGTATCACTCCCTCCTGTGGGTAATTCCCTTTCCATTCTTTCTGCTTGTCATCACTTTCGGATGCCACATCGATCATCGATTGTGGAGGGAAATTACGTCTGACAATGGAATTCATGAGGATAGGTGTCGCTCCTTTGCTTTTTGTATCGTTTACGAATCGGCGCAGGTTGTCGTCAAATGTGCTCCCGGGAATGGTATAACGATCCGGGCTCTTTATTTTTTCATCATTATGTCCGAACTGGATTATTACATAATCTCCCGGACGGATTAATGACATCACATTGTCCCATCGGCCTTCATCAATGAAACTCTTGCTTGAGCGTCCGTTTACCGCATGATTGTCAACTTTGATTTTTCCTTGCAGATATACCGGAAGCATCTGCCCCCAGCCACGTTCCTGATTCTCTTTTTTAAGAGGTTTGTTTGCCATTGTGGAATCTCCGATCATGAATACTGTTACAGTATCGGAGGGCTCTGCTGCGACAGCCGGCATCACAGTCAGGCATGTGGTAATAAATAATGTTGTTAAAAGTTTCATGGTTATGACTATTTATCTCTTTCTTGTGGTTTTGGCAACAGTTACTTTTACCGGAGCATCAAGCCCGCGACGCCATTTTTTAAGGTATGCGAACCATTCCTTGGATGAGCGTGGTGATGTCTCGTCGCGGAGTGCGGCGGCTGTTATGGTATAACGGATTTTCCCTTTCGTATCCGGAGTGAGGAGGGTTAGATAATTGACATCGTCCTCAAGAGTTTTTGCCAGATAAGGCTCACGAACTGAAATTCCAAGTCCCAATGTGTCGGTCACCTCTGGCATATTCTTGTCGGGCAGATTGTCGCCCCAGCTCCCTGCAAGTCCCTGAGGGGTGATGAACCCTTTATTATTGTTCATTATTTTCTGTATGCCTGTGGCAAATACTGCCCCCTTGGGTGCTCCTTTCAGAATTATTTCAACATCATAGTCGCGATGACCCTTGTATATTGTATACCGCTGGGTCATATCAATTGGAGTGCCATTATATATCCAGCCTTTATCCTGTACCTCTATCACGGAACGGAGCGGTCCGGTGGTTACTACTCGCTGACCGCGGGTGGTGACTGTGTCGATTGTCACAGGTCTTGAGCCGTTCCATCCTCGGAATGAGCCCATTGCTACCGATGTGCCGGCCCAGAGAATATCTCTGCCGTATCCCTGATCGAGCTGTTTACGTGTTGTATAGAAACCGGTTGAGTCAAGTTCAAGACGCGGATGGTTCTTGGCATATAGATCTATGCTCTGACGGTTGTCCATATACACTCTGATGGCATTGTATAATCCTTCAAGCACAGCTCCATGACCATAGATGCTGCTGTACATCTGGCGGTTATCGACATCTCCGGGATATGTTATGGATGAGATTTTGGGATACTTTTTATTCTTGTCGTTAAGTCTTATATAAGCATAGGTCCCTGGCGTGAGATCCGTATCGGCATCCTTTGCAGAGAATCTCACTTTGAAACGACGTGTCTCGCTGGGTTTCATGTCAAGAAGCAGCACCAGTTCATCGGGGATTCCGTCGGCATTCATATCATCAAGCTGATATGGTACATCGGGCATTTCCGGAACTGTTATTGAACGAACTTCACCGGCAGAAGATGGGATTGAAATTACCACAGGGACATCCTGGCGTGACTCAGGCAGTGGATTTGTTACTGTCACAGCAAGCGATGAGAGCACGGCTGCGATTAAGGATGGTATCATAGTGATTGTATCTAAGGCGATTGTGATGAATCATTGAAATGATAAAAGGCACAAAACACAATATCCCCTCAATTTAGAGAAAGAGTATTGATGTTTTGCGCCTTTATGACTCCCGGACAATATATATTACTGTCCGAGATAAGCTTTAAGCAAATGGCTCTTCTGACCCTTAAGCCGACGTATGGCTTTCTCCTTGATCTGGCGCACACGTTCACGGGTTAGATCGAACTTGGCTCCGATCTCCTCAAGGGTCATTTCCTGGCAGCCTATGCCAAAAAACATCTTGAGAATCTCTCTCTCTCGGTCGTGGAGCTGCTTGAGTGCGCGGTCCACCTCCTTGGCAAGCGACTCCTGAGTGAGTGTCGAGTCAGCCATAGGGGAGTCGTCATTGGTGAGCACATCAAGGAGACTGTTGTCCTCTCCTTCCACAAACGGAGCATCGACCGATATGTGGCGGCCGGATACTTTAAGAGTGTCAGCAATCTTGTCGACAGGCACGTCGAGACGCTCGGCAAGCTCCTCCGGTGAGGGGCGGCGTTCATTCTCCTGCTCGAACTTTGACAGAGCTTTGCTTATTTTGTTGAGGGACCCTACCTGGTTGAGAGGAAGTCGCACAATACGACTCTGCTCAGCCAATGCCTGGAGGATGGACTGACGTATCCACCACACAGCGTAGGAAATAAATTTAAAACCGCGTGTCTCGTCGAACTTCTGTGCCGCTTTAATCAAGCCGAGATTGCCTTCGTTGATGAGGTCGGGGAGGCTTAGTCCCTGATTCTGATACTGTTTTGCCACTGATACAACGAAGCGTAGGTTGGCACGAACGAGCTTGTCGAGAGCGCGTTGGTCACCCTGGTGAATGCGTTGAGCCAGCTCTACCTCCTCCTCAACGGAGATGAGCTCCTCGCGACCTATCTCCTGAAGAAATTTGTCGAGCGAGGCACTTTCACGATTGGTGATTGATTTGGTGATCTTTAATTGTCTCATGTCTTACTTAACGCACAATTAACGTGCAAAGTTAATAAAATATTGCGTAAAAACAGCCAAATTAATGCATAAATTTTAATAAACATGAAACCCATAGCTTTTTGACGGCTGAAATAGCTGTCGTTTCGGGAATTTTTTATAACTTTGTAACGCGGAATATTATACCCGCATCCTTTCTAAACAGCATTAACCATCCAAATGGAGGCAAAAAAAGTTTTATTCATCTCACAGGAGGTTTCACCTTACGTACCTGACACACCTATGTCGAAGCTCGGATGCGAGATACCGCAGTCGATTCATGGCAGAGAATTCGAAGTAAGGATCTTCACTCCTAAATATGGGTGCATCAATGAGCGACGCAATCAGCTGCACGAAGTGATACGTCTTTCTGGCCTCAATCTAATGATTGACGATAACGACCACCCTTTAATAATTAAGGTGGCTACGCTATTACCATCGCGTATGCAGGTATACTTCATCGATAATGATGATTATTTCCATCCGCTTCCGGAGAAGGGGCTTGAGACAGAAGTTATCCCTGAGGAGAATGATGAGAGGCTTATGTTCTTCACTGCCGGTGTGATGGAGACGGTAAAGAAATTACGTTGGCAACCTTCGGTGATACATTGCAGCGGATGGGTATCGGCTCTTGCTCCGTTGTATCTGCGCACCAAATATGCTGACGATCCGACATTCCGGTCTGCCAAGATTGTATATGCATTGCAGCCCGAGAAGTTTGATGGTGCTCTTGACCCTCGTTTTGTGGAGAAGCTTGAACAGAACGAGTTCTCTGCCGAAAATCTGTCCGCTATATCCGGAGCTCCGGTAGATTATATCACCCTCAACAAATTCGCAATAGACTATTCTGATGCAGTGATGCAGGTCACTGAAGATGTTGATCCGGCACTCATAGAATATGCTAAGCAGTCAGGTAAGCCATTTTTGGAATACATCCCTGAGGAGGAACGCAAAAAGAAACAGGTCGAGTTTTACCGAAGCCTAATAGGGGACGGTGAAGATGACTTTTAACTTAGTACGAAATCAACGAACAGAACAGATCCGGATTAGTCCCGGATCGATACTCAGAAACATGAAACGCATTTTCCCGCTTATATCCGTAGGGCTTGCTTCTATTATGGCACAGTCATGCGAGGACTCCACCACTCAGGCTGGCAGCTCATTGGTAGAGGACGAAGTGGAGATTGTATATGACTCGTCATTCTCTACGACAGGTGTCTCGGACCCGGTCACGTCAGTACATTCAAGGACTATCCTTCAGCTTCTCGGAAGGCTTAACGCTGAAGGATATGGAGAATTCTCATCCGATATAGTGTGCCAGTATATGCCTGCGGCTAATATTGACACCACCAATACTACGGCAAATGATGTTGATTCCGTAAAACTGTTGCTCCTTATGTATAAAGGAGGATTTGCAGGTGATTCAGTGGTTCCCATGGGTCTTTCAGTATATCCGCTTACGCAGCAATTGCCAACCGACATGGAAAGTAACTTCAATCCTGCCGGGATGTATGATCCTAATCCGATAGGTTCTGTGTCCTATTCGGCGTTGCTTGATGGCTCACCCGACAGAGGCGTTGACTCGGAGGGGAGTGTGTACAAGCAGATTGTAGTGGATCTGCCCAGGCAGATAGGCATTGATCTGTATAATCTTTATAAGAGGTCTCCGCAGACTCTGTCTTCGCCAAAAGAGTTTGCGAAATGGTTTCCTGGCCTGTATATCACCACATCGTTCGGATCAGGTCGAGTAACAAGAATAAGCAACAACTCTATCCAGGTGTATTACCATTCCACTCATCGCATAGGGGAGGGCACTGATAATCCTCGCGATACTATCATCAAACATGTAGGTGCATATATGGCAGTGACCCCCGAGGTATATACCAACAATAATATCTCCTACAAAATGAGCCCTAAGCTCTCATCACTTGCCAATTCCGGCAAATCGATACTTGTGGGACCATTGGGTTATGATGTGGAATTCAAATTCCCTGCTCGTGAGATATTGAAGAAATATAAGGAGCAGACCGGAGAGCTTGCCATAGTAAACTCCCTGTCGTTCTCTATTCCGGCTGTAGAGGTTGAAAATGACTATGGGATAGCACCGCCTCCATATATTCTTATGGTGAAGAAATCGCAGAAAGAGAAATTCTTCTCGGCACTCAGTGTCAACGACAATATGTCGTCATTCTATGCCACATATGATTCGAACTCTAAGAAATACGATTTCTCTTCAATGCTTAATTACATCAACGATATAATCAAGCGCGGAGAGGTTACGGCAGACGACGAAGAGTTTGTGATATGTCCTGTGAATGTGTCCTATTATCCGTCGGCAAGCTCTTCAGACTATTATTCGTACTATTATTACGGATATTCAACAGCATCAACCGCCCGTATAAGTTCGATATCGCCATATGTGACCGAACCTGTGATGGTGCAGCTTGATTTTGAGAACGCCAAAATTGATTTCTCATTCAGCAAACAGACGATTTAAAAATATCGCTTCGGCAGTACACAATTAAGAAAAAATGCTTAACTTTGCACTGCCGAAAGCAATAAAGCCGCAATAGCTCAGTCGGTAGAGCATTTCATTCGTAACGAAAAGGTCGCGGGTTCGAGCCCCGCTCGCGGCTCAAAGTTAAAAGGGTAATAATCAAGTGGTTAAATAGCTTGATTGTTGCTCTTTTGATGTTAATATTGTTAATCAACATCTGTTAATAGCTAAAAATGTCGTACTTTTGGACAAAAATTCGTGCGCGTTTTGATTTAACAATAAAATCAATAATAATGGAAAAAATCAAAAAACTTTTCTTGCTTATGGCAATACTCTTTCCTGCCATAGCATTCACAGCTTGCAGCGATGACGAACCAAAAGAACCATTAAGAGCAAAGTTCAAAGAAAGCTCTATTATTCTACGAGTAGATGAAACATCTGTTTTACAGGTTGTTATTGAGAGTGGCAATATCGAAATGGATAAAGCTGTTTGGAAAAGCTCTAATAACGATGTTGCAACCGTATCAAATGGAATTGTGACAGCTGTGTCTGTTGGAAAGGTAGATATATCACTTTCATACAATGGTAAATTTGTTGCATCTTGCAAAATTACCGTATCCCCAATAAAAGCCTCTTCTGTTGTATTAAGTGAACATAATCTAAATATGATCATCGGAGAGAGCGTAGAACTTTATGCGACAATAGAACCATTCAACACCACAAACAAAGAAAAAAATGGGAAACTTCGGGTCAAGCCGAAATTCCGGTGCATTTGTTAAAATTCGAGAGCTGAAATGTTAAAGTTTAGGCGTAGAGTTTGACGAGACGGAAGATGAAGAAGTTTCGGTCTCTTACGCCACGCATCTGCGAGCGGAAGATTTTCACTTTGGAGTTGAAGGCTTCGGCCGAGGCATTAGTTGCGCGACGTCGGAAATAATTGAGGATAGTCGGGGCGTGGTTCTTGAACGTCCTGATGACAGAGCGGAAGTTGTTGTTGCCCAATGCCATTACTTTTTCATACCACTTGTTCATCCGACCCATTGCTTTGGTGGGTGATATCTTTGCGTTGAAGATTTGGCGCAGTTCCATAGCCAGATGGTATGCAGCTTTCAGTATCGGATAGTGTCTGAACAGAATGTTTGCGCGATGACGCTGTATGTCAGTCCATTTGTTCTGCGACATCATCAGGGTGTGCTTGCTGCGGGCAAGGATCTGGCGCATGGTCTCGCCGTTGGAATATGTAATTGGAGGCTCTGATTTGTCACGGCTGTTGTCTTCGGCAATGAGCTGTCGGCGGATGTCTATGCGAATTTCGTCGACAGCCTCGTTATAGACCTGCTGCACATGGAAGCGGTCGTTAACGACGTGGGCGTTGTAGAATACCTCGGCGGCTATCAGCATCATCGAGGGCGACAGATCGCAGGTCACTTCTTTTACCCTGCGTCTGACCGATTTACCCATGGCTCCGATGAGGATTGTGGTTATCTCATCGCTCTTTGTGCCGGGGATGGCCGCCGCCAGCGTCCCACGGCCGCCGTGTCCGTCCTTGTTCGTGAGGAAAGTCCATACCTCGCCGTTGCTCAGGCAGGTTTCGTCAAGACTCATGTACGGGCCGATATTGTTAGCGTTGAAGTAGAAGCCGCAACCGAGTTCGGCCTCACGCCATTCGGTATAACCGCTTATCCTGTTGCGATACTGTTCGGCAAAATATTTGCCGTTGACGCAGTACATCTGCGCTATATGCTTAATCGACAATGCCGTCGTCTCCACCTTCGTCTTTTAAAAAAGCCACGAACTCGGCGCTGAGTCGTGTCCTCTCCTCGTTGGGCAGTTCCAGGTTATATGAGAATATCTCGTTGGTCTTTTTGTCCCACCATTTGTTCTTGCGCATGTGCAGGAACACCGGTCTGCCGCGCATCGGATAGTCCTGCACTGTAACGTAATCCGTGTATCCACGTGCCACAATGTTAGGATTGCGGAAATCCTCATCCGACAGTTTCTTCTTCTCGTCAAGCCATATGTCGTAGGACTGGTCTGTCTTTTCAAACTTGACCATCTCAAACAGTTCGTCCAATCCTTCTGGCAGGAATTGCCAGAATGCATCTGCGGTTTTCATACCGCAAATTTAACTCTTTTCCAAAAATTCATGCACCGGCATTTCGATTTGAGCCGAAACTTCTAATAAAAAAGTGGCAACTGTCACTGACGAAGGGATAATAACTGCTGTCTCAATAGGAAGTGTTACCATAAAAGCTGTTGTGCCAGGAACAGACATTTCAGACAAATGCGAAATTACTGTTAATCCTAAAGCTGTTACAGGAATAGAGTGTCAAAGCAATGCAAGTGTGCTTTTAGGTGAAACTGTAAAAATAAAAGCATCAGTAAAGCCGATTGATGCCTCAAATACCTCAATAGTTTGGACCTCACTCAATCCTGAAATAGCCAATGTAGATAGTAGTGGAAATGTTAAAGGTGTAGCTTTAGGCACTGCTATAATTGTTGCCAAAACTATTGATGGAGAATTTGAAGGTTCCTGTTCAGTTGAAGTGTTTGGAATTGATCAATGTATCAAAATTTTCTCATCACAAGGAACCGAAGGCAGCACATCATCTGGATTTTATAGCTATCTAAGACTCAATATTAATACAAATTCTACTCAAAAAATTTATATTAATTCAATCCTATTGGTAGATGAAAATAACTATCTTAAATTCGGTGAAACGCCAAACATATCATGTATTGAATATACAAATAAATATGTGACAGTCAATCATGGAAATTCACATGGGAACACCTTTATGGCTGACGGATGGAAGTTTATCATAGACTACACATGGAATGGGAAAAACTATCAATATACTCACACCCATAAAGGAGGCATTTTAATGTAGATAACAGTATGGCATTAGAAGGACGATGGATATAAATCTGAATAACAACATGAAAAAGTTTTTACTTATATGGTTGATGATGGTACTGATGGTAGTAGCGGGCTGTAAAGATGAGCGAGTAGTGCAGTTTGCTCAAAGTGAGGTGCAAATAGTAACAAGTGATGGGACAATTATCTCTGTTTATGATAGCTATGGGGATTTTAGCAACTGTATATGCCGAGCTGATGATGGCACTGTTGTCGGTGCATTTTTAAACAACGAAAATGGCAGAGTCGACATACTAGGCTATTCTCCTGGAGAGACAAACGTGCGGATTATAGACGAGACAACAGGGGGGACATTGTCAATGTGTAGGGTTAGAGTCCTCGGCCCGGATGATGTCGATTTTGAGATTAGTGATGAACAATTATCATTTCAGAATACGTCTCAAAGTATATTTGTCTTAAAGGCGCAATCAAAATATAATTTAATGGCAACATCAACTAACTATACACCATCGTCTTTGTTTTATTTATCAGTAGAGAGCGATAATGATGAAGTCGCACAAGTTAAGTTGATAGAATGTTTTCCCCCGAATCCTGATGGCCAAACGAATTGGCATACTAAGCATAACGAATTTACCCACAAGTTTGAATACTCTTATTGTGAAATACCTATAGAACTAGTTGGAGCGGGAGAAGCGTGTATCACAATTTCATTTGCGAATGGGTCTAATGGATTAAAAAAAATGCCATATTAGTGTCTCTGAGGTTTCCGTTACTAGTGTAACTCTTTCTAACTACTATTTATATGGTATGCGTCCAATGAATAAATATCAACTTAAGGCCACTGTACATCCTGAAAATGCAACAAATAAAAATGTCATTTGGTATTCTTCTAACCCAGATGTGGTAACTGTGGACTCTGACGGTTGGATAGAAGCGGTAGGAGTCGGGGACGCTACTATTTATGCAGAGGCTGAGGATGGAGGAGTTAAAGCATGGTGTGCTGTGCGTAGTACGGCTTTCTTATTTTGAATAGAATATAATTTATGATATTAAAACCCAAGTCGGATGCCACCTGTGGATAAGATTGATCTGCCCCCTGAAAACAATTTATTTTTGTTCTCTGAAGAGTTTGTCTGATGGGGTCAAATCAATCTTGTCCACAGGTGGCATCTGACTCTGGGTTTTCCATCAGTCAACTAATTCCGGTCTTATAATATAAACGTTTATGGGCAATAAATCCTGTCTAAGAACTATGATCAAACGGATTGTGCTGAGCATTTCCGTGTTCATGTTTTTAGGAATAGCCTTTACTGTATATGTCAATGTGAGAGTTGAGAAAGTTACTCAGCATCGGCTATATACTGATGTCAGTTTAATTCCTCGCAACAAGGTTGCGCTATTGCTTGGGACAAATCCATTGAATAGACTTGGGCGTCCAAACACATATTTTTCCACTCGAATAAAAACTGCGGCAGAACTTTATTGTGCCGGTAAAGCAGACTATATTCTTGCCAGCGGAGACAATCACTCAAAGGGGTATGATGAGCCGACTGCTATGCGTGATTCTCTTATCGCTAATGGCGTTCCTTCCGACAGGATTGTTCTTGACTTTGCCGGATTCCGTACTCTGGACTCAGTTGTCAGGGCTAAGGAAATATTCGGTTGCGACTCATTGACTATAATATCACAGACTGATCATAATTCCCGGGCATTGTATTTGGCAGAGTCCAATGGGATAGATGCTATTGCGATATCAGCTCCGATAAAAGCCGGTCGATTGGTCCGTATTCGTCTCGCTCTTCGTGAATGGCTTGCACGAGACAAGATGATGCTTGATATATGGTTTGGCAAAAAGCCGCATTTCCTTGGAGAAAGAATTGAGATTCCGGATGTTTAATGCAAATCAAGCCTTTATAAAATGGGCATAGTTGTGTACGATAAGGAATGTATTTGACAGATAATGTGAGGTCATCTTGACTTATTTTAAACATACAAAATACAGTAAGGAGTGTTAAGTGTAATGAGAAAAAACACACCTAAACACTCCTTGAATTGATAGAACTCATAGATAAAGACACCATAAGAATGGAAATCCTGCCGTATCTGACAACCGCCAAACGAGGCTACACATGCAAGGGAGACCTTTGCGAGGTCATCCAGTGCATATTGTACAAGCTCAAGACAGGCTGCCAATGGCACATGATTCCCACTATGGCGATATTCACCGAAGTAGTCCTCCATTATAAAACAATCTTTGGGAAGTTTCGGCAGTGGTGCAAGGACGGTTCGTGGCAAAAAAGTTGGGAATCGCTGCTTGGACGCAATCGCGACATGATAGACCTCTCCAGTGCCGACCTTGACGGCAGCCATACCGTGGCACGACGCGGAGGAGAGGAAGTAGGTGGAGCAGCGCATAAAGTGGCTCAGACCACCAATGTCATATTTATTACTGACCGCCAGGGCATTCCGGTGGCTATGTCTGAGCCAAAATCCGGCAAGCACCATGATGTTCATGAGATTGGAACGTCGCTTGACCAGATTTTTGGCATGATGGATAACGCAGGAATTTCCATTGACGGCCTTTTCCTCAATGCCGATGCCGGATTTGACTGTCACGATTTCAGAAGAAAATGTGACAGTGCCGGAGTCATTGCTAATGTAGATTTCAACAATCATACCAAAAACGATGAGAAATATCTTTTGGACAGAAAACTCCTGTCTCTCAGATATAGCATTGAGAGGACAAATGCCTGGATGGACTCTTTCCGATCCGTGCTCAATCGTTTCGACAAAACGGTTTCCAGCTGGAAAGGGTGGAATCTCCTGGCATTCCATGTGATATTTCTTAAACACATTAACAGACTCAAAAAGTCAAGATGACTTCTGTTGCTTTGTTTGCGAAAGCAAGATATGGCAGTCTGTCATTCGCACAAGCAGTTTCGATGCAATCGGTAAGATACCAGCTCCAAAACTCTTTATTGCGTTCGTCATCAATAAAACCTAAATCAACAATACCGTCATTATATACTAAACTTGCAAGGAATGCCGGATCCCATTCGTCCGGGTTTTCCACTTCTTCATCGGAATCGTAATCACTAATAACCATGTCTTCATCTGAACTGGCATCATAGGCTGCATGAACAGCTACCTTGGCAGCAAACGAGGCTGTTATATCATCTTCCATGTAATAATCAGCAAACATGTCTAAATGGTCGGCATCTTTCAACAAATCCTTTTTACTCGTTTGTCCAAGCAGATATTTCTCCGTTTTTGTAATCAGTCCGATTATATCAGTATCATCCCTGAAAAGGTCATTCCATATCGGATATACTTTCAATGCGCATAAAATACTTATTCTTCCAATGATACAGGGTTCATTGATAGCTTGTAGAATCTTACGTCTTGTTGATAAGGACAGATGCCCTGCACTTGAATGGTTGACTTCATCCAAGCCCTTTCTTATCAATGACTTTATGGCTTCGCTGTATTTCATGCGCACTAATTGTTTCTAATGGGATGCAGCTTGCCGCCGTTATAGGCGGCACAGGTGCTTGTTAGCATCGTTCTTTTAATCCAATTCAGCATGGGAGAATAAGTCCATTATTAATTTTTTATTTTCACATGCTTCTTTAAACTGTAAGATGAACTTTCTTAAAGCCTCTTTATCACTTGAATAAGCACAGAACATACTTCCTTCCGAATCGAAGTCAATGCTTTCGGATAGCTCTGGTGCTTGTTCGTCAATAAAGACACGAGCCAGTGACTCCCAGTCGTAGCCATTACCTTCAAATCCTTCATCTTCTCTTGATTGAAAGATTTCCGTTTTATACTCGCCAACAGTCAGACATACCGAAATTGTTGATTCATGTTCAACCCAAAAGAAAGGTTCAATAGCCGCTGCAAAATTATTAATGTCCATATTGTTCTAATTCTTTAAAAAGTTCATCACCATTTGCTTTAATTCCATTTCTAAACTTGGCAGGAATTCTACTGCTACAACGTTCAAACCAATCGTTAAAAACATTTTTCCATTCTTGAACTTTCTCTTTTTTAATTAACAGATTAGCATCAATGGGGTATTTCTTTGCCAGTATTACCAGCATATCAATAATTGCCAATATTGGCTGAGAAGGCTCTTTGGTTGTTTTCATCCAATCAATAAATTCATCCATCATTGAAATGGAGAATTTTATATAATCAACTCCAACAGCTTCTGCAAGTTCATTTCCTTCTGGTGCTGTACTAAATATCTTCATATTATATTTTTCTTATTCTTCGATGCTAATGGTTGGCGAATAACTGACCGTTAGGGCAGTTCATTCGCTTGTTAGTAGCGTTTTAAGAGTTATAGCTTGTTCAGTTGTATTCTCTCGTTCTAATTCAGAACAATAGAAGCGTGGATGATTAATTCCTTGTTTATAACAATCATTGGCTAAATCATCCAGTTTTTGAATCGCACTATCAAACCATCCATACTCTTCTTCACTGATAAGATAATATCGTTCATACCAAAACCAATGGCAGATAGTGACTGTCATTATGTATTGTTTAACTAATGGATTGAATCCGACTGAATAGAACCCATCATTTCTTATCTTTTCTTTTATTAATTTCATTGTCTCATTTTTCGCTACTAATGGTTAGCAGGGAACGGCTTGCCGTTACCCTGCTTCGTTAACATCATATTGTACGCATTATTCAGCTTCGTTTGGGTTACCGACCAGTCTTTTCTCTACGACCCGAACAAGCTGATATTTGTATATGCTACCGTCTGCTGGTGGATTTGCCAAAGTTGTCTTATTGACACGCAAATCGTATTCATAGCCTTTCTCATATTCGAAGCCCTGAATACCGCAGAATGCCAAAGGACGATATTCATCCTCTCCCTGCTCCTTGACGAGCATACATTCTATCGGAAATTCTCCTTCCGAATCAAATAAATCATACATAATTCCAGTTTCAGAAGAAACATACATCGTTACTTCTTTTGTGATGTCCTTTGGCTCATCTTCATTCATGCAAGCTGTCAGTCCCAATATGGTAACAAAGGCTATCAGCAGCGTTCTTAAATAAATTTTCGTTCTCATACTTATTAGTGTTATTGATGTTAATGGGTTGGTGAGGAACAGCGTTTAGCTGTTATCTCGACCTTGTTAGTTGTTTACTATATTTACTTAATGATTTCAATGTCTTGAATAGGTATATAACCTATAGGAGCATTAAAAATGGAATTTATTCGGCACCAGCCATTTGTTAATTTGCTTATAACAACAGGCATTCCAAATTTGACTGCTATGCCATCTTCGCCTTTGATAGTTTTTTCTCCATTAGGTAAAGAATAAATGTAAGAACTGCATAGTATGGCACTATCTCCAACTTGTGGCGTAAAATTCGTCCTTTTAGCATTTGGAAGGCTCTGTAATATTATATTATATTGAGCTTCTATACATTTTGTGGATAAGAATAGGTATGTTTCAAAACAATTCTTACATTCGTTTTCATCAGGAAAATGCTCTATGTGAAAACCCGAAGCGTCAGCATACAACTTTCCGTGAGTTTCATCACCTTTATTATATGCTCCATATATCAATCGCCCATTAGAATTATAATATGCGATACTATGCAATGCACCCCCGTCAGCCCATCGCTTAAATACTTTTCTTATTTTGTTATCTCTATCGAAATACATAGTGAACAATACATTCGCATTCTTTATTTGACCATCATCTAAGATTTTGTACGAATGAACTTGATTAAATTCCATATATTCATTATTTATCACCTCTCCCAAACTATCCAAAGGCACAAGGTATGCAATCCACAAAGGCATTTCGTTTATTGCATCAATCTCTGTTTGAATAGTTGCCTTACAGCTTTGTGCGAAAGTATAAGGTGAAAGCAAGCATAAAATATAAAGTATTATTATCGTTCTCATATTACAACTAATGGGATAGCGGGGAACGCCGTTAGGCGTTATCACGCTTTGTTAGTCACGTTATTATTCTTGCTTATAAATTCATAACAGTCATCCAAAGCATATCGGGCTAAAGCACTTTCTATCCATTTCTCATAACTATCAAGAAGCTTTTCGCATTCGGGATGTGTAAGCCAATACGTTTCACCATATAGAGCAAGCATTGCCCAATGATAAATGTTTTCGTGAGAAAAGAAAACAACATCATCAGTTGTGCTTATTGGCTGTTGTAAAGGATGAAAGTCTTTAACCAGTTGCAGTGCATTCTCTATGGTAGTATTTCCATATATAGATATGCACTCTTTCAATAGTTCGCAAAACACTTTGAAATGAAAGATGATTTTAACATCTTCATCCTCTGTTACTATAATGTCTTTGTTCATGCTGTTATCATTTATAAGTTATCGCAAGTTGTGACTAATGGGATAGCAGGGAACGGCTTGTCCGTTATCCTGCGTTGTTAGCTGTATTTTAGTCAAAAGTCATGTAACACAAACAGACTTTTAACAAGATAATTTTCTACTGTCCATACGGCATAATATCCGCCTGCACCGTCACTGTTCTGCGTGCTGATGAACAGTGAGTTTCCTTTACCCAATGCCACGACAACATTGTTTCGGCTCGGTTCGTATAGATGTGTTATGTATGCTGTTGGAAATTCCAATATTCCGGCAGGGTGCTTGACGGTGACAGATGCGTATTCTTCATGCGGAATATTATCATCTATGCCTGTCAAGTCAGAACAACCGTCAATACTCCGAACAAAGCCTGCTTCCAAATCATAAACAATGGCATGTTTTTGTGGATTAAACTTTTGGAAGATTATCTTTATGGTTAATGTGTCGTTGGCATATACAAGGCATTTATCTGTGCTTTGCGGCTGTTTCTTCAACTGTGGCAAATCTGCCAAATAACGGATGCGGCTTTTATGGATTTCTCCTGTATGGGTATTTCCATTCGGGCAAGTCTTGGTTATGCCCGTTTCTGCTCCATATTCTACGCTATGCCATTCTTTATGGCTCTTTTGTGCATCCCAATCGACAAACACATGATTATCCAATAATTTGCCTATTACTGTTCCACTTGTATCACGTACATTTACATATCCGTCCGCATCCTGAATGACACCGAAGAAAGGCTGTTGTGCTTGTATAGGCAAGCAAAACAGAATTGCCGATATGTAGAAAATAATCTTTTTCATGCTTCTATTACAGCTAATGGGATGCAGCTTGCCGCCGTTTAGGCGGAATAGGTGCTCGTTAACAACATCGTTAGTAAATACTTACTAAAACTCCAGTTTGGGAGTTTAATGCGTTTTCGTAAAAGGCTTTCAAATTCAGAAACTCTTTTTTCAATTCCGCTTTTAGTTGTTTTTCATCTTTTTTCACCCAGATATTTGGATATATTTTAGCTTTTCTAAACTTGGATAAATCCATACTTTCTATAAGAACCTCTATATCTGCCTTGTTTAGTGCATCAACAATGTCCTTAATATGATTAGGGTATGTATATGCTATAAAATCTTCACAGTCGAAAATTTTAGTGCCTACAATGGCTTCACTTAAAGGATCATTTTCAATTGTTTCTTGTGCGGACACTCCAGTTAGTAAGAAATGAAGCCCATCCCATAACTTATCAATATCATAGGCAATAGTTGTTGACTCATCTCCATATTCTTCAACAGCTTCAAATAAATCTTCATCATTTGAAAGCCTTTCTATTGTTGCTTCATCAGCCAACATGTAAACTCCTAACATTCCCATAATTCTTTTGTTGTTAATGGTTTGCAGCTTGCCGCCGTAGGCGGAACAGGTGCTTGTTATTCGCATATTATTCAGGTCGCCAATATGGATGTAATGCCGTTTCAATATTAAACTTTGGAATATTAAATTCATTTATCCATTCAAGGCGAGTCCAAACGCCAGAGTTTTCACCAACCATAAGCATCTTTTCATTACAAAAAACAGCTTCCATTTCATAAGGACGATGACCAATTTCAAAGTTCATTACAATGAATCTAACTGGTGCTTTATCTTGTAACGGCACAACAACCGAACTGCATTTTAAGGTGGATTTTGCCATTTTTCCTAATGGTCTTTCACTATGCTTAATGACTTCAACAGAGCGTTTGACATTTCTTGAAATTACTATTGGCTTATATATTGGACCATACTCCAGTTCTACATCATTGGGCAGAGCATCCATTTTATCTGCCAATTTTATAAGACCATTCATTATCATTTCTTTCATATCCATTGGATTTACATTGCAAAATTCCGTCCATGCAGTAAGCTGTTTGTCGGTAGGAAAACTCTCGCCATCCATATCAAACCACACATCGAAGTTCCCGCCCAAAGAATTGATATGGATAGGGGATTTGGCGGCATATAGCCCCAAATCATCAACTCGCCAAAGCGAGCAATCAAGATTTGATATGTAGTTTTCTTCTTTCTCCATTTGCTATTGCGAATAATGGGTTGGTGAGGAACAGCGTTTAGCTGTTATCTCGACCTTGTTATAAGCTAAATTTTTCTGTTACTATATTCCTTATCATTTTAGCATCTGTGCTATTCAGCCTATAAATGCTGCATAGTTTACTAAGAGCTTGCTGTATCTCTGCATCCGTTATCCCTAAGTTGAACATAATACCTAAAGGAAGAAACCAAGAGTTAGGAATTTGCTCATCCTCAATCGTTACTTTTGGGATATGGTTTTCTGCATCATTTTCACAACTCAATACACACCCTCTGTCTTCTTCTTGTAGATTTCCGATAGCATCTAATTCGGCACAATAGAAACGCTTTTCTTGGCTACTCTCATAATAGCCATAAGCGTAACGATATTCCCATAAATCTATCGAGAAGTAATAGACACCACATTTTGCCGAAAGCCTTTTACCCAATGTTTCGTAAATATATCGTAAACATTTTCCTTCAATGATATAATATCCGTTAATGACAGGCGAAATCAATATCTTATCAACCCTCGGTAAAAGGTCATTAAGATAATTGTCTGCATTTTCATAAGTAGTACAAAGTATAGAGTTGGTATCCCACTGCTCATTATCAGACAAAAGGGTTAGCCCCAATATGTCTGCAACATCTTTTCTAACGGATGCAGGTATTAGGAGCCAATCAGCACAGCTAAAATGTTCTTGTACTTGTTCGTTCATAATTTGGTGTACTATTGCTTATAATGTATTTATAAGATCACCTATAGGTGTTGTTTGTTTTGGTAAACGACACCCGACAGGTGTGTTTCCTAATCTCTAATAGCTGCACTCTGTGTCAGTGCGTCCCTTATTCTTCGAACATTCCGTTTGGCATAACCGAACGAGAATGGCGAAGTACGCTTGTTCAGGTCATTCACACTGTTGACCCATACCTGTCCTTTGTCGAACACGATGAAAATCTGCTCTCCCCATGTCAGATGCCAGATGGCGGGATTGGTATGCGCCACGATGCAGTCCTCACCGTAATGATCAACATCCCAGTCATAAGTTGCCGCCAGATTATATATCCTGTCGTAAATCGCCTGCTCGTCCAGCGTGGTCGGTATGCTTTGGAAATCCAGCTTGCGCCGCTGGTGGCGATATGACAGATAAGCAAGCGGCACAAACGCAATACCGAGCCAGAAAAAGACAGACATGAACAGACTGTCTGTATAGATCGCAACTCCCGTTGTGGCAAGAAACAGCACGGAAAAAAGCAATAGCGTGTGCGATACGCCATAATGGGTATACGCCCAGCTTACAGTCAGAGGCAGAGCCTTCTTTTCCAACACGAATTCGGCAAGAAGGGCATCCTTATCCTCTCGGTAGCGACGTCTGCAAGCAAGCCACCATGCCAACTCGAACAATGCGCCTGTAACCACGATGGCAATAAGGAAGTCCGCACCGGCTAATTTGCCTTTTTTCGGTTTGACGGAATATGGTTTGCCACCAAAGGTCAGCTCCTCGCAGGACACCTCATAACTGTCATCGTTAAAGAAATACTCGTAAACGTATTCTTCCTTGCCGTTGGAAATTGAAAAGGACTTGCGGGTAGGTCGGAATATTTTCCCGTTGATGGACAGCAGTGGCGGGTTCTGGTCGGGACAGGCATTGCAGGTCAGCGTGGCACAGTATTTTGCGTAACCGCCGGCCATACGTTCCACCTTCAAACTGCATTTCAGTTTGTTCATATCCACTACGGCAGGATGTACGGTTACACGGCATTCCGGGGTGGTATATGTCCGGTTGCCTGCCTTTACGGATGCGGAAGGGAGTTCGACCTCTCCGCTCTGTCTGAACTGCACAATATAACTGAATCCGCTTTCACGGCTCTTTCTTCCCACTCCGTTTATAATGGCGTAGCTACTGCCTTCATGTGACTTCGGACCTTCTATCACTTCAATGCTGCTGTTGAATACCGGAGGAGAAACCGAATCGAATTGTGCATTGACCAGCGCATACGTCAGTTCCACCACTTGTCCCGCACGGATCTCCCGCATCGTGTCAGCCTTTATGTGGAAATACACAGAGTCTGCTGTAGTCGAAGCGTACACCCGAACTACCGACAACAATGCGGATATCAATATACAGTAGATTTGCATACTACTGACTGGCGGTCTTGTTATGTTGCCTTTATTTTTCATTTCCGGTTCTGCAATTTAACAGTTGCACATTATGTGTTATCCAATGAATCAAGCGGATTCGGTATGCTCGACTTGTGGGCACTTGTAACATGAAGGTAGATGCTCGTAGTCTTGATGTCGTTGTGTCCCAAAAGCTCCTGTATGGTTCTCAGGTCCGTACCCTGCTCCAGTAAATGGGTGGCGAAAGAGTGCCGCAGCATGTGTACGTGTACCCGGTGCTTGATGCCGGCTCGATCGGCGGCTTCCTTCAACACTTTCACCAATGCACTTGCCGAATATTGCTCTCCGGGTGTTTCGCCCTCGAACAGCCATTTTTGCGGGCGATATTCCTTGAAATATTCCCGAAGTTCGCACAATACCTTCTCCGACAGCAGCGAGTAGCGGCATTTTTTGCCCTTGCCCATAATGCGAATCAGCATACGTTCGCTCATAATATCCTGCGGAGTGAGGTTAAGCAACTCGCTCCTTCTCAATCCTGCGGAATAAATCAACGAAATCATACAGCGATGCTTGCGGTTTGCAAGGCATGAAAGAATGCGCCGCACCTCGTTGCGGCTCAACACTTCGGGCAGGCTCTTGTACTCTTTGGCACGGGTGATGCCACCGTAGTATTGCCGTTTGCCGCCTTTCACCTGCTCGTAGTAGAACTTGATGGCGTTGATGCGCATATTCTGTTGCGACACCGAGATTTTCTTCTCGTTCACAAGATAGAGTATGTACTTGTTGATGTCCGGCACTTTCAGACGGTCGATGTTACGCCCCTTGTGATATTCCATGAAGTCGCTGAAATAAGCCTTGTAGGTCTTGACGGTCGAAGGGCTGTAACGCTTCTGTTCCAGCAGTTCAAGATAGCCTTTCGGCAGCACATATTCCCGTTTTGGCTTGGGATGGCGTACATATACACGGCTGTAGTCAATATAGGCGTGCGGAGAATAGCGGTCATAGAAGGCGGAAAACGGTGGCTGGAATGTAGCCGGAGCCGTCCACGACCGCAGCCACGTCGGTGTCCTGTGCCAGCAGCAGGGTTATGGCTTGGCTGTCCGTGTAGTCCACCCGGATGCACTCCTCACCGTTGTACCTGTCTTTATGCAGGACGATGCTGCCACGTTGTTTTAGTATCTTATCCATAATTTCCCGGCTATAGATTCCATGACCCCAAAATTAGCGAAATAATCCGAAAAACAAACCGATTGATTTGTTTTTAACACATAAAAAAGCGGCTGAAAACACAAAACCGCTCGAATTTTAACATTTCAGGCTTTTAAGACTTTGGACTGCCATTTTATAGTTCTTGGCATTGCGGTCGTGACCGCTGTTGATCATGCGGTCAATATGGAGTTTGGCATAGTCAGTGAAACTTGCGTCACTCTCCTGAGTCTGGAGAAATGAAATGACCTCCTTGACACTCCATAATGAGGTGTCCTGAAGATTTAGACGACGATTGTACTCGGATATGAGCTGGGTGCAATAGCGCAGGACTTCATTGTCACGAATTTCTTTAGTCTTGGAGACCGCTGAAGGTTCTACAATCTTGTCGGTTTTGATATACCCGGGTTTCCTGTTTTGGATTACCCAGATATAGACTGGATAGAATCCGTCTGAGCGTTGCTTCTGAACGCATGGTCTTAGGGTTGCCATAGTTCTCTTATTTAATGTTTGATTAATATTTAATGCCTTTGGGCTTTTTTTATTAATCAGAGACTTACGGCTGATTATTTACTCTAAACATTGCTCTAAACACGCTCTAAGCAGAGGGGGTGAAAAGTCTAAGCTATTTCTAAACATTTCCGTTTATTCTGCTCGATTTATGTGTACAAATGAACGAGAGGTTTAATAGTGAATTAGGTCGTAACCCCTGCAAAGCAAGGCGTTACGACCTAATTGTTAGATTTCAGTTACTAAGGATTAATCTTCTATGGCTGCCTGGGCCGCTGCTACGCGGGCGATGGGCACACGGAAAGGTGAGCAAGATACATAGTTCATGCCAAGCTTAGCGCAGAACTTAACAGATGAAGGTTCGCCGCCATGTTCACCACAGATACCGACTTTGAGATCGGGGTTGGTAGCACGACCTTTCTTGACACCCATCTCTACGAGCTGACCTACGCCTTCCTGATCAAGAACTTCGAATGGATCTGTCTTAATGATGCCGTTCTCTTTATAGAACTTAAGGAATTTGGGAGCGTCGTCACGAGAGAAGCCGAATGTCATCTGTGTGAGGTCGTTTGTTCCGAATGAGAAGAATTCGGCAACCTCAGCAATCTGATTTGCCACAAGAGCAGCACGAGGAACTTCAATCATTGTGCCGACTTTGTATGCTACAGTGTTGCCGGTTTCTTCGAATACCTTAGTAGCTGTGGAGTGGATGATGTTTGCCTGATTCTGGATCTCCTTGAGTGAGCCAACAAGGGGGATCATGATTTCGGGATGAACATCAATACCGCGAGCCTTCACTGCAAGAGCAGCCTCGATAATAGCGCGAGCCTGCATTTCAGTGATCTCAGGATAGGTGATGCCAAGACGGCAACCACGGTGTCCGAGCATCGGGTTGAACTCTTCGAGAGAGTCTACCTTTGCCTTTACCTCTTCAAGAGTGATGCCCATCTGCTCGGCAAGCTCCTTTTGGGTGGCTGTCTGGTGAGGCACGAACTCATGCAATGGGGGATCGAGGAGACGGATGGTAACTCCGAAGCCGTCCATAGCTTCAAATATGCCTTCAAAGTCACCACGCTGTATGGGGAGCAATTTAGCGAGAGCGGCACGACGACCTTCTACATCGCTTGCAAGGATCATTTCGCGAACAGCTTTGATACGGTCGCCCTCGAAGAACATGTGTTCTGTACGGCACAGACCGATACCCTGAGCACCGAAGTAACGAGCCTGCTTGGCATCGCGTGGAGTGTCGGCATTTGTGCGAACGAGAGTGTGGGTGTATTTGGAGGCAAAGTTCATTACCTGACCGAAGTCACCGCCAAGTTCAGGCATAACAGTGGGTACCTGACCGTCGTAAACCTCGCCGGTAGAACCGTTGAGAGAGATCCAGTCACCTTCATTATAGGTCTTTCCTGCCATTTCTACAGTCTTGGCCTTGTAGTCAACGCGGATTTCACCTGCGCCTGACACACAGCACTTGCCCATACCACGAGCAACCACAGCAGCGTGAGATGTCATACCGCCACGCATTGTGAGAATACCCTGAGCAACAGCCATGCCACGAAGGTCCTCGGGAGAGGTCTCGATGCGGACAAGGATGACTTTACGTTTCTTCTCGGCCCATGATTCAGCCTCCTCTGCGGAGAATACGATCTGACCTGAAGCTGCACCGGGTGAAGCGGGGAGACCCTTTGCTACAACATTGGCACGCTTGAGGGCAGCCTTGTCAAATACAGGGTGAAGAAGTTCGTCGAGCTTCTGAGGCTCCATGCGCATAAGGACAGTCTTGTCGTCAATCTCTCCTGCACGGAAAAGGTCCATGGCGATCTTCACCATAGCGGCACCTGTACGCTTGCCATTACGAGTCTGGAGCATCCAAAGTTTTCCATCCTGGATAGTGAACTCCATATCCTGCATGTCCTTATAATAGCTTTCAAGCTTGTTAGCAATAGCAATGAGCTCAGCGGCACATACAGGCATTGCCTCTTCAAGAGAAGGATATTTTTCCTTACGGACATCCTCTGAGATACCCTGAAGGGCAGCCCAACGGCGTGAGCCCTCAACAGTGATCTGCTGAGGAGTACGGATACCGGCTACGACATCCTCGCCCTGAGCGTTGATAAGGTATTCACCGTTGAACATGTTTTCGCCAGTTGCTGCATCACGGCTGAAAGCAACGCCAGTAGCGGAGTTATCACCCATGTTGCCATACACCATAGCCTGAACGTTAACGGCAGTTCCCCATTCCTCAGGGATCTGGTTCATACGACGATAAAGGATTGCACGCTCGTTCATCCAGCTGTCAAATACAGCACAGATGCCACCCCAAAGCTGCTCCCAGGCATTATCGGGGAAGTCTTTGCCTGTATATTCCTTTACAGCAGCCTTGAAGAGCTTAACGAGGTCTTTGAGATCCTCTACGTCAAGTTCTGTGTCAAGCTTAACGCCCTTTTCCTCTTTTTTCTTATCCATGATCTCCTCGAAAGGATCGATGTCGGTCTTGGTTTTGGGCTTCATGCCGAGAACCACGTCGCCATACATCTGAACGAAACGGCGGTAGCTGTCCCATGCGAAACGAGGATTGCCACTCTTTTCTGCGAGAGAAGCCACAGTCTCGTCATTCATGCCGAGGTTGAGGACGGTGTCCATCATACCGGGCATTGAAGCGCGCGCGCCTGAACGAACTGATACGAGAAGGGGATTGGCAGGATCATTGAACTTCTTGCCGGTAAGATTCTCAACATGAGCGATGGCTGCCTTTACTTCATCCTCAAGACGGCTGACAACCTCGTCACGTCCATACTGTGTGTATTCGGTACATACTTCGGTGGTGATGGTGAAACCGGGGGGAACAGGCATTCCCAAAAGGTTCATTTCAGCAAGGTTAGCACCCTTGCCACCAAGGAGATTGCGCATTGAGGCATTACCCTCGGCCTTGCCATCTCCAAACGTATAAACTCTTTTCATTGTGTTGATTGGATAATATATTAGGATATTAATTTATAAACTTTGAATCTTCGAGTGCTCTGTTGCATCCCAAAAACTATGCAAAGATAGTGTTTTTTTCGCCAGAATTCAAGCCCAATTAAATCTTTTGTTAAAATTAGTTCAGAGGGCGTGGCTGTGAAAATGTGCAAGAGCTGATATCGGAGACTGTATCACACGCCCCATGACACCTTTCTCTGCCTGCATTGCTTCTGACAACTGAGAGTGAAAATTTTCAGCAATAGAGCCTATAAAATTCACAGGGAGTACGCCGAATCCGGTGTAATTCAAGAGATTGTACCGTATATATCTTCGAAATTCATCGATAACAAATCTGTTGACATCCTGATAGCGGCAACATTTCAGAATGAATGGAGCGAAGGAAGCGAGAAACGCGTTGGGACGTGACTCTCTGTAAACTTGTGTAATTATCTCAGGGATACTGAAAGAACAATCATTCTTAAAGTCTTTTAACACATCATTACAGAATTGACCTTTTAGTAATCTCCCTAAAAACAATCTTCCAAGAACGGCACCGCTCCCTTCGTCACCGAGAATGTATCCGAGTGGGGAGACATTCTCTACTATATCCCTGCCGTCATACAGGCAGGAGTTAGAACCTGTGCCGAGAATGCCAACAATCCCTGCTGAATTACCGCATGCAGCCCGGGCAGCACCGAGCATATCGGAGGAGACTTCAATCCTTGAATTACGGAATAACAATGACAGGTCTGTCCTTATCCTTTCACATGCCTCATCGGTAGCACAGCCTGCGCCATAGTAATATACCTCACCCACATGCTCAGCATCACTGAGCAACGCATCACATTCTGAGATCAAGCCTTTTAGCTCCCCATTCTTTACGGTCATGGCATTGATGCCTCTTGAAAGAGGTATAAACTCGGCTAAGGTGTCGGAATCACTGACCTTTGCAACCGTAGTCTTGGTGCTCCCGCTGTCAAATATCAGGATCATTTATAGATATAATATTTTGATGATTTTTCTTTGAATTGTCGGGCATCCTGCTCCCAGAAATCGATCATATCGTCAACCTTGTAACGTTTAGTGAAAAGTTGACGGACCTTGGCAGATCCGCACACCTGATCAAACATTCTTACCCTTGAAGGGGCGGCTGTGGCAAAAGCCTTATGGGAAGGATACATGGAAGCCAGTTCCTGCATAACATAGAACTGGATTATACTCAAAGGGGCATTGGCTGCATCTTTTATATAAACCTGCACTCCGGCAACATTATCATTCTTGAACTGACCATAGAATGGCTTGTAGTATATCGGTCGAAATTCGATTCCGGGAATGCCAATGTCATTCAATCGTTCGGATAGTTTCTGTGCATCGATCCATGGGGCGGCCGCAAGGCTGAAAGGAAGAGTATATCCGACACCGATTGACACATAACTCAACTCGCCCATGATACCTGTAGCCGGATAAAGCAGAGCCGCATCTGTAGTCGGTATATGAGGAGAGGGGAGTACCCAGGGCATCCCGGTCTGAGAAAATGTCATGTTGCGTTGCCACCCATCCATCGGTATCACCGTCAGATCAACGGATACACCGGCACCTAAAAGACCTTCATTATTTAGATACTCTGCAAGCTCTCCCGGAGTGAGCCCATATATATAAGGTATCGGGTATTGTCCTACAAAAGATTCCCTTCCTTTCTCCACAAGATTCCCTTCGACTCGCACTCCTCCAAGAGGATTCGGACGATCAAGCACCATAAACTCTTTTCCTGCATTGGCGGCTGCCTCCATAGCCAATCCCATCGTGGATATGAATGTATAGCTGCGGCATCCTATATCCTGAATGTCATATACAAGAATATCGACATTTCTCAACATTTCTGGGGTAGGTTTCTTTGTTCGGCCGTGAAGAGAATACACCGGTACACCAGTCTTTTTGTCAACATCATTTGCAACAGAAGCTCCTGCCACATAGTCACCTCTCACACCATGTTCCGGAGCAAACAGCGCAGTAAGTCTTACACCTGGTGCCTCAGCAAGAATATCTATGGTAGAGCGCAGGTTATTGTCAACTCCGGTAGGATTTGTGATCAGTCCGACACGCTTGCCTTGCAACTGTTTGAATCCGTTTTCGGCAAGCACTTCAATTCCGGGTCGTACCACTATTGCATTGCCAGTCGCCAGCACTGTTTCCGCCACAGGTGATGTAGGTTCAGAGACAGCTTGGGAGCATGATCCTGCAACAGCTAAGAGCGCAACGCTGCCCATTAATAAAGACATCATGTTCATATGTATTTAAGCCGTTGGTATATCATAGAATAACACCGGCATGAGTTAAGTCGTTCAATGTTTCTTCCCGAATTCCGGATTGATCTTCAGCAAATATGTGACGCCGATAGTAGCAATGCAGCATATCATTGTCCAAATAAAGAAATAACGGTATCCGATGGTTTCCTGTATCCAACCGGCAGCCATACCTGGCAGCATCATGCCAAGAGCCATGAAACCTGTGCAGATACTGTAGTGTGCCGTAGAGAATTCTCCTTCTGAGAAATATATGAGATAGAGCATATAGGCTGTAAATCCGAATCCGTAACCAAACTGCTCGATGAACACACATGTATTTATTGTCAGCAGGCTCGGCTCACTTGCCCAACTGAGATATACAAAAGTCAGGCAGGTGAGCGACATGCTCCATGCCATAGGTTTAAGCCAATAATGCAATCCCTTTTTTGCAGCCAATATGCCACCAATAATACCTCCTGCCGTCAATCCTATAATTCCTACAGTCCCATACACAATTCCTACTTCTGATGTGGAAAGGCCAAGCCCCCCGATGGAACTTGCATCAAGAAGAAAAGGATTTATTAGCTTTATAAGTTGCGCTTCAGGCAACCGATACAGTAACATGAAGAGGATCGCAAGTCCGGCTTGCTTCTTTCTGAAAAAGGCGACAAAAATTCTTACGAATTCTTTTGTCACATCATTAAAAGTGTAATTCCTTTTTGTGTTTCTGATCTCCACCTTGGGAAGAGCCCAGGAATGATAAACGGCAAAAAACAGAAACATGGCAGACAGTACAAAAAATACCACTCCCCATGCAAAAGGGATATCTCCGGTGCTCTCTTCAATGCATCCTGCCACCACGACAAGAGCTCCTTGTCCGGCAACTGATGCTATACGATAGAATGTGGAGCGTATGCCCACATAAAATGATTGTTCATGTTCCGTAAGTGCCAGCATATAGTAGCCGTCGGCAGCAATGTCGTGAGTGGACGACACGAATGCCACGAGCCAAAACACAGCAAGTGTAAGACTAAAGAAAAACTGCACTGGCAATGCAAACGCTATCCCGGCAAAAGCTATTGCCACAAACCATTGCATAATGATGACCCATTGGCGTTTGGTTGATATTATGTCGACAAACGGACTCCAGAACGGTTTTATAACCCATGGCAGATAAAGCCACCCTGTATAAAGGGCTATGTCGGTATTGGAGACACCCAATCTTTTGTACATTATCACAGAGAGGGTCATCACCGCGATATATGGAAGCCCTTGAGCAAAGTATAGTGTAGGCACCCACGCCCATGGTGACCGCTTGGCGCAAGTGGAATTGATTGATTTACTCATATTTTCAGTATAATTTTACAATTGATGCCACAGGATAATAATGCCGTAGAATCTCATCGAATGTGTAGCCTTTTTCTCCCATTACAGCAGCTCCGATCTGGCATAGACCCACTCCGTGACCCCATCCCGCTCCATGAAGGATAAACGAATCAGGCACATTGCCTCCATCTTTAAAATGCCGGTCGACAACAAATGCCGAACTGAGCAGGTGTGATTCAGAAAGAGTACGCCTTATCATAAGTTCCTTTCCAATCACGATTTCTCCTTCAGTTCCGATAATTCGTAACCGGATTATGCGTCCTGACGTGCCGCGCTGCAACGGTATAAGGTCAATTACTTCTCCGACATTTATACCACTGCGTTCATTTAGAAGCCTTATTATCTTTTCTTGAGTAATCTCTTCTGTCCAACGGTAAAAATCATTGCGTTCACGATCGTAATTGTTAAGGACCTGCGAAAGGATGTGCTCATCATTGTTACTGCAAAATGATGCCGGACAAGATAATATCCATTCTCTTGCCTCATTCTCTTCTGTAAGGTCGGGATATTTAACAGGGTTGACAGTGTCTCGTCCCGCTACAAGATAGGGCAGGTGTATATCCCCCCAGCAAGATTTAAATTCCTCGAACACCCCGCCGCAACATTTAGAGAATCGCGCATCGCACAACTCGCCGTTAAACATCAGGACCATTCCGCAGGTGTCATCAACAGCTTCATGGGCAGCTGAGCCTTTTACTCTGGATATACCTTGATAACGCTGGCAATGGTCGTCAGCACAGACATCAAAATCGTTATGGTCATCATGATCCCACCAACGTGTGATCTCTGTGTCACTTCGTCTAAAAGAGTCAACACGAGGAGTGCTGCGATGTCTCATCTGAGCCAACAACCATGACCGCGATATGACAGCATGAGCACGTAAAAGCGGCAGAGAGGAGGTTGAACTCATTTCGCTTGAGATTACTGAGATGAGATAATCCTCTA
Organism: Duncaniella freteri; assembly: GCF_004766125.1. Classification (NCBI taxonomy): domain Bacteria; kingdom Pseudomonadati; phylum Bacteroidota; class Bacteroidia; order Bacteroidales; family Muribaculaceae; genus Duncaniella; species Duncaniella freteri. The sequence goes on from NZ_SJSA01000002.1 coordinate 553,001, forward strand.
CTTTCACTATATTTACAGCTGTGAGATTCCCATCAGAAACTATTAGACGTATAGAGCCTCTGAACTGTTGTCTCTCTTTCCTTTGCCAATGGAAATCCACACCGATTACAACATCCTCCAATTCAAAGGAGTCACCATCATATGATGTCGGGGTGAATTCTATTGAGGTGTAATTTTTCCCGTTCCATACAATGGCAATCCCGGAATCCGACAGCGTAGCTTCCTGTTCGCCAGTCACAATCGCAACATCATCGGTTGAATATATACCTTTTAATGTGAATTTAATGGATTTACCTGACAAAACCCCTACTGATACATATGGCTCATTCATGATTGCAACCGAGTTTTAAAATCCATAAATTCATCGTGAGTATAGCCGACCTCATTATAGATCATTTGTGTTAATTCATTATCCAGACGGTCGAAGTCTTCATGTCGGGATGTGATAAATGTTCCGGTCATTTCAATCGATGCCGGACTGATCAGCATCATTCCAGCTTCTGAGCCGTAGATTGACGGTCGATGCTTTTTACGAGGTATCACCACGACACGCGTCGTGTCTCCCATCCTGAATGCGATTACATTCATCATAGGTTCAGGGGAATCACCATTGACAGGTAGGCTGTCAACAACTGTTTTATATATCGGAATTATGTCCTTGTCAGAGTTGATTTCCATAAGGTAGTAGCCAAATGGCGTAGTATCCTCGTGAGGCATATATATCTTGCTGTCACCTATCGCTGGTCCCTCATCAAAACATTTCAGATCAGAAGTGAAGTTATCAGATATAGCTGTGTCAACAACCTGGAAGTGCATATGATCAGGAGCTGACGCACCACATTTTGCACCATTGTAAAACACACATCCATTTTGGAATATTCTTGTGAGCTTTACCATATCCACAATTCTGTCATCAAGAATTTGTGGTGCATGCTTCTTGGATGCAATTGTAAAATGAATAGATGAAACAGGGTAGGGGTTCACAAGTATTTCGTAATCTTCCCAGTCAATCCAGCGTTGCTGCTCAGGACGTGCCGACTTGCATAGGAAACATGGTCTTTCGCCGTTACCTATTGCCTTTAGATCAGCAGTTATGGATCCTTTCCTGTAATTCAATAAAATCTTTCCTGCTTTCCATGGCACATTATCGAAGATGATTTTACCAAAACAGGCTTCACGGTATTTATTATAATTGGCGATAAACAGCTGCCATTCGTCAAGCTGTTTATTGAACAGATCGCATGGTGATTCCTCCAATCTGTTTTCCGCTATTATCTCTGGCATGACTGTCGTGCTTTAAGTTCAAGTGTACGGATGTGATCCTTATAATAATTGTTGTTATTGATCCTGTCACGGCTTAATGCATGGTCGGTATTGTCCTCCCATCTTCTGCATAAATAAAGGGATTCATATATTCTTCCTATAAGATATTTGCGACTTATAGCCAATCCCATGGCATAGTCTTCGCCATAACAAACGTCTGGAAAACCTATTTCACGTGCTATTGGCGTGAAGAATGCACGAGGAGCTCCGAGCCCATTGATACGAAGTGCATTGTTGGTTCCGTTTTCATCTGTCCACTCGGAGTGATCGATAAGTCCGGGAGACAGAATATTGCGATTGAAATCAGTGAGCGTGTACGACCCGATAACCATTGCGCATCCTTGCGAACGGAACGTATCTACGATTCTTTGCAAGGTGTCGGTGCCGCTATATACGTCATCGCTGTCGAGCTGAACAGCAAAACGTCCACAATATTCAGATCTTATCGCAAGATTCCAACATCCTCCTATGCCAATGTAATGATATGGCAGGCGAGATGTGCTTATTGTTTTTACCTTTGGGGACTTTTTAGCATATTCAGAAAGTATTTCGGACGTGCCGTCGTCACTGCGATTGTCTACAACGATAACATTAAATGAAAAATCGGTATTTTGACTTAACGCTGATTCTATAGCGTCAGCGATGGTACGTTGGCGGTTCTTTACCGGGATTATCACACTTGCCTCGACCGGGAATATTCCTTGGGTTATGTCAACCTTGGTTTTATCTTTTATGCTGACATATCCTCCTATCGCCTTAAGATGGTTGGTGACCGCCTTTTCCATCTCTATTTGCGATGTCCGGTTACGTGGATTTACATATGCGAAATGTGATTCCTCAGACCCATCTGATAATGTTTTTTCTTCGATTGTGTATAATGGCTCAGGACAGTATATCGGAGCATTCCTACGTGTGAGACGAAGACGCAGGTCATACCATCCGGCTGCTTCGAAATCGTCACTCATTTGTGCGATAGCCTTCCTCATTTCCACTGATTTCACCAATACAATTTTTCCAAAATCAAAGTCATCGCGTAATGATCCTTCCTGCCATGGTATGAGTCGACGTAGCTCACCTTGCTCGATATAGTCGCTATAAATAAATGGAGCGTTGGACTGTTCAAGAACCTTTCGCATCCTTTCGAGACCGTTGTGGTTAAAAACATATGCACAACTGCTCAATGGGATTATAATATATTCCTCATCACCGGATGCCAGTAGGCGCATCCGGTAAGATGACAACAATGAATGCCTGATATTGTCTTTTTCCATTGCAAGAAGTAGGTGTCTAATGAGTTGGTATTATATTTAAGATTTTCTTTTTCTTGTTCTGTGTGGGCTTCGTTCTGCCAATTCAGCCGACTCCTTGATCCCTGAGGTCCAATCCTCAGCACCGAATGCTCCAGGCAGCAATGAGTATTCCTCTTCAGGAGCCAGCAATGTGCCGACAACTATCTTTAGCTTTTCGCGGGCAGATAAGGTTTCAGTCTGATTTGTGAAGAAGTCAAGTATCTGTCGCATCAGTTTTTCCCGAGCATCCTTTTCAAGAATTGTCTCAAATGGGAAACCGATCACAACGGCTTTATGCGAGTTTGTGGCATAAGCAGTTCCGGCTGCATAATCATTTTCACTATAGCGTAATATCACAGCTCCGTCATTTGTCGACACCGGATTGAATGACTCCGGTGATTCCACGGCATAACAGTCGGATGACAGTTGCTGGTTGAAGTTGAATTTGAACCTGCCGTTGAACTGGGGATAACGCGATCTCACTTCAGTGACCTGCCCGGTTATTGTCGCTTTAGCCTGTCGCCAATCAATGCCGAGAATGCTGTGTCCGAATTCCCTGTCTGATTGAGAAACCGCCGTCATGCTATATTTGTTGTCGAAGAGGTCTGAGCCGATATAACTTCCGCTGACAAACAATGAACTCCCTGCATCACACATCTCACGAAGCCTTTGTTTTAGCTCCGATGAAAAAGGTTTATATCGGAGCTTGCTATTGGCTCCTACTGTTATCTCTTTCTGCTTGCCAAGTATTAGGTCAATTATATGAGGATGATCTATCGACTTTATGAATGCGCCTACACTCGATGACACGAATGAATGCCCTGCCGCCTTTACAGCCTCTCCATGAAGCATCACAAAATCGAAAGTGTTGCCGGCTATTATCTCTGTCTCGTATACCGCCCTGCTTGCCCCATGACCAGGAGCGTCATTTGACTTCCATGGCTCAGAAGGACGGAACTCGGTCTGGGCACCTGTAAAAAGTATATCCTTTATGTATGGAACACCATAATCTTCTTCATAATCGAATCCGATATGTCCGTCACGATATATTTCGGCAGGACCGGACACTCTGGTGAAACCATTGACTATTGTCACCTGGTCTTTCCCACCTGGAATATCGCACAATGCAAGTATTTCAGATGGGAAACTAAGACCCCCATCATTAGCTGCGACAATTTTGTAGCTGTATATGCTATTGTCGTTCGGAGTGACAGACAGATAAGTGTCATCGGTTATGGCAAGCTCCACAAATGCTCCGTTATCTATCCTTTCATATACAATATAATATTTAGCCTTTGCTGTGGGTTCCAGAGGATCATCGGTCGGGATCCAGGAAAGAGTGTAGTTCCCATCCTGACCTTTGATTGAAAAATCCTTAACAGGAAGAGGCTCCACTATATAAGGAGTCCCGGAGGTCTTGTGCAGATACTTAAGCATCCCTTTATATATTGCTCGGCTCACATCGAACCTGAAGTTCGGATCGAGACCATAACGCATGTCTGCAAAGTTCTGATGGCTCAACAGTTCCAGGAGCATAGCCGGTACCAATGGCTCACGTGCCTCATGGTATGATCTGTTGCGTAGTTTCCTGCGTGTCCATTGAGGATCGTACAGTTGCCATATGTCATCGATAATCTGATCGGTAACCATATTGGCATATGTCATCGACGTTTTCTTGCTTTTACCGTTGCCCAGTGAGCCGGCAGTGGAAACAATAGGGAGAGTTCCTACAGTGGTGACATCATCACACGTAGTTCCGGCATCGGTGTGAAGAGCAAATGAAAGGTCCACAGGTATCCCGAGCCCTTTCTGTCCAGGCAATGACTTAGAACCTCCGGCAAGATAGTTGACCCACATCCCACGGCTTTTGTAGTCATCTTCGTAGTCACTCTCTCCTCCGGTTATGGAATAGACACTTTCAGGCATTCCAGCCCATTGCAACCAGTATCTCGCACCTTCAGTAAATCTAGGGTACCCGCTTATATCGGCTGACATTCCGCTACCGCGTCTGACATTGCCCATTCCACCGCCAATCTTGATGGCATCGGCAGTCACTACCTTGTTGTTCTCATTCGAAATGTTATTCAGTTCCACTACGGTTGTTTTGCCTTGTGCAAATGGGAATGTGCCTAAATAGACCCATGTTCCTCCACCCATAGTCTGGTTGACCTGAAATTCTTCTGAGCCGCGGAGCGAATTTACTGTATAATGGGCATCACGCGCACTTTCTGGAAGAGATGCATAGCTGATATATAAGGCATATTCTCCCTCCTCAGGAATATCAGCAGTCCAAGAGGCAGAAGAAGCCTTTTTTATGTCGTTTACTGTAGCTGCTTTTCTTAAGGTCCCTTTTTTGAAAGGGTTATCAGTGCCTGATAATATTTTGTCAACATAGCCAAAGCCTTTAACTCCAACAGCATCACTCCACATTTTGCTGCCATTCTTTTCGGAATATCCGTTTTGAGCCTCACCTCCATCAGCATCCACTATGACCTCGATTGTGGATGTGTCTCTTTCTCGCGGCAACATAACATATGCCCCGGCATTTTCAAGCATAGGCACAAGATATGGATAGACATAGCTTTGGGAATACAGGTCCTCCACTGTACCCATCAGCCTGCCACGCTGCCACATCCAGCGTTCCTCCTTTACATCATAATAGCGTCCGTGGCTTGGCCACAATGCGATATTTATGCCGTCAAGACCATAAGGAGCCTCTGGGGCATCAGTGCGCACCACAAATGGACCGGATGTCCGTGGATCTGCTTTTACCACGCGAGTGACTTTGGGTGCCTTCTTGTTTCTTTTCTTTGGTCTGCGTGTCGCAGCCGATGTTGACATAGCTGCAACGAGCAGCATTATAATGATCGTGATATAGTGCTTCATATTGATAGTGACGCCAAATGTGTCATTATGATTGGAACAATTAACCTGCATCATTTGACTCAATAAGTTCACATTATTTGCACATTCGGCGGATTCTTCGTCAAAATTAGTAAAAAATATCACTATTGACAATAATGCATAGAGGTAATTTTTTAGTTATGTGATGTGTTGTCATTATTGTTTTATCTTATTCCGGGGCATTTCCGAAGTGTTGAAAATACCGTATTGCACATTATCTAAAAAATGTCTACCTTTGTGATTTAAAAGGCATGCCTTTTTCACGCTTTGTCAATAATAACACTACTGAAATATGAAATTTACGGTACCAAGCAAGACGCTTCATTCGTTTGCTTCCGCAGTGAGCAAGGTGATCAATGCTAAGAATGCGATTACTATCCTTAACAACTTTCTCTTTTCGATAAAAGGGAATACGCTCACTATCACTGCTTGTGACGGAGAGAATACCCTGTGTGCCAGAATCCCTATCATGGATGTGGATGGTGAAGGTGATTTCTGTATAGATGCTCGCCGAGTGGTAGAGTTGCTGAGAGTCATGCCTGAACAGGAACTCAATTTTAATGTCAACGACTCCACTCTCTCGATAGAGATGACTCATCCTAATGGCTCCTACAAGTTCATGGGTCTTCCCGGGAATGAATACCCCAATCTTAAAAAGACGCCTCAGGAAGGATCGATGACATTCAAGACTTCCGGAGCGTCACTTCTTCGTGGACTTGAATTCACAGCATTTGCCGCAGGTACTGATATGTTGCGTCCCCAGATGACAGGTGTGTATTGGGACATCAAGCCTGATCGTCTTGTGTTTGTTGCTACTGACACTCACAAACTTGTGAAATTTGAGGATCAGAGCATTCAGGCAGGAGTGGAAGGGTCGTTCATCCTTCCAAACAAGTCCACAAATGTATTCCGTTCAGTGTTCAGTAAAGATGAAGAGGTCACAGTTACTCTTGACGTTGAGCGCGGAGTGACTTTCGAGACTGATACATTCACATTTGACAGCCGTCTTGTAAAGGGTCGCTTCCCGGATTATACACGCGTGATTCCTGAGAACAATCCTTACACCTTATCTATCAATCGTCATCAGTTCACAACCGCGGTTCGCCGTGTGAGTCTTTTTGTAGATGAGGGTCATGGACTCATAAAGTTCCGCGTAACACCTGACAAACTTACCATCAAGGCATCCGACAACGAATACAATACCTCAGGCTACGAGACTCTTGAAGCAGAATTCAATGGCAATGAGATGATTGTAGGTTTCAGCTCAAGCTATCTTACTGAACTTGCATCAGTGCTTTGGACCGACGACATTATCTTCCGTCTTGCGGATCCATCCCGACCTGCTGTGATTGTTCCTACCGAGGATAAGGCTGACACTAAGCTCACAATGCTGCTCATGCCTATGAATGTACAGGAATTCTAATTTTGGTAAAACAATGCAGCTCAATTTAAAGAAGCCAATAATATTCTTTGACCTTGAGACCACAGGCATAGACATCATGCACGATCGCATCGTGGAGATATCTATGATAAAAGTTCTTCCGTCAGGAGAGGAAATTGAGAAAACGAGGCGAGTGAATCCTGGTATACCCATTCCTGCCGAGGCTACAGCTGTGCATCATATCACTGATGCAGATGTGGCCAATGAACCTATGTTCCGTCAGATAGCCCGATCCCTTGCCAATGAGATGACAGGATGTGACATTGCCGGATTCAATTCCAATAGATTTGACATCCCTATGTTGGATCAGGAGTTTCAGCGTGCAGGTGTTAAATTCGATTTCTCAAAGGCTCGATTTGTGGATGTTCAGACGATCTTTCACAAGAAAGAACAGCGCACCCTTGTTGCGGCATACCGTTTCTATTGCGGAAAGGAACTTGATGGTGCACATTCCGCCAATGCAGATACCAGAGCTACTCTCGAAGTGCTTAAATCGCAGCTCGACCATTATGATGATCTCCCAAATGATATTGAGGAATTAAGCAAATTCTCTCAGATGAACCGTAATGTCGACTTTATGGGGCGGTTGATATATAATGATGATGATAAGGAGGTGATCAACTTCGGTAAGTACAAAGGCAAAATAGCGGAGGAGATACTACGTAAGGAACCGAGCTACTATGACTGGATAATGAAGAGTGACTTTGCACAGAACACCAAGGATTGTTTCACCCGCATACGGCTTAGAATCAAATGAGTTCACTTGCAGGAAAACATATCGTATTAGGCATATGCGGTGGCATAGCTGCCTACAAAAGCGTGTCGCTTCTCAGACTGTTTATAAAGGCTGGTGCAGAAGTGCAGGTAGTGATCACTCCGGCAGGGAAGGAGTTTATCACACCTGTAACTCTTTCAGCATTGAGCCAAAAGCCTGTTGTCAGTGAATTTTTTACCGCCAATACCGGAGAGTGGCATTCTCATGTCGATCTCGGATTGTGGGCTGACTGTATGGTGATAGCTCCGGCAACAGCCTCTACAATCGGCAAAATGGCACATGGAATTGCCGACAACATGCTTGTCACCACTTATCTTTCTGCCAAAAGTCCTGTATTCTTAGCTCCGGCAATGGACCTGGATATGATGTGCCATCCTTCAACACAAGCCAATTTGTCGCTTCTGAAATCATACGGCAACAATATTATCGAACCTGCAAGCGGCTATCTTGCAAGCGGACTGGAAGGGAAAGGGCGAATGGAGGAGCCTGAGAATATATTAGCGTATCTTGAACGCTATTTTGATAGGACATCCGACCTTTCCGGAAAAAGTGTTCTGATAACAGCAGGACCTACATATGAGAAAATAGATCCGGTACGTTTTATTGGAAATTATTCTTCCGGCAAGATGGGGTATGCTCTGGCAGAGGAATGCGCATCGCGCGGAGCCAACGTCACATTGGTGTCCGGTCCGGTAGCACTATCCGCCAAATCCTCTAACATTAATGTGGTCAGCGTCGAATCAGCTCGTGAAATGCTTGATGAATGCCAAAAAGTGTTCCCGACATCCGACATTTCTATAATGTGTGCCGCTGTTGCTGACTATGCACCTGCCAATCCTTCCGATCATAAGATCAAGCGCGAAAAACAGGATGTTCCCACAATAACCCTTGTGAAGAATCCTGATATAGCAGCAACTCTTGGAAAAGAGAAACGCCCGGAACAAGTGCTTGTAGGATTCGCTCTTGAGACCGATAATGAGGCTGTTAATGCATCAGAAAAACTTACAAGAAAGAATCTTGACATGATAGTTCTCAATTCTCTGCGAGATAAAGGAGCTTGCTTCGGAACTGACACCAATAAAGTGTCTATAATCAGGTCGGACAAATCTCGCACAGATTTCCCGCTAAAAGACAAATCGGAAGTCGCCGGTGATATCATAGATGAAATATTGAAAATTCTCGGAAAGGTCTGATCAATCACGATGCGTTCACTTATAGCCTCTCTGCTCATAGCATTTTCTCTTGCGTCAACAGCACAGGAGTTGAATTGCCGTGTGGAAGTGAACGCGTCTCAGATTGAGGGCACTAACAAGTCGGTATTCGAGGCTCTGCAAAATGCTGTCAATGAGTATGTGAACACCAATAAGTGGACTGCCACACAATTCTCACCGAATGAAAGAATTGAATGCTCAATGTTCTTTACCATCTCCGAATATAATCCATCAGATGGAAAGATGGTGGGGGATCTACAGATCCAGGCGATACGTCCAGTGTATAACTCATCATACACTACTACACTGATAAACTTTCGAGACACAAAAATCGATTTCAATTACATTGAGAATGATCCGCTTGTGTACAATGAGAGCCAGATGGAAAATCAGCTCACCCAGATATTGAATTTCTATGTCTACCTTATTCTGGCAGTCGATTTTGACAGTTTTTCATTACATGGCGGAGACCCTTATTTCGACAAGGTGGCAACAATAGTTCATCAGGCTCAGTCATCAGGTGAGAGCGGATGGAAAGCGTTTGAGAACACCAAAAATCGTTCCGCCGTGCTTGCATCATTCACAGATCAGTCAGTCCGTAGAATTCGTGAGTTGTACTACACCTATCATATGCAAGGACTTGATCAGATGTCGGTAAGCCCTGATAAGGGACGAAGTTCCATTGACCGTTCGCTTGACATATTGACGGAGATATACCGAATCTCGCCTATGTCGGTAGGGCTATCGATGTTCAAGGATGCAAAACTTGATGAGCTTGTAAATATCTATTCAAAATCCACAGCCGAAGAACGGCGTCATGCTTTCGGATTACTATCCGAGATATATCCTACCGAACATGACAGGCTGCAAAAAATCAAAGAACCTGAAAAATAACTAATCCTCATATAATTGTGCTCGAATCTCTTCACATATCAAATTACGCGCTGATTGACCGCATTGACATCCTGTTTCATGAAGGATTTAACGTCATTACAGGTGAAACAGGTGCCGGTAAATCAATCATACTCGGAGCACTGTCCCTGATACTCGGCGGACGTGCTGATTCTCGTGTGGTAGCTGACCCATCCAGCAAGAGCATAATTGAAGCTGTGTTCACGGTGGATGGTTACGATGCATTGAAGGATTATTGTCTGCAAACTGATATAGAGTGGGATGACGAGCGTTGCATCCTACGTAGAGAAGTCGCTCCGGCAGGCCGGTCACGCGCCTTTGTCAATGATTCTCCTGTGCCGCTTTCCAAGCTGCAGGCAGTAGCTATGCGGCTGATAGATATTCATTCACAACATCAGAATCAGCTCCTTGCTACTCCTGAATTTCAGCTCATGGTGATAGACACACTTGCCGGGAATGAACACCGTCTCAAAGAGTACTCCTCAAGATACAATTCTTTGCGTGACGCTGTTCGTCGCCTCAAGGCTATGAGACAGCGCGTGGAGAAAAGTAAAGAGGATGAAGAATTCACACGTTACCAACTGGAGCAGCTCGAAGAGCTTGCGCTATCTCAAGGTGAACAGGAAGAATTGGAGAATGAACGTGAGGTACTTACTAACCTCACTGCTATAAAGAATGCACTTGACAGGGCGATCGCCTCTCTTACAGGCGATGACACTAATGCTGTCGATCTTATTGACACAGCCATCGATGCTTGCGATGAGCTGGATGGAGTTCTATCGGAAGAGGATGACGTGCCGTCACGTCTGGAATCGGCTAAAATTGAGATATCTGACATTGCATCTTCTCTTGAAAATGTAAATGAGCGACTCGCGGCTGATCCCGGAAGACTTGAAGCTGTCGAGGAGCGTCTTAACAGTATCTATTCTCTTTGCCATAAGCATCATCTGAACAATGGGGATGAGTTGTTGATCCTGCGTGATAATCTTCGTGCAAAGCTTCGCGAGCTTGACAACAGTGACGATATGGTAGCTGAACTTGAGAAGGAAGCACGCCGCGCTAAAGCCCTTGCAAAAGAGACTGCGGTCGAAATCTCCAACTCAAGAAAGGAGGAAGCCAAGAAGTTTTCAGCACATCTGAGAGATACGGCAATGCCTTTGGGCATGAAGAATCTTCAAGTCGATGTCGTTGTCGACCCCGCTGATATGGGACCTACCGGAATTGACTCCGTTCAGTTCATGGTCGCATTCAATAAGAACCAGAATTTAATGCCTGTTGGTGCTACAGCGTCAGGAGGCGAGATATCTCGTCTTATGCTCTCCATAAAGACTATAATAGCATCGCGTATGTCACTTCCGAGCATTTTGTTTGACGAGATTGACACCGGAGTCTCCGGTGATGTAGCCAATCGTATGGCTCTTATGATGCGAGAGATATCCAAATCTATACAGGTCACCACCATTACTCATCTACCTCAGGTTGCAGCCAAGGGTGATACGCAATATAGAGTGTACAAAGAGGATGATGACCATGCAACCCACACCCGTATAAACCAGCTTACGCCTGAACAGCGTGTAAACGCTATTGCCGAGATGCTTGGCGGAGCAACGGTTGATGACGCAGCACGTCAAGCAGCCATTTCATTATTAAACAGTTAAAATCACATCAAGATGGAAAAATCAGATTACATATATGGCATCCGTGCCGTGATGGAGGCTATCGAAGCCGGTAAAGAGATTGACAAGATATTCATAGCCAAGGATCTCCAAGGGGAGCTTGCCGCAGAATTAATCGGACTTGCCAGGCAGAACCATGTGGTGATGCAGCGCGTGCCATTGGAGCGTATCAACCGTATTACACGCAAGAATCATCAGGGTGTGATCGCAATGATGTCGGCGATAACTTATCATCGTCTTGAACATCTCGTTCCGGAACTGTATGAAGCTGGCATGCTCCCTTTCATTGTAGTGCTTGACGGCATAACTGATGTGCGTAATTTCGGCGCGATCGCCAGGACTTGCGAATGTGCAGGAGTTGATGCCATCGTCATTCCGCAACATGGCAGTGTGTCAGTTGGCGGTGACGCTATAAAGACATCAGCCGGAGCATTACATCATATCCCGGTATGCCGAGTCGGATCAACAGCATGGGCTGTAAAATTCCTTAAAGAGAATGGTTATAATGTCGCCGCCGTGACAGAGAAATCCGATATGAACTATGTGGAGGGTGATTATACCGGACCTGTAGCACTCGTAATGGGTGCAGAGGACACCGGTATCTCAGAAGCAACTCTTGATCAATGTGAAACTCGCGTAGGTATACCTATGTTCGGTAATATCGGATCTCTCAATGTGTCAGTAGCAGCTGGTGTCGCTATATACGAGGTAGTCCGTCAGCGTCTTAACGCTAACCTTGAAGTTGTATAGGCGATTCTGTTACAATCAACACCTTGGACCCATCAAACACAGTCGCCCCGAACACTGTGATGTCACCTCCTTCACGAACTTTCAGTTTCTTGACCAGATCAGGTGCTGACAATGGGAAATTTCGGGTCACGACATTGACTTTTGGATAATCGTTCCTGAATCTTCGGATGTTCTCTTTATTAAAAAGGAGAACATCTTTTATTTTATATTGTAATCCAGGGAAAGCGGAAATAGACTCATCGGAAATATAGAGATGCGTAAATGGATGCATCTTGTCATACCCGGCAATATTTCCTCCTGTTCCTTTCATCACGGCAGGGTAGGGCTGCATAAGAACCTTTCCTGGCTCGGGAGCTACGTATAGGTTGGTGGTTGTATCTTTGCCAGATAGAGTGTAGCACTGCCTGCCTATTGTGACGCATTCGGTATTGTAAACGGCGTTATTTCGGTCTATATCAAATACCACCTCTTTACATTCCTTGTTATTGCCGATCACGACGATATTACAATTACCTATGCCTAATTCACCTATTGCCGACTTGATATCTATCATTGGTGAGGCTTTTACTATAATCCTGTCACATCGAGCGAACATGCAAGGCAGAATTGCAGTAATATCAGGTGAACACTGGCTGAAAAGAAAATGTCTTCCAGAACTATCCCTGCGTGCCGGATCTATAAAAATCACATCAAAATGCTCTTGGGTTGTTTTCAGCCATTCTACGGAATCGCCATGAACGACCTGTATATTGCCACGCTTTAAAGAGCGGATATTATTGCATAGTGCATCAGCAGCATCCTTGTCAATCTCTATAGCTGTCACATCGCATCCTTTTTTCGCAAAATGCAATGCATCAATTCCGAGTCCGGCTGTCATGTCAAGGATACGGTCTCCGGCTCTCACCATTGAGGAATGTACGTCTGCAACATCGTCTGATGTCGACATCTCAGCCAATGCTATTGAGGGAAATTCAAAATCAGGGAGCTCCGACAGGGTGGCTGACAGTTTTTTGCTGCACTTATGGCGACACTCCATCTGCAATATCTCCCGAAGCATCCGTTTATCTCCGTGATATTTCAGTCTCAATCTGCTGAAATCCTCGCTCATAAGTGAACTTTACACAATGTTACAACAATCAACAACTTTCACCAAAAATATTCTTTTTGGGTTTGGTCGCCTGGAAATCCTTGATATAATATGGGGTGCTATAAGCGGTATCGATGAAATCACGACGAGCAAAAGCCTGCTCACTGAGTGCTATCATATCTATGGCAAGAGGTCGTATATCAGGAATGAATTCAGCATTCACCGCATTGATAACAGTCCTTGCCTTGTCACTTCCGTCTCCAAAAAACAGGACAGTCCTGCCCATCTCAAGAATATTCTCATATGAGTTTTCGTCAAGAATCAAAGGCATTCTCTCCATCAATGGTTCGAGTGAGAAGTTATAGGCACAGGTGTACACCTCCATACGTCGAGCATCCACCATAGGCACAAAAATTTCATCACCCACAAGATTTTCTTTAGTGAACATCACCTGGCATGCAAGCAATTTGAGTGTGTCTATTCCGATCAATGGCACATCAAGGGCATAAGCCAGTCCCTTTGCCTCAGACAATCCGATACGAAGTCCGGTATAACTTCCAGGTCCGATGGAAACTGCCACAGCATCAAGAGCTATTTCCTTTTCAGCAGCGAAATCAAGACAATACTTTACATAATCACTAAGCAATGCAGCCTGATTACGGCCATCCATATCTTCCTGATGGGCGAGTACCATCCCTTCTGCGGTCAAAGCCACAGAAGTAGAAGCTGCTGAAGTTTCGATATTAAGTATTACAGCCATATTCTGTTTCTTATTTTATTCATCCTGGAATGAACCGTTGGCAAGCAGCTCACGATATCCTTTATTGAAGTAGTGACGTTCAAAGTCTTTCGGGCGGAGTATTCTCATATCATATATCACAAGGTCGAGGTCTATTGTGACCACTCCCTCTGCTTTTGAGTTTTTGTTTCGACCTTGAAGCAATTCCCATTCTTTCAGATATTTTATAAGAGCGGCACTGCCTACAGGTGAGATCCCATGAATCACAGCATTTAGATACGGTGCATCCTTGCCATTGAAAGCCTCCGATTCGTATATAGATGACACACTGCATTTTGACAGATAGCCACACAGATGTTCTATAGCCTGATTCACTTGCGACTCCCTGTCAGGAGTATTGCTCCCCAATCCGATAGTGCAGGATGCTGGATAATCCATATTACGGTATTATTTATGATTGACTTACTCCTTTGATTGTTAATGCTATGCGTCCGCGTGCCACATCAATATCAATCACCTTGACTTTGATCCTTTGACCTATCGACACCAATTCGGACGGTGATGACACATATTTGTCACTCAATTGAGAGATGTGTATTAGACCGTTTTCCTTCATGCCAAGATCCACAAATACTCCGAATGCGGTTATATTGTTTACCTTTCCGCTGAGTTCCTGACCAATATGCAGATCACCGATTTTCCTGACATTATCGTCATAAACGGTTTCTTCTACAGCCTCTCTCGGATCGCGACCAGGCTTCTCTAACTCAAGTATTATATCAGTCAGTGTCGGCAGTCCTGTTTCCTTGGTTATATATTTGTCAAGTTCGATTTTATGAAGCAGATTCCTGTCGCGGGTAAGACGTTCAACATCAGCATTCACATCCATAGCCATTTGCTCGACCAATGCATATCGTTCAGGATGAACAGCTGTATTGTCGAGAGGATTCTTGGAGTCAGGAATACGCAGGAAGCCTGCGCATTGCTGGAATGCCTTATCGCCCATTCGAGGTACATTCATAAGCTCCGAACGTGTTGCAAAAGGTCCGTTTTCAGCACGGTATTTAACGATATTGGCAGCAAGAGTAGGACCTATACCCGACACATAGCTCAATAACTGGCGTGATGCAGTGTTGACATTGATCCCCACAGAATTTACACATGACTCAACTACATGATCAAGAGATTCCTTGAGCCGATTCTGGTTTACATCATGCTGATACTGACCTACGCCAATGCTTTTTGGATCAATCTTTACCAATTCGGCAAGTGGGTCAAGCAGACGTCGGCCTATCGATACTGCTCCGCGCACTGTCACGTCTTCATTTGGGAATTCTTCTCGCGCCACATCTGATGCTGAATATATCGAAGCTCCCTGCTCATTGACCATGTATATCTGCACGCGGCGAGGGAACACCACATCGCGTAGGAATCTTTCTGTCTCTCTGCCGCCGGTGCCTGTGCCTACAGCTATGGCGTCGATCCTATACCGGTCAACCATATAACATAATGTATCACCCGCGCCAACGAAATCGTTTGCAGGTGGAGTGGGGTAGACCACATCATGACACAATAGATTGCCTTGCTCGTCAAGGGCCACGACCTTACATCCGGTACGATAACCGGGATCAATGGCGAGAACGCGCTTACGTCCAAGTGGCGGAGACATAAGTAGTTGATGCACGTTATTGGCAAACATCTGTATTGCTCCGTCATCACTTTTCTCCTTTGTCACACCGGCTATCTCATTTTCTATCGAAGGACGCATCAACCTTCTGTAGCCATCTTTTACAGCAGCCTTCACGACTCCTGCTACAGCTGCGGATGCAGTGCTGCGCACAAACATCCGGTTCAGACGATCCATCATCTCATCATCGTCGATAGAAATGCTCACCTTAAGTATGCCTTCCTCTTCAGCTCTTCTGATTGCAAGGTAACGATGAGAGTTACATGTGCGGAGCGGTTCGGAAAAGCTGAAATAGTTCTGATATTTCGCTCCTTCGGTCTCTTTTCCGGAGACTACTTTTGATGATATGGTGGCAGAACGCTGATAACGTGACCTGACTATGCTTCTTGCTTTCTCACTTTCGCTAACCCATTCCGCTATAATGTCAGAAGCCCCTGACAATGCCTCTGATGTATCCTTGACATCACCCTTGACAAATTTCATTGCCATAATTTCGGGAGATGATTCGGACGATTGTGACATTATCATTTTAGCCAAAGGCTCCAGTCCAAGAGCTCTTGCAGCCTGTGCTCGGGTGTTGCGTTTCGGCTTATATGGCAAAAAAATGTCCTCAAGTACTACCGGGTCAAGAGTCTCCTCGATTCTTGATTCCATTTCAGCTGTCAGAGCGTTCTGCTCCCGGATCACTTGAAGAATATATTCTTTTCTCTTTTCTATCTCGAAAAGAGCTTCATGTCGCTTCTTTATGTTATATACTGTCACCTCGTCCATTCCTCCTGTCGCCTCCTTGCGATAACGGGATATAAATGGCACAGTAGCACCTTCGTCAAGCAGTCGCAAGCACGCTGCGATATGTTTACGCAGATAACTGCCAAATTCTTTGGTGATTATATTAGCATGTACGTTTACCATCGGAATGAGTAATTGTGTGTGTGATTATGTTAAGACCTATTTTTTAATTAGCTTTAAAACTGTTATTTCAGGATTTGCCCCTATGCGGGAGGGAAATCCTACTGTGCCCACACCTATGTTGACATACATACGGTGAACAGAGTCGGCGTCGGCATACAACCCTCCCCAGGTTGAATAACGCCATACGGCAGGAGACACACCGGCAATCTCCATCTGCATGGCATGTGTGTGTCCGGAAAGAGTCAACGGTATATTTATTCTACTGTTACCTGATATAGAGTCGTTCCAATGCGCAGGATTATGGCTTAAAAGCACTTTGAAAACCGAATCTTCCGGTGTAGGATATGCCTTTGTCAACGATCCGTATATCGGAAACGGATGGTCTCCGATATTTTCAACCCCAATGACTGCTATAGAGTCTCCGCCATGAAATATTTTTACAGATGAATTATTGAGCATACGCCATCCCATTGACGACTGAAGATCCTTAAGATATTGTATGCTTGAATCTTTTGCCGCTTTTGATGGCCAATCTGCATAGTCTCCATAATCATGATTACCCATTATGGAAAATACACCGTCTTTAGCTTTCAATCGGCTAAGCGGTTTGACATGCGGAGCTAATTCCGACGAACGAGAGTTTACAATATCCCCTGTGAACACTACCAGATCGGCATCCAACGAATTTATAGTATCAACAACCTTTGCCACAAATGTCGTATCATTGCCATAAGTTCCTGTATGAAAATCAGATATCTGCACTATACGGTATCCATCAAACCCTTTTGGAAGATCGGATGTGGGGATATCCACTTCTTTAACATCAATATTGAATCGATTGATCAATGCCCCCCACCACATAGCCACGAATGCAACAACTGCCAACAATGTTGCAAGCATGGATACAAGCCTGATCCTCTTCTTTTTAAAAAGGCGTGGGATATTGGCTAACAGATCAATAGCAACAAATATATATTTTGCGAAATAAACTGATAGGAACGCATACATCATCCACATTACGGAAAGCAACATTGAATTGTCACCTTCACGGCGAGGAAGAGAGACAGCACTTATCAACAGAATATAAAAAAAGACTGATGACCATAATTGGACGCTGCCAAGAAGCCTGTTCCGTAATCTTTGGCACAGACTTCTATATATGTATACGTCTGAAAAAACACTTATTACTAAAAAGAAGAGGAGTGGAATCCAAGGGATACGCATAGTGAAATCAAAAGAGGGGGAGTAGGGGAGAGTTATGAAAACATCAGCAATATCCGGCAGCAATCAATTTATTGCGCAAAGGATTTGCATACATTGTATACATATAAGTGCGCATAAAGTTCCGCTCCTGGACAGTTATATCAGGAACATCTATCTTATCAAGCTGTCCTTCTATATAAGCTGTCACTTTTGCGGCCTCCTCAGAAGAATATCTGTCAGAGTACATATCACTGTCGAAAGCTCGATCATAGGACACATAGTTGATAGGGAATATCTTGTATCCTCCGTGTATTCCGCAATCGATACTATGGCACACTCTGCGATATACTTCCTGCTTATCGGTATCGGCAGAAATACTTTCAATAAGGGAGGATATGCAGGATGAAAATGCTATATGCACCCGGCCCTTATAGCCCATAAGACCAGTCTCCATGGAGAACAGATCATCATGCTGGCTTTTCTTAAAGGCTGGATCTCTATGCTTCAACAGATACTCGCGAGTCTTTAAATAATCGTTAGGGTCATATTCATAGGATATAGACACCGGGAATATGTTTAGTTCAGCAAGTCTCTCTGACACAGAGCCTTGACCACCAAGTGCCAGCATCTTTATGACACTCTCCTGAGTATGGTCGCTCGAATCCTTTGCACGGCCTTGACGCTGGGCTATCCATATGCTCTCATGTTTGCCGGTGATTGCATAGTGGATATATGCCGAAAGTTGTTTTGCTCCTTCAAGAGCTTGGCGAGCCGGCAGATTACGTTTGACGATAAAACTGCCGTTAAGTTTTACCAGATGCGTTATCCAGTCGTATATCAGTAGGTTATCACCGATTGCTACTTCTGACGTTCTCATTCCGTGTCTCAGGAAACAGAGATTTATGAATGATGCATCAAGTACTATATCTCTATGATTGGAAACAAAAGCATACGACAATTCCGGCTTGACATTCTCAAGTCCTGACATTGTTATTCCTGCAGAGGTGTGCGCTTCAAGCTCCTCAAGGAACTTTTGCATTATATTTATCTGAAAATCCTTCTTGGTGCGAGTGCTGCGAAGAAGGCTGACAAACTGTTCATAATCTACATCGGGCAGGACCCATCTGACAGCATGTTCAAATCCCGGTTCCTTGACCATCTCTGCAACTCGCTCGGCAAATTGCGAATCGTCATACGGAGCTATTTCTGTATAATCTAATTCTGGTGCGTCCATTACGCGCTGTTATATATATAATATATAATGAATAGTCGAAACAATAGTTGGGTCAAAGGTAGTCTATTTTACAATAATATGCAATACAGCACCCTCAAATTAAGTCTTTTTAAGAACGAATGACACAGTGGGATAGGCGGACAGAATAAATATATTAAAATTCTATTTAACATAATACTGATTATGAGAAAGTCAAATGCGTTCTTTTAATGATACTCCTATTGGCTGAATAATTATCCAAATATTTGGATAATTATATTATTTAATATATTTTTGTCAGAAAGTTACTTATCATTTCAAAAATTTACTATATGCAACCGCTGTTTTCTATCATCACAGTTACATATAATGCTGAGGATGTTCTTCCCGCAACGCTCAAAAGCATTAAAGAACAGACTTGTCATCTCTATGAATTGATCATTATAGATGGTAAATCATCCGATGCAACTGTCAAGATAGTTCAAGACGCGAATATCAATAACACTGAAATTGTTTCAGAAAAGGACCGTGGCATATATGATGCAATGAATAAAGGACTTGGATTGGCTCAAGGTGATTATGTAATATTTCTTAATGCAGGAGACTCGTTTCATTCGAAAGAGACTCTCGAACACCTTGCCGATGCCATTATGGATAATGATTATCCGGGTATTGTATATGGTCAGACCGACATTGTTGACAAAGATCGCAACCGCCTGGGCGACCGACATTTACTAGCCCCTGAAGTGTTGACCCTTGATAGTTTTAAAGATGGAATGCTTGTATGTCACCAGGCATTCTGTGTACTTCGAAAAATCACCAATAATTATGATACTCGCATCAGGTATTCTGCCGATTATGAGTGGTGTATCAGATGCCTTCAACGTTCACACCGCAACTATTACCTGAATGAGACTGTAATCGATTTCCTGCATGGGGGGACAACAACTCAACATCATGTCGCATCTCTTATTGAGAGATTCAACATCATGTCGCATTATTATGGTCTCCTCCCTACCCTTTTTATACATATGAAGAAAGTTATATCCCATATAGGCAAAAAGATAGGAGTCAGATAAATCACATCTTCACTTTATCGGGATTCTTAGCTATAAAATCTTTCCAGGACTTCGGTCCGGCAGCTATTGCGGGCTTTGAGGATTCGTAGTAATGACAGAGAGCGGCGGCAAGACCATCTGTCGCATCAAGTTCAAGTTCATCAAGCTGTGATAGAGGTATTGAAAGAATGCGTCGAAGCATTTCTCTGACTTGTTCTTTTGAGGCACCTCCGTTGCCTGTGATTGCCATCTTGATTTTTCTCGGCTCATACTCTACTATCGGAATATCACGCGATAAGGCGGCTGCCATAGCGACCCCCTGAGCTCGTCCAAGCTTGAGCATCGATTGAACATTCTTGCCAAAGAATGGAGCCTCAATTGCCATTTCATCAGGAAGATATTGTTCGACAAGTCCCAATACTCGATCATAAATCCTACGCAGACGCAGGTAATGACTTTCAAAATTGCTTAACTTTATAACACCTAATGCAATAAGCATCGGTTTCTTCCCTTTTATCCCAAGAACACCATAGCCCATGACATTGGTGCCGGGGTCAATTCCTATGATGATTTTGTCAAAATCCTTTACGTCCATTACGGATTGAGAATCTCCATGTAAGTGGTGAAAAACAGCATTTTTTCTCCCATCAGACCTGAGAGCTTTGCACGCAGATCAGCAGCATGATTGTCATGCCACAGTTCAGCAGTCTCTTTATTTTCAGCCATCAGTTGCACAGCATAACCTGACATACCCTCTTGTGGCGGCATGGATATCCTCGCAAAAACAGGCTTGACAAGTCCTCCGATATTGAGGGCTGAAGGGAAATAGACATCTGTCACCCATCTGCGGAATTCAGCATCTACAGTTTCATGAACGTAATATGTTGTGTTAAGTATAGTCATTCTGGATTATTTTTATAAGCTTTCTTATATGCGAAAAATGTAATCACAATTGTCGAGATTACTCCTAAAGGAGCTGATATCAACTTATCGGTGACACCCATGAACTGAGGTGAGAGAAACACAAAGTAAGTGGATATGAATGTCATAACAATAGCCGGGATCAAAGCTACCCAAAAGTTTTTCTTCCTGCGCACAAGCCATACATATATGGTCCACAGTGTGAATACAGCAAGAGTCTGATTAGCCCATGCAAAATATCTCCATACCACACCGAACTCGACTAAAGTGATTCCGAATCCGATTATAAAAAGAGGTATGCATACAATCATGCGGTTAAGGATTGGACGTTGATTATAACTGAAAATGTCGGCAATTATAAGCCTTGCACCACGGAAAGCCGTATCACCCGATGTTATCGGGGCTGCAACAACACCGAGAAGGGCAAGAATTGCACCCACCTTGCCAAGAGTGGTATTGGATATCACATCGACAGCCCAAGCTGCATTATTTCCATGTGCTGACAATTGTTCTCCAAGTGCCGCCGGCCCATGAAAAAATGCCATGGCTATCGCCGCCCATATCAAGGCGATGATACCTTCTGAAATCATCGAGCCGTAGAACACCGACTTGCATTTCTTCTCGCTTGCCACACACCTTGCCATCAATGGTGACTGTGTGGCATGGAATCCGGATATGGCACCGCAAGCTATGGTAATAAACAATGTCGGTATAATCGGAAGTGCCTCAGGGTCAAGTTGGAAATTATGGAAAGTGGTAAGTTCTGGAATTTCGTATTCTCCTGACAGAAGGACAACAAGAAGTCCGGCAGCCATAGCGACTAATGCAACACCGAACAATGGGTAAATCTTGCCAATGACTTTATCCACCGGAAGCAATGTGGCTATTATGTAATACGCGAGTATTATATAGACCCATACCTGCTGAGTGACGTCGCTTACCATCGTAGAGAGAAGTTGTGCCGGGCTAAGGATAAACACAGCTCCGACAAGAACAAGAAGTGCGATGGAAAACACTCTTACCACTGCTCGCGTACCCATTCCAAGATACTCTCCTATGACTTCCGGAAGACTCTTTCCATCATGGCGGAGTATCAGCATTCCCGACAGATAATCATGCATGGCACCGAAGAATATGCAACCGAGAGTGATCCATAAAAATGCTACGGGACCGAAACATGCGCCGAGTATGGCTCCAAATATCGGTCCTGTACCGGCAATGTTAAGCAACTGTATCAAAAATACCCTCCAGCGCGGAAGCTTTATATAGTCAACACCATCCTCCATTCTTATGGCAGGAGTCACATTTGCATCATCAGCTTCGGCGAGCCGTTCAAGATAGCTGCCATATGTAAAATATGCTATGATAAGAAGTGAAAGGCAGATTATGAAAGTTATCATTGTTTTTGGATTTTAACGTTGTATCAAAAGTACCATGGATGATTTATGATTTGCCAAATTCCTTCTGACGAGATTTCTCCTTCGATTCTTGATGCTCCACGATACACCCTTGCTGAAAAATCCGAGTCATCAGCCCGCATATAATTACACTTTACTCTGCCTGAGGAATGGATATATTTTCCTTCGGAATCATATAATGCAACATGTGATATTCTTCCGTCAGGAGTGGCACTGAAGAACAATAGATCGGCTGGACGAAGTGATGAAATATCCTCCGGCTCTATTCGTCGTCCGATATTTATCTGCTGGCGTGCATCACGTAATGTAAGGATTCCGTTTCCATAGTAAGCCACCCTGACAAGTCCGGAGCAATCCACCGATTTTGTCGAGCATGCCCCCCACAGATAAGGGGCTCCGTATAGATAATAGCATCGGTCAAGTATCTTTTGAGCTTCGAATGGTTGTGACGCCCAATCTTCAATACTGCTTACACAGTCCGTAGATACCCATCCATCCCTTCCGTCAGGCAGTGTGACATGACTGAACCGTCCCCTACTCTTTTTGCCGTTTACAATCGAGCCGTTCACCAGTTCTGTTACTGTATTCCTGGGAGAAGAAATTAAAGTATCTCTGATAACCTTGACCTCTGACATTGATGTGACAGCAAGTCTTGATGAATTTTTCCAATTCTGCATCTCGGTGTCGCTGAGCCTTTTGACACTCGATATGTTCATATAACCAGTGTATCCGTCCGGACCTTCAAGCTTAAGCCATTCACTGCCATTGTCCTCAAGAACTTTCATTGGTGTGCCCATTATGGATTGAGACGACATCTCTGAAGCATGACTGCTCCCCTCTCTAATGCAGGCTACCGGTATATTAACAAGCACCCACTCCTGTTGCTGTTGGGCACTCAGCAATAAAGGCAGGGAAAAGAGCAATGACAATAAATAGTTTCTCATATCAATTAAACGATGACAATAAGAAATTAGTCGTTACATTAAGAACAGTTTCTCCGCATTAGCGGTAGTAGCGGATGCAACTTCGTTAATATCAATCCCCAGTGAATCTGCTACAACGTGAGCAGTATATACCATATATGAACTTTCGTTCCGCTTGCCGCGTCTGGGAACCGGAGCAAGATATGGAGAATCGGTCTCCAGCAATAATCTTTCAAGCCCTATTGATGGAAGAGTAGCACGAAGCATTGAATTCTTAAACGTAACTATCCCATTGATCCCGAAATAATAGTCCCCGGTTTTTCTTATCTTTTCAACATCATCAGGAGAGCCTCCGAAGCTATGGAATACACCTTTCACATTCCCTTTGTATCCGCCAAGCACCTCTATCACTTGGTCAAGACCATCTCTACAATGAACGATTATCGGAAGATTTTTTTCGACGGCCCAATTTACCTGAATATCGAATGTTTCCATTTGTTCCTTCTCAAAAGTCCTGTCCCAATAAAGGTCTATACCGATCTCTCCGATTCCCACATAGTCATCACAGCCAAGTTCTTTCGACACAATTTCAATACTATCCCTCCAGTCCGGCCCCACTTCTGTGGGATGCAGCCCCATGGCCATGAATGTATTGTCAGGATATAATCTATGAAGTTGTTTCATGGGCTCAATTGTGCCGCAATCCACATTAGGCAACAGCATGCGGGTTACACCGGCATCAATCGCCCTGTTGACAGCCTCATATCTGTCCTCTTCAAATTCAGGAAGATATAAATGAGTATGAGAATCAAATAGCGTCATTTGTTCCTGGTGGCTGACTTTAGAGCAAGATCCATAAAGAATGAGCGGGCCTCAGGAGCAAGTTCCAGATGATCGAGACATTTTATTGCAGTATCGATATATGCGCTTATCAGTTCGTGGATACGCTGGGGAAGATCAAGCTCGTCATAGATACTCCTTACAGCTTTTATCTTTGACTCAGGATCGTCAGTGGTACCAAGCATAGATTTTATTCGACCTGACTTATCCTCATTCATAGCCATTATAAGAAGCCATGTCTTCTTGTCGTTCAGAATGTCTCCGCCAATAGATTTTCCGAATGTCTCTGGGTCTCCATAAGTGTCAAGATAATCATCCTGAAGCTGAAATGCAAGCCCAAGATTGACTCCGAAATCAAAGAACCGCACCTGAGTTTCGAAAGGGGCATCAGCCATAAGCGCGCCCATCCCGCAAGCACATCCGAGTAGCACTGATGTCTTAAGACGTATCATCTCCATATACTCCTCGACTGTAACATCTGTACGGCTCTCAAAATCCATATCATACTGCTGACCCTCATAGATATTCATGGCTGTGCCATTGAATAGCTCAAGAGCTTGCGGAAGCCGTTCGCCGCATTTCACAGCAAGCAGCATATTTGCGGTCGTAAGCATCGCATCGCCTGAAAGGATGGCAGTCTCTTCATTCCATTTAACATGAACAGTAGGACGACCTCGACGCACCTCAGCCTTATCCATCACATCATCATGAAGAAGAGTGAAGTTATGAAACATCTCTATTGCTATAGCCTGATGTATGGCAGTCATAGCCTCTTTGCCAAATGCCTCACAAGCAGCAAGGGCAAGCACTGGCCGAAGTCTCTTTCCTCCGCAATTGAGGGTGTAGCGTATTGGATCATACAGACCGCTTGGATGTCCGGGCAATCTCAGATTGGATATGGCATCCGTCACGATCTGTAGATATTCATTATACTCTTTCATTGCAATTATGATTGGTCGGATTAAAAATGGAGGTATGGGTTATTTACGGCGGCGTTTCTTCTTCCCATGCGACTTATCGGCAAGAGCTTCTCTAACTGACGCCTTCTTACCCATGTAGTCCTCGCCCTTTATAGCCAGGCCTTTGTCATCCAACAGGACAAAATCAAGTTGCTTCTTTTCCAGATCGGCACGAGCAACCTTGACATCCACATTGTCACCAAGCCTGTAACGATGATTGTGACGACGGCCTACCAGGCAATGGTTCTTTTCATCGAAATCATAATAATCGTCAGCAAGATCCCTCATGGGTATAAGTCCCTCACAAAGATTCTCTTTCAGCTCCACATACAGACCCCACTCGGTGACACCCGAAATGATTCCGGAATACGTCTCTCCGAGGTGTGACTGCATGTACTCTACCTGTTTGTACTTGATGGACGCACGCTCGGCACTTGCTGCCAGCTGTTCCATTTCGCTTGAATGCTTACACTGCTCCTCAAGTTTCTGTACAACCACGCTTCTGCCACCGGCAAGATAACGCTCCAGCAGGCGATGCACCATCATATCCGGATATCTGCGAATAGGAGATGTGAAATGCGTATAGTAATCGAAACCGAGACCATAATGCCCTATGTTTTCAGTCGAATATATAGCTTTTGCCATTGAACGGATGGCAAGGGTGGCAAGATAATTTTCTTCTCCCTTTCCTTTCACTTCGGCAAGCATCCTGTTTATTGACCTATTGATCTCTCGCGGAGTTCCTGATGACTTGACTTTATAGCCAAAGCCGCGGGCTATGGCTGAAAAATCGGCAAGGCGTTGGGCATCCGGAACATCATGGATACGATACACAAAAGCTTTTGGCTTTTTCTTGTCCTTTGGTTTCCCGACATATGATGCGACTGTCTTATTGGCAAGCAGCATGAACTCCTCAATAAGCTTATTGGCATCTTTCGACACTTTGAAGAACACTCCTAAAGGTGTTCCATCCGGAGAAATTTCAAATTTCACCTCGGCACGGTCAAATTCCACCGAACCCTCTTCGTAACGTTCCTTTCTCAGCTGTTTAGCCATCGAATCAAGCGCAAGGATAGCTTCCACGCAATCACCCATTCCGGTCTCTATCACGCTTTGAGCCTCCTCGTAACTGAATCGACGATTGGACTTGATTACAGTTCTTGCAATCATTGAGTTGTACACGCGAGCCTGCGCATCCATCTCAAATATCACAGAGAATGCCAGTTTCTCTTCATCAGGACGAAGAGAGCATATCCCATTGCAGAGATGCTCCGGGAGCATAGGCACGACACGGTCCACAAGATATACGGATGTGGCTCGCTTCTGAGCCTCCTTGTCGATGATTCCGTCAGGCTTGACATAATGGGTCACATCAGCAATGTGAACACCCACTTCATAACGTCCATTAGGCAGGACCCTGAATGACAGCGCGTCATCAAAATCCTTAGCATCTGCGGGGTCAATAGTGAAAGTGAGCACATCACGCATATCCATGCGCTTCTCCACCTCTTCATCGGTTATGCCGGCCTCAATCTTGTTGGCGGCGGTCTCTACAGATGACGGATACTTGTAAGGCAGTCCGAATTCCGCAAGGATTGCATGGATCTCGGCATTGTTCTCTCCGGCTTCACCAAGAATATCGATCACCTCGCCAGAAGGATTCTTGAAATCCTGTTTCCATTCAGAGATTCTTACCACAGCCTTGTCGCCAGTCTTTCCACCTTTAAGCTTACTTTTTGGTATAAAGATATCCGTGGCGAGAAATTTCGAATCCGTGAGCAGATATCCGAAATGACGCTCCACTTTTAGAGTTCCGATGAAGGTCTGCTCTTTCTTCTCTATAATCTCGATCACCTCAGCTTCCGGCTCGGCTCCCCGACGATGAGCAGCTATATTTACACGCACTTTGTCCCCATTGAGGGCATGCATGGAATTGCGCTCTGCAATCATAAGAGTCTCACCATCATTGTCGGTGACAACCGAATTCTTACCGTTGTTTCGGCGGACAAAGGTCCCTACAGCCTCATTGCCTCTTTGTGGAGACTTGTATTTTCCTGGTGAGACCTCTATAATATCACCATTGAATGCCATCTCAACAAGCAGTAGTGCCACATTGCGCTGCTGTGCGGCTGTTGATGCTCCGATGGCGTGAGAGACTTGCCTATAATTATAGGTATTGCCTTTTTGTTGGGACACAAACTCCCCGACTTTTTTATTCAAGGCTGACGCCTTGCGTCCTGAAGCATTTCCTGAAGATGATTTTGACATAGTGGATGATATTATACAGGGACTTGGTCCCACTAATTATAACTTAATAATATTGTTTGCCGCAAAAAGGTTCACCGCTCCTTGCTTTATGCGTCAATATTCGCATAATTGGCGTTGGATTCGATGAAATCACGGCGAGGAGCCACATCTTCACCCATTAGCATGGAGAAGATTCGGTCAGCCTCAGCAGCATCAGTAATGTTCACCTGCTTGAGCAGTCGCTGTTCCGGGTCCATTGTGGTGTCACGGAGCTCTTCAGCCGACATCTCACCGAGACCCTTGTAACGCTGCACCTTAGTCTTTTCACCGTTCACAGCTATGAACTGCTGCACCTGGGCGTCAGTCCAGCAATACTCCTCATTTTTGCCACGTGAGCACTTATACAACGGAGGTGTGGCAAGATAGAGATATCCCTGCTCGATAATCGGGCGCATACGGCGGAAGAAGAATGTCATAAGCAATGTGGCGATATGGCTTCCGTCGACATCGGCATCGGTCATGATTATGATCTTGTGATAGGCAAGTTTTGAAAGATTTATCTCCTTGGGATCCTCTTCAGTTCCGATCGACACTCGCATAGCTCTGTACAGGTTAGTGATCTCCTGGTTATCAAGGATCTTGTGGTCCATAGCTTTCTCCACATTCAGGATCTTGCCTCGCAGCGGAAGTATTGCCTGGAAGGTGCGATCTCGTCCCTGCTTTGCTGTTCCGCCTGCGGAGTCACCCTCGACAAGAAACAGCTCGCAATCCTCTGCATGACGTGAGGAACAATCAGCAAGCTTGCCTGGAAGACCGCCTCCGGAGAGGGGTGATTTGCGAAGCACCTTATTGCGTGCATTGTAGGCTGCATGACGTGCCTGTGCAGCAAGAGCTATTTTCTCTACAATAGTTTTTGCCTGTTTCGGGTGCTCCTCAAGGTAATACCGCAGAGCTTCGCTGACAGCAGAAGAAACAGCACCGGCAACTTCACTATTGCCAAGTTTGGTTTTTGTCTGACCCTCAAACTGTGGCTCAAGCACTTTGACTGAAATAACAGCGGTAAGTCCTTCACGGAAATCGTCACCGGCGACATCAACCTTCACCTTGTCAAGAAGTTTATGCTCTTCCGCATATTTTTTCAGTGTAGTGGTGAGTCCGCGGCGGAAGCCTGTGAGATGTGTGCCCCCCTCTATGGTATTGATGTTGTTTACAAACGAATGTACATTCTCGTTGTATGTACTGTTGTAAGTCAGAGCAACTTCCACAGGTATCCCTTGACGCTCGGTGTTAAGATGTACCACGTCATTTATAAGAGATTCTTTGTTGGAGTCGATGTATTCAACAAATTCACGAAGACCGTCCTTGGAATAGAAAGTCTCGCTACGAGGATTCCCCTCCGAATCAAGATTACGCTTGTCTGTAAGAGTCAATGTGATACCGGCATTAAGGAATGCGAGATCTCGCAGACGTATAGCAAGAGTGTTATAGTCATATTCAGTAACGGTGAATATGGAGTCATCCGGCCTGAATGTAATGGTGGTACCTGTAGTATCACTATCCCCTACCACCTGGAGTTCGGTAGTAGGTTTGCCGCATGAATATTCCTGCATATATATCTTGCCGGAACGGCGTACCTCAGCACGAAGATAGGTCGAAAGAGCATTCACACAGCTCACACCCACACCATGCAGGCCACCTGACACCTTATAGCTCCCTTTATCAAACTTTCCACCGGCATGAAGCACAGTCAATACCACCTCAAGTGCACTCTTGTGCTCTTTTTCGTGCATATCTACTGGGATTCCACGGCCGTTATCGACAACGGTGATGGAATTGTCGGTGTTTATAGTCACTTCGATATGAGAAGCATACCCTGCCAGTGCCTCATCGATGGAGTTATCCACAACCTCATACACAAGATGGTGAAGGCCCTTCGCGCTGATATCGCCGATATACATCGCGGGGCGTTTCCTGACGGCCTCAAGTCCTTCGAGAACCTGAATATTGCTGGCACTGTATTGTTCTTCTCTCAACTTTTCTTCTTCTGACATATCTGATGTTATTATTTTCTTTTTCTGTCTACAAAATTACTAAAAATTTCCCAAATCGGCAAAAGCGTGCAGCCCACTTAATCATTGACCATAATCTGCGAAAGCCGATGTTCAAGGTCAGTCGAGCTAAGGCGGGTGTGAAGCACTCCTTTATGTGCAACAGAGATGTTCCCGGTCTCCTCCGACACTACTATTGCAAAAGCATCGGTAGCTTGCGAGATGCCAAGTGCCGACCTATGCCGCAATCCGAGAGCTCTCGGGACATTGCGGTCATGGCTTACCGGGAGAATACACCCTGCGCTGCATATCCTGCCTCGATCGACGATCATGGCTCCATCGTGAAGCGGTGAGTTCTTGAAAAAAATATTCTCTATCAACCTGGAATTAATGTCTGCATCAATTATATCTCCGCTCTTTTCATAGGACTCCAGCGACATCTCCTGCCTTATCACAATCAATGCTCCTGTCTTAGTCTTTGCCATATTCATGCATGCATACACAATTGGGAGCACATATTTGCGTGCATCCTGACCGTTGTTGTTTTTTTCATGCCTGAACAGATTTTTAAGGAACCTCCACCTCTTATGGTCACCAAGCTCCACAAGGAACCGCTTGATCTGGTCCTGAAACAATATAACTATGACAAGCAGCCCTATACCCATGAACTGGTCCAGAATAGTGCCTATGAGTTTTAGATTCAGTATCTGGGAAGTCAGGACCCAGACCACAATGAATGCAAGAACTCCGAAAAATATGTTTATAGTGCCGCTCTCCTTCATTATCCTGTAAAGATAAAAAAGCAGGAGGGCTACTATCGCGATATCAAATGCATCTCTTATACCAAACTGGTCCACGTGTGTTTGTATTAAGATTATAATGTGGATAATTCATACATTCTAACAGCCGCAACCGCCTCGCTGACATCATGAACCCTGAGGATTGAAGCACCTCTTGTGAGAGCTATCGTGTCAAGCGCGATTGTTCCAGGCAACGCTTCCATCGGAGTGATGCCGAGGCTCTTCGTTATCATTGACTTCCTCGACACTCCGACAAGAACAGGAGCTCCAAGTGATGACTTAAACAGTTGAAGATTGCGCATCATCTCGAAATTCTGTTCTGTAGTCTTGCTGAATCCGAAACCCGGATCAATGATAATATCCGACACTCCCATAAGGCGTAACCGACGCAACTTTTCAGAAAGGTCCGATATCACATCAGCTGTTACATCATGATATTCTGTAAGAGCCTGCATTGTTGACGGATTGCCACGCATGTGCATGAGTATGTATGGGGCGTTAAGATCCGCTACTGTTGCCCACATCTCCTGATCAAGATCTCCTCCTGAGATGTCATTTACGATGTCTGCACCAAGATTCACCACAGCCTCTCTTGCCACGCCGGCACGGAAAGTGTCGACCGACACTGGAATATCCTGTGAGATATCCCTTATCACTTTCATGCCCAAGGCTATTCGCCGACACTCCTCTTCCTCACTGACATCTGAGGCTCCCGGCCGCGAAGAATAAGCACCTAAATCGAGCATATCCGCCCCTGCTGTTATCATCTCCTCCACTCTTTTTGCAATTTCCGGAATGGTGGAGGATCTTGAACCTGCGAAAAACGAGTCAGGAGTGACATTGACAATGCCCATTACCGCCGGTTTGTCGTATTCAAATAAACGACCTCGGATATTTAATGAGAAAGGAGTGAACATCGGTGTCTGAATTGTGAGTCCTTGTGTTTGTTACAACATGCGAAGTTAGTAAAAAATATCCATATTCCAAAAACTATTTTTCAGATGCCAGGCAATAAATTCATGGCACTCTAAAAGGATACGAAGGAGCCCCTCCTCACGGAGTGACTCCTTCGTCGTCTTAGCAATAAGACTCTACAAACCTAACATAAAAACACATTTACTATTATGCAATTCGATTACGGTATTCCATACATGAAATAATACAAAAAGTTTTCATCCATTAACCTTTTTCCTTATGTGTTCTGCGAATGGATCTAAAGCGTCGCTTACTTATCCGTAATGCAAAATTAGCACCAATCCTATCCCATATCAAGCCGACAAGACTAAAATTGAGATATTTTACAAGACATTTTAAATGTATATAATTAATGCTCAGTTATTTATATTTTTAGTGGATTCGTAAAAATATAGGTAATATTTAGACTTCAGACAATTGAAATAGGACTAAACAGAACACTTGACGGACGAAAAAGACCAATATTGTCAGATTTGATCATATTGATTTTATCCTCATCACCTCCTCCTCAAACGAGTCTCTGTCAATCGCCCTACTCTTGAATTTGTTACGATAAGTGTATATCGTATAGACCGAATAATTCAACATCTGAGCAATACGCGAAGTATCCTCTATGCCGAGTCTCATCAGCGCGAGAATCCTGAGATCAGTATTCAGCTTTTCACCATCCCGCATAGTAAGTTTCTTTTCCGGCAGAAGAAGACTGTTCACGTCCTCCACAAAAGTCGGATATATATGCAGGAAAGCATCATCAAATATCCGATAGAACTCCTTGGACTGCTCCTCAACAAACTTTCCTGACTTGGTTAGTTTCAACAAGTCCTCCCCTTTCCCGGCTGAAATCTTACGATTGACCAGCTTGCTGAATTGGTTTAGATTGTCCATATAAGTCGAACAAAGATTCAGGAATTGCGATAGATACACATCTTTTGTCCTGTTTGCCTCTGCAAGCTTTGATGACATGCGATGCTGTATCTCATTTTTCTTTTTAACAGTCTTGAAAGTCAGATAGAGAGCTATCAGCAATACAGCGAGGATAGCTATCACAACGAATATCCTGGTACGAAATGATTGAATCTGTGATCTATGAGCATTTTCTATAATAGGCATCTCCTGAGAAGTCTGTATAATCCTGAGTGCGACCTTGCAGTTCACGGCGTTCTGAAGAGCATGCGACAGATAATCATGTGCTCTTTTGATGTCATCACGACTATACAACAACCTCCCGAGTTCCTGAAGAGATGACACCTCAAGGGTAGCGCATCTTATATCAGATATAGCCGACAATGCCAGGTAATATATACGCCCGTGGTAATCACCATTGACATTAGAGATGTCCGACAACAGGTGACACGCACGTGCATACAATGGGTTCTTGTCATCAATATCCGCCACAAGGCTCGTAAGCTCCCTCTCCGCCATATCAAACTTTCTCGAATAGAACAGGTGTTCGACATAGTTCAGCCTGTACTGCGGAGTTTCGTGATTAAGCTCCTTGATAAGAGCTTTTTGGCTTTCTATTTCCCTGTCTCGATATTCTCTGTAGACTTCGGAATAATCGGAATAGAAATTTGAGATGTAATTGTACATCTGCCTTCTGGCATCGTAATACTCAGCTTTCATACCTTTAGGGACAGACGCTTCTGATATGGAATCCATTATGCTCTGTGCGTTTGTTATGAACAGAAGCAGCGGCATAAAAGTGGCTCGTTTGATAGCAAATCTTGTACGTATCGAGTCATTGCCATGCTCTTTTGACATCTCATAACCTCGGTTATAAAATATCAATGCCGAATCAACCTTATATGCATTATACTCCTCCCCTATCTGAAACATCAACCTGATCTGCTCCGACTCAGTCAACTTCCTATTAGAAAGCAGTGATTTAAGTGAGTCTATTGTATGTGTGCGCGATTCTATATATATGTCACACCTCTCCAACTCGCTATCAAGCCTTTTAAGCATACGCGCCACATCCCGCTCATCAATCGTCGGTTTTGCCGACGTGATGAGCGGGAATATGGCGCATATTGTTATAATTATTCGCAGGAACATCATTTTACAGAGAGAAGATGCATCCAAGAGGCTAATGTATATCTATTTCAAGCTTTCCGTAAGCTCGTTCAGCCTTCTCGCGAGCCTCTTCCACTGTATCGGCCGTGGCAAGAATCACACCCATGCGGCGATGCCCTTTGACTTCCGGTTTTCCGAATATCCTCATCTGCACACCAGGTTCTTCAAGCACTTTTTCAAGATTGCCGATCTCAATGCAGCTCGATTCGCCCTCTACCACTACGGCACGAGAGGCGGAAGGACCGAAGAAACGTATCTCAGGCACAGGAAGCCCGAGAAGTGCGCGGGCATGAAGCGCAAATTCACTCATGTCCTGTGATATCATTGTCACCATTCCTGTGTCGTGCGGGCGCGGTGAAACCTCACTGAATATCACATCGTCACCTTTCACAAAAAGCTCGACGCCAAATATGCCATATCCTCCGAGCGCGCTTGTGATCTTGCCGGCTATCTCCTGAGCCTTGTTCTTGGCCTCGGCTGCCATGGCCTGAGGCTGCCATGAATAACGATAATCACCGTCAACCTGAATATGCCCTACCGGCTCACAGAAAGTAGTGCCAGCTATTGAACGCACTGTCAGCAATGTGATCTCATAATCGAAATCGACAAAACCCTCTACTATGACACGGCCAGCCCCGGCACGGCCACCTTCCTGGGCTATGCGCCACGACCGTTCAATGTCATCCTGAGTCTTTATCACGCTCTGCCCATGCCCGCTTGACGACATTATCGGCTTAACGACACATGGGATGCCTACAGCAGCAACAGCATCGACAAACTCACTGTAATCCGAAGCGAAACGATATGGGGAAGTCATGAGACCAAGCTCCTCTGCCGCCAGCCGGCGTATGCCTTCACGATTCATTGTGAGATAAGCGGCATGGGCTGTTGGGGTAACATTATAACCCTCCTTTTCAAGCTCCACAAGGACTTGTGTCGCGATAGCCTCCACTTCCGGGATTATATGGTCAGGTTTCTCTCTCTCAATATTCTCGCGCAAGGCTTTTGGATCAAGCATATTAAACACTAAAGCCTTGTCAGCGACATGCATCGCAGGAGCATTGGCATACTTGTCACATGCCACAACTTCCACTCCCAGCCTCTGAAGTTCGAGTGCCACCTCTTTGCCAAGCTCTCCGCTACCCAATAGCATAGCTTTTCTGCCACACGATGTCCACTTACTTCCAATCTTAGACATATACCTATTTTTAGATTTTAATGAATATAATTACTATTTCCGCATACAAAATTACAAAAATTCCACGAGAGTTCTCAATAATTTTTGCCGGAGTGAGTATTTATTACTAACTTTGCAGCCAAAGAATCACTTTGATGCATTATTACACTTTAAAAACTGATCATACAATAATATAAAAATGCGTTATCCACTCGCAGGGTAACGCATTTTTTCTTATTTGCCATATTCGTCAATTATTCTCACAACTTATACCATTATGGAAAAGAAACTGAAGAAAGTACTCGTACTGGGATCAGGTGCACTTAAGATCGGACAAGCAGGTGAATTTGACTATTCCGGATCTCAGGCACTCAAAGCCCTACGCGAAGAAGGTATCAGCTCAGTGCTGATGAATCCCAACATCGCAACGATCCAGACATCTGAAGGCATTGCCGACAAGGTCTATTTCCTCCCTCTGACACCATATTTTGTTGAAGAGGTCATAAAGAAAGAGCAGCCTGACGGACTTCTGCTCGCGTTCGGCGGTCAGACCGCCCTCAACTGCGGCACCGAATTGTATCTCAGCGGCGTCCTTGACAAATATGGTGTAAAAGTACTTGGCACTTCAGTCGAGGCTATCATGTATACCGAGGACCGTGACCTCTTCGTGAAGAAACTCGACGAGATCCCGATGAAGACTCCGAAGAGCCACGCTGTTGAATGCATGGATGATGCCCTCAAGGCTGCTCGCGAGATAGGCTATCCGGTAATGGTCCGTTCGGCTTATGCTCTTGGTGGTCTTGGAAGCGGAATCTGCACCAATGAGGAGGAGTTTGTCAAGCTTGCTGAAAGCGCATTCACATTCTCCAGCCAGATTCTTGTAGAGGAATCACTCAAAGGATGGAAAGAAATAGAGTTTGAGGTTATCCGCGATGCCAACGACCACTGCTTCACTGTCGCAAGCATGGAGAATTTCGATCCCTTAGGCATACACACAGGAGAATCAATCGTTGTGGCTCCCACCTGCTCTCTCTCTCAGGACCAGGTGGAAATGCTTCAGGAACTTTCCCGCAAGTGCATCCGCCATCTCGGTATCGTAGGAGAATGCAATATACAGTATGCCTTCAATGCCGAGACCAACGACTATCGTGTCATCGAGGTGAACGCCCGCCTGTCGCGCTCTTCAGCCCTTGCATCCAAAGCCACCGGCTACCCGCTGGCATTCGTTGCCGCAAAGATCGCTCTTGGATACACCCTTGACCAGATCGGAGAGATGGGCACCCCTAACTCTGCTTATGTGGCACCATCTCTTGATTATCTGATATGCAAGATTCCAAGATGGGACCTCACCAAGTTTGTAGGTGTGAGCCGCGAGATAGGCTCAAGCATGAAATCGGTAGGCGAAATCATGTCGATAGGTCGCTCATTCGAAGAGATAATCCAGAAGGGTCTGCGCATGATCGGTCAGGGAATGCATGGATTTGTCGGCAACGACGGACTGCATTTCGATGACCTCACACGCGAACTCTCCCACCCCACCGACCTGCGCATCTTTGCTATAGCCCAGGCTCTCGAAGAGGGTTATACCATAGAAAGGATTCATGAGCTTACCAAGATCGACCCATGGTTCCTTGGTAAGCTAAAGAACATTGTGGACTACAAAGAAAAACTTTCCACATATAATAATATAGAAGATATCCCCGCCGATGTGCTTCGTGAAGCCAAGGTACTCGGATTCTCCGACTTCCAGATTGCACGTTTCGTGATCAATCCCGAAGGAAATATGGAGAAAGAAAATCTTCAGGTGCGCGCACGCCGCAAACAGCTCGGCATCCTTCCTGCCGTAAAGCGTATCAACACTGTGGCAAGCGAACATCCCGAACTGACCAATTATCTCTACATGACCTATGCCGTTGAGGGATATGATGTCAATTACTACAAGAATGAGAAATCAGTCGTGGTGCTCGGGTCTGGAGCCTACCGCATCGGCTCGTCAGTAGAGTTCGACTGGTGTTCGGTAAATGCCATTCAGACAGCCCGCAAGCTCGGATATAAGTCGATCATGATCAACTACAACCCCGAGACCGTGTCGACTGACTACGACATGTGCGACCGTCTGTACTTCGATGAACTTTCTTTTGAGAGAGTTCTCGATGTGATCGATCTTGAACAGCCCCGCGGAGTGATTGTGTCTGTAGGAGGACAGATACCTAACAATTTGGCGATGAAGCTTTATCGTCAGTCAGTGCCCATCCTCGGCACATCCCCGATATCAATCGACCGCGCCGAGAACCGCAACAAATTCTCAGCCATGCTCGATCAGCTCGGCATAGACCAACCTGCATGGCAGGAGCTTACAAGCATCGATGATGTAAAGGATTTTGTCGACAAAGTGGGCTACCCTGTGCTTGTACGTCCATCCTATGTATTGTCTGGTGCCGCTATGAATGTATGCTACGACGAAGACGAGCTCGTCAACTTCCTTAAAATGGCAGCTGACGTCTCCAAGGAGTATCCTGTTGTGGTATCCCAGTTCCTGCAAAACACCAAGGAGATCGAATTTGATGCTGTGGCACAGAACGGAGAGATCGTAGAGTATGCCATCTCAGAACACGTGGAGTTTGCAGGTGTTCATTCAGGAGACGCCACTCTTGTGTTCCCGGCTCAGAAAATTTACTTCGCTACAGCACGGCGCATCAAAAAGATCAGCCGCCAGATAGCCAAAGAGCTCAATATATCCGGACCGTTCAATATCCAGTTCCTCGCCCGCAACAACGAGGTCAAGGTTATCGAATGTAATCTTCGCGCATCACGCTCATTCCCGTTTGTGTCAAAGGTGCTGAAACGCAATTTCATCGAGACCGCGACACGTATTATGCTTGATGCCCCCTACACTCGTCCCGACAAGTCGGCTTTCGACATTGACCGTATCGGCGTCAAAGCATCTCAGTTCTCTTTCTCCCGACTCCACAAGGCCGACCCTGTGCTTGGCGTAGACATGTCATCCACCGGAGAAGTGGGATGCATCGGTGATGACTTCGACGAAGCTCTTCTCAATGCCATGCTCGCCACTGGCTTTAATATACCCGAGCGTGGTATAATGCTCTCGTCTGGTGCAGCAAAGAGCAAGGTGGATCTTCTCGACCCGAGCCGTCTTCTTGCAGCTAAGGGATACAAGATCTATGCAACAGCAGGCACAGCAGCATTCCTTAACGAACATGGTATACCTGCCATTCCGGTATATTGGCCCGACGAATGTGCCGATGCCGAGGAGAATGTGATGAAAATGATTGCTGATCACAAGTTCGACCTCATTGTAAACATCCCCAAGAACCACACCAAGCGAGAACTGACCAACGGCTATCGTATACGTCGTGGAGCCATTGACCATAATATTCCACTTATCACTAATGCCCGGCTTGCAGGAGCGTTCATCGAGGCTTTCTGCCACATGAATGTCAATGATATTAGCATCAAGTCATGGCAGGAGTATAAGTAAAGCTACTCTTTAAGGAATATATATCTTATAAAGTACTCAAATAAAGTGGACTAACCATCAGTCCGCTTTATTTTATCCGCAAAAACAAACCGATTGATTTGTTTTTGCGGATATTTTAGTAATTTTGTAATGCCTTTCTTCAAATAAAAAAGAACCTTGAATGTCGATTTCATAACTCACTTTTTTAGTTGCAAAATTAATTTTTTACCTCTCGTTTTCGAGTTATGCAGACTATGGACTAATCAAGTCATTATCAGGTCATTTGAGGACAAATCGTTACCGTTTTTGTCCGGCAGGGAATAGGTAACGATTTAGTAACGAAACTTTGGCTTTTACCGTACGAACACAGTTTTCATAAAAACAATCCTCTGGAGTTCGAGCGATTTGAAAAGCTACATCAAAAGCAAGAGTGGTTTCTTGATGCAGGGGATGAAGATGAGGGTGGTTTCAACAATGCGGTGGAATCATTGTCCAAGAAATTAATATCACATGGAATCTGCGTCGAGCATCATATATCGCCCGGACATCATAATCTTCAATATGTCAAAAGCAATATTCGGAAATACTTAATCTTTTACGGAAACAGGATATGAACGAGTTCAAACAATTAGGTTCACATACGGATTTTACCGCTAATAATTGTATACTGCTATGGAAAGTCGCAAAGTAATCATAACTTGGATTGCCGTTACAGTAGCAGTGATGTTCGCATTGCCGTTTGCTGTGGCAGGATTCGCGTCGGAATGTTTGGGAATGGCTTTGTGTATGATATTGTTTCATGACTTCATAAGGTAATTGGAAATGGAAAGAATGGGTCAGTCCGAAAACCATGTGGGTGATTAATCGTAAACGATGAGTTATAATACTGGTACCCAATCAAGCGGTTGTCTGACATACTTAATTTATAATGCCTTAAAAGAATCTGTATTCTTACATTGCAATATTGGAATTTTTTCAAAATATTATGCCCACAGGGTTTTCGGACTGATCCGAAAGAATCACTGATCAATGCATAGTCGCTCGGCAGTTTTCTTAAATAATACAAAAACACCCAATTTTACATTGTAGGGTGTAAAACTGGGTGTAATTCTTGTAAACGATTGATTTTCAATGTTTATTGCGGAGAGACAGGGATTCGAACCCTGGGTACCCGTAAGGGCACAACGGTTTTCGAGACCGCCCCGATCGACCGCTCCGGCATCTCTCCTTGTGGTCAATTGCGGTGCAAAGGTAGAAATTTATTTTTTAATTTCCATCTGTTTTTATTGAAAATTTTATGCTAAATTTGTGCTATGATTACTACGCGACAAAATTTCGAGTTATCATCCGTGACCACATTTGCTATTCCAGCAAAATGCGGCTGCTATATCGAGTATGACTGCCCTGAGGATATCCCGTTCATACTCTCCACTTTACGCCCTGACGTTGACTTCATTCATATCGGAGGAGGCAGCAATCTGCTATTCACATCCGATTTCCCTGGGGTTGTGGTCCACAGCGCGATCAAAGGGATAGAAGTGATTGACGAGACACCATCGGAAGTAAAGGTCATGGTCGGTGCCGGAGAAAAAATGGACGATTTCATCCTATGGGCTTGTGACCGCCGGCTTTGGGGCATAGAGAACCTGTCAGGAATCCCCGGAGAAGTGGGAGCATCTGCTGTGCAGAATGTTGGGGCATATGGCTCGGAAGCAGCCGATGCCATTGTTGAAGTCAATGCCTACGACCGAGAAAGGGAGGAATTTGTGACAATAGAATGCAACGATTGCCATTACGGCTATCGTGACTCAATATTCAAGCGACAGGAATTGCGGGGATGCATGATAATACACTCCGTTGTCTACAGGCTTTCAAAAGAACCGAAACCCAATATCAACTATCCCGCACTCAAGCACTTATTCCCCACCCCACCTTCCACTCCTTCACAAGTGCGCGAGGCGGTGATCAATGTTCGTAATTCCAAGCTCCCCGACCCCACTGAAGTGCCGAGCGCAGGAAGTTTCTTTAAGAACCCTGTGGTCAGCAATGAGCAACTGGAGCATGTAATCGAAGTGGAAGGCAACGACTCATTCCCTCACTTCAATACCGAAGGTGGCTGGAAAATTCCGGCAGCGTGGCTGATTGACCGATGCGGGTGGAAAGGACATCGGTCCGGCAATGTGGCTGTATGGCATCTGCAACCACTGGTGATTATAAACCCTGACCGCAACGCTACAGCTTCAGAGGTATTGGATCTCGAAAATGCTATCAAAGCGTCTGTCAGAGAGAGATATGGCATCACATTGAATCCAGAAGTTGAACACATCTGACCACAACCACGTTAGCACAATATAAAAATTGTATACACATCACTCTTCCTCTATTTTATCAACTATTTAAAACAATGAGCAAATACATCATCGAAGGCGGACATCGCCTGAACGGCAACATAAAACCACAAGGAGCAAAAAATGAAGCACTCCAGGTGATTAGCGCAGTGCTGCTGACCTCGGAGCCTGTCACCATTCATAATGTGCCTAACATACTGGACGTGAAAAACCTCATTGACCTCCTCAGGGCAATGAATGTCAAGGTGGAAAAGATCGGTGAACACAGCTACCGGTTCCAAGCCGATGATCTTGATGAGGACTACATATCAAGTGCCGATTTTGTAGCACGTTGCGCCGGATTGCGAGGCTCTGTGCTCGTTGTAGGACCTTTGCTTGCACGCCTTGGTCAATCATATTTTGCCAAGCCCGGTGGTGATAAAATAGGCCGACGCAAGGTCGACACCCACATCTCCGGACTCTCCAAGCTCGGAGCTATGATAGCCTATAACGAAGAGCGTCAGGCATATTACCTTGTAACAGTCAACGGTCTTAAAGGATGCTACATGCTCCTCGACGAGGCTTCTGTGACAGGCACCGCAAACATCATAATGGCTGCATCACTCGCTGAAGGCACTACCACCATTTATAATGCAGCCTGCGAGCCATATGTGCAGCAACTGTGCAGAATGCTTTCTCAGATGGGAGTTAAGATCGAAGGCATCGGCTCCAACCTGCTTCGCATCACAGGGACGGACCATATCGGCGGAGCGGACCATACCATACTCCCCGACATGATCGAGGTGGGAAGTTTCATTGGCATGGCTGCACTCACTCAAAGCGAGCTCACCATCAAGGATGTGTCCTACGATAATCTTGGTATAATCCCCGATTCTTTCCGCAGGCTAGGCATCAGACTCGAACGCCGTGGCGACGATATCTTCATCCCTGCACAGGATGTATACGAGATCGAAACCAACCTCGACGGATCGATCCCCACCATAGCCGATGCTCCATGGCCCGGATTGACCCCCGACCTTCTTTCTGTAATGCTTGTGACCGCGACACAATGTCGAGGATCAGTGCTGATACACCAAAAGATGTTTGAAAGCCGCCTGTTCTTTGTCGACCGGCTCATTGACATGGGCGCACAGATCATGCTATGCGACCCTCACCGCGCTGTGGTGATAGGCCTTGACCACAAAATGCCCCTTAGAGCCAACAATATGCACTCCCCCGACATCCGAGCCGGAATAGCGATGCTAATAGCAGCCTTGAGTGCGAAAGGCATGTCGACGATCGACAACATCGACCAGATCGACCGTGGATACGAAGCTATCGACACCCGCCTGTCATCGGCCGGAGCATGCATCTCCAGGCGAGAATAGAAATCTCTCAAGTCAAGTCAAGCCCATCTCTACTCTACAAAATGGAAGGAAACAACAAACAGCTGTCCGATATACGCGAACTTGTACGCCGGCTCGCCTCTGAGGCTTCGGTTGTGAGCGAGCCTACCGACTATGCCAAGATTCGCAAGGTACACAAAGAAGCCATCAAATCCGGATATTTGCCATCACGCACCCACGGTATCGACCCTTCGGTGCGCTCGATAGAGACATGCATAGCACTAT
This sequence comes from Duncaniella freteri, assembly GCF_004766125.1. Lineage (NCBI taxonomy): Bacteria > Pseudomonadati > Bacteroidota > Bacteroidia > Bacteroidales > Muribaculaceae > Duncaniella > Duncaniella freteri. Next base: position 594,998 of record NZ_SJSA01000002.1, read on the forward strand.
GTGAGATGGTATCGCCTGACCGCAACATGATTGTAGCAACACTCATATATAATCTGTGTGCGGCAGGAGTGCTTGATATCAACCGCATAGAAGAACTATGGGATGCCGATGTGGCTCACCTTGTCACCGGACTGATGAAAGTGACCACTCTTTACGGCAAACAGACTGTAGTAAAAACCGACAATTTCCGTCGGCTCCTTATGGCACTTGCCGATGACATACGTGTCATCATAATCATGATAGTAGACCGCCTGACGCTTATGAGGGCGATCAACCATCATCCTGACGAAAAATTCGTCATCGATACAGCTTTTGAAGCGAATTATCTGTACGCACCCCTCGCCCATCGCCTCGGCCTTTACAAAATAAAGAGCGAGCTTGAGGACATGTCGCTCAAATACTCGTCAAGGGAAACCTATACAAAGATAGCTCGTGAGCTCAACGAGACAAAAGCGGCTCGTGACGCATATATCGCATCGTTCATAGCCCCGGTGAAAGAGAAACTCGACAAGACCGGGCTAAAATATGAAATCAAAGGGCGCACCAAAAGCATATTCTCCATCTGGAATAAGCTGCGCAAGCAACAGGTGGAACTGTCGGGCATCTATGACCTCTTCGCCATCCGTATCATTCTTGATGTACCGCGTGAGGATGAGAAAGCTGAGTGCTGGAGGGTGTTCTCGATAGTCACGGATATGTACACCTCCAATCCGAAAAGGCTCAAGGACTGGCTCTCAATCCCTAAAGGCAATGGCTACGAGTCTCTCCACACCACCGTCATGGGACCTGACAGCAAATGGGTCGAAGTCCAGATACGCACTCGCAGGATGGACCTCGTTGCAGAAAAAGGTCTCGCAGCCCACTGGAAATACAAGGGCATAAAGAGCGAGGGCCAACTGGACGCATGGATGAACAATGTTCGTGACATTCTTGAGACCGCCGACGGCCCCATGGAGCTCATGAAAAATTTCAAGATGGACCTGTATGACAAAGAGGTGTTCATCTTCACTCCTATGGGCGACCTCTACAGGCTCCCTATGGGAGCATCTGTGCTCGACTTCGCTTTTGCCGTACATTCTAAACTCGGATGCTCATGTGTCGGCGGCAAGGTGAACGGACGAAACCGCAAACTCAATCACAAGCTCTCGTCGGGCGACACAGTAGAAATCACAACATCTCCGTCGCAAACCCCCAAACTCGACTGGCTCAACTTCGTAGTGACCAACAAGGCACGCAACAAGATACGCCAGACCATCAATGAGCGAGCCAACCGATCGTCAGAATTCGGTCGTGAACTGCTGCAACGCCGCTGTAAAAACCGGAAAATAGAACTTGAGGAGGGCACACTGATGCGATCCATAAAAAAACTGGGATATCGCACAGTCACTGACTTCTATAAAGCCATAGCAGATGAATCGATCGATGTCAACGATGTCATAGCCACCTATGAGCTAATTTATTCTGCCGAACATAAAGCTGAGATTGAGAGGCGAAGCGCAGAGGAGTTCGAGCTAATAGACCCGAACGAACGCCTTTCAGATGGCAATGATGACATACTTGTGATCGGCGATAACATAAAGGGGGTCAATTACCGGCTGTCAAAATGCTGCAACCCCATCTATGGAGATGATGTGTTCGGATTCGTATCGGCAGAAGGTGTCATCAAGATCCACCGCATGAATTGCCCGAATTCAAATCACATACGCGAACGCTATCCTTATCGCGTGATACGCACACGCTGGTCAGGGAAAGCAGGCAATCAGTTTGCCGCCACAGTGCGCATCTTGGGCAACGACGACATAAGTATTGTGACCAATATCACATCCATAATCAACAAAGAGAAGGATGTCAATATGCGCAACATATCAATCGAGTCGCATGATGGAATGTTCTCTGGCTTCCTCGTGCTTGGTATCAACGACACATCCGCGCTCAACAATATAATCAAAAAAATAAAAACCGTAAAAGGCGTAAAAGATGTTCAACGCAGCAATTAGACAATGGCGTACACCACTCGCCATATTTACCTCATTAACCCTGCTTGCCTCCTGTTCAGGCTCGGCAGACAAGGATAGAGCACAGGCACTCCTTGACTCCGCCACTCAGGCGTTCGATTCAGGCAACTATATCCTGGCTCTCTCTATTACGGACTCTCTAAAAAGAAGCTATCCCTCACAGATTGACATACGCCGCAAGGCATTACATCTCACTACTCGTGCCACTGAAGGCCTGACGCTCCATAGGCTTGAGACAGCCGACTCCCTTCTTGCGACTCTCGGAGTGAAAGGAGATTCATTGCAGAAACTTATCCGCTATGTCAAGAATCCGATAGAAGGATACTATGTAGGCATCAATGCCAAGGACGGAGGCATAGTCGGCTCCAACGGCATTCAGGCACGACTTACACCCAACGGCAACTTCTATCTTATATCGTCACTCAAGTCCAAGGCTGTGAAAAGCACATCGGTCACAGTGGCATGCGATGGGGCAAGCGCATCGACCTCTACAGTTGCATACGACGGCGAGCGGAACGACCGTTCAATGGGTGCTGAAGTAATTACATACATGGGTGCTGAATGCGACTCCCTTGGTCATTTCATCCAGCTGCACTATTCCCAGCCCATGACTCTGACATTTAATGGTTCCACATCATACTCCATGCCTCTCCCACAGGCTCAGGCTCAGGAAATAGCCACCTTGTATGAATACTCCACCACTATGCGACGAGCAAAAGTGGCATCACTGGAAAAAGAAAAGCTCACCCGCGCGCTCGATATAGCAAGAGCCCAGGCAGCAAAGACATATGTAGAGCCATCTGACGATGAAAAGTGAAAAGAAGTTTACCGAAAGGATTGAATCACGTTACAAGAGCATCTACGCTCGTGTAATGGCCATATGGGCATACTGCTCAGAAGGAGTGTGGGAGGACCATAGGACCACGCTTAAGGTCAACATCATCAAGACCGTCAATCTAACTGTAAAGACTTTTTTAAGCTCAAATCTTCAAAGCAAGGCGTGCGCTATGACCTATCGCACACTTCTTGCCATAGTCCCGGCTCTGGCTTTGGTATTCGCCATAGGCAGAGGATTCGGATTCCAGAACCTGCTGCAAACACAGCTTTTCCATTATTTTCCATCCCAGCATAAAGCACTGGAGATGGCTTTCTCGTTTGTCGATTCCTGCCTCGCCCAAGCTTCGGAAGGGATATTTGTAGGTGTGGGTCTGGTTTTCCTCCTATGGACCATTATATCGCTCCTTGACAGCGTTGAAGAGACTTTCAACGAGGTGTGGGGAGTCACTGTCGACCGATCCATATTCCGCAAAGTCACTGACTATCTTGCCATCTGCATAATTCTACCTGTGTTAATGATATGCTCCGGTGGTCTTCAGATATTCATGTCAAAAACCATACAGCACCTTCTGCCGTTTGATTTCGTTACGCCTTTTATCGAATTCCTCCTTGACTGTGTCAGCTTCCTGTTCGCATGGTTATTCTTTACAGGAGCCTACATGCTAATACCTAATGCCAAGGTTAAGTTCAAAAACGCATTTCCGGCAGGAGCTATAGCAGGAACCTCATTTCAGGTGCTGCAATGGCTGTTCGTCACAGGACAGCTGTATGTCTCCAAATACAATGCCATCTACGGCTCTTTCTCGTTCCTTCCATTGATGCTCATATGGATGCAGATGTCATGGCTGATCACCCTTGCCGGAGCTCTTATATGCTGCTCAGCACAGAACATATCTCTGTTCAGTTTCAACAAGCAGACGCAAAACATATCTGAGAATTACCGCCGCAAAGTGTCTATCGCAGTGCTGTCAACAGTCCTAAAACGATTTGCAGCAGGCGAATCCCCACTTACTGTAGCCCAAATAGCCAGCAGATATGACATCCCGTCACGCCTTGCAGCCAATATCACAGAACGGCTGCTCAACTGTGGCCTACTTGTCAGGGTCGCCCCTCTGGGGGAAACAGAGATATCCGATGATCTCCCCATACAGCCCTCCCTGAGCATTGATCATTACACTGTCTCCTTTGTCATCGACACGCTCCGCAATCATGGAGAAGACAACTTCATACCTGGTTTTGATAAAGAATTCCCAGAAGTCGTGAAAGTGTGCGACGAAATATATCGGCAGATATCTTCGGCAGAGGGAAAGACCCTTCTTACCGATCTTTAAATACCCCAATTTTCAATTATATATTCATTATTAATCATTTCTAAAAGTTATGAAAGAAGTAATCTCCACAACATCAGCTCCAGCAGCTATTGGTCCCTACAGCCAGGCCATCAAGTGCGGCTCACTGCTTTTCTGCTCTGGTCAGATCCCTGTAAATCCTGCCACCGGCGAAGTCCCTGAAGGCATCCAGGCTCAGACAGAACAATCTCTTGCTAACGTAAAAGCCCTCCTTGCTGCGGCGGGAACCAGCATTGACCGCGTGGTTAAAACCACCGTTTTCCTTGCCGACATGAGCCTTTTCGGCCCCATGAACGAAGTATATGGCCGCACATTCTCTGAGCCATTCCCGGCTCGTTCAGCTGTCGCTGTACGCGAACTTCCCAAACAAGTGCTTGTTGAAATCGAAGTGATAGCTGAGGTATAAAGCCTTTTAACACAACAACGTCTTTTGGATGGTTGCGCTAATCATGCGCAACCATCTTTTTTATATGCAGTTGGATTCATTTATGGTATTTACAACCATTTATTACTCAATAATTTGCAAGCAATAAGTCAGAAATATGGTCGTAACCTTTAACGGTACATTCTAAAGGATGAAGATTTAATGCTTTTATTGATTCTTAACTTATTTGGGGTGTCAATACGAACGGTTTCTTCTTTTTTCAGTGCAGTTTGTTTCCGATATTCCACTTCTATTTTAGCTCATTGTCAAAGCCACTGCAAAGGTACTATATTTTGTTAGCCTTGTCTTTTGGTTGCACTGTATTTTTCAAACACGATATATGAGATCATGAAAGTTACGGAAATAAGAGGTAGTATA